>NZ_JBHVPP010000007.1:0-121003 GCF_042887295.1 Streptomyces sp. NPDC057950
CTGTCGGACAGGGTGCCCGGCGCCTTCGTGCGCGCGGGTCGGGGGTCCGCTACTCCCCCGCGATGACCTCCGCCGCCGCCCGGCCGCAGACCCGGGCCGCGCCGTGGGTCGCGATGTGCGGGGCGCCCCGGGGCGGCGCCTGCGGGACACCCATCTCCACGACGATCGTGTCGGGGCGGGCGGCCAGCAGGACGTCGAGGGCCGTCGCCATCCAGGCGTGCCGGTGTTCGTCACGGACGACGGCGACGATCCGCCGGGAGCCCGCGGCGGCCAGGACCTCGGCGGCCGCGTCGTCCCCCGCGAAGCCGCGGGTCTCCGTGCCGGGCACCAGCCGGGCCAGTTCGGCGGCGACACCCCAGGGGGTCTCTTCACCGACGGCGATGTTCGCGACCGGCGTGAGCGCGGCCACGTAGGGAGCGCCGGTGAGCGGGGTGTACGGCGCGGCGGAGGTGACCCGCAGCGCGCGACGGGCGGCGACCAGCCCGATCCCGGCGGCGTCGCCCTCGGCACTCCCGCCGCTCGCACCGCGGCCGGAGCCCGCGCCCTCCGCCTCCCGCGCCGCCGCGGCGGCCGTCCACCGGGCCAGCGCCCTGACCCGCGCCGCCGCGTCCGCGAGCCGCTCCTCGGCCAGTTCGCCGGTGCGGACCGCCGAGACGAGGGCGTCGCGCAGCCGTCGTACCGTCTCGTCGTCCGCGAGGCCGCCGCCCACGCAGATCGCGTCGGCGCCGGCCCCGATGGCGAGGACGCTGCCCCGCTCGATGCCGTACGTCGCGGCGATGGCCTGCATCTCCATGCCGTCGGTGACGATGAGTCCCTCGTAGCCGAGTTCCTCGCGGAGCAGACCGGTCAGGATGCGGCGCGAGAGCGTGGCCGGGCGGTCCGGGTCCAGGGCCGGGACCAGGATGTGCGCGCTCATCACCGCACGGGTGCCCGCGGCGATCGCGGCCCGGAACGGGGCGAGTTCGCGCGCCTGGAGGACCGGCAGGCCGGCGTCGATGCGTGGCAGGGCGTGGTGCGAGTCGACCGCCGTGTCGCCGTGCCCGGGGAAGTGCTTGGTGCAGGCCGCGACGCCGGCGGACTGCAGGCCGGTGACGTAGGCGGCGGTGTGCCGGGCCACCAGGTCGGTGTCGGCGCCGAAGGACCGTACGCCGATGACCGGGTTGCCGGGGTTGGAGTTCACGTCCGCGGACGGGGCCCAGTTGAGGTTCACCCCGCAGGCCGCCAGGCGCCGGCCGAGCGCGGAGGCCACCTCCCTGGTCAGTTCCACGTCGTCCACCGCGCCCAGCGCGTGGTTGCCGGGATAGGAGGAGCCGGACCGGACCTCCAGACGGGTGACGTCGCCGCCCTCCTCGTCGATGGCCACGAGGACGTCGTCGCGCTCCGCGCGCAACTGGGCCGTCAGGGCGGAGAGCTGTTCGGGCGACGCGATGTTCCGGCCGAAGAGGCCGACCGAGGCCAGGCCCTCACCGAGCCGGCGCAGCAGCCAGTCGGGGGCCGTGGTCCCCGTGAAGCCGGGCTGCAGGACGGTCAGCGCGTCGCGCGTCAGGTCATCCTTGTCCGCGTTGGACGCGGCTGTTCCGCTGGCGAGTGTCGTCATCGGGGGTGTTATCCCTTCACGGCGCCCGCGGTCAGCCCCGCGGCCATCTTGCGCTGGACGATGAGGAAGAGCACGACGATCGGCACGGCCATCATGGTGGCACCGGCCATCATCGGGGCGTACTCGGTGCCGTGCTTGGTGGTGAAGTTGCCGAGCCAGACGGTGGCGGTCTGGTTCTTCTGGCTCATCAGCATCAGGGCGTAGAGGTACTCGTTCCACGCCTGGATGAAGGCGTACACCGAGGTGGCGACCATGCCGGGGGCGAGGAGCGGGAAGACCACCCGCACGAAGGCGCCGGTGCGGGAGCAGCCGTCGACCATGGCCGCCTCCTCCAGCTCCTTCGGGATGTTGACGATGAAACCGCGCAGCGTCCACACCGTGAAGGGCAGGATGAAGGTCAGATAGGTGATGATCAGGCCGGAGAGTTTGTCGTACTGATCGAGGTCGTTGAGGAGCAGGAAGACCGGGATGATCATGGCGACCAACGGGATCATCTGGACGGCCAGGATGCCGACGATCACGATCTTGCGGCCGCGGAAGGCGAAGCGGGAGATGGCCAGCGCCGCGAGCATGCCCACGACGACGCCGATCAGGACGACCGCCAGGGACACGATCAGGCTGCGGCCGACCGGACCCCAGAAGTCCGCGATGTCCAGCGCGCGGCGGAAGTTGTCGAGCGTCACCCCGGTGGGGAACAGGCTCGGATCCGGGTCGATGGCGTCCTTCGCGGGCTTGAACGCCGTGTTCAGCATCCAGTAGACCGGGAAGCCCGCGACGACGAAGACGAGCAGACCGAGGACGTTCCAGCCGAGCTTGGACTTCCGGGGTCCGGAGGGCGTACGCCTCGGTGTGACGACGGCGCTCATTCGACCTCTCCGATCTTGAGCATCTGGCGCATGTAGACGGCGACCACGCCGAGCAGGAGCAGCACGGTCAGCAGGGCGATCGCCGATCCCTGGGCATAGTCGTTGACCACGAAGGCGCGGTCGTAGGAGTAGGTGGTGAGCAACTGGAACTCGGCCTCGGGGTGGCCGCCGCGCATCACGAAGACCTGCGGGAAGACACCCATGTCCCAGATGACGGAGAGCGTCGTCAGCATCACGACGATCGGCTTGAGGATGGGGAGCGTGACGTAGCGGAAGACGCCCCAGGCGCCCGCGCCGTCGAGGCGGGCCGCCTCCTCCAGTTCCTTGGGCACCTGGGTCAGGCCCGCGCCGAGCGTGATGACGACGAAGGGCACCGCGCCCCACACCACCAGCAGCATGATCACGGCCAGGCCCTGCGGTCCGCTGGCGAACCAGTTGTGACCGACCATGTCGACGCCCGGCAGCTTGCTCAGCAGCGCGTTGAAGACGCCGTAGTCCGAGTCGAAGAGCCACTTGAAGACGGTGGTGGCCACGATGATCGGCATGCCCCAGCTGGCCACCAGGACGATGTTGACGAGCGTCTTGACCCAGCCGGAGACGCGCTGGAGGAGCAGCGCGATCAGCATGCCGGCGACCATCGTGAAGACGACGGACCCGCCGGCGAAGACGATCGTGCGCAGGACGACGGACCAGAACTCGCCGTCGCCGAGCACCTTGGTGAAGTTGTCGAAGCCGACCGACTCGGCCGGCTGGAAGCCCCAGAGCTGGGACTGGCCGAACTTCTGGAAGGACAGGGTGACGAGCCGGACCAGGGGGTAGCCCATGACCAGCGCGAGGATGAGCAGACAGGGGGCGAGCAGCGCCCAGGGGACGGCGGTTCCGCCGGGGGCCCGCCTTCTGCGCGGCGCACGGGGGGCCGTCGGTGGCGATGTCTGCCGTGCCGGTGGCGCCTTGGTCGGGGTGGTCGTGTCTGCGGCACTCATCGCGCGCTCCTCAGCGGTCCCTCAGGTCGTACGAGAAGCAGGGCCCCGTCCCCGGAAGCACTCCCCGGGGTCCGACGGGGCCCTGCGCTCAGGTCACTTGGTGTTGATGACCTTGTCGATCGCGGCGTCCGCTTCCTTCGCGGCGGCCTCGACCGACTTCTTGCCGGTGCCGATGTTCTGCAGCATCGTCTGCAGGACCTGGGCCTTCTCGACCTGGCCCCAGCCCGGCGCCATCGGCACGAACCAGCTGCTCTCGGCCGCGGTGGCCGGGACGACCGTCGCCGGGTCGTTCTTGAGGGTCGCGAGGTCGGTCTTGTTGTTGGGCAGGTTGCCCTTGCCCATCAGGCCCTTCTGGCCCGTGGAGCCCGTGAAGGCGTTGATCCACTCGCCGGCGAGGGCCTGCGCCTTGGACTTCACCGGGACGGCGAGGTCGGAGCCGCCGAGGAAGACGGGCAGGTTCTTGCCGGACGGGCCGGGCATCACGAAGTTCTCGAGGTTGCCCTTGAGCTTGCCGGTCTTGTCGTTCTTCGGGTCCTCGGAGGTCGCGCCCTCCCAGGCGGCACCGAAGATCATGGCGGACTTGCCCTGGCCGTAGACGATGTAGCGGTCGGACTCGTCCTTGGTCTTGTCGCCGTGCATGTACTTGTCGACGACGTTCTTGAACTCGTTGAGGCCCTTGACCGACTCGGGCGAGGAGAGGTTGGCCTTCCACTGGCCGCCCTCGTCCGTGGCGATGGAGCCGCCGGCGTCGTAGACGAAGGACATCGCGGCGTACCAGTCGCGGGTGGGCTGGTACCAGGCGTTGAACTTGCTCCCCTCCTTCTTCTGGATCTTGTCCAGGTCGGAGGTGAGCTCCTGGTACGTCTTCGGGGTCGCCTTGATGCCGGCCGAAGCCGCCACGTCCTTGCGCCAGTTGCCGACGCGGCCGCCGGCGTAGTACGGCACGCCGTAGGTCTTGTCCTCGTACGTGACCGATGCCTTCAGGCCGTCGAGCCACCCGGCCGAGTTGTCGAACTTCGAGGCGTCGACGGGGGCGAAGGCTCCCTTGACCATGTAGCCGAGCATCTCGGTGTTGCCCATCTCGACCACGTCGGGGGCCTTGTCGGTGGCGAGGACGGCGTCGAGCTTGGTGTTCTTGTCCGGCCAGCCGTAGTACTCGTGGTTGATCTTGACGCCCGGGTGCTTCGCCTTCACCGCGGCGTCCGCGGCCTTGACCAGCTCGGGCCAGTTGTTCTGGGCGTCCACCGTGAGCCAGACGGTCAGTTCCTTGGCGTCCGCGCCCTTGTCCGATCCCCCGGACTTGTTGTCACTGCCCCCGCACGCCGCGATGGAGACCATCATGCCCGCGATACCGATCGCAGCTGCCAGCTTCCGCTTCACGCCACCCTCCTCAGGGATGCCACAAACCCCCCTGCCCACCGCGGTGACACACGCCGAATCGCTGCCGATTACTGCCCGTGGGGCTGGGACCTGGACCAATGGTGTAGACCAGTACGGGGAGCTTGGCCTAGACCTAGAGGGGTGTCAAGGGTGTGTAAGCCCGGCCGACCGTCCGTTATGGGACCTACATATGCAAGGACCTTTAAGTAGGTAAGTGGCATAAACGGCAGGGCTGTTCAGGAACCCCGCGCGCACGATGGACTAGACCAACAGGTACGCCGACGGTATATAGAGGGGATCACGGAGCGTGCGGGAGACACTCGCACACGAAGCCGTGCCACGATGTGACCCGTGACCGGCGGGATGCCGGTCGCTTCGGCACCCGGAGCCGGGAAGGCAGAGCATGAGCACCGACGTCAGCAGTGCGGAGAACGAGGGTGGGGCCCCCATCCGTACCGCGCGCGTGCCCAAGTACTACCGCCTCAAGAAGCACCTGCTCGACATGACGGACACTCTGCCGCCCGGCACACCGGTGCCGCCCGAGCGCACTCTCGCCGCCGAGTTCGACACCTCGCGCACGACCGTGCGCCAGGCCCTCCAGGAACTCGTCGTCGAGGGCCGGCTCGAACGCATCCAGGGCAAGGGCACCTTCGTCGCCAAGCCCAAGGTCTCCCAGGCGCTCCAGCTCACCTCGTACACCGAGGACATGCGCGCCCAGGGGCTGGAGCCCACCTCGCAGCTCCTGGACATCGGCTACATCACCGCCGACGAGACCCTCGCGGAACTGCTCGACATCTCGGCCGGCGGCCGGGTGCTGCGCATCGAGCGGCTGCGCCTGGCCAGCGGCGAGCCGATGGCCATCGAGACGACCCATCTGTCCGCGAAGCGCTTCCCCGCGCTGCGCCGGTCGCTCGTCAAGTACACCTCGCTCTACACCGCGCTCGCCGAGGTGTACGACGTCCACCTCGCGGAGGCCGAGGAGACCATCGAGACCTCGCTGGCCACCCCGCGCGAGGCCGGACTGCTCGGCACCGACGTCGGTCTGCCCATGCTGATGCTGTCCCGGCACTCGATCGACCGGCAGGGCGAACCGGTGGAGTGGGTGCGCTCGGTGTACCGGGGCGACCGCTACAAGTTCGTGGCCAGGCTCAAGCGCCCGCAGGACTGAGACACCGGTGTCCCCGAGGCCGGGGTGACCGACGGTCCCCCGCGGGCCCCGCGGTACCACTTCGCGTTCACGTTCGAGGCACGGTCCCGGCCGAGGCGCGGCGGGTCCGGTACGCGACGCGGCCGGCTCCGCTCCGGGCCGTGGGGGCAACGCGCGGCCCGGCAAGGGAGTTCACCGGCCGGCCCGCCCGCGCTCCCGCACACCAACCCTCCACATCCACCGCCGGGGATGGGGTTCCATAAAGCGGAACCGTCGCCTAGATTTCCTGCGCATTGCACAGGTGACCAGCGAGGGGACGGAGCCGCCCATGTCAGACGTGCCGGAAGCGAAACCACCGGTGGTGACACCGGTCCGGGTGGTGACACCGCTCCGCGTGGTGATCGCCCTCTGCCTGATCGCCCCCTTCGTGGCCATGCTGTGGGTCGGCTCGTACGCGAAGGTCGACCCGGCCTTCATCGGCATCCCCTTCTTCTACTGGTACCAGATGCTGTGGGTGCTTCTCTCGACCGTGCTCACCGTGACCGCGTACCAGCTGTGGCAGCGTGACCAGCGCGCCCGCGCCACCACGAAGGGCGGTGCCGACGCATGAACGACGGCGTGAACGGCGTGGCACTCGCCGTCTTCATCATCTTCTTCGTGGCCGTCACGGTCATGGGCTTCCTGGCCGCGCGCTGGCGCAAGGCCGACAACGAGCACAGCCTCGACGAATGGGGCCTGGGCGGGCGGTCGTTCGGCACCTGGGTCACCTGGTTCCTGCTCGGCGGCGACCTCTACACGGCGTACACCTTCGTCGCCGTACCGGCCGCGATCTACGCGGCGGGCGCGGCCGGCTTCTTCGCCGTGCCGTACACGATCCTGGTCTACCCGCTGGTCTTCACGTTCCTGCCCCGCCTGTGGTCCGTCTCGCACAAGCACGGCTATGTGACGACGTCGGACTTCGTGCGCGGCCGCTTCGGGTCCAAGGGCCTGTCCCTCGCCGTCGCCGTCACCGGCATCCTCGCGACCATGCCGTACATCGCGCTCCAACTGGTGGGCATCCAGGCCGTGCTGGACGTCATGGGCGTCGGCGGCGGCGAGAACACGAACTGGTTCGTCAAGGACCTCCCGCTCCTCATCGCCTTCGGCGTACTGGCCGCGTACACCTACTCGTCGGGCCTGCGCGCCCCCGCCCTGATCGCGTTCGTGAAGGACACGCTGATCTACATCGTGATCGCGGTGGCCATCATCTACATCCCGATCAAGCTGGGCGGCTTCGACGAGATCTTCCACTCGGCGAGCGAGAAGTACGCCGCGGCCGGCGCGGGCGGGATCGTACCGGCCCAGGCCGGGCAGTGGACCTACGCCACCCTGGCACTCGGCTCCGCGCTCGCCCTGTTCATGTACCCGCACTCGATCACCGCGACGCTGTCCAGCCGCAGCCGTGAGGTGATCCGGCGCAACACCACGATCCTGCCGCTCTACTCCCTGATGCTGGGCCTGCTCGCCCTGCTCGGCTTCATGGCGATCGCGGCCGGGGTGAAGGTCACCAACGGCCAGCTCGCCATCCCGCAGCTCTTCGAGGACATGTTCCCGGCCTGGTTCGCGGGTGTGGCCTTCGCCGCGATCGGCATCGGAGCCCTCGTCCCCGCGGCCATCATGTCCATCGCGGCCGCGAACCTCTTCACCCGCAACATCTACAAGGACTTCATCAAGCCGGACGCGACCCCGCAGCAAGAGACGAAGGTCTCCAAGCTGGTCTCGCTCCTGGTGAAGGTGGGCGCGCTGGTCTTCGTCCTGACGATGGACAAGACGGTCGCCATCAACTTCCAGCTCCTGGGCGGCATCTGGATCCTGCAGACCTTCCCGGCCCTGGTCGGCGGCCTGTTCACGCGCTGGTTCCACCGCTGGGCGCTGCTCGGCGGCTGGGCGGTCGGCATGCTCTACGGCACGCTCGCCGCCTACGGGGTCGCCTCGCCGACGCAAGCGCACTTCGGCGGCAGCTCGAAGGAGATCCCGGGGATCGGGGAGATCGGCTACATCGGTCTGACGGCGTTCGTCATGAACGTGGTGGTCTCCGTCGTCCTCACCTTCGCCCTGCGGGCGTTCAAGGCACCCGACGGCGTGGACGAGACGACACCGGAGGACTACACGGCGGACGCCGGCGACCCGGGAGTCCAGGCCGAGCTGCCCCCCGCCACCGCGGAGGCGGGCCACTAGGGCGCGTCGCGAAAGTCCCGCCCGCTCCCACCGGGCGGGAACCGCCGGGCGCGGCCCGGGACAGCGGTACCGCGGAGCGGGCCGCCGGAGAGAGATCCGGCGGCCCGTCGCCGTGCGTCCGGCGCGCACGCCCGGCACGGACACCGTCATCAGGCCGGCACGGCCGGAGGAGCACCCCGGTGCCGACCGCGCGCGGGCCACCGGGGGCTGTGCGCGTGGTGCTGTCCACCCGGCGCACCACGCGCGGCGCCCAGCGCCTCTACCCACGCCTCGGCTTCACCCGCGCCCCGGAGCACGCCTCGAACCCGGTTCCGCACCTCGACGACGTCTTCCTCCTCACCTACGAGTTGACCTTCAGGCACACTCCGTAGCGCCCTCCGAAGCCGACACGGCACAACATGTGGGGGTGCTTCCTCGGCCCGGCACTAGATGTATGCTCATGCTCGCTGTCGTCGCAGGGGAATCCGGTGCGAATCCGGAACTGTCCCGCAACGGTGTACTTGTGCGCATTCGCGTACGGGCTTCAGTCCGAGGACCTGCCGACAGCGTGCCCCGGCCAGCCGGCCCGGGCGCCGACGACGTCCGGGCCTCGTGGAATGGGCCGGTGGACGCACGCGTACCCGTCACCGAGTCGCGTGTCCCGCTGCCCTCCGCCAGGCCCCGTGCCGAGCGAGGGAGAGCCCCAAGTGACCATCGCGCCAGCCGACCCGGTTTCAGTTTCCGCCCAGCAGGCCCCGGTGGAAGCGGAGTCCGCGCAGCGGGCCCCGGTGGAGACGGACGGTCCTGGTACCACGCTGCTGCGTACCCTGACCGACTTCACCGCCGACCTCCCCGGCGCCGACCCCGGCCGGGTCGCCGCCGCCGCGTTGCGCGGCCGGTCCACGCACGCGGACGACGCGGAGCTGCGCGAGCTGGCCACCGAGGCGGCCGCCGGCCTCATCTCCGAGGACCCCGTGTACTCGCGGCTGGCCGCCAGGCTGCTGACCGTCGGCATCGCGGAGGAGGCCGCCTCGCAGGGCGTCACGACGTTCTCCGAGTCCATCACCACGGGCCGGCGCGAGGGTCTGATCGCCGACCGCACGGCGGACTTCGTCGACCTGCACGCGGCCCGCCTGGACGCCCTGATCGACACCGCGGGCGACGACCGTTTCGGCTACTTCGGCCTGCGCACCCTGCACAGCCGCTACCTGCTCCGGCACCCGATCACCCGAAAGGTCGTCGAGACCCCCCAGCACTTCATGCTCCGGGTGGCGTCCGGCCTCGCGGAGGACGACACGGCCCGGTCCGTCGACGAAGTGGCCGCGCTCTACGGCCTGATGAGCCGGCTGGACTACCTCCCGTCCTCCCCCACGCTCTTCAACTCCGGTACGCGGCACCCGCAGATGTCGTCCTGCTACCTCCTCGACTCCCCGCTGGACGAGCTGGACTCCATCTACGACCGCTACCACCAGGTCGCGCGCCTGTCGAAGCACGCGGGCGGTATCGGGCTGTCCTACTCCCGTATCCGCTCCCGCGGTTCACTGATCCGCGGCACGAACGGCCACTCCAACGGCATCGTCCCCTTCCTGAAGACCCTCGACGCCTCGGTCGCCGCGGTGAACCAGGGCGGCCGGCGCAAGGGCGCCGCCGCGGTCTACCTGGAGACCTGGCACTCCGACATCGAGGAGTTCCTGGAGCTGCGTGACAACACCGGCGAGGACGCCCGCCGTACGCACAACCTGAACCTCGCGCACTGGATCCCGGACGAGTTCATGCGCCGGGTCGACGCCGACGCGCAGTGGTCCCTCTTCTCCCCCTCCGACGTGCCCGGACTGGTCGACCTGTGGGGCGCCGAGTTCGACGCGGCCTACCGCGCGGCGGAGGCGAAGGGCCTGGCGAAGAAGACCATCCCGGCCCGCGACCTCTACGGCCGCATGATGCGCACCCTGGCGCAGACCGGCAACGGCTGGATGACCTTCAAGGACGCCGCCAACCGCACGGCCAACCAGACGGCGGAGCCGGGCCACACCGTGCACTCCTCGAACCTGTGCACCGAGATCCTGGAGGTCACGGACGACGGGGAGACGGCCGTCTGCAACCTCGGCTCGGTCAACCTCGGCGCGTTCGTCGACACGACGACCGGCGATCTCGACTGGGAGCGCCTGGACGAGACGGTCCGCACCGCCGTCACCTTCCTCGACCGCGTCGTCGACATCAACTTCTACCCGACCGAGCAGGCGGGCCGGTCGAACGCCAAGTGGCGCCCCGTCGGCCTCGGCGCGATGGGCCTCCAGGACGTCTTCTTCAAGCTGCGGCTGCCCTTCGACTCGCCCGCCGCCCGCGCGCTCTCCACCCGCATCGCCGAGCGCATCATGCTCGCCGCCTACGAGGCATCCGCCGACCTCGCCGAGCGCAACGGCCCGCTGCCGGCCTGGGAGAAGACCCGTACCGCCCGCGGTGTGCTGCACCCCGACCACTTCGCCGTCGAGCTGAACTGGCCGGAGCGCTGGGCGGCGCTGCGGGAGCGCATCGCCGCGGTCGGCATGCGCAACTCGCTGCTGCTCGCCATCGCGCCCACCGCGACGATCGCGTCCATCGCGGGCGTGTACGAGTGCATCGAGCCGCAGGTCTCGAACCTCTTCAAGCGCGAGACGCTGTCCGGTGAGTTCCTCCAGGTCAACTCCTACCTGGTGGCCGAGCTGAAGAAGCTCGGGGTGTGGGACGCGCAGACCCGGGAGGCGCTGCGCGAGGCGAACGGCTCGGTGCAGGGCTTCACCTGGGTGCCGCAGGACGTCCGCGACCTGTACCGCACGGCGTGGGAGATCCCGCAGCGCGGCCTCATCGACATGGCCGCGGCCCGTACCCCGTTCCTGGACCAGGCCCAGTCGCTGAACCTCTTCCTGGAGACGCCGACCATCGGCAAGCTCTCCTCGATGTACGCGTACGCCTGGAAGTCGGGCCTGAAGACGACGTACTACCTGCGCTCGCGCCCGGCGACCCGCATCGCCCGTGCCGCCCGGGCGCAGGCCCAGCCCGAGAAGTCCATCCCCCTCCAGCAGGTCGCCGACCCCGACCCCGACGCCGTCGCCTGCTCCCTGGAGAACCCCGAGTCCTGCGAGGCCTGTCAGTAATGAGCTCCACCGAGAAGAACCTGCTCGACCCGGGCTTCGAACTCACCCTGCGTCCCATGCGCTACCCGGACTTCTACGAGCGCTACCGGGACGCCATCAAGAACACCTGGACGGTCGAGGAGGTCGACCTCCACTCGGACGTCGCCGACCTGGCGAAGCTGTCACAGGGCGAGCAGCACATGATCGGCCGACTGGTCGCGTTCTTCGCGACGGGCGACTCGATCGTGGCGAACAACCTCGTCCTGACGCTGTACAAGCACATCAACTCCCCCGAGGCGCGCCTGTATCTCTCGCGCCAGCTGTTCGAGGAGGCCGTGCACGTCCAGTTCTATCTGACCCTGCTGGACACCTATCTGCCCGATCCGGAGGACAGGACGGCGGCCTTCGCGGCCGTCGAGAACATCCCCTCCATCCGGGAGAAGGCCGAGTTCTGCTTCAAGTGGATGGACTCGGTGGAGAAGCTGGACCGCCTGGAGACCAAGGCCGACCGGCGCCGCTTCCTGCTGAACCTCATCTGCTTCGCCGCGTGCATCGAGGGCCTCTTCTTCTACGGAGCATTCGCCTACGTCTACTGGTTCCGCAGCCGGGGTCTGCTGCACGGTCTGGCGACGGGCACCAACTGGGTGTTCCGCGACGAGACGATGCACATGTCCTTCGCCTTCGAGGTGGTCGACACCGTCCGCAAGGAGGAGCCCGAGCTCTTCGACGACCAGCTCCAGCAGCAGGTCACCGACATGTTGCGGGAGGCCGTGGAGGCCGAGCTGCAGTTCGGGCGCGATCTGTGCGGTGAAGGCCTGCCGGGCATGAACACCGAGTCGATGCGCCAGTACCTGGAGTGCGTCGCCGACCAACGGCTGCAGCGTCTCGGCTTCGCCCCGGTCTACGGCTCCGAGAACCCCTTCTCGTTCATGGAGCTCCAGGGCGTCCAGGAACTGACCAACTTCTTCGAGCGCCGCCCCTCGGCGTACCAGGTCGCCGTGGAGGGCTCGGTCGGCTTCGACGAGGAGTTCTGACCGCTCCGGAACGGGTCTGCGGGTGACGAGGCCGGGTCGCGCACGCGGCCCGGCTTCGTCACGCGCACCCCCAGCCACGCCAATCCCCTTTCCAATCCCCGCCTATGGAGCGGCAAAGTTCTTCGGGCGTGACTGTTCGTGTGCCGTCCGTCCCGGTTACGTTCTGGCCGTCCCGCCCTGCCACGCATCGTGGCATCCCAGGACGATCAATGTGTCATGCCCACGACAAAGCTCCGCGTTCACCACGCTACGCGCGTCACGGGCCCGCACCTCAGTGCAGCGCCGAGAACCCCACTTCCGGCTGTGGAACCGCGTACGGCCCCGCCCGGGCCCGCGCGGCACCGGCCTCAAACCGATGGAGGCAGCACTCCCATGAGTGAGACACGCTCCAGCAGGCCCGCCCGGCGGTTGCGAAGACTCCTGACCGCCGCCGCCCCCGCCCTCGCCCTCACCGTCGCCGGCCTCATGGCGGCCCCGGCCGCCGGCGCCCAGACCGCGCCCGCCACCGGACACACCTCTCGCGTGACCCAGAACGCGAAGGCCCTGACCGCCCCGGCCGCCCAGGCCGTCCACGCGACGGGCAGGGCCGGCCAGAAGGTGCCGACCACCCGTCTGTGCGGCTCCCCGACGCCCGGTCACGCGGCCTGCTTCGCCCAGCGCCGCACCGACATCAAGCAGAAGCTGGCCGCGGCGGTCTCCTCCGACGCCGCCGCGGTGTCCGGCCTCAGCCCGGCCAACCTGCACAGCGCCTACAACCTCCCCTCGACCGGCGGTTCGGGCCTGACGGTCGCCGTGGTCGACGCCTACAACGACCCCAACGCCGAATCGGACCTCGCCACCTACCGCTCGCAGTTCGGCCTGTCGGCCTGCACCAAGGCCAACGGCTGCTTCAAGCAGGTCAGCCAGACCGGCTCGACCACCTCGCTGCCGACGAACGACAGCGGCTGGGCGGGCGAGGAAGCGCTCGACATCGACATGGTCAGCGCGGTCTGCCCGAACTGCAACATCGTTCTCGTGGAAGCCACTTCACCCACCGACGCCAACCTCGGCACCGCCGAGAACGAGGCCGTCACGCTGGGCGCGAAGTTCGTCTCCAACAGCTGGGGCGGCGCCGAGTCGTCCTCCCAGACCGGCGAGGACACCTCGTACTTCAAGCACCCGGGCGTCGCCATCACCGTCTCCTCCGGTGACGAGGCCTACGGCGCCGAGTACCCGGCCACCTCCCAGTACGTGACCGCCGTCGGCGGCACCGCGCTGTCCACGTCCTCCGGCACCCGCGGCTGGACCGAGTCCGTGTGGAAGACCAGCAGCACCGAGGGCACCGGCTCCGGCTGCTCCGCCTACGACCCCAAACCGTCCTGGCAGACCGACACCGGCTGCGCCAAGCGCATGGAGGCCGACGTCTCCGCGGTCGCCGACCCCGCCACCGGCGTGGCCGTCTACGACACCTACGGCGGCTCCGGCTGGGCGGTCTACGGCGGTACGAGCGCCTCGGCGCCGATCATCGCGGGCGTGTACGCACTGGCCGGCACCCCGGGCAGCGGCGACTACCCGGCGAAGTACCCCTACTCCCACACCTCGAACCTGTACGACGTGACCAGCGGCAACAACGGCTCGTGCTCCCCCTCCTACTTCTGCACCGCGACCGCCGGCTACGACGGACCGACCGGCTGGGGCACCCCCAACGGCACGGCGGCCTTCACCTCGGGCACCAGCACGGGCAACACCGTGACCGTCACCAACCCGGGCGACAGGTCCACCGCGACCGGCAGTTCGGTGAGCCTGCAGATCGCGGCCAGTGACAGCGCGGGCGCGGCCCTCACGTACAGCGCGACCGGGCTGCCGACGGGGCTGTCCGTCAACGCCTCGACCGGACTGATCTCCGGCACGGCGAGCACCGCGGGCACCTACGGGGTCACCGTCACGGCGAAGGACGGCACGGGCGCCTCCGGCTCGGCCTCGTTCACCTGGACCGTGAGCACCTCCGGCGGTGGCACCTGCACCTCGGCGCAGCTGCTCGGCAACCCGGGCTTCGAGTCCGGCAGCGCCTCGTGGACCGCGTCGAGCGGCGTCATCACGACCGACACCGGTGAGGCGGCGCACGGCGGCTCCTACAAGGCATGGCTCGACGGCTACGGCTCCACCCACACCGACACGCTCTCCCAGTCGGTGACGATCCCCGCCGGCTGCAAGGCCAGCTTCACCTTCTACCTGCACATCGACACCGCGGAGACCACCACCGGCAGCGCCTACGACAAGCTGACGGTCACCGCCGGATCGACCACCCTGGCCACCTACTCCAACCTCAACAAGGCCACCGGGTACGCCCAGAAGACCTTCGACCTGTCCTCGTTCGCCGGCTCCACCGTCACCCTGAAGTTCAGCGGCGTGGAGGACTCCTCGCTCCAGACCAGCTTCGTCCTCGACGACACCGCCGTCACGACCAGCTGAGCATCGCGGGACCCCGGCCGCCGTCGCGGCCGGGGTCCCGCCCGTCCGGTGGGGATCCTGATACGCGGGTGACACGTCCAAGCGGCAAGGAGGTCACCCCCATGCGCCCTATGAACCCTCACCCGGTCCACACCCTCGCGGCCCTCGCCGCCCTGACGCTGCTGCTCGCGGGCTGCGGCACACAGGGCGGCGGCGACGCGGGAGGCGGCGGCACCGTGTCGCCGTCCCCCACGAAGCACCCCCAGGGCTGTGGCACGGCGCCCGCGGAGCTCGACGCCGCGGACGCCGGCCGTACGTACTGCCTCGCCACGGGCGGGGAGCTCCGTCTCTCCCTGGACGGCACCGCCGCCCGGCCCTGGACGCCCGTCAAGGCCGACGGCAGCGGCCTGGAGGCCACCAACAGCGGGATCGTCCTCCAGGCGGGCGATGCCTCGGCCGCCTTCCGGGCGGTCTCGGCGGGGACCGTCCGCCTCACCTCGTCCCGCCCGCTGTGCGCCACCGAGCCCCACCGGATGTCGTGCAAGGGCCTCCAGGAGTGGACGGTCACCGTGCGAGTGACGAAGCCCTGATCTGACGGTCCACGCGGCGCTCGTGCGCGAGCCCGATGAGTGACGGCAGCGCCACCACGGCGAGGACGGCGAGGACGAGAAGGATTCCGGCGAGGTTGTCCATGAATGTGTTCATGGACAGTACTGTCGCGCCGATCGCTCCTTACCGTCAGTGGCAGCGCTGCCGTACACCCTCGAATTCCTGCCAACTCCGAGGCACACTGGACGACATGCTGAAGAACGTGGCCGCCGTGCTGCTCGACGGAGTGCATCCCTTCGAACTCGGCGTGGTCTGCGAGGTGTTCGGGATCGACCGCAGCGACGACGGGCTGCCCGTGTACGACTTCGCGGTGGCCTCCGCCGAGGGCCCGACGCTGAGCACGCACGCGGGATTCTCGCTCCACACGGAGCACGGTCTGGAGCGGCTGGAGACGGCCGACCTGATCGCCCTGCCGGCCGGGAACGCCTACGCCTCCCGCTCCTACCCGCCCGAACTGCTCGCCGCGCTGCGCCGCGCGGTCGACCGCGGCGCCCGGGTGCTCAGCGTCTGCTCCGGCGTCTTCGTGCTCGGCGCGGCCGGACTGCTGGACGGGCGACGCTGCGCCGTGCACTGGCACCACGCGGACGAACTCGCCCGGCAGTACCCCCGCACGACCGTCGAGCCGGACGTGCTGTACGTGGACGAGGACCCGGTGATCACCTCGGCCGGCACCGCCGCGGGCATCGACGCCTGTCTCCACATCGTGCGCAAGGAACAGGGCCCGGAGGTCGCCAACGCCATCGCCCGCCGCATGGTGGTGCCCCCGCACCGGGACGGCGGCCAGGCCCAGTACATCGAACGCCCGCTGCCCCGCTCCACCTGTGACACGGTCGGCGAGGTGCTGGTGTGGATGGAGCGCCACCTCGACGAGGACGTGACCGTCGAACAGCTCGCGGCCCGCGCCCATATGTCCCCGCGCACCTTCGCGCGCCGCTTCCAGCAGGAGACCGGCACCACGCCGTACCGCTGGATCCTGCGCCAGCGGGTGCTGCTGGCGCAGGAGTTGCTGGAAGCGACGGACGAGACGATGGACGCGATCGCGGGCCGCACCGGGTTCGGCACCGCCGCCGCGCTGCGCCACCAGTTCGTGCGGAGTCTGGGGACGACCCCGCAGGCGTACCGGCGCACGTTCAGGGGCCCGCGGGCCGCCTGACCACGCACCGGCACGGACGCGGACCGTCACACACGGTCAGCGCGGCACGGTCCTCAGCAGCAGCCGGTGCGGCCGCAGCGTGATGCCGACACGGGTCGCGTCGTCCGACTCCGACACCTTCTCCAGGCGCCAGCGGGAGGCCACCGTCGCCGTGATCAGGCTGAGCTGCGCCATCGAGAAGTGGTCGCTCGGGCACTTCCGGTTGCCCACGCTGAAGGGGCTCATGGCGTACTTCGGCACGTCCTTCGCGCGTTCCGGAAGCCAGCGGTCGGGGTCGAAATCCAGATGCCCGTCGTACGACCGCGGATCACGCTGGATCGCGTACGGGCTGTAGACGATGTCGGCACCGGCCGGAATCCGATAGCCGCCGAGCTCCGTTTCGGTCATCGCGCGCCGCGTCAGAATCCATACCGCGGGGCGCAGCCGCATCGCCTCCACGACGACATTGTTCGTGTGCGACAGCCTCCGGACGTCGTCGAATGCGACGGGCCGGTCCCCGGCGACGGATTCGACCTCCTCTGCCACCCGGGCGGCGTGTTCCGGGTGTTCCACGAGGACTTGCAGCAGCCACATGATCGTGGATGCGACGGTTTCGCTGCCGGGGGTGAGTATCGCCACGACTTGGTCGTGGATCTCCTGTTCCCCTATCGGCTCACCGTTCTCGTTCTTCGCTTCCAGCAAGGCCGTCAGCAAATCGTCCGGCTTTTGACCAGATGCGCGGCGTTCGGCGATGATCTCGTCGACCAGGACATGCAAATCGGCCAATGCGCGGTCGAATTTGCGGTTGGCCGGAAGCGGTAGCCGATAGAGCGGGCCGGCCGGGATCACCATGCGCCGGTACATGCCGCGGAAGACGGTGGCGAGCGCGATGCTGAGGCGCTCGGCGCGCTCGTCCATGTACTCCCCGCGCAGCAGGCAGCGGGCCGCGATGCGCACGGCGACCCGGAACGACTCCGCGGTGCAGTCGACGGGCCGCCCCGACCCCATGCGCTCCGCGAGGGCCCGTGCCTCCTCCTCCATGACCGGGCCGTACTCGGGGATGACGTCGAGCCGGAACGCCGGCTGTATGGTGCGCCGCTGCCGGCGGTGCCGGGGCCCGTTGGCGGTCGCGACACCCTCCTTGCCGAGCAGGCCCTCCAGGGACTCCCAGAGCGGTCCGTCGATCTTGAAGTCGGGGCTCAGCGCCATCGCTCCGGTGAGGGCGGGCGAGGTGAGCGCGTACACCGTCTTGGGGCCGAGCCTGAGCCGGACGACCTCGCCGTGCTCCCGCAGCCGGGAGAAGAGGCCCAACGGGTCGCGGACCAGTTGCCAGCCGTGGCCGAGGACGGGGACACCGCCTCCGGCGAGGGGCGGGGCGGGCAGCTCCGGCGCCTCGGGATGTGCGGGCCTTACGGACTCGACGGTCATGACTCACCTGCCGCTTCGTTGTTGACGTACGGGGGTGTGGAGCGGTCGTCCCAGCTGTCGACGGTGTACCGGCCGGACTCGTGGTGGAACCAGTACACGGAGCTGAACCAGTTCCGCATGTTGCCGAGGCAGGACTTCACCGCGTCGCTCAGTTCCTTTCCGTGCACGGAGCCGTCCGCGAGCGCGTCGGCGAACTCGTCGAGTTCATCTTCCGCCTCGAGGAATTCGGTGACGCATTCCTCGACGCGCTGCCGCATGTCCGTGACGGCGCCCTCGAGAGTCAGTCCCTCGTGATGAATGAGACTGATTCCGAGATTGTGCACCTCGTCGCCCGCTATTTCCTTCGGGAGCGAACAGAGATCGTTGTACCAGGCGGCGAATTCCTGACTCAGCAGAGCCGCCCGCCGATATACGGAACTGTTCCGCACGACGGCGGGCAGTTCATATCCCGCACTCGTCTCCAGGAGATCGGTCCAGATCCAGTGGGCGAAGGTGAGCCGCCGGAGTTGGAGATATTCCTCGACCGTGGGAACTGTCTTGGAGGTACGGTTCCGGAATTCCCGGTCGTATGCCTCGATCACCGCGTGGAAGTGCCGTGCGAAGCGCGCGTTCCACTTCTCGCCCAGGAACGAGTACAGCCGCACCACGCTGTCCGCGAACCCCGCGACCAGGGGATCCGGGTGATACAGGTGTTCCCGGGGGGAGTCGAGCGCCTCATGGAGCTGGAACCTGAGCCTCCGCCAGGCCGCCGGCCTGCCGTGGACCACGTCCCGGTCGTGCCGGTCGTCCCAGACGAAGAACCACGCGCTGTAGTCCGCTATCGCCTGCATGACCTCGTCGGGCGCGCCAATGTAGTAGCCCGCCATCAAGTCCGTATAGCAAAGGCCGTCGGCATATTCCTGGACCTTGTCGGCGGGCATGAGCCGTTTTTCCCGGAGCCACGAACGTGTGTTCTCCTGGAGCCTGGGCCAATACGGGTGCAGTTGACGGGGAAACTCGGCCTCGATCACCGGGAGTGAGAGCGCCGGTGGAACCTCGATCGCGGTCGGTGTCGATGAAGTGCCGTGTGAGAAAGCATGCACGAACAGACCCCTCTCAGCCGCCAGTTGCGCTACGCCCCTCTCGCCGTGCCGGGCGTGCGCCGTTGCGTATCCCCGCACTTCCCATTCAGCACCACAACTGACTGTTCTGGGAATGGATTTGCTCCACTCACTACCGGAGAGTGCCGAGAATCCCCCTTCGTGTGACTGGATATGGATCATTAGGGGAGCGCAGGGGATCGGACGTGCGACGCACATACGAACGGCGCCTGGTCAGGGAGCTCCCCGACCAGGCGCCGTTCGCGCGGAACCCACGGAAGATCGCGGGCCCCGTCTGTCGTTTTCTGTCTCAGCCGTTCACGGCCGCGCCTCAGTCGTTCGCGACGACCGGGTAGCGCGGCTCGTTCTCGGACATCTGCCGCAGCGCGTCCTTGCGTTCACGCTTGGAGAGCCGGTCGATGTAGAGGTAGCCGTACAGGTGGTCGGTCTCGTGCTGGAGGCAGCGCGCGAAGTAGCCGGTGCCCCGCACCTTGACCGGGTTGCCCTTCTCGTCCTGCCCGGTGACCTCGGCGTAGTCCGGGCGGGCCAGCGGCGCGTAGGCGGTCGGCACCGACAGGCAGCCCTCGTTGCTCTCGTCCAACTGGCGCCGGTCGGCGGGCAGATCGACGAGGACGGGGTTGCAGACGACCCCGACGTGCCGCGTGCCCTCGTCGTCCTGGCAGTCGTACACGAAGACCTTCAGGTCGACGCCGATCTGGTTGGCGGCCAGGCCCACGCCCTCGGCGGTGCGCTGGCTGGCGAACATGTCGGCGACCAGCCGGCCGAGCTCGTCGTCGAACTCCGTGACGTCCGCGCACTCCTTGTGGAGCACCGGGTTGCCGACGACCGTGATCGGCCGCGAGGTGCCGGGCTCGCGGTAGGCCGCCTCACGCTCCTCGCAGTCCTCGGTGTCGATGACGAAACCCTCGTCGTCCACGGGGAGCACGCCCGCGTGCTGCTGTTCGGTGTCCTGCTGCGCCATGACCGACGTACGCCTTCCTGGAATCCATGAGAGTGCTGCGGCATACAGCCTACGGGGCCGGGCGGGCACCTCGGCAGGCGTCCGTGCCCGGCGGAACACGCCCTGGGGCGTGTTGCGAAAGTCCGGCCTGCGTCGCGACGCCTGGCAGGCCCGCCCTCCGGGCGGACGACGGGACTCTCTCAACACGCCCTAGCAGACCTCTTCGAGGTCCCGCCAGTCCCGGGAGTCGGGGCTGTCGGCGACCCAGCCGTCGAGCAGTCCGCGCACCAGCGTGGCCGGTGCCGCGAGCCCGCACTCCCGCTCGGGCACCCACAGCTGCCCGTCGGTGCGGTGGCCGAGCGGGCCCGGGTGACCGGGCTCACTGTGGTCGTGCGGGTCGAGATGCTCGCCGTCGCCCTCGTCGGACGGCATCCGGGACTCGGAGCACATCCGGCACAGCAGCCGTACGGAGGACGACCAGTCCTCGGCGGCGAACCCGGCGTCGGCCGCGAGCCGCTCCAGGGCGTCCCGGTCGTCCTCGGTGGCCGCCTCCAGCAGGACGACCCAGGTCGGCACCGGCGACGGAGCCCACAGCTCGATCTCGTCGAAGACGGGGTAGGAGTGCCCGACGACGGTGGTCCGCTCGCCGTGCGGCACTCCGTCGTGCAGGACGACCTCGCCCCAGCGCCGACCGGAGGACGGCAGCGGAATGGACAGCACCTCGATCCGGGCCGGATCGAGCCTGCGGCCCCACACGACCTCGGCCTCGCCCTCCGGCGACAGCCGTACCGCCGCGCTGCCGAGATCCATGCCCGCCGGCTCCCCGGAGACGGCGGCTCCGCCTGGCACCCGCAGCCCGTACGCCTGCCAGGCACGGCGGGCCAGCGGCCAGTCCTGCAGGGCGGTGGCGGCGATGCCGACGTTCCACCAGTCGGGGGCGCCCGCCTCCCGGTCCAGGAGTGCGACGGCCCGCAGACCGGCCGCTCTGGCCTGCTCCCAGTCGTGCCGGAACTTGTGCAGCAGAGCCAGGTTGAACCAGGACTCGGACAGCCACGGCTCCAGGTCCGCGGCGCGTGTCAGCAGCGCTCCCGCGTCCTCGTACCGGCCGTCACCGATCAGCGTGAACGCACGGTCGGTGGCCTGCCGCCATGAGGCGGAGGGCCGGTGTCGTCCCTTGCCGAAGATCCTCACGATTCCCGCCTGCCAGTTCCTTGCGATTCCCGCCTGCCGGTCGCTCGAAGACTCCCTTGAAGACAGTGCGGCCACGGGCTGGCCCGTGCCCCCGAACACCCTCTTCCTCGCATCCAACCACGTACCGTCGGACGGCCGCTCATTACCCATGGGTTACCCAGCCTGGGGCAGGGTAAGGCTGCCCCGCAACAGGACCCTGGCCAGCGACTCCACGACTTCGGGCTGATGGTCGCGGGCCGTGGCCAGCCGCAGCGTCTCCAGGGCGGTCAGGGGCCCTCCCGGCCCTGCTTCCCTGGCCAGCTCCTCGTAAGCGTTCACCGTGCGGACGATCCGCGCGCTCACCGGCTGCTCCCGGTAGGGGTCGGCCTGCCGCTCCACCACCACCGCGACCTCGGCGTCCACCCCGGTCTGGCGTACGACCGCGCCGCCGAGGAGGGCGATACGGCGCTGTTCCTCGGCGGAGAGCGCGCAGGTCGCGCCGGCCGGGACCGGGTCGACGAGGCTGAGCTGTCCGATGTCGTGCATCAGGGCCGCGTACTCCAGAACGGTCAGATCGGGCTCGGAGAGTCCCAGCTCCCTCCCGACGGCACGGCTGAGCGCGGCCACTCTGCGGGCGTGCCCCGCGGGGGTGTAGCCGGCGATCTCGGTCGCCCGCGCGAGCGAGGCGATGGTCTGCCGGTAGGTGACCCGCACGGCCGCGTACCGCCGGAAGGACAGCTGGGTCAGGAGCAGCGGCAGCGAGAACACGGGCAGCGCCCACAACCCCACCACCGCCACCGCGAGCGACATCACGGCCCCGGTCGCGCAGACCGCGGACCCGATGCCGAGGGTGGCCCGCAACTCGTCCCGCAGCAGCGGACCGAACGGCCAGCGGGTCCGGGAGCGCGCCATCGCGGCCGCGAGCACCGCGTCGCACAGCGCGGTCAGCACCAGCAGCGCGACCAGCAGCAGGGCGTACGAGGGGCCGGCCCAGCCCATCAACCTCCCCCGGTTGTACAGGGGTTGGAAGCAGATCGCCGCGAAGCCGACGGTCAGGACGCGCCGGGTGAGGTGGTCGAGGGTCGGGCCGCCGCCGCGGGCGACGTGCGGGACGCAGCCCAGCAGCGCGGCGGCGCTCACGACGGCCACGACCTGGAGCGCGCCGTGCCGGCTGGGGTGCCCCGCCTGCTCGCCCAGCAGCGCGTAGGCCAGCGCGCCCGCGGCTCCGAGGGGAGCGGACTCCCGGTCCTCGGTGCCGCTCCAGCGGGCGAGTTCCCCCACGGCGACGAGGACACCGAAGGCGAGGGCCGTCCCGCGTTCGTCGATACCGCTCCAGAGCGTGACGGCCAGGGCGACGACGCCGAGCAGGGCGGCCCCGGTGCGCGCGAGCGTGCCGAAGGTGTCGGAGTGCGGACCGGTGCGGGTGCGGCCGGCCGGGAACCGGGCGGACCCCGCGTGCCCCTCGGGCGGGCGCGGACCGGAGGCGCTGCGCTCCGCAGGGTTCATGGGCTTCTCCGGCCCGCGCTGTCGGCGGGACGGCTGTCCGTCGGACGGGGGACGGAGGACGCGGTCCGGTCGTCGCCCGCGGTCACCGCGGGGTGCCAGCCGTGCCGGTCCAGGGCCCGGACCAGGGCGCGCACCATCCCGGGGTCGAACTGCGCCCCGGCGCAGCGCTCCAGCTCCGCCAGCGCGGCGGGCACCGGGCGGGCCCCGCGGTAGGACCGGGTCGACGTCATCGCGTCGAAGGCGTCGGCCACGGCCACCACCCGGGCGAACTCCGGGATCTGCCCTCCGACCAGCCCGTACGGGTAGCCGCTCCCGTCGAGCCGCTCGTGGTGGTGCAGGATCGCCGAGCGGGCCTCCCCGAGGAAGCCGATCCCGCGCACCATCTCGTGGCCGTACTCGGGATGCAGTTCGATGATCCGCCGTTCGTCCGGCGTGAGCGGACCGTCCTTGCGCAGCAGCCGGGTGGGTACGCCGAGTTTGCCGACGTCGTGCAGGATCCCGGCGAAGCGCAGCACCTCGGCCCGCTCGTCGTCCATGCCGAGTTCGCGCGCGATCATCATGGAGGCATGTCCGACCCGCTCGCTGTGTCCGCGGGTGTACCCGTCCTTGATGTCGACGGCCTGCACGAGAGCCCGGATGGTGGCCTGGTGGGCGGCCCGCTCCCGGTGGTACTGGGCGAACACCCAGCACGAGACGTACATCGGCAGCAGCACGAGCAGCGCGGCGACCGGCCCGTACGGACTGCGCCACAGGACCGCCATCATCAACCCGGCGAGTCCGTGCGCGGCGACGGAGGCGAGGGAGCGTGAGAAGAGGCCGCGCCAGGCGCCGCGCACCGGCACCCGTTCGGCCAGGGCCAGGATCCCGCCGTCGAGGACGGTCAGAACCAGGCAGAAGGTGAGCACCGCGGCCCCGGCGGGGACGAGCGCGTACGGGAAACGGGGCGCGACGACCGCGTCCCGGCCGTCCAGCGCCCAGTGCACCCGGGAGGCCGCCCAGACCGCGACGGCGAGCTGCGCGGCGCGCCAGGTCCGGCGGAGTCCGCGCGGACGCTGCTCCACCCGGGAGAGCAGCGCCCCCGGCAGTGCGACGAGCGCGGCGGCGGGCGGCGGCAGCAGGAAGGCGCCGGCGAGCAGCACGGGGAGGAAGGTGCCCAGGCCCTGCGGCGCGTGGCGCCCGGCGGCACGGGTGGCGGCGCTCCCGGGGCCGTGCGGCAGGGTGATCCGCTCGCATCCCGCGTAGAGCGCGGCGAGCAGGGCGACGGCCCACCAGGGGGTGCGAACGCCCGGCAGGGGGGCGAGGACGACGAGGGCGGCGAGGACGACACAGGCCACGTACACCCGGGCCCCTGCCGGAATCGTCCGCATCTCGTCGTCCCCTCCCCCGCTCAGGTTCCGGAGCCTAGGGGCGCGGCGCGGGGGCGGGGGCGGCAACGGCCGAATCCGCGGGCTCGAAGCCCGCGGATTCGCACGTTCGGGTGATAACCGGACGATCTCCCCAAGGTGTGCCCTGCTTCCCGAGGGCGAGGACACCCGGCGGGTCAGGACCCTGGGAGTTCAGGACGCCCGGGGGTTCGGGACGCCCGGAGGTTCAGGACGCCCGGGGGTTCAGGACTCCTGCGGTGTCGCGCTGACGTCGTGCTCCGGCACCGTCTGTCCTGAGCGGATCAGGTCGATGCGGCCCATGACCTTCGCCCGCAGGTCGGTCGGTACGTCGTCCTGCCCGCAGCACCGCTTGACCAGCTTCTTCACGGCCTGCTCGAGGCCGTACTTCTCGAGACACGGAGAGCACTCCTCGAAGTGCACCTCGAACTTGGTGCAGTCCGCGTCCGGCATCTCATGGTCGAGGAACTCGTAAAGATGATCGAGTACCTCACTGCAATCCGTCTCGTGCGGCTCTCCGCAGCTCATGAGCCCGAGCCTTTCGCTTCGTTCGACTCTCCGGCGCCGGCCGGGACCAGCCCACGGTCACGGGCGTAGTCCTCGAGCATGCCGCGCAGTTGACGACGGCCCCGGTGCAGCCGGGACATCACCGTGCCGATGGGTGTCCCCATGATGTCCGCGATCTCCTTGTACGCAAAGCCCTCGACGTCGGCGAGATACACGGCGATGCGGAATTCCTCGGGAATCGCCTGCAGCGCTTCCTTGACGTCCGAGTCGGGCAGGTGGTCCAGCGCCTGCGACTCGGCCGACCGCAGACCGGTCGACATGTGCGACTCGGCACGCGCGAGCTGCCAGTCCTCGATCTCCTCGGCCGCGCTGCGCTGGGGTTCGCGCTGCTTCTTGCGGTACGAGTTGATGAAGGTGTTGGTGAGGATGCGGTAGAGCCAAGCCTTCAGGTTGGTGCCTTCACGGAACTGGTGGAAGGACGCGTACGCCTTCGCGTACGTCTCCTGCACCAGGTCCTCGGCGTCGGCCGGGTTCCGCGTCATGCGCAGGGCGGCCGAGTACATCTGGTCGAGGAATTCGAGTGCGTCCCGCTCGAAGCGCGCGGTGCGCTCGGCGGTCGATTCCGCACCCGTGCCCTGGCCCTCGGGCTGCTCCGCCTGGCCGTGTTCGGTCCCTGCGTCGGTCCCAGTGACCGGACCCACCTCCTCCAGCGATGTGGTGGAACCGAAACCGGTCCCACTCGAATCGGAGGATAGACGAACATCCACACCCGCCGCCGCCCGAACGGGAGCGGCCTTCGACGCGTGCAGCACCGTCCAGTCCAGCTCAGCGCTGCTGCGACTCGGGCAGATGGTCGAACCCATGCGGCGGACTTCCTCTCGTTCGAACGGTTCAGCACGGTGTGCTTCCTGCTCGCGACAACAGCCGACCACCGCGCGGCATTCCCAGCGATTCCGTGAGTGACACGTGAGTGACGAGCCCCACCTCCACGGCGGTCACGGGCTCCGGCTACGGCAGTGACGCGCTCCATCGCACGACGCCGTCGGTGACGATCCTCACGGCTTCGTCCTGGTCGAGCGGCGCCCGCCGGGGGACCGCGAAGCCATGATCGGCGTACGGCACCTCGACCAGCTCGTACGAGCCCTCCGGGAACTCCTCCGGTTTCCCGAAGGGGTCGTTGCCGCCCTGGACGACCAGGGTGGGCACTCCGGAGCCGAGGAGTTCCCCGGCGCGGGACTTCTCGGGCCGGCCCGGCGGGTGCAACGGGAAGCCGAGCGCGAGGACGGCCGCGGCGCCGAGCTCCGTCGCCGTGCGGCAGGCGACGCGGGCCCCGGCGCTGCGGCCGCCCGCGATCACGGGAAGCCCGGACTCCGCGACCGCGGGCCACAGGCCCCGCCATCCCGCGTCCAGCGTCTTCGGCGCGGGCGCCAGCTTCTTCCCGGCCACCCGCCAGGGCTGCTCCACGAGCGCGACGCTCACACCGTGGGCGGGCAGCACCCGCGCCAGCGCCCGCAGGTCCCGGGCCTCGATGCCGCCGCCCGCTCCGTGGCTCACGGCGAGCACGAGCCGGGCCCGCTCCGCCCGGTGCCAGGTGAGGCGGGCGGTACCGGCATCCGTCTCGATGAGCTGTGTCACATCGCAGTCATCGGAGTCGGTGGAGTCGGTGGAGTCCGTCACGTCAGAAGAGTGTGCCCTCTTCGGGCCCCTCCAGCTCCTTCAGCAGCTCCGGGCCGTTGTTGCGGACGCTGCTGACGGCGGTGGAGACGGGGTAGGCGCGCATCAGCCCGGTGGGCGGCGGGGTGAGCAGCGTGCGCAGTTCGTCGACGTCGGTGCGGGCCGGGTCGAGCCAGGCGTCCCAGCGGTCCGGGGTCAGCATCAGGGGCATCCGGGGGTGGATGTCGGCCAGGGTCCGCGGGCCCTCGGCCGGGGCCGACGCGAGCGGCGCCGTCTCGGCCTCGGTGGTGATGACGGAGCAGGTCGCCCACCAGGCCAGCGGGTGCTCGTCGGGGAGCGTCCGGTCCCGCCAGAACTCGTACAGTCCGGCCATCGCGAAGACCGAGCCGTCGGCGGGGAGCACGAAGTACGGCTGTTTGCGCGGCCGCTTCTTCCTGCCCTCGACCTCCAGGTCGCGTTCGCCGGCCCCGGTGACCCACTCGTAGTAGCCGTCGGCGGGCACGATGCAGCGCCGGGTGGCGAAGGCACGGCGGTACGAGGGCTTCTCGTGCACGGTCTCCGCCCGCGCGTTGATCATCCGGGCACCGCCCTCCGGCGTCTTGGCCCAGGACGGCACGAGTCCCCAGGTGAGTCTGCGCAACTGGCGAACCGGCCTCGGGCTGTCCGCGTCCTTGAGAGGGCGGTCCAGGACGGCGTAGACCTTCTTCGTCGGGGCCACGTTGTAGTCGGGCGCCAGGGCCTCCTCCGAGTCCCACTTCTCGATCTCGAAGACTCCTGCGAGATCCTCGGGCCCACGACTGGCTGCATACCGTCCGCACATACGTGCAACACTGCCAGATTCCGCGACACCTGAGGGAGCTCCCGCAGACAATGGACAGCACCGCATCCACCTCGCTGGCCTCGCTCTGGGACCAGGTCTCCGGCACCCAGCCGGACCCCGATCTGTGGGTGGTGATAGCCACCCTGGTCGCGGCCCTCGCCGTGATCGTCCCGCACGGCGTCTGGCGCGTCTCCCGGAACACCATCACCATCGCGCACGAGGGCGGCCACGGGCTGGTCGCCCTGCTCACCGGGCGCAGCCTCAGCGGGATCAGGCTGCACTCCGACACCAGCGGTCTCACCGTCAGCCGCGGCAAGCCCACCGGCCTCGGCATGATCCTCACCGCCGCCGCGGGCTACACCGCCCCGCCGCTGCTCGGCCTCGGCGGCGCCGCGCTGCTCGGCGCGGGCCGCATCACGCTGCTGCTGTGGCTGGCCACGGCTCTGCTGGTGGCGATGCTGGTGATGATCCGCAACGCGTACGGCGTGCTCACCGTCGTCCTCACCGGCGGCCTGTTCCTTCTCGTGTCCTGGCTCGCCGGACCCCAGGTGCAGGCGGCGTTCGCGTACGCCGTGGTGTGGTTCCTGCTGCTCGGTGGTGTCCGGCCGGGCTTCGAGCTCCAGGCCAAGCGCCGTCGTGGCGGCGCCCGCGACTCGGACGCCGACCAGCTCGCCCGCCTCACCCACGTACCCGCCGGCGTCTGGCTCTTCCTCTTCCACGCGGTGTCCCTGTGCTCCCTGCTGGCCGGCGCCCACTGGCTCCTGCCCCTCTGACCCCACAAGACCGCACCCCGCGCGTCACAGGGGGTGACCTTGAAGGGGGACCTTGAAGAGGGTCGGCCCTGAAGGGGGTGACCTTGCAGAGGGTTGGCCCTCAAGGGGGTGTCCTTGACGGGTTGCCCCTGAAGGGGGTCGCCCCCGAAGGGAGGCGCCCCCGAAAGGGGCGCGGGGAACTGCGCGCCCAGCCCCCACCGACCCGCACACGCACCCACCCGCCCACCACCCCACCCCGACACACACCAACCCGCACTCACTCCCGCCGCTCCCCTCCCCCACCCCCCTCCCCCACCCAGCGGAGCGTTTTCGTTCAGGTTCCGCCACTTTTGATCAAGATCTCCGCCCACCCCCAGCCACTAAAGTGGGGCCCATGACCGCGAACCCCGCCCACACCGCCCTCTGGCCCGCCCCGCACGCGAGCGGAGCCGTCGACGCGACGGTCCACGTGCCCGGGTCGAAGTCGGTCACCAACCGCGCTCTCGTCCTCGCCGCACTCGCCTCGGAGCCGGGCTGGCTGCGCCGCCCGCTCCGCTCCCGCGACACACTGCTGATGGCGGGCGCGCTGCGCGCGATGGGGGTCGGTGTCGAGGAGACGGTGGCGTCCAGTTCCACGGTCGCGGCGGGCCCGGACGCCTCCGGCGAGGCCTGGCGGATCATCCCTTCGGGCCTGCGCGGCCCGGCCACGGTGGACGTCGGCAACGCCGGCACCGTGATGCGCTTCCTGCCCCCGGTGGCCGCGCTCGCCGACGGCCCCATCCGCTTCGACGGCGACCCGCGGTCCTACGAGCGTCCGCTGAACGGTGTGATCGACGCGCTGCGCCTGCTCGGCGCCCGCATCGACGACGAGGGCCGCGGCGCGCTGCCGCTGACGGTGCACGGCGGGGGCGCCCTGGACGGCGGCCCGGTGGAGATCGACGCGTCCTCCTCGTCGCAGTTCGTCTCGGCCCTGCTGCTCTCAGGACCCCGCTTCAACCAGGGGGTCGAGGTCCGTCACATCGGCTCGACGCTCCCCTCGATGCCGCACATCCGGATGACGGTCGACATGCTGCGCGCGGTCGGCGCCCAGGTGGACACCCCGGAGTCGGGCGGCGAACCCAACGTCTGGCGCGTCACCCCGGGCGCGCTGCTCGGCCGGGACCTGATCGTCGAGCCGGATCTGTCGAACGCGCAGCCCTTCCTCGCGGCGGCCCTCGTGACGGGCGGCACCGTCGTCGTACCCGACTGGCCGGCGCGCACCACCCAGCCCGGCGACCGGCTGCGGGAGATCTTCACCGAAATGGGTGGCTCCTGCGAACTGACCGACAGAGGGCTGGAGTTCACTGGTTCGGGTGCGATCCACGGGATCGATGTGGACCTGGGCGAGGTCGGCGAGCTGACCCCGGGCATCGCGGCCGTCGCCGCGCTCGCGGACTCCCCCTCCACCCTGCGCGGCGTGTCCCACCTGCGGCTGCACGAGACGGACCGGCTGGCCGCGCTCACCAAGGAGATCAACGAACTCGGCGGTGACGTCACCGAGACCGCCGACGGGCTGCACATCCGCCCGCGCAGGCTGCACGGCGGCGTGTTCCACACGTACGACGACCACCGGATGGCCACCGCCGGCGCGATCATCGGGCTGGCGGTGGAGGGCGTGCAGATCGAGAACGTGGCGACCACGGCGAAGACGCTGCCGGACTTCCCCGACCTGTGGGCCGCAATGCTCGGGAACCCCGGAACGCTCGGGAACTGACGGGCGGACCTGGATCATGCGCCGCTACGGCAAGAACACCGACGAGGACGACATCCGCCAGCGGCCGAACCGCAAGGGCAACCGGCCGCGTACGAACATCCGCCCCAAGCACGAGGACGCGGCGGAGGGCATGGTCCTCACCGTCGACCGGGGGCGCCTGACCTGCCTCGTCGAGGACCGTACGGTCATGGCGATGAAGGCCCGCGAACTGGGCCGCAAGGCCGCGATCGTCGGCGACCGCGTCGCCCTCGTCGGGGACCTGTCCGGCGCGAAGGACACCCTCGCCCGCATCGTCCGGATCGAGCCGCGGACCTCGGTGCTGCGCCGGACGGCCGACGACGACGATCCGTACGAGCGCGTGGTGGTCGCCAACGCCGACCAACTCGCCATCGTCACGGCCCTCGCCGACCCCGAGCCGCGCCCGCGGCTGATCGACCGCTGCCTGGTCGCGGCGTACGACGGCGGCCTGGAGCCGCTGCTGGTGCTGACCAAGTCCGACCTCGCTCCGCCCGACGAACTCCTCGAGATGTACGGGGCGTTGGGCGTGCCCTACGTCGTGACCAGCCGCGAGGAGCTGGAGAGCGGCACGGCGGTGGAGCGGGTGCGCAAGCAACTCGACGGCAAGATCACGGCGTTCGTCGGGCACTCCGGCGTCGGCAAGACGACCCTCGTCAACGCGCTGGTCTCGCTGGAACGGCGGCGCAGCACCGGCCATGTCAACGCGGTGACCGGGCGCGGCCGGCACACCACGACCTCGGCGCGCGCGATTCCGCTGCCGGGCAGCGAGGGCTGGGTCATCGACACCCCCGGCGTCCGCTCCTTCGGCCTGCACCACGTGGACCCGTCCCGGGTCATCCACGCCTTCCCCGACCTCGAACCCGGCACCGAGGGCTGTCCGCGCGCGTGCAGTCACGACGAACCGGACTGCGCCCTGGACCAGTGGGTGGCCGACGGTCACGCGGACCCGGCCCGGCTCTACTCGCTGCGCCGGCTGCTCGCGACGCGCGAACGCGCGGAAGGCGACTGATCCCGGTACGCCCATGAGTGTCCCCCCGTGCGGGACGATCGAGGTTCCCTTCGTGACCTCCGCGTTGTTTGCGTCCGTGGCAGCCCGGTAAATGCATAATCGCACCCAGCGCCCTCGGGGACCGCTGGCCTGATCCGAGCCAGACGGAGCAGTCGACGTGCGGACGCGGGAGGACAAGACATGGCGTGGCTGCTGGTCGTTGTGGCAGGAGTGCTCGAAACCGGTTTCGCCGTCTGTCTGAAGCTCTCGCACGGCTTCACCAGACTCTGGCCGACAGTCGCCTTCTGCGTCTTCGCCCTGGGCAGCTTCGGCCTGCTGACCCTCTCCCTCAAGAAGCTCGACGTCGGCCCGGCGTACGCGGTGTGGACGGGCATCGGCGCGGCGGGTACGGCGATCTACGGAATGATCTTCCTGGGCGACCTGGTGTCGACCCTGAAGATCGTCTCGATCAGCTTCGTCATCTTCGGCGTCATCGGCCTCCAGCTCTCGGGATCGGCCCACTGAACCGCCCGTCGGCTGCGGGGCGGGGTCCGATCGTGCGGCGCGGCTCGCCCGCGCGGCGAGACCTTCACCGCCCTCTGCGCCTTCACCGGCCTCTTGATGCTTCACCGGCCCGCGCCTTCACCGGCCCGCGCCTTCACCGGCCTCTTGTTCCTTGACCGGCCTCCGATCCGTCTGTTCCTTGACCGGCCTCCGATCCGTCACCGGCCCCGGGATGTTCATCGCCCTCGGGGCAGGCGCCACCCCTGGGCAGGCGCCACCCCTGGACAGTCACCGCCATTGCCGGGGCAACGCGCCGCGCACCAGGTCCGTCACCCCGCCCTCCCCCGGAGGAGCCGCCACGCACGACAGCGCCAACCGCGTCACCAGCTCGCAGGACCCGGCCAGTTCGACGGCGTCGGCCCGGGTCGTGCCGGGACCGGCGAGCGAGGCGACGGCCCGGTCCCTCACGAGGGCCACGAAGTCGGCCGGCGACGGCAACGGCCCGTCCGCCCGCCGCTGCGCGGGCACCGCGGACGAGGACGGCACCGCCGAGAGCGTCGGCGAGGGCAGCCGTTCGCTCCAGCAGCCGGTGAGCATGGCCCGTACCAGCGCGTTGCCGCGTGCCGCCGTCATGGTCCACTCTGCGGTCGCGACCAGCCGCTCGCGCGCGTCCGCGTGTGCGGCGAGCGCGCGTTCGATGCCGGCGAGATAGCCGTCGGCCTCCCGGCGCACGAGCGCTCGTGCGAGCCCTTCCTTGCTGCCGAACTCGTTGTAGAGCGTCTGCCGGGACACTCCGGCCACGGCCGCGACGTCGACCATCCGCACCGTGGACCACGGCCGACGGGCGAGCGCCGTTTGAGCGGCGTCCAGAAGGGATTCCCGCGCTGCAGGCATCATTCGCCTCCCTGGGGCGAGCGGGCGGCACTGCAGCTCAGATTTGACGCGTGCACGGGCACTGTCAAGGGTTCGCGGCGGCGCCGAGGGGCGTACGCGAGCCGTCGTGCGCCGCGATGATCACCCGACCGTACGGCGGCGTGGGTGACCCCGTCGCCGACAGCGACCCGCCCGCGATCACCCGGCACGGCGACCGTCCGCACGACGGTCACCCGGCACCGCGGCGACCGCCGCCCGGCCCGTTCGTTCCCGTGGTCTGTTCTCCCGGTTTGTTCCCCGGGTTTGTTCCCCGGGCCGTATGGCTGTGGCCCGAGGGACCCATATACGGTGCAGTCATGCCCGACTACCGCGATGACCTGCGCCTGGCCCATGTCCTGGCGGACGCCGCCGACGCCGCGACGATGGACCGGTTCAAGGCGCTCGACCTGAAGGTCGAGACCAAGCCGGACATGACGCCGGTGAGCGAGGCGGACAAGGCCGCCGAGGAGCTGATCCGCGGTCATCTCCAGCGCGCCCGGCCGCGCGACGCGGTTCTCGGCGAGGAGTACGGCATCGAGGGCACCGGCCCGCGCCGCTGGGTGATCGACCCGATCGACGGCACCAAGAACTACGTCCGGGGTGTCCCCGTCTGGGCCACGCTGATCTCACTGATGGAAGCGGTGGAGGGCGGTTACCAGCCGGTCGTCGGTGTCGTCTCCGCGCCGGCGCTCGGCCGCCGCTGGTGGGCGGCGAAGGGCCACGGCGCGTTCACCGGCCGCAGCCTCTCCTCGGCTTCGCGCCTGCGCGTCTCCCAGGTCTCCCGGATGGCCGACGCCTCCTTCGCGTACTCCTCGCTGTCCGGCTGGGAGGACCAGGGCCGCCTGGACGGATTCCTGGACCTGACGAAGGCCGTCTGGCGCACCCGCGGATACGGCGACTTCTGGCCGTACATGATGGTCGCGGAGGGCTCGGTGGACATCTGCGCCGAGCCGGAGCTGTCCCTCTGGGACATGGCGGCGAACGCGATCGTGGTGACCGAGGCGGGCGGCACCTTCACCGGCCTCGATGGACGTCCGGGCCCGCACAGCGGCAACGCGGCCGCTTCGAACGGCGTCCTCCACGACGAGATGCTGGGGTACCTGAATCAGCGCTACTGAGGCTCGGGGGGCCTGGCACCCGGGCCGTCGCTGTCAACCGGACCGGCGCCGCCCACGGGGATTCCTGGACACCACGGGGTGACCTGGGGTTTCTGAGTAACCCCTGGGCGCCCCCGATCTCACGGCACGCGCCCCCTTGTTGACCGTCCCTTTAACTGCGACTCTGAGAGTCCCCCCACTTGTGAACTTGTGAATCCGCTCGCAAGCTCGACGGATTCGTAGGAGGTGGCTCCTTCCATGCTCGTCCGCGACGCCATGAGCACAGTGGTCCTCACCATCGGCCCGGCACACACCCTCCGCCAGGCGGCCCGTCTGATGTCCGCTCGCCGCGTCGGCGCGGCCGTCGTCCTCGACGAGGACGCCGGCGGCGTCGGCATTCTCACCGAGCGTGACATCCTCAACTCGCTCGCCCTCGGCCAGGACCCCGACGCCGAGACCGCCGACACCCACACCACCACCGAGGTCGTCTTCGCCGCCCCGGTATGGACCCTGGAGGAGGCCGCGACGGCGATGTCGCACGGCGGCTTCCGTCATCTGATCGTGCTCGACGGCAGCGGCCCCGTCGGCATCGTCTCGGTGCGCGACATCATCCGCTGCTGGGCACCGGCCCGGCAGCGCGTGCCGGCCTGAGCGGATCCCGCGCGCATACCGGCGGGCCGGACCCCCTCGGAGCGAGGGGGTCCGGCCCGCCGTCGACGACAAGCGGTCCAGTGCTGGTGATCAGCCGCGCAGGGCTTGGACCGCGGCCTCCAGCCGCTTGCCGAAGTCTCCGTCGGCCTGACGGAAGTTGGCGATCGCGCGCTCGGCGATCTCGTCACGGGAGACCTTGGCGATGAAGCCCGCAAGGTTCTCGATCAGACGGCCCCGCTCGTCCTCGGACATCAGCCGGTAGAGGTCACCGGCCTGCACGAAGTCGGTGTCCTCGGAGTGGACCGGGGCCTCATGGCTGCCGGTGCCCGCGGTGAAGCCCGCGGTCGGCCGCCACAGCGGGCGGTCCGTCTGGAACGGGCCGCCGAAGCTGTTCGGCTCGTAGTTCTTGGCGCCGCCGTGCCTGCCGTCGTACAGGGAGCCGTCACGGGAGTGGGTACGCGCCTCGGTGGCGCGCGGGCGGTTCACCGGCAGGTGGTCGGCGTTGACGCCGACGCGGTAGCGGTGCGCGTCACCATAGGCGAAGAGGCGCCCCTGGAGCATCTTGTCGGGCGAGGGGCCGATGCCGGGCACGAAGTGCGCGGGCGAGAAGATCGACTGCTCCACCTCGGCGAAGACGTTCTCCGGGTTGCGGTTGAGTTCCAGCCTGCCGATCTCGATCGGCGGGTAGTCCTCGTGCGGCCACACCTTGGTGAGGTCGAACGGGTTGAAGCGGTAGTTCGCCGCCTCGTCCGCCGGCATGACCTGGATCTGCACGGTCCAGGACGGGAAGTCGCCGCGCTCGATGGCCTCGCGCAGGTCGCGCTGGTGGGAGTCGGGGTCGACGCCGGAGAGACGGACGGCCTCCTCGGTGGTCAGGTTCTTGATGCCCTGGTCGGTCTTGAAGTGGTACTTGACCCAGAAGACCTCGCCGGCCTCGTTGTTCCACTGGTACGTGTGCGAGCCGTACCCGTTGAGGTGGCGGTAGGAGGCCGGGATGCCGCGGTCACCGAAGAGCCAGGTCACCTGGTGGGTGGACTCGGGGGACAGCCCCCAGAAGTCCCACACGTTGTCGGCCTCCTGCGAACCGGTGTACGGGTCGCGCTTCTGCGTGTGGATGAAGTCGGGGAACTTGATGGCGTCCTTGATGAAGAACACCGGGGTGTTGTTGCCGACGAGGTCGTAGTTGCCGTCTTCGGTGTAGAACTTCAGCGCGAAACCGCGGGGGTCGCGGACCGCGTCCGCGGAACCGAGGTTTCCGGCCACCGTCGAGAAGCGCAGAAACGTCTCGGTCTGCTTGCCGACCTCGGAGAGGAACCTCGCGCGCGTCCACCGCGACACGTCACGGGTGAGCGTGAAGGTGCCGTACGCGGCGGCGCCACGGGCGTGCACGACACGCTCCGGGATGCGCTCGCGGTTGAAGTGGGCGAGCTTCTCCAGCAGCAGCTGGTCCTGGACGAGCACAGGGCCGCCGACGCCCGCGGTCTCGCTGTTCTGGTTGTCGGCCACCGGCGCGCCGGCCTCCGTCGTAAGCGGTCCCTGCGTCACGTGCGCCTCCTGTGCCATTCCTGCCCAGACCTGTTCCCCGGTCACTGACGAGCACGATCCTACAATGGACAATGTCTAAGTCAAATCACCTTCCAAAGTCGTACTCGCTCGGGATCTGGTACTCGTGCTGTTAGGCTGAACCGCATGAGTGACCTGTTGGAACGCCTGCGCGGACACGGCTGGCGCATGACCGCACAGCGGCGTGTCGTGGCCGAGGTGCTCGACGGCGATCACGTCCACCTGACGGCCGACGAGGTGCACGCGCGCGCCGTCGCCAAGCTGCCGGAGATCTCCCGGGCGACCGTCTACAACACGCTGGGTGAGCTGGTCTCGCTCGGCGAGGTGCTGGAAGTCGCCACGGACAAGCGCGCGAAACGCTACGACCCGAACGCGCACCGCCCGCACCACCATCTGGTCTGCGCCCGGTGCGGTGCGATCCGCGACGTCCACCCGGGCGGCGACCCGCTGGCGGACCTGCCGGACTCGGAGCGCTTCGGCTTCGCGGTCTCGGACGTCGAGGTCACCTACCGCGGCGTGTGCCCGAACTGCGCGGCGGCCTGACGACCGCACGCCCCGCTCCAAGGAAGCCCCGGCCCCTGAACGAGGGCGGCCGGGGTTTTTCATGGCCGCGCGCCCCCGGGTGAACACCGGGGCGCAAAACGCCAGGGGGAAAACACTCAGGGCCCGGATCAGAAGATCCGGGCCCTGAGTCTTGAGTAGCGGGGACAGGATTTGAACCTGCGACCTCTGGGTTATGAGCCCAGCGAGCTACCGAGCTGCTCCACCCCGCGCCGTTGAACTGAACGTTACGTCACCTGGGTGGACCAGCGCAAATCGCTTTTCCACGGGCTCGAGACCGGTGCCCCCGGCACAGCGGAGGTCCACGGGCGGAGCCCCGGGCGCGGGCGGGGCCTACCGGCGGAGCCCCGGGCACGCACGGGGCCTACCGGCGGAGCCCCTGTTACGGCCGGGACGGGGACGCCTCACGCCGACAGCTCCTCCCGCAACGCATCCCGCAACCGGGCCGCCCGCTCCGACACCTCCGCCGGCCCCAGCGAGACCGCCCGGTCCGCCCACCGCTGCCCCTCGGCCAGCTCGCCCCGCCGCGCGTACACGAGCGCCAGCCGCAACGCCGCCCGCCCGTGCCCCGCGTCCGCCGCCCTTGCCCACCACAGCGCCGCCTCCGGCTCGCTCCCCTCCCGGGCGAGCAGCAGCCCGAGGTTGAACGCCCCGTTCCGCGACCCGGCCTCCGCGGCCTCGCGGTACCAGCGCGCCGCGTCGACCACGTCCCCGCGCGCCGCCGCGAGCATGCCCACCCGCACCTGCGCCCGCCGGTGCCCCTGGGACGCCGCCCGCTCGTACCACTCCTCGCACTCACTCTTCTCGTGCGCGGGCTCCCCCAGTTCGTGCTCCGGCGCGGGTGGCCGGCGCGCGTCGAGCACCGAGGCCAGCCGGTACGCGGCCTCCGCGCTGCCACCGCCCGCCGCGCGGCGCAGATGCCGCTCCGCCGCGGCCTCGTCCCCGTCCCGCAGCCGTGCGATGCCGACCTGGAGCGCGGCCTCCGTGTGCCCGTCGGCGGCGGCACGCTCGTACCACCGCAGCGCCGCGGCGTCGTCGGCCGCGGTGCCCCGTCCGGCGTGCAGGATCCCGAGGTTGAACGCGGCGTCGACGCTGCCCGCCTCCGCCGCCTTGGAGAACCACGGCTCGGCGCCCGCCGCGTCCCCGACCTGGAGCAGCAGCACGGCCAGGGCGTTCGCCGCCTCCCGGTGTCCGGCGTAAGCGGCCTGCCGGTACCACTGCTCGGCCTGCGCGGTCCGTCCCTGCTCGGCGCAGAGCAGCGCGAGGTTGTAGGCGCCGTTGGTGTCACCCGCGTCCATCGCCGCCCGGTACCACCGCTCGGCGGTCTGGGTCTCGCCCCGTTCGGCGTGCAGCGCGCCGAGCGCGTTCGCGGCGTTGCCGTCGCCCTCCTGCGCGGCCCGCAGCCACCACACGGCGGCGCTCTCGCTGTCGCCGGCGTCCCGCAGCAGGAATCCGAGCGCGCAGGCGGCCCGCGCCTCGCCGTCCTTGGCGGACGTCAGGTACCAGCGGCCGGCCTCCTTGAGCTCACCCCGCTTCTCCAGGATGGCCCCGAGGTGCAGCGCGGCCCGCCGGTGCCCGCGCGCGGCGGCCTGCCGGTACCACTGCTCGGCTTCTTCACCGGCGGCCCCGATGACGCCCAGCACACCGCTGACACCGTTGTCGGAGCCCCTTTCGCCCGCGTCCACGGCCTTACGGTCGAGCGTGCGTGCGAGGCGGTACGCGGCCTCGCGGTGTCCCCGCTCGGCGGCCGCCCGCATCCACTGCTCGGCGCCGACGTCACCGCGGTGCTCCAGCAGGTCGGCCAGCGCGTACGCCCCGAGGGCATGGCCCTGCTCGGCGGACTGGCGCAGCCAGTACTCGGCGGCGGGTTCGTCGCCCCGCTCGCGGTGGTAGCGGCCGAGCGCGTGCGCGGCGGCGGCGGAACCCGCGACGGCGGCGATCCGCCACCATCCCGCGGCGTCGTCGGTGTATCCGCGCTGGTGCAGGAGGACACCCAGGTTGTTGGCGGCTGCACGGTCACCCGCGGCGGTGGCGGCGCGCAGCTGGGGCTCGGCCGCGTCGAGATCGCCGCGGCGCAGCAGCATCGCTCCGAGGACGCTCATCGCCTCGACGTCGCCGGATTCGGCGGCGAGCCGCTGACGTGCCTCTTCTGCCGCCTCGCCGGTTTCGTCCCGGTTCGAAGGCTGCACAAAACGCCCTGTCTCCAACAGAGTTGCCTTGTCCCCCATAACGTCCATCGTCGCACCACCTGCAACCCGGCCACACCTGGTATACCGCAGTCAGTGAGGTCACTTCAGCGTTTTGTCGACATGCCCACAGAGAGACAAGTGAAACACAAAATCCCCAACTCCCCACGGATGGCGCAGCCTTCGCGCGTGTCGCCGAGCGACGCCGGTACGCACTCACCCGTCCGGCGGCAAGCGGTCCGCACGCGCACCCGTGCGGGCGCGGCGACACCCGGCGCGCGACGCGGGGAACCACACATGACGGGAACCACACATGACGAAGGCCCGGATCCTTGAGGATCCGGGCCTTCGCCTTTCAGTAGCGGGGACAGGATTTGAACCTGCGACCTCTGGGTTATGAGCCCAGCGAGCTACCGAGCTGCTCCACCCCGCGCCGTTGTGTTGCAACCGTACCACGGCGCGGAGGGGACTCCTTTCAGCTGCTTCCGGAGCTCCCGTCGCCGCTGGGAGTACTGCTGGGGCCACCGCTCGGGCTGTCGCTCGGGCCGCCGTTCTTGTCGCTGCCCTTGTCGCCGCTCTTGCTGCCGCCGCTGCCACTGGGCTTGCCGGCCGCGGTCTGGGCGTCCTCAGCCCGCTTCAGAGCGTCCTGAAGGTCCTTCTGCGCCTGGCCGTACGCCGTCCAGTCGCCCTTCTTGAGGGCTTCCTGGCCCTGCGTGAAGGCCTTCTGGGCGTCCTCGAGCGCCTGCTGGACCGTGGGGTTGCTCGATGTCGGTGGCTTCGTGGTGCCCGTGTCGCCCGGTGGGGTGGTCGTGACGTCCGCCCCGAACACCTTGTTGAGGGCCTGGTCGAGCGTGTCCTCGAAGGCGGTGTTGCCTCCGTAGGTCACCAGCACCTTGCGCAGCAGTGGGTACTTGAGTCCACCACCCCGTACGTAGACGGGCTCCACATAGAGCAGTCCTCCGTCGAGCGGAATCGTCAGCAGGTTTCCGTACTCGACCTCCGAGGCGCCGCCGCTGAGAAGTCTGATGGACTCGGCGATGGTCTGTTCGGAGTTGAACTGGCTCTGGACCTGTTTGGGTCCGTCGACGGGTTCGCTCGTCGGCAGTTTCAGGATTCTGATCTTGCCGTAGTCGCTGGTGCCCGCTTCGGCGTTGACCGCCATGAAGGCGCTCAGGTTGTCCCGGCCGTTCGGCGTGAACGTCGTCGTCAGGGAGAACGCCTGTGCCTGCTGGTCGGGCATCTTCATGCTCAGGTAGTACGGCGGCACCGCGTTGCCCGACTTGTTGCTCGGGTCGTCGGGGACCTGCCACACCTCGCTGCCGCTGAGGAACGTCTGCGCGTCCTTCACGTGGTAGCGGGTGAGCAGTTCGCGCTGGACCTTGAACAGGTCCTGCGGGTAGCGGAGATGCGCCATCAGCGAGGGCGAGATGTTCTTCTTCGACTTCACCGTGTGCGGGAACGCCTTCATCCAGGTCTTGAGGACCGGGTCCTTGGTGTCCCACTGGTAGAGCTTGACGTCACCGGTGTACGCGTCGACGGTGGCCTTCACCGAGTTGCGGATGTAGTTGACCTGGTTCTGCTGGGCCACCACCGCGCGCTGGTTGTTGGTCGCCGTGAGCGAGTCGGCCGTCGTGTCGCCGAGGGTGGTGCGGGAGGCGTACGGATAGCCGTTGGTCGTGGTGTACGCGTCGACGATCCACTGGATCCTGCCGTCGACCACGGCCGGGTAGGCGTCGCCGTCGATGGTCAGCCAGGGCGCCACCGCCTCGACACGGTCCTTGGGGGTGCGGTTGTAGAGGATCCGGGATCCCTCGCCGATCGCGCCCGAGTAGAGGATCTGCGGCTCTCCGAACGCCACCGCGTATGCCGCCCGGTTGACCGGGCTGGAGAGGCTGACGCCGCTGCCGCCCTTGTAGCTGGTCGTCTTCTCCCCGCTGTCGTCGGAGTAGTCGATCTCCTTCTGGGGACCGCCGACGATGGAGTACTGGGTGGTCTTCTCGCCGTAGTAGACGCGCTGCTCGTACGTCCCGAGGTCGCCCTTGGACGGCAGGTCGGACTCGGTGAAGACCGGCCGGCCGCCGGCGGTCGCCGTGGTGCCCTTGGCGGCGACCACGCCGTAGCCGTGCGTGTAGCGGAAGTGGTCGTTGATCCAGTTGTTCTTCGGGATGCCGTTGAGGTTCAGCTCACGCAGCCCGATGACCGTGTCCTGGTCCTTGCCGTCCTTGGTGTAGCGGTCGACGTCCAGGTTGGTCGGGAACGCGTAGTAGTTCCTCATCTGCTGCAGCTGCTGGAACGTCGGGGAGACGATGTTCGGGTCCATGATCCGGATGCTCGCCGTGGAGTCGGCGTCATCGCGCAGCTTGGTCTTGTCCTTGGTGTCGCTCGTGCCCGCGTACTCCGAGACCTTGGTGCCGTCGATGCCGTAGGCCTCGCGCGTCGCCTTCAGGTTCTTCTCGACGTACGGCGCTTCCTTGGCCTGCTCGTTCGGCTGGACCTGGAACTTCTGGACGATCGCCGGGTACAGGCCGCCGATGAGGATCGCGGAGAGCACCATCAGGCCGAAGCCGATCACGGGCAGCTGCCAGGTGCGCCGCCACAGGGTGGCGAAGAACAGCAGCGCGCAGATGACGGCGATGCAGAAGAGGATCGTCTTGGCGGGCAGGTAGGCGTTGGCGTCGACGTACCTGAGGCCGGTCCAGTTACCGGTCGCCTTGAAGTCGCTGGACTTCACGGCGAGTCCGTACCGGTCGAGCCAGTAGGCGACCGCCTTCAGCGCGACGAAGACGCCGAGGAGCACCGAGAGGTGACCGGTGGCCGCCGCCGTGGCGCGCGCCCCCGGGCTGGTGATCCGCAGTCCTCCGTAGAGGTAGTGCGTGAGCGCGGCGGCGATCAGCGACAGCACGGCGGCGGCGAAGCCGAAGCCGAGGAGGAACCGGTACCAGGGCAGGTCGAAGGCGTAGAAGGAGACGTCGAGGTGGAACTGGGGGTCCTTCTGGTCGAAGGGGACTCCGTTCACCCACATCAGCCAGGTGCGCCACTGGCCGGACGCGGACGCGCCCGCGATCAGGCCCACCAGGGCGGTGATGCCGAACAGCAGCCACCTCTTGTACGGCGCGATGCCCATCCGATAGCGGTCGAGGCTCTGCTGCTCCATCGACATGGCGCTCAGAGGCGGTCGCAGCCGGTGCGCCAGCCAGATGTTCACCCCCACCGCGGCCGCCATGAGCAGGCCGAAGACGAAGAAGAGTCCGATCTTGGTCCACAGGGTCGTCGTGAAGACGGACGAGTAGTGGACCGACCGGTACCAGAGCCAGTCCGTCCAGAACCCCGCGAACATGACGAAGGCCATGGCCAGCACGGCCAGCACGCCCAGTGTCATGAGCAGGGTCCGGACACGCCGGGAGGGGCGGCCCACTCTCATCCGTGGCCCCGTCGGGCCTCCGCCGCGGTCCGGCATCTGGAAAGCCAAGGTGCGCACCTCGAAGTCGCTGTTGATCCGTCAGGCCCCCGTGAACGCGGACCATCCATCAGGCTCCGTGATCGTGGAGCCTCACCTATGCAACTTACTCACGCTTTACTCGGTTCCCGCTTCCGGGTACTAACGAGGCAGGATTGTGACCATGTCCAACACTCCCATGGCAGCGAGCCCGCTCACCCGGGCCGTACTCGAGATCGACGAGTACGCCTCAGGCCTCGGCTGGGACCAGCCCGCCCGCCTCTTCGCCCTCGTAGACACCGCGCGACTGCGCACCCAGGAACCCGGCCTCGCGGCCCAGCTCGGTCTGCAGGACGAGACCGAGAGCACCGCCCTCACCCCCGTCGAGCAGGACGAGATCCCTGCCGGCAAGCCGCTGGACGAGTTCCTCGGCACCATCGCCTGGCCCGACGCCGTGGTCGGCTGCGCGCTGACCGTGGAGCGGCTGATGCTGCCGCCGTCCGCCGAGGCCTCCGTTCCGGAGGGGCTGAGCGATAAGAAGCTCGCGAAGTGGGTCGCCGAGCACCCGGACCGTCAGGAGGTCCGCATGACGGTCGGCGTCCTGCGCGACGGGACGCGCGACTCGGCTCTGCGGCTGCGCGAGAAGGACGCGCCGACGGAGGTGCTGACGGGGTCGGGCCTGGTGCCGGGGCTCGCCGAGGCGTTGTCGGCCACGTTCGCGGAGTAGCCCCGGGGCTGTGTGACGGTGCGGATCGCCCGGTCTACTTGACCGTGCACTTCGGCAGGTCGGCCGTCCTGCCGGACCTGATGTCCTTGAGGGCGCTCATCGCGTCGTCGATGGTGTTGACCTTGACGAGCGTGAGCCCCTCGGGGGTGTCCTTGGCGGCGGCCGCGCAGTTGTCCTTGGGCGTCAGGAAGTACTGGGCGCCCTTCTCGCGGGCGCCGACCGTCTTCATCTCGATGCCGCCGATCGGGCCGACGGTGCCGGCGTCGTCGATGGTGCCGGTGCCGGCCACGAACTTGCCGCCGGTGAGGTTGTCCGGGGTCAGTTTGTCCACGATGCCGAGCGCGAACATCAGGCCGGCGCTCGGTCCGCCGACGTCGGCGAGCTTGATGTCGATGTCGAACGGGAAGGTGTGGTCGGTCCCGGCCGAGATGCCGACGATGGCGCGGGAGGCGCCCTTGTCGGCGGACTTCGCCGTGGTGATCGTCACGTCCTGCGTCTCGGTCGCGGTCTTCTTCGCCTTCTCCGCGGCGGCCTGCTCCTTGAAGGGCACGACCGTGAAGACGACCTTCTCGCCGGGCTTGTGGCGGGTGACCAGCTTCGCGACGTCGTCGGGCGCCTTGACCGCCGTACCGTCGACCTTCTTGATCACGTCACCGGCGTGCAGGCGTCCCTCGGCCGGCGAGCCCTTGACGACCGTGGAGACGATCACCCAGGACTTCACCGGGATGTTCAGCTCCTTCAAGGCCGCCACCTTGGCGCTCTCCTGGGACTGGCTGAACTCCTCGGCGTTCTCCTGGGTCGACTGCTCCTCGGTCTTGCCGTCGGGGTACAGCGTGTCGTGCGGGACGATCTTGTTGTCGTGCGCCAGCCAGCCGTAGACGGCCTCGACGAGGTTCATCCGGTAGTCGGCGCTGGTCACCCGGACGGTGGTCATGTTCAGGTGTCCGGTGGTCGCGTATGTCTTGCGCCCGGAGATCTGCAGCACCGGCTCGCCGTCGTGATCGCCCAGTGTGTTCACCGTCGGTCCCGGTGACATCTCCGAGTACGGCACGGTGATGAACACTCCCGCGCACAGGAGCGCGATCAGGATCAGAGTGGAAGCGAGCATCGTCGCGGTGCGGCGTGGCATGTGTCGACACTACGGGACGGTGCTGTCAGCGCACCGTCGGGGCCGCCCGTACGGGTTCCTCGGCCGCGTACGGGCGCCGTGCCCTCAGACCGCGTCGGAGGGGGACTTCTCCAGCGCGTCGGACCGTGCCGGGACGGCCTCGGACCGTGCCGGGACGGCCTCGGACCGCTCCATGGCCGCACGGAAGCGGGCGTAGCCCTCGAGCTCCACGCCGTCTCCGGCCGTCTTGCGATTCCGGCCGGCCCAACTTCCCCACAGTCCGGCACCGATCGCGGCCATAAGCGGAATCAGCAACCAGGCGAGCGACGCCATGCCGACCTCCCAACCCCAACGAGCGACCGCAACTGACTGATCAGCAGATTAACCATTCGCAGTGCTAACGCTCACGCCAGGGGGTCGGTTACGCAAATCGAGCACGTGCGGAGGACCGGTGTGCTCCCTCCGTGGGCGCGCCGGGGCTTCGCCGGGGCTTCGTCCCTGCTCCGGGCCGTGTTCCTCAGCAGGCGCCGACCCACTCCTCCGTGCCGTCGGAGAACTTCTGGTGCTTCCAGATGGGCACCTCGTGCTTGAGGTCGTCGATCAGTCTGCGGCACGCCTCGAAGGCCTCGCCGCGGTGCGGGCAGGACACGGCGACGACGACCGCGAGATCCCCGACGGCCAGGTCTCCGACGCGGTGCACGGCGGCCAGGGCCCGTACCGGGTACTCGGCGGCCACCTTCTCGGCGATCCGGCGGATCTCCGCCTCGGCGCCGGGGTGGCTCGAGTACCCCAGTCCGGCGACGTCGGCACCGCCGTCGTGGTCGCGCACGGTCCCCACGAACAAGGCGGTCCCGCCGGCCGCGTCGTCACCGACGGCCCGGAAGACCTCGTCCAGGGACAGCGGTTCGTCCCGGACCGCCACCAGCCGAATGGGATCCCGCGCGGCCCGCTCTCCGGGGTGTTCAAAGGAAGGTGCCATGCGCCCATGGTGCCGCACCCCCACGACGCCAAGGAATACACGTTTCCCCCGGCTCCGGCGCGGGCCCCTTTGGAGCGTCCTACAGGGTGGGGACTCCAGGGGACTCCTCGGGGGCGGCGCGACGGCCCGGACGGCGGATCCCGTCACGCGTGCCCGGAGGCAGCCCCCAGGGGCCTGTCCTGCCGCCCTGCCGCCCTGCCGTTCTGCCGTTCTGCCGTCCCGTTCAGATCCTGCGCCGGGCCTTCCGCGCGCGGCGCACGATCGCCGCCGTACCGAGCAACGCCACCGTCGCTCCCGCGGCCCCGGCGGCCGTGGCGTCCTTGCGGCCCAGCCGCCGCCCGGCCACCGTGTGCCGACCCGCGACCTCCTCCAGCAGCTCCGCGAGAACCTCCTCGTTGGTCCATCGCGGCCGCCACCCGGCTTCGTGCAGCCGACTGCCGCTCACCACCCAGGGGTACATCGTGTAGGCCAGGTCCCCGGCCGGTGACGGGGTGAGTCCGATCCGGTGCAGGCGGGCCGCGGCCCCGAGGGCGACGGCGGACGGCAGCTCCATCCGCCGGATCCCGCTCAGCTCCTCGACCTCCTCCTGCTCCAGCCACCCGTCGCACCCGACGGCCAGCTCCCCGTCGACCTTCTCCAGAACGGCGTGTTCCAGAGCACTGCACAGGTCCTCGACGTGGCAGAACTGCCAGGCGGGCCGGGACCCGGCCACCACAAGGAGCCGCGGCGACTCGAAATACCTGGTCAGCGCGGTGTCGGAACCGCCACCGACCAGTACCCCGGGGCGCACGACGGTGACATTGAGCCCGGGGTGCGCGCGGGGCGCCCGTCGCGCGAGCCGTTCGATCTCCAGGAGGTCGCCGACCCCGGTGGCCTCGGCGGTCGCCCGCAGCTCGGCGTCCTCGGAGAGCGGCAGCTCGTTGTCCGGCAGCGCCCCGTAGACCATCGCGGAGGTGCACAGCACGACCCGGTGCACCCCGGCCGCCGCGGCGGCCGTGAGCACGGTCTGCGTCCCCCGGACGTTGTAGGCCGTACGGGCGGCCGCGTCCGTCTCCAGATCGAGGTCGAGTGCGAGATGCACCACGACGTCCGCACCGCGCAGCTTCTCCGCGATCGCCGGGTCCCGCACGTCGAGGATGTACCACTGGGCGGCCGCGCACTCGCCCCGACGCTCGTCTATGGCGATGACCTGCTTGATCTCCTCACTGGCGGCGAGCCGCTCGGTGAGCATCGCGCCCACGCCGGACGCGGCTCCGGTGACCGCGACGACGGGCCCGCGCGGGAGCGGGCTGGTTGAGTGGTTTCGCGCTGCGCGAACCTGTGGATCTGGGGAACTCACCGGGCGTCTCCAGCGGTTGTCTTCAGTAACGGACGCGCGTGACGCGTCCGTACCAGGTGACATCCATCCTGCCGCAGGCCAAGAGTCGGCGAAGCACCGAGGCCCGATCGGGTTGTGGTGTCTAGGCTGGGTGGTGTTGTCGGGCAGCCGCCGTCGGAACGAACCGGCGGCCCTAACCAGCCGAGGAACCCCGTGAGTGACACCCCATTCGGATTCGGCCTTCCGCCGGAGGAGCCGGAGAACGGCGACGAGGGCAAGAAGAAGGACCAGGAGAGCGGTGGTGGTCAGGGACCGTTCGGTTTCGGGCTGCCCGGAGCCGGCGGTTTCGGCGCCGACAATCCGCTCGCAGCCATGTTCGGGTCCATGAACCCCAACGACCTGGGCGCCGCGTTCCAGCAGCTGGGCCAGATGCTCTCGTACGAGGGCGGCCCGGTGAACTGGGACATGGCCAAGCAGATCGCCCGCCAGACGGTCTCCCAGGGCACCTCCGACGGCACCAAGGACGCGAGTGTCGGTCCCGCCGAGCGCACCGCGGTCCAGGAGGCCGTCCGTCTGGCCGATCTGTGGCTCGACGACGCGACCTCCCTGCCGTCCGGCGCCGGCTCCGCCGTGGCCTGGAGCCGCGCGGAGTGGGTCGAGGCGACGCTGCCGGTGTGGAAGGAGCTCGTGGACCCGGTCGCCGAGCGGGTCGGCGCGGCCATGGGGGACGTCCTGCCGGAGGAGATGCAGGCCATGGCGGGCCCGCTCATCGGCATGATGCGCTCCATGGGCGGAGCGATGTTCGGCACGCAGATCGGGCAGGCCGTCGGCGTGCTCGCGGGCGAGGTGGTCGGTTCCACCGACATCGGCCTGCCGCTCGGCCCGGCCGGCAAGGCCGCGCTGCTGCCGCTGAACATCGCGTCGTTCGGCAAGGACCTCGGCATCGCCCAGGACGAGGTGCGGCTCTATCTCGCCCTGCGCGAGGCCGCCCACCAGCGGCTCTTCGCGCACGTGCCGTGGCTGCGCTCGCACCTCTTCGGGGCCGTCGAGGGCTACGCGCGCGGGATCAAGGTCGACACGGCCAAGCTGGAGGACGTGGTCGGCCAGCTCGACCCGCAGAACCCGGAGCAGCTGCAGGACGCCCTCCAGCAGGGCATGTTCCAGCCGGAGGACACGCCGGAGCAGAAGGCCGCGCTGGCCCGTCTGGAGACGGCGCTCGCACTCGTCGAGGGCTGGGTGGACGCGGTCGTGCACGCGGCCGCGAAGCCGCGCCTGACGTCCGCGGACGCGTTGCGTGAGACGCTGCGCCGCCGCCGGGCGACGGGCGGCCCCGCGGAGCAGACCTTCGCCACGCTCATCGGCCTGGAGCTGCGTCCGCGCCGGCTGCGGGACGCCTCGCGTCTGTGGGCCTCGCTCACCGACGCGCGTGGTGTCGACGGCCGGGACGGTCTGTGGGCCCACCCGGACATGCTGCCGACCGCGTCCGACCTGGACGACCCGGACGGCTTCGTGCACCGCGAGCAGCTGGACTTCTCCGAGCTCGACAAGATGCTCGGCGAGGCGGCGAGCGGTTCCGCCGACCGGCCGAACCTGACGAAGGACGACAGCGAGGCCGACAAGGGCCAGGCGGACGACGAGGACGGCGAGGGCGGCAGGGACACGGGCAAGAGCGACGGCAAGGGCGACGACACCGAGTGACCCTCCACGACGACGCGGTCCTCGTACTGAAGGGCTACGAGGGCCAGGAAGAGCTGCGGCAGAGCTATCTGGACCACCTGTCGGCGCACCCCGAGGGCCTGTGGAGGTCGTGCTCCGCGGGGCATGTCACGGCGAGTGCGCTGGTCGTGGACGCCGAGAGCGGTCATGTGCTGCTGACGCTGCACCGCAAGCTGCGGATGTGGCTGCAGATGGGCGGTCACTGCGAGCCGGGTGACCCGACGCTGGCCTCGGCCGCACTGCGCGAGGCGGCCGAGGAATCGGGCATCGAGGGTCTGACGCTGCTGCCGGGCGGCCCCGTGCGCCTGGACCGGCACGCCATCCCGGCGCCGTGCAACTGGCATCTGGACGTCCAGTACGTCGCGCTCGCCCCGGCCGGATCCGTGGCGGCGATCAGCGACGAGTCCCTCGACCTGCGCTGGTTCGGCTACGACGAGGTCGCGGAGGTGGCCGACGTGTCGGTCGTGCGTCTGCTGGAGGCGACCCGCGCGCGGCTCTCCGCCTGAGTACGGCGACCCTCCGCCGAGACGCGCGTAAGGGGCGACCGCCATGGCGGTCGCCCCTTACCGTTGTTCCTGGCCCGCCCGTCACTCAGCTCCAGACGTTGCCCTGGTTCTGCGCGTGGGCGCCCTGCTGTCCCATGCCGTACTGGGCGCGCAGTCCCTGGCCGATCACCGCGTTCTGCGGCGGCAGCAGTTCGCTGGGCTGGACGAGCGCGTACCCCTGGCCCATGAAGCTGAGCTCCCAGCCCTCACCCGTGTTCCCGCGCCGCCGCCACACCCCGGAGGAGTGCGTCTGCGCCTGCATCTGCACCCTCAGTCCGGTGGACCACGCGACGATCGCGTCGGCGTCGCAGTTGACGTACTTGTCCGGCGTGACCTGCATCATCAGCGGTGCCCCCGAGGTCATCAGGGCGACCTTGCCGCGTCCGGTGATGTTGAGCTGGTACTTGCCGGACCCGGAGATGCCGTACTGGCTGTCCACGGCGATGACCTCGTGATGCAGCGCGGAGTCCATGGCCAGCACATAGCTGCTGTCGACGGTCAGACCGTCCTGGTCCACGTCGACCACGTGCACGTGCTGGGCGAGGTTCGCGAGGTAGACCGTCCCCTGCCCGTGGCAGCGCATCAGGTCCAGGCCCTCACCGGTGTACGCACGCGCGCGGTGCTGGCTGTTGTTCTGGTACTCGGCGTCGAACTCGACGAGTCCCTGGTAGGCGACCATCGTGCCCTTGCGGGCCAGGATGTCGTCGTGGCCCTCCATGACGACCCGCAGCATCTGCGAGTTCTGCAGGCTGTAGCGCTCCTGGGTCTGCTGTTCGTTGTAGCCGAAAAGCGGGCTCTGCATGATGTCCTGCTCCCCCTCAGCCCCGGATCCGGAGGCGGTCGGTGCTGTCCTCGCTGGGCTGGACGACGACGATGCCCTGCCCGGAGAACGCCATCTGGTACGCCTCGCCGCTGCCGCGGCCGATCAGCGACTGTGCCTTGAAGCTGCGCTTGCCCTTCACCTTGAGGTTCGGGGACCAGGCGACCAGCGCGTCCGGATCGACGTACGTCTCGTCCTCGCCGCCACCGCAGTCGACCACGATCGGCTCGCCCCGGGAGGTCAGCGCGACCCAGCCCTGGCCGGAGATCTTGGTGTTCCACAGGCCCTGTCCGGCGAACTTGGCGAGCCCCTTGACGCGCTCGACGCCCCAGGTGAGGTGCGCGTCGAAGGCGAGCAGGTTGGTGGCGTTCACGGAGATCGCGTCCCCGTTGAGGTTGATGACGACGACGTTCGCCCCGTAGTCCGCGAGATAGAGCAGACCGTCACCGTGGCATCTCATGAGGGGTGCGCCCTCGCCGGTCATCCAGTCGCGGGCGATCTGACGTACCGCGGGCGGGTTGGGCTCGTACTGGACGAAGCCCTCGTAGGCGACCATCGAGCCCACGCGCGCGAAGAGGTCGCTTCCGGTCTGCATGGCGACCTTCAGCATGTGATTGCCGTGGTTCTCCATGCGCGCGGTGACGGGTGCCGGGGCGTAGCCCGTGAGTGGCTGGTTCATGACGGGCTCCCTCAGACCTCGTACGGCTGGACGACGATGAAATTGCCGGGCGCGCCGCGGAACTGGAGGTTCACGCTCTCCCCGGTGTCGCCCGGGTAGGCGTTGCGCCGCATCCGCACCTGGCTGGAGACGACCACCTGGGAGGCCGCCGACCAGGCGACGACGGCGTTGCAGTCGGCGAACGTCGTCGGTGTCACGGGCAGCACGACAGGCGCGCCGTGCGTCTTGACCACGACCGTGCCGGTCCCCTGGAACTGCATGGTGAACAGCGCGCCCCCGGGGATGCCGTGGCCCTCGATCCTGCGCACCTCGTACTGGAGCGTCTCGTCGAAGGCGAGAACGTTCTCGGAGGACACGCAGATCGCGTCACCCTGGAGTTCGATGGGGTGCACATGGGCGGCGTTCTCGGCGAGGAACACCTGACCGCGGCCCGAGCAGCGCATCAGCTGCATCTCCTGCCCGGTCGCGTTGCCCACGATCCGTCCGGCGAAGCCGGCGCCCTTGTAGCTGAAGTCGACCTTGCCCTGGTAGAGCACCATGCTGCCCTGGCGGGCCAGCACCGGCTGGTCCCCGATGCCGAGGTCGACCCGGATCAGCTTCTTGTTCTGCTGCGTCCACCGCTGCCCGGTGGGCGTCTCCTTGAAGGCCCCCAGCGCGGCGAGCACACCGGCCCCGCCCTGCGGAGCGCCTTGGGGGACACCGTACGGGGAGGGCGCGCCCGGCTGACCCGGGTACTGCCCCGGGACCTGGCCGTACGACGCCTGCTGCCCGTAACCGGGAGGCGCCGGCGGGGCCTGCTGCCCGTAACCGGGAGGCGCGGACGGTGCCTGTTGGCCGTAACCGGGAGGCATGGGGGCGCTCTGCCCGGGGGGCTGCTGGCCGTAACCCGGCGGCGGGCCGGGCGGGCCGGGGGGCTGCGCGTACGGGGCGGGCCCCGGCGGCGGCACGGTGCCGCCCGGCGGGCTGTGCAGCGGCGCGATGATGGTCGGCGCGGCGTGCACCGAGGGCGCGGACGGGGCGGCCGGCGGAGCGAACCCCTGCGTCGCGGGAGCCGGTGCGGGAGCCGGGGCTGCCGGCGCTCCGAACGCGGGCGCCGCGCTCACCTGGGTGGGAGGCGAGAACGAGGGCGCCCCGCCGCCCTGCGGCTGCCGCGTGGCGGGCTCCTCGTCGGCGACCTCGCCGCCGAAGTTCTTCAGCAGCGCGTCGAGGCCGCCGTCGAATCCCTGTCCCACGGCGGCGAACCGCCAGACGTCCTTCAGATAGAAGTCGCCCAGCATCACGGCACGCTCGGTGGAGAACTCCGCTCCGCTGAACGAGTAGCGGGCCACCTCCTCGCCACCCGCGACGACACGGAGATACCCGGGGGCGATCTGGGACATCTGTCCGGCGCCGTCGACCGTCGCCGTGAACGACAGCTTCTGGATCTGCGCCGGGATCCGGTCGAGGGTGACACGGAAGGACTCCGTGTCACCCGACTGGGCGCCAAGGAGCTGGACGGATTCCTCGGGGGTCTTCGGCTGGTTGAAGAAGACGAAGTACCGGTCGTCCGAAAGCCGTTCGTCGGCGTCCAGACCGAAGCAACTGATGTCGAAGGTCAGTCCGGGGCCGGTGATCTGCACACCCACGTACAGATCGGTGCCCGCGGTGAGGTCACTGATTCTGGCCTTGTGGCCGCGTTGGAATTCCCTGGCCATGCGTAACGACCGTCCCCCATCCCGAATGCGATTGCGTCGCGTCAGGCTAACGGGAAACCCCGGAAGTGAACGCGGCCGGTACAGACCCGGTACACAATCACCCCCCGCCCGGGACGGACCGCGCCCGCCCGCCCGCTATTCGTCGCGGCCGACGGGCGGATGGGGCAGCCGGGCGGCCGCGACCACCCCCTCGAGGTAGCCGCGCGCCCGCTCCGTGCGCGGATACGCCTCCAGCAGCCGCCAGAAGCGCGGACCGTGCCCGGGCACCAGAAGATGCGCGAGTTCGTGGACGAGGACGTAGTCGACGACGTACTCGGGCATGCCCTGCAACCGGTGCGAAAGACGGATACTGCCCTCCGCCGGCGTGCAGGAGCCCCACCGCGTGTTCTGATTGGTCACCCAGCGGACCGAGGTGGGCCGGGCCCGCCCTTCGAAGTACTGGTCCGACAGACGCGCGGCACGCTCGGTCAGCTCGGCGTCACCGAGCACCCGTTTGCTCTCCTGGGCGGCCAGCTTGTCGAGCATGACGGTCACCCAGCGCTGTTCCTCCGCCTCGGACATCCGGGCGGGGATGAGCACGACAGTGCGATCGCCCTCGCGGTACGCGGAGACCGTCCTGCGCCGTCGCGCACTCCTGCGAACCTCGATCGCGCTCGCCCCCGAGCCGCTTGGCGGCAAGCTCGTCGTGCTGCGCTGTGGTTTTCCGGCGCGGTGCAGTGGGTCGGCGGGCACGCCCCGACGTTACCCGCTGCAGATGGGGGAAGTCCCGTCCACAGGACGGTTCGGTGTCGATCCGCACCCTGCACGCTCGATTTGTCCGACCAACACCACAGCCTGTGGACAACTTTCCGCACCCTCCCCCCGCCCCCGGGCATCCTGGCATCCGAGCGGCGGCCCCGGCAGGGCCCCGCCGGCACACGGGGATGCTCCATGGATACGGGGGTCGGTCATGCATCCGATGGTGAAACCCGCGCTGCGGCGCGGCTGGCGAGACCTCAACACCGTGCAGTTCGGCATGGCACCGGCCCACGCGATGGTGCTGGGCCCGGTGGACACGGCGACGGGCAGCTTCCTCGACCTGCTCGACGGAACCCGCTCGCTCCCCCTCCTGCGCGAGGAAGGACGCGGCATGGGCCTGCCCGACGGCCATGTCGACGCACTCGTGGAACGGCTGGCCCGCTCCGGACTCCTCGACGACGCGACGGGCGGCGGCCCGGCCGCGGACACCCTGCGCGCGAAGAAGCCCGTCCTCGACCGGCTGCGCCCCGACCTCGCGGCCCTCTCCCTCGTCACCCCGGCACCGGGCGACGCGCTCGCGCACCTGGCCGCCCGCCGCTCACTGCGGGTACAGGTGCGCGGCGCGGGCCGGGTCGGAGTCACCCTCGCGGCACTGCTGGCGGGCGCGGGCGTGGGCCGGATCGAGGTGCGTGACGTGGGCCGGGTGGAACCGTGGGACGTGGCACCCGGCGGACTGCCGGCGGATTCCATCGGAGAGCGCCGCGAGGAAGCCGCCCGGCGGGCGGTGCGCCGGGCCGCACCCGACCGCCCGCCCCGGCCCGCCGACGAGGGCGACGAACCCGGACTCTCCCTGGTGATCATCACGCCGCGGGACGGCCTGTCCGCGCACGCCCCCGATCCCACCGCCGCCGAACCCCTGATCACCTCCGGCACACCCCATCTGTACGCGGGAGTCGTGGAAGGAACAGGTGTCGTCGGCCCGCTGGTCCTGCCCGGCGACACCGGCTGCGCGGGCTGCCTCGACCGGAGCCGCGCCGACCGGGATCCGACCTGGCCACGCCTGATCGCCCAGTGGCGCTCCGGCACCTCACGCCACGTTCCGGCGTGCGACCTCACCATGGCGACCGGCATCGCCGGCCTCGCCGCCGCGCACGCGCTCGCCTTCCTCGACGGCCGGCCGCCCTCCACCGCCGGAGCCCGCTGGGAGAACTCCGCTCCGGGCCTCCACTGGCACGCGAAACCGGTGTGGCCACACCCCGATTGCCCGTGCGGCGCCACGGAGAAAAGTAAGAAGGGGGAACGCGCCGCCGAAGCCGAGGACCCGCACGAGACAATGGCGGGGCAACAGCCGCATGCGGCACGGCTGTCTGGGACTTGGAGGGCTCATGTCTGATCTTCCCCGGAAGGCGGTCACCCGAACCGCCAAACTCGCCGCGCTACCGCTCGGCTACGCCGGGCGAGCGACCTGGGGCCTGGGCAAGCGGATAGGCGGGAAGTCGGCGGAGATCGTGGGCCGCGAGCTCCAGCAGCGCACGGCCGAACAGCTCTTCAAGGTGCTCGGTGAGCTGAAGGGCGGTGCGATGAAGTTCGGGCAGGCACTGTCCGTCTTCGAATCTGCACTGCCCGAAGAGGTCGCGGGCCCGTACCGCGCGGCGCTCACGAAGCTCCAGGAAGCGGCACCGCCGATGCCGACCCGCACCGTGCACTCCGTTCTCCGGGAGCGGCTCGGCGAGGACTGGTCCGAGCTGTTCCTCGAATTCGACGACAAGCCGTCCGCGGCCGCCTCGATCGGCCAGGTGCACCGGGCGGTGTGGCGCGACGGCCGCGAGGTCGCCGTCAAGGTGCAGTACCCGGGAGCGGGCGAGGCCCTGCTCTCCGACCTCACCCAGCTCAGCCGATTCGCCCGGCTGCTGGGCCCGCTCATCCCCGGCATGGACATCAAGCCCCTCATCGCGGAACTCCGCGACCGGGTCTCCGAGGAACTCGACTACGCACTGGAGGCACAGGCCCAGGAAGCCCACGCCACGGAATTCTCGGGCGACCCCGACGTCCTGGTACCGGCGGTGGTCCACCAGTGCGACCAGATCCTGGTCACCGAATGGATCGACGGAACACCCCTGTCGGAGGTGATCTCCGACGGTACCCAGGAGCAGCGGGACCGCGCGGGGCAACTGCTGGCCCGCTTCCTCTTCTCCGGCCCCGCCCGCACCGGACTGCTGCACGCCGACCCCCACCCGGGCAACTTCCGGCTCCTGCCGGACGAGAAGAACGGCTGGCGCCTCGGCGTACTGGACTTCGGCACCGTCGACCGTCTCCCCGGCGGCCTGCCCTCACCGATCGGCGAGTCCCTCCGCATGACCCTCGACGGAGACGCGGAGGCGGTCTACGACCTGCTCCGCGAGGAGGGCTTCGTCAAGGAGTCGATAGAGCTCGAACCCGACGCGGTCCTCGACTACCTCCTGCCGATCATCGAACCGGCGCAGGTCGACGAGTTCACCTTCACCCGCGGCTGGATGCGCAGCCAGGCCGCCCGGGTGGCCGACCCCCGCTCCCCCGCCCACCAGTTGGGCAGGCTCCTCAACCTGCCACCGTCGTACCTGCTGATCCACCGTGTGACGTTGAGCACCATCGGCGTCCTGTGCCAACTGGGCGCGACGGTCCGGCTCCGCGACGAACTGGAGGAGTGGCTGCCGGGGTTCGTCCCGACCGAAGAACTGCTGGACGAGGAGGACTCAGCGGCTGAGGCGTGAGTCCGGGCTGCCTTCGGGGCGGCTGTGGGGGGTGGGCGGGGGGAGGGGGAGGGGGAGCCCCCCGGAAAGAAGACCCGGAGCAGCAAGCCCCGCCCTACCACCAAGCCGAATCCAGCCGTCCCTCGATCGCCCGCAGGTGTGTCCGGGCACAGTTGTCGCAGAAGTAGTGGCGGCTGCCGTTCTCGACGGAGCAGGTCCAGGTCGGCTGGGGGCCGTCCGCCGAGGTGCCGCAGCGGGCGCACGCGATGCGCCGGGCCTGGGCCGTGTCGGGCCGCTCGGTGGTGCCGCTGCTGTCACTGTCCCCGGGAAGACTCGTCACCTGCCGACGATAGCGCCGGGGACGGGTGTTCGCCCGGTACAACGCACCGCGGGGGCCGGTCCGGACGGACCGGCCCCCGCGGTGTGTCTGTGTATGTCTGCGACTGCCTTCGGCTGCTTACTGCATGACCGCCATGGCCAGCGCACGCCGGGCACGCATGGAGGCGCGCTCGGCCCGGCGCTGCATCCGGCGGGCGGTGACCAGGCGCACGGCCCGGCGCTCCCGCTCAGCCTCTTGCAGTCGCTCGTGCATATGCGCACGAGCCAGGGCTTCTGGAATGAGTTGCATCTCTCGGGTCCTGTTCTCACGCGAGTCGTTCGCGCCGGTGGTGGTGAAGTCTGGAATGGCGGAGCCGGTGGGCTCGCTTGCGGACGGCTTCATCGGGGCCTGTTTCTTGGGGTCGTGCGTCAGGGGGCGGTCGATCGTTCCTGCGGTGTTCATGCCGTGACCGGGTTCTTGCGCGGACGGCCACGGGGCCGCTTGCGGGCTACGACAACACCCTGGACGAACAGCTCGCCGCCCCAGACACCCCAGGGCTCACGCCGCTCCTTGGCCCCGGCGAGGCATGCCTCGATCAGCGGGCAGGTACGGCAGAGGGACTTGGCGTACTCGACGTCGGCCGGCGACTCGGCGAAGAAGACTTCCGGGTCGTAGGAACGGCAGGGGACGGGTACGCCGAGGTTCTCGATGGCGTCGTCGAGCGCGGTGAGCGCAGTGAGCGGGATCAAGGTGGAGTCCTCCGTGAGGCCGGGCGGGGGGATCGTTTCGGAAGGCGGTACGGACGGGGCGTGCGCTTCGAGTTGCACGGTTGGTCTTCCTCGTCTGGTCGTGCCGGCCGGTTGGCCGGTTGGCGGCTGGTACCGGGTTCTTTTCTTGTCCCGAGGCCCCTTCGCTCTGCTGTCCCCGGTCGGGGACAAACAGAAGGGCCGCGGATCCCGGGTGGGGTTCCGCGGCCCTGAAGGCGCCGGCCTGATCGAGGATCAGGCTGGATCACTCCAGGGTTCAGGCCCACGGAAGGCCCACATCGTGTGGTGCTGCTTGGTCTGCTTCAGGGATCCGGCACCGGTTGCCGCAAAGGCATAGGCACGCGCCTCTGCCACTACAGCCGCTTCCAGTGCCTGGATCGGTCGCTCATTGCGCTCACGGATGGGAAGACCCGCGAGGGACAGGGAGGACGCCGGCCGGACGGCAGCGATGCCGGACAGACCGGTGCCCAGGTTCGAGACGCCGAGCAGGCACGTGGAGACGACCGAGGGATCGGTCATTTTGACGGTGGTGTTGGAGCTGGTCTTGATGCTGATCACTGGAATCGCCTCCTCTCGGCGTCTTGGGGGACTGGGGGTGAGCCAGTCCGACGGCTATTAAGTACAGCACGGAACCGGGGCTTCGGAGAAGCCCGCCGCTTCCGTGGTAAGAACCTATGGGGATTGCCGGGGCATGCGCAAACTATTTTTTCGACGAGTTTGAATCAGTCGTCGCGCTTGTCCTCGCCGGTCTCCTGGCCTGCGCAGATGGCCAGTACGTCGGCTCCGAAGCGGTTGAGCTTGCGTACTCCGACCCCGGGGATCCGCGCGAGCCCTCCCTCGTCGTCGGGAACGGTCTCGGCGATGGCCATGAGTGTCTTGTCCGTGAAAACGCAGAACGCGGGCTGGCCGCTGCGCTGCGCCTGTACCGCCCGCCACTCGCGCAGCCGTTCGTAGAGGCCCTCGTCCATGTCGGAGGGGCAGTCCTCGCAGCGCATCAGTTTCATCTCGCCGGCGTCGGTCAATGTGCGGCCGCAGACGCGGCAGCGGGCCGGGGTTCGGCTGGTCCGTCGTACGACGGTGCCGCCGCTGCTCCCGATGCCTCGCTCGACGCCTCCGGGACCGCCTCCGCTCGCGCGGCTCACCGTGGCGACGGAGCCGGGGCGCAGTCCGTCGAGGAAGCGGCTGGGCCGGCGGCCCGCTCTGCCGCCGGGTGAGCGGGACAGGGCCCAGGAGACACAGAGGTGTTCTCTGGCGCGGGTGACGCCGACGTAGAGGAGGCGGCGTTCCTCTTCGATCTGCTCGTCGGTCTTTGCGTAGGTGATCGGCATCATGCCCTCGGCGACGCCGACGAGGAAGACGACGTCCCACTCCAGTCCTTTGGCGGAGTGCAGGGAGGCGAGGGTGACGCCCTGGACGGTCGGGGCGTGCTGTGCGCCGGCGCGCTCGTCGAGTTCGGCGACCAGGTCGCCGAGCGTGGCGTCCTGCTTGGCGGCGGCGAAGTCCTGGGCGAGGTGGACGAGGGCGGCCAGTGATTCCCAGCGCTCCCTGACCGCGCCGGATCCGGCGGGGGGCTGGCTGGTCCAGCCTTCGCCGGACAGTACGGCGCGGACCTGGGAGGGCAGGTCGACGACGTCGTCGAGAAGGGAGTCGTTGGCTCCGAATCGGGCGGCCGCGCGGAGGGCGGCTCCGGCTTTGCGCACTTCGGGGCGGTCGAAGAACCGCTCGGCGCCGCGCAGCTGGTAGGGCACTCCGGCGTCGGCGAGTGCCTGCTCGTAGATCTCGGACTGGGAGTTCGTACGGAAGAGGACGGCGATCTCGCCTGCGGGGATGCCGGAGGCGATGAGGTCACGGATGCGGCGGGCGGCGCCTTCCGCCTCGGCGGGTTCGTCGGTGTATTCGGCGTAGACGGGCTCGGGGCCGGGGGCGCGCTGGGAGATGAGTTCCAGGCGGTGGTCGGCGGCGCGGCCGCGGGCCTGTGAGAGCAGGCCGTTGGCGAGGTGGACGACCTGGGGTGAGGAGCGGTAGTCGCGGACGAGTTTGACGACGGTGGCCGCTGGGTGGCGGGTGCGGAAGTCGAGGAGGTGGTCGGGCGTTGCACCGGTGAACGAGTAGATCGTCTGGCTGGCATCGCCGACGACGCAGAGGCTGTCGCGTTCGCCGAGCCACAGTTCGAGGAGGCGTTGCTGGAGGGGGCTGACGTCCTGGTACTCGTCGACGACGAAGTGCTGGTACTGGGAGCGGACCTGGTCGGCGATGTCGTGGCGGTCCTGGAGGATGCCGACGGTGAGCAGCAGGACGTCCTCGAAGTCGATGAGTGATCGGTCGCGTTTGACGTTTTCGTAGGTGGCGTACAGCTGGGCGATCTCCGCGGGGTCGCGGGGGGATTCGCGGCCGGTCTTGGCGGCGGCGGCCGTGTAGTCGGAGGGGACGGTCTGGGTGACCTTGGACCATTCGATCTCGGCGGTGACGTCCCGGAGCTCGCCGCGGTCGAGGCGGATGCGGCAGGCGGCGGCCGCGTCGGCGACGAGCTGGATCTTGCGGTCGATGAGTCGGGGGAGGCTGCCGCCGACCGCTTTCGGCCAGAAGTACTGGAGTTGGCGCAGGGCCGCGGAGTGGAAGGTGCGGGCCTGGACGCCGCCGGCGCCGAGCTGGCGGAGGCGGCCGCGCATCTCTCCCGCGGCGCGGTTGGTGAAGGTGACGGCGAGGACGCTGGAGGGCTGGAGGATTCCGGCGCGTACGCCGTAGGCGATGCGGTGGGTGATCGCTCGCGTCTTGCCTGTGCCGGCGCCTGCCAGCACGCACACCGGGCCGTGCAGGGCGGTGGCGACTGCGCGCTGCTCGGGGTCGAGCCCGTCGAGCACCGCGTCGGCCGTGTCCGGAACCTGCGGGAAGAGGGTGGAGTGCGTTGCTGCTGTCACCCCGCCATGCTGCCAGGTCGCCGGGGGCGGGTGAGCCGGTTGTCCACAGGGAGGGTCTTGTGGTCGTACTAATGCGGCAGGCGTCGGTGGGGGCCGGTGTACGGGGCGGGGGTACCCGGGTGCGGGAATGGTGGGTGTCCGACGTACGTTCCCCTTTTGCGATGACGTACCCCCAGCAGTAAAGGAGCGCGAGAGACATGCCGGGCACTGTGACGATGTACAGCACCACGTGGTGCGGATACTGCACGCGGCTGAAGGGCCAGCTGGACCGCGAGGGCATCACGTACAAGGAGATCAACATCGAGCACGACCCGGCGTCCGCGGCGTTCGTGGAGAAGGCGAACGGCGGGAACCAGACAGTTCCGACGGTTCAGGTGGTTCCTTCCAACGGTGGGGTCGAGGTCGTGATGACCAACCCGAGCCTTGCCCAGGTGAAGCGCGCGCTCGGCGTCTGACCGGGAGCAGGCGCGACGAGACCCCGTCCGGTGATCACGGGCGGGGTCTCGTCGTGTGTGCTGCTCGGCAGTGGTCGATGGCGCAGAGCAGCCCATCGACGTCCATGTCTACGTCTCTCTGCGGGGCAGGGGCTTTCCGTACCAGAGTTCGATCAGGCGGGCGGCGATGGAGATGCCGTACGGGGGCATTACGTCGCCGGACTCGAAGGCGGTGCGCAGGTCCTCGCGGGAGAACCAGCGGGCTTCGTGGATCTCCTCGCCGTCGACGTTGATCTCGTGGGAGGTGGCGCGGGCCATGAAGCCGAGCATGAGGCTGGAGGGGAAGGGCCAGGGCTGGCTGGCGACGTACTCGACCTCGCCGACGGTGATGCCCGCCTCTTCGAAGACCTCGCGGCGCACGGACTGCTCGATGGATTCGCCGGGTTCGACGAAGCCGGCGAGTGTCGAGAAGCGGCCTTCGGGCCAGTGCACCTGGCGGCCGAGCAGGATGCGGTCCTCGTCGTCGGTGACCGCCATGATCACGGCGGGGTCGGTGCGCGGGTAGTGCTCGGCGCCGCAGGCGGGGCAGCGGCGGATGTGGCCGGCTGCCGCGATCACGGTGCGTTCGCCGCAGCGTGAGCAGAAGCGGTGCAGTCGCTGCCAGTTCTCCAGTGCGACGGCGTGCACCATGAGGCCGGCGTCGCGGGGGGAGAGCAGGAGTCCCGCCTCGCGCAGACCCGCGGGGCGTGCGGACTGGTCGATGCGGCCGGGGAGGGCGTCCTTCTGGAGTGCGAAATAGCTCACACCGTCGTCGTCCGTGCCGAGGAAGTAGCGGTGTGCCTCGGTGAGCGGGGCCTCGAAGGAGGGGGTCATGACGAGTTCGGTGGTGCCGTCCGCGGTCTCGTCGATGAGGACCTGACCGCCGGAGACCACGAAGGCTCGGGTCGTGGGGTGGCTCCAGGCCGCCGCGAGCCAGGCCTCGTCGAGCCGGTGGTGGGCGGCCCGGTCGATGCCGCTCGGGGCGGTGAGCGAGATGGGACGGTCGGCGGTGCGGTCGGTCCAGGTGGTCACGGGTGCTTCCAACTCCCCCGGTGGAAAGGTTATTTCGGCGGGCGGTTCAGCAGGACGTACGGCGGGGCGGGTGTGTGGGGTGCTCTTCTGGGTGTGAATGGGCTTCTTCCGGGTGTGAACGGGCTTCTTCAGTGTGCCTCGCGCCAGTTCTCGGCCAGGTCGTCCCAGAGGTGGGCGCTGGTTTCGACGCCTTTCATGAGGAGGTCGAGTTCGACCTTCTCGTTGGGGGCGTGCCAGCCGTCGGAGGGGACGGAGATGCCCAGGAAGAGCACGGGGGCGTCGAGGACTTCCTGGAGGTCGGCCGCGGGCCCCGAGCCGCCTTCGCGGGTGAAGCGGATGGGCTGTTCGAAGGCGCGGCCCATGGCTCGTACGACGGACTGCAGGGCGGGGTGGTCCAGTGGGGTGAGGCAGGGGCGGGTGGCGGCGCCGAAGGTGATCTCGTGCCGGATGCCTTCGGGGAGCTGTTCGGCGGCCCAGGCGCGTACGGCCTTCTCGATGTGGTCGGGGTCCTGGCCGGCGACCAGCCGGAAGGAGAGCTTGACCAGGGCGGAGGACGGGATGATCGTCTTGCTGCCGGGGCCCTGGTAGCCGCCGCCGATGCCGTTGACCTCGGCGGTGGGGCGGGCCCAGATGCGCTCGAGGGTGGTGTGTCCGGCCTCTCCGTGGGTGGCCGACGACTTGGCGGTGGCCAGCCAGCGTGCTTCGTCGAAGGGCAGTTCGGCGAAGAGTTCGCGCTCGCGGTCGGTGAGTTCGGTGATGCCTTCGTAGAAGCCGGGGACGGCCACGCGCGCGTGGTCGTCGTGGAGGGCGGCGACGAGGCGGGCGGCGGCGGTGGCGGGGTTGGGCACGGCGCCGCCGAAGGAGCCGGAGTGGATGTCCTGGGCGGGCCCGTGCAGCTCGATCTCGCATTCGGCGAGACCGCGCATGCCGGTGCACACGGTGGGGGTGTCCTCGGACCACATGCCGGTGTCGGAGACGATCACCGCGTCGGCGGACAGCCGGTCGGCGTGGGTTTCCACGAGGTGACGGAAGTGCGGGGAGCCGGATTCCTCCTCGCCCTCGATCAGGAGTTTGAGGTGGACGGCGGGGGTGGTGCGTCCGGTGGCGGCGAGGTGGGCGCGGACGCCGAGTGTGTGGAAGAACACCTGGCCCTTGTCGTCGGCGGCTCCGCGCGCGTGGAGGCGGTTTCCGCGGATCACCGGTTCGAAGGGGTCGGTGTCCCAGCCGTCCTCGCGGGCGGCGGGCTGTACGTCGTGGTGCCCGTAGACGAGGACCGTGGGGGCCTGGGGGTCCTCCGACGGCCATTCGGCGAAGACGGCGGGGGCGCCCTCCGTCGTCCAGACCTCCGTGGTGGGGAAGCCGGTCTCCTGGAGTTTGGCGGCGAGCCAGTCGGCGCTGCGCCTCACGTCCGCCGCGTGGTCGGGCTGGGCCGACACGGAGGGGATGCGCAGCCATTCGGCGAGGTCGTCGAGGAAGGCCGCGCGGTGGTCGTGGATGTACGCGCGGACGGTGCTGACGGCGTTGTCAACGGGCTTGCTCATGCTCACGAGCCTAACTGCCCGCGGGGGCGTGTTCGTCCGTCGGTTCTCCGGCCGCATCTTGCCCCGGGCCCCGTGTGTCCTGCGTGAGCAGCCGTTCCAGGGCGGCGCGGTCGGGGAGGTCGCGGGGGCGGACGATCTCTCCGCTGCGGACGTATACGAACGTGGCCTTGACGGACTCCGGGGGCACGCCCTGCTGCTCGGCCCAGGCGAGGCGGTAGACGGCGAGCTGGAGGGGGTCGGCGGTGGGGGTGCGGCTGGTCTTCCAGTCGACGATCTCGTACGTCGTACCGTCGCCGTCGTCCTCCTTGTAGACGGCGTCGATGCGGCCGCGGACGACGCGTCCGGCGATGGCGAGCTGGAAGGGGGTCTCGACGCGGTGGGGCGTGCGGTGTGCGTAGGGAGTGCGTTCGAAGGCGTCCTTGAGGTCCTCCAGGTCGCGTTCGTCGGCGATCTCGGCGTCGTTGCCGGGCAGGTCCTCCGGTTCGAGCATGGGCAGCCGCAGTTCTTCGAAGCGGGACTCCACCCAGGCGTGGAAGCGGGTGCCGCGGCGGGCGGCGGGTTGCGGGGGGCGTGGCATGGGGCGGGCGAGTTCCTGTGCGAAGCCGTCGGGGTCGGCGGCCAGGTGCAGTACCTGGGAGGCGGTGAGCGAGGCGGGCAGGGGTACGTCGGTGACGCTCGCGCGGGCGCGCAGGAGTTCTCCGGTGAGGGCGTCGAGGTCGCGGTCCCAGGAGGCGAGGGTGCGGACTTCCTCGGGTGTGAGGCGTACGGGGTCGTCTTGCGGGTGGGGGCGGGCGCCCTGGGCGTGCGGGGGCTGAGGGGCCGGGCGCGCGTCCTCGGCGTGCGGGGGCTCGGGGGCCGGGCGGGTCTCAGGGGCCGGGCGGGTCTCAGGGGAGGGCGCCTGGTGCGGGAGCGTCGGGCGGTGGGTCGCCCAGGAGTCCCAGTCCGAGTCGTCGCCCATGAGGAGTTCGTCGTCGCCTTCGGGGAGGTCGTCGTTTCCTTCTGGGTGCGGTTCGTCCCCGTAGGGCGTCTCGTCGTCGTCAGGCGGGGGCGGCCACTCCGGGTCGTCGTGGGAGGACGGGCCGTGGGCGGCGGGGTGGGGTTCTTCGTGGGACGCCACCCGCTCCAGGTGGGCGAGTACGGTCTCGGCGGCCGCGCGGCGGCGGGCGAGTGCGGTGTCGTCGAGCGGGAGCGGCCACGCGTGGTCGGCCGCCGCCTCGCGCAGGGCCGGGTTCTCCTCGTCCTCCGCCGGTTCGTCGGCCCAGGCCTCGATCTCCCCGTGTCCGGCGGCGCAGTGGTCGTACAGGGCGTGCAGGAAGTCGGAGGGGCCGCGCGGGCGCTTCTGGGACGGTCCCCACCAGTGACCGGAGCCGAGCAGGAGCGTGCGGGGGCGGGTGAAGGTCACGTAGCCGAGGCGGAGCTCCTCGGTGCGCTGGTGGTCCTTCATGGCCTCGTGGAAGGCCTTGATGCCCTTGGCGTCCCAGGTGTCGACGTCGGGCAGGGTGTCGGCGTCTCCGCGCAGTGCGTGCGGCAGGACCTTGCCCTGGGCTGTCCATTTCTCGCGGCCCTGGGTGCTGGGGAAGGTTCCGGTGACGAGGCCGGGGACGGCGACGACGTCCCACTCCAGGCCCTTGGCCTTGTGGGCGGTGAGCACCTTGACGGTGTTCTCGCCGCCGGGCAGGGCGTTGTCGAGGCCCTTCTCGTACTGCGCGGCGGTGCGCAGGTAGCCGAGGAAGGCGAGCAGGCTCGCCTCGCCGTCGCCCGCGGCGAAGGACGCGGCGACGTCGAGGAAGTTCGAGAGGGTTTCGCGGCGGCGGGCGGCGAGGGCGTGTGGGGACGCGGAGAGCTCGACCTCCAGTCCGGTGACGGCGAGGACCCGGTGCAGGACGTCCATGAGGGGGTCGGCGAGCGAGCGGCGCAGGTCGCGCAGTTCGGCGGCGAGCCGTGCGAAGCGGACCCGGGCGTCGGGTGAGAAGGGCAGTCCGTCGTCGTCCCCCTCGGCCTCGATGGGCATCTCCAGGAACGTGTCCAGGGCGTCGGCGAGCGATATCACCTCGGCCGGGTCGACCCCCTCGACGGCCGCGGCGAGCCGGCGGTCGGCGTCGTCGTCGGCGCCCGCGCGCGCGTGGGACACGAGGAGGCGGGCGCGCCGTCCCAGGAGGGCGAGGTCGCGTGGGCCGATCCGCCAGCGCGGTCCGGTGAGCAGGCGGACCAGGGAGGCGTTGGCGCCGGGGTCCTGGAGGACTTCGCAGACGGCGACGAGGTCGGCGACCTCGGGGAGATGCAGCAGCCCGGAGAGGCCGACGACCTCGACGGGGATGTCGCGGGCGACGAGCGCGCCCTGGATCTCGGCGAAGTCGCTCGCGGTGCGGCACAGCACGGCGATCTCGCCGGGGGCCTTTCCGGTGCGTACGAGGTGGGCGAGGGAGTCGGCGAGCCAGTCGATCTCCTCGGCGTGGGTGGGCAGCAGCGCGCAGTGGACGACGCCGTCGTGCTCGGCTCCGGGGGCGGGCCGGAGTGCCTCCACGCCCGCGTGCATCGCGCGCAGGGGCTCGGCGAGGCCGTTGGCGAGGTCGAGGAGGCGGCCGCCGCTGCGGCGGTTCTCGCTGAGCGACTGGCGGGTGGCGGGGCGGCCGTCGGCGCCCGCGAAGTGTTCGGGGAAGTCGTCGAGGTTGGCGACGGAGGCGCCGCGCCAGCCGTAGATGGCCTGGCACGGGTCGCCGACCGCGGTCACGGGGTGTCCTGTGCCGCCGCCGAACAGTCCGGCGAGCAGTACGCGCTGCGCCACCGAGGTGTCCTGGTACTCGTCCAGGAGGACCACGCGGAACTCGTCGCGGAGGATGTCGCCGACCTCGGGGCGGGTGCGGGCCAGGGTGGCCGAGAGGGCGATCTGGTCGCCGAAGTCGAGGAGGTCGCGGTCGCGTTTGGCCGCGCGGTAGCGGACCACCAGTTCGGCGAGTGCGCGCCGGGCCGCGGCGGCCTCGGGGACCTTGCGGAGGTCGGCGTTGGTGAGTCTGGCGCCCTCCATCGTGTGCAGCAGGTCGGCGTCGTGGGCGCGCAGGTCCTCGGGGCGTACGAGGTGTTCGGAGAGTTCGGAGTCGAGGGTGAGGAGGTCGCCGACGAGGTCGGGGAAGGAGCGGGTGAGCGCCGGGTACGGTCCCGGTGACTCGCGCAGGACGCGCGCGGCGAGCTGGTAGCGGGTGGCGTCGGCGAGCAGGCGGGACGTCGGTTCGAGGCCGATGCGCAGTCCGTGGTCGGTCAGGAGGCGGCCCGCGAAGGCGTGGTACGTGGAGATGACCGGTTCGCCGGGCGGGTTGTCGGGGTCGATCACGTCCGGGTCGGTGACGCCGGCCTTGATCAGGGCCTTGCGGACGCGTTCGGCGAGTTCGCCCGCCGCCTTGTTGGTGAACGTCAGACCGAGGACCTGTTCGGGGGCGACCTGTCCGGTGCCGACCAGCCAGACCACGCGTGCCGCCATCACCGTGGTCTTCCCGGATCCGGCTCCGGCCACGATCACCTGCGGGGCGGGCGGTGCGGTGATGCAGGCCGTCTGCTCCGGGGTGAAGGGGATGCCGAGGAGCTCCTTGAGCTGCTCGGGATCGGTGATACGGGCGGGCACGTCAGAGAGGCTAGCCGCGACCACTGACAGTGGGTGGCCACATCGGCTGTCGGGGTGTGGGAACCGCTGGTCAGCACGTGTGGTGTCCTACGTCACTCAGGTCGCGTCCGAGGGCGCCGCGCGGCCCGGGAGCCGTCGGCCGTCGCCGGTCCGCGTGCCATCGGCCGTCGCCGGTCCGCGTGCCATCGGTCGTCCGGCGGCCGTCATTCGACGACGTGGCGTCCCTCCGCGCGGGCGCTGCACGATGTCCGGAACGCGCAGTGCGTGCAGTGCTGGCCGGTGGTCGGTGAGAACCGTTCGTCGAGGACCTTGCCCGCGGCGGTGGCCAGCAGGTCGCCGACCCACTCCCCCGTGAGGGGTTCCTGGGCCTGCACCTTGGGGAGGGTCTCGCCGCCGTTCTTCTGGGCGGCGCCCTGGCGCAGCTGGACGAGTTCGGCGCCGCCCGGCCCTGGGCGCACGCCGTCGAAGGCGTCGTCGACCGCGCCCTCGCGGACCGCTAGCTGGTAGACGGCGAGCTGTGGGTGGTGGGCCACTTCGGCGGCCGTGGGCGCGTTCTTGCCGGTCTTGAAGTCGACCACGTAGGCGCGGCCCTCGGTGTCCGTCTCGACGCGGTCCATGGAGCCGCGGATGCGTACTTCGTAGGAGCCCGCTTCGAGGGTCACGTCGAAGTCGTGCTCGCTGGCCACCGGTGTACGGCCGGGACGGACCTGGTTGGAGTCGATGTGCCACTTCAGGAAGCGTTCGAGCGCCACGCGCGCGTGCTCCTTCTCCTGCGCCGACTTCCAGGGCGCGTCGAAGGCGAGCGCGTTCCACACGGAGTCCAGGCGTTCCATGAGGACGTCGAGGTCGGCGGGGGTCCGTCCGGAGGCGACCTCGTCGGCGAGGACGTGTATCACGTTGCCGAAGCCCTGGGCCGCGGTCGCGGGCGCGTCGGCCTTCACCTCGCGCCCCAGGAACCATTGCAGGGCGCAGGTGTTGGCGAGCTGGTCGAGGGCGCTTCCGGAGAGCACGACGGGCTGGTCGCGGTCGCGCAGCGGGACCTTGCTCTCGGTGGGGTCGTACATCCCCCACCAGCGGTAGGGGTGGGCGGAGGGCACCAGGGGGCGGCCGTCGTCGTCGGTGAGGGCGGCGAGTCGGGCCAGTCGGTGGGCCGCGGCCTGCCGGAGGGGTTCCGAGACGCGGGGGTCGACGGTGGTGGCGCGCAGTTCGGCGACGAGGGCTGCGACGGAGAGCGGGCGGCGGGGCCGGCCGGTGACGTCCTTGGGTTCCACGCCGAGTTCGGTGAGGAAGCGGGAGGGCTGGTCCCCGTCGTCGGCGGGTGCCTTCACCGCGGTGACGACGAGGCGCTCACGCGCGCGGGTGGCGGCCACGTAGAACAGGCGGCGTTCCTCGGAGAGGAGCGCTCCGGGGGTGAGGGGTTCGGCGAGGCCGTCGCGTCCGATGCGGTCGGCCTCCAGCAGGGAGCCGCGGCGGCGCAGGTCGGGCCACAGACCCTCCTGGACGCCGGCGACGACGACGAGGCGCCATTCCAGGCCCTTGGAGCGGTGCGCGGTCATCAGGCGCACGGCGTCGGGGCGTACGGCCCGGCGGGTGAGGGTGTCGGCGGCGATGTCCTGGGCGTCGATCTCCTCCAGGAAGTTGAGGGCGCCGCGTCCGCCGGTGCGTTCCTCGGCGCGGGCCGCGGTCGCGAACAGCGCGCACACGGCGTCGAGGTCGCGGTCGGCGTTGCGTCCGGCCGCGCCGCCGCGCCGGGCGGCCCGTTCCAGGCGCCTCGGCCAGGGTGTGCCTTCCCAGAGGTCCCACAGCGCCTCCTCGGCCGTGCCACCGCCCGCCAGGCGTTCCCGTGCCTTGCGCAGCAGCGCGCCGAGGCGCTGGGCTCCGCGGGCGTAGGCCGGGTCGTGGGCGACGAGCCGTTCCGGTTCGGCCAGCGCGAGGGCGAGCAGTTCGTCGGAGGGCGGCGGTACGTGGTTGCCGGCGGCGCGTTCCTCCTCGCGCAGCGCGCGGCCCAGGCGCCGCAGGTCGGCGGCGTCCATGCCGGCGAGGGGCGAGGCGAGCAGGGTGAGCGCGGTCTCGGTGTCGAGCCAGGACGCCGTCCCCTGGAGGCCGGTGTCTTCGGGCTGTGCGTCCGCGTCGTGCGGAACGACTGCCGAAGGGGCTTCAGGGACGTTTTCCAGGGCAGCTCCGGGATCGTTTTCGGGAGCAGCTCCGGGTGCGTCGTCGGAGATGTCGTCAGGGGCGGTGTCAGGGGTGCGGACGGGAGCGTCGCCGCCGGCGCGGGGCCTCGGTGCCGCGCCGGCTCCCGTCCCGGACTCGGCGCGGGCGACCGCCCGCAGTGCCGTCAGCAACGGCGTAACCGCGGGTTCGTGCCGCAGGGGCAGGTCGTCGCCGTCGATGTCCAGCGGTACACCGGCGGCGGTGAGGGAGCGGCGGATCACCGGGATCGTGCGGGAGCCCGCGCGCACCAGGACGGCCATCTCGCCCCAGGGGACGCCGTCCTCCAGGTGGGCGCGGCGCAGGAGGTCCGCGATGTTGTCCAGTTCGGTGCCCGCCGTCGGGTACGTGTAGACCTCGACCGTGCCGCCGTCCCGCACCGGTGTCAGCTCCCGGTGGGCGCGTACCTTCGGCGCGGGCAGCCGGGTGAGCGGCATGCGCTGGGTGAGCAGGCGGGTGGCGTCGAGCAGGGTGGCGCCCGAGCGGCGGGAGGTGCGCAGTACCTCGACCGGCGCGGGGTGGCCGTCCGCGCGCGGGAAGGCGTCGGGAAAGTCCAGGATGCCGTTCACGTCGGCGCCCCTGAAGGCGTAGATCGACTGGTCGGGGTCGCCGAAGGCGACCAGGGTGCGGCCGCCGCCGGCCAGGGCGCGCAGGAGCCGCACCTGGGCGGGGTCGGTGTCCTGGTACTCGTCCACGTAGACGGCGTCGTACTGGGCGGCGAGACGTTCGGCGACGCCCGTGCGTCCCGTGAGCAGCACCGCGCGGTGGACGAGTTCCGCGTAGTCGAGCACTCCTTGCAGGTCGAGAACGTCGAGGTACTCGGCGAGGAAGGCCGCGGCGGCGCTCCAGTCGGGGCGGCCGATCCGGCGGGCGAAGGCGGTCAGGGCGTCAGGGCCGAGTCCGAGTTCGCGGCTGCGCGCCAGGACGGCCCGGACCTCGTCGGCGAAGCCGCGTGTGGTCAGGCAGGCGCGCAGTTCGTCGGGCCAGCGGACGTGGGCGAGGCCGAGCCGCTCCAGGTCGGGCTGGCCCGCGAGCAGTTCGCGCACGGCGACGTCCTGTTCGGGTCCGGACAGCAGCCGCAGTGGTTCCACGAACAGTTCGCTGTCCTGGTGGGCGCGGACCAGGGCGTAGCAGAACGAGTGGAAGGTGGTGGCCCGGGGGGCGCGGGCGGCTCCGATGCGCAGCGCCATGCGGTCGCGCAGTTCCACGGCGGCCTTGCGGCTGAACGTGAGGACCAGGATCCGTTCCGGGTCGCCGCCGTGTGCGATCCGGGCCGCGACGGACTCGACGAGGGTGGTCGTCTTGCCGGTGCCGGGGCCCGCCAGCACGAGGAGTGGGCCCGAGCCGTGGTCAACCACGGTGCGCTGTCCTGCGTCCAGACGAGGGGGGCCCACCCGGACCGGCGCGGTGCGCACCAGTCGGTACGCGCCGCGGGTCCCCTGCCGCACCTGGGGGTGCGGCGGGCGCCTGGTGGAGGAAGAGGAGCTCACGTGGTTCGCCGGTCCTGGAGGTTGTGCTGGTGTGCGGAGCGCCGCGGGCCGAGGGTGGTGGCCGCGGGGTGAGGGGGATGCGCGCCGTCGACGGTACGCCGGTGGACATCGCGGACGGACGGCTTCCCGTTCTTCCCTCACGCCCGGTGCGTTCCCCGCTCGTCGAACGTACGGCATGTCACGGACGTGCCTCGTTTCCCCCGTACGGGCCACAGACGTCCCGTCCGCCCGTCCGATGGCGGAAGCTGTCAGGTGTGATCCTGTGCGCGTTCGTCGCCGTCCCATCGTGCTCGTCTCATGTCGACGCGCGGCAGATGCCCCTCGGAAGCCCTGCTCGCCTCCTTCAGCGGCGTGCCCTCCTCGCGATAGCGGGCAAGCGCCTCGAGTTCGTGGCCCGGCAGGAGGATTCCGTCCGCGCGGACGACGCGCCACCACGAGGCCGCTCCTCCGTAGAGGGCCATCACGCGTCCGACCTGGCGCGGGCCGCCTTCCTCCAGCCACTCGGCGACATCCCCGTACGTCATGACGCGCCCGGGGGGAATGAGGTCGGCGACCTCGAGGACCCGCTCCGCGTACTCCGGCAGCTCGTCCGCCGGAAGGTTCTGCTCGCTCATCCGTCCCATCCTGCCCCACGCCACCGACAGTGTGACGCGACGGCGACTGTGGGTGTCCCTCGCCCCGAAGGCGCACTTCGGGCAGACTGTGCGCCCCCGCATTTGCACCCTGATGCCCCCGTGTGTCGGTGGGGCATGCCACCATCGTGCGGGCGGTGACTGGTGATACGAGATCAAGAAGAGACCATGAGGCAGCAGGGCGTGCACCCCGAAGGCGCGGAGAGCACCTCCGCCGCTTCGTCGCGCCCGGAAGCCGCCGGGACCGCCGACGAGAGCTCCGGTACGACGGGCGGCGAGCCCGGTTCGAAGGCCGATTCCCCCTCGAAGGCGGACCAGAAGCCCTCTCCTGAGGCGCACGGCACCGGGAATCGGCGGACGACGGGCGACGACGGCTGCGGTGACGGCGTCCACAACGACGAGGTCGAGGGCGACGAACCGCTGCTGCCCGCGCGCGTGCACCGTCCGTCGGACCTGATGCGGCTGCTGGTCGGCTTCCTCGCGATCGTCGTGCTGCTCGCCATCGCGGCGTTCGCACACGGGACGACCTCCGGACTCGAACAGGACATCAACAAGGGCACCGGCCAGGCACCCGATCTGCTGATCAAGATCGCGGGACTCGCGTCGAGCATCGCGATCCTGCTGGTCCCGGTCGCCTTCGCGATCGAGCGCCTGATCAAGCGGGACGGGCTGCGCATCGCCGACGGCGTGCTCGCCGCGGTCCTCGCGCACGGGGTGACCCTCGCCACCGACCTGTGGGTCGCGAAGGCCGCTCCGGGCTCCATCCAGGAGGCCCTCACCCAGCCCTCGCCGGGTGACATCCACGCCCTCACCGACCCGGTGCACGGCTATCTGGCGCCGGTCATCGCGTACATGACGGCCGTCGGCATGTCCCGCAGACCCCGCTGGCGCGCGGTGCTGTGGGTGGTGCTGCTCCTGGACGCCTTCTCCATGCTGGTCACCGGCTACACGACACCGTTCTCGATCATCCTGACGGTGCTGATCGGCTGGACCATCGCCTACGGGACGCTGTACGCGGTCGGGTCGCCGAACGTCCGGCCGACCGGCCGCACACTGATGGCGGGGCTGCGGCACGTCGGTTTCCATCCCGTCAGCGCGGCCCGCGAGGAGACCCCGGACACGTCCGACAACGGCGACCGGGGCAGGCGCTACTTCGTCACCCTGGAGGACGGGCAGCCGCTGGACGTCACGGTGGTCGACCGGGAGCAGCAGGCGCAGGGCTTCTTCTACCGGGTCTGGCGCAATCTGACCTTGCGCGGGCTCGCCACCCGTCGCAGCCTCCAGTCGCTGCGGCAGGCCCTGGAGCAGGAGGCGCTCCTCGCGTACGCGGCCATCGCGGCCGGCGCCAACGCGCCGAAGCTGATCGCGACCTCCGAGCTCGGCCCGGACGCCGTGATGCTCGTCTACGAGCACACCGGCGGACGGACCCTGGACTCGCTGCCCGGGGAGCTCATCACCGACGGCCTGCTGCGTGACACCTGGCATCAGGTGCAGGCACTGCAGTCACGGCGCATCGCGCACCGCAGGCTCGCGGGTGACGCGATTTTGGTGGATCGTTCCGGCACGGTGATCCTCACCGATCTGCGCGGTGGCGAGATCGCGGCCGGTGATCTGCTGCTGCGCATGGACATCGCCCAGCTGCTGACCACGCTGGGGCTGCGCGTGGGCGCCGAGCGCACGGTGGCGTCGGCGGTCGGTGTGCTGGGGCCGGACGCCGTAGCCGACTGTCTGCCCCTGCTGCAGCCCATCGCACTGTCCCGCTCCACGCGCGCGACGCTGCGCAAATTGGCCCGGGAGCGTGCCCAGCGCGAGCGCGACGCGGTCCTGGAGGCCTCACGGCAGGACAAGCTCGCGCGCGCGGAGCAGGCCCAGCACGCCGAGACCGTGGCGGAGAAGCCCGGCAAGAAGGCCGTACGGGCGGAGCAGCGGGCCGAGAAACGGGCGCTGGACGAAGCGCTGGACGAGGCACGCGAGGAGGACCTCCTCACCCAGATCCGTCACCAGGTGCTGCGGATCAGACCGCAGGCGCCGGTCGAGCCGGCCCGCCTGGAGCGGATCAAGCCGCGCACGCTGATCAGTTTCATCGCCGGTGCCATCGGCGGGTACTTCCTGCTGACGCAGCTCACCCACATCGAGTTCGCGACCCTCTTCGAGAGCGCCGAGTGGGGCTGGGTCGCGGCGGCCGTGCTGTTCTCGGCGCTGAGCTACTTCGCGGCGGCGATGAGCCTGCTCGGCTTCGTGCCCGAACGGGTGCCGTTCCTGCGGACCGTGGCCGCGCAGGTCGCCGGCTCGTTCGTGAAGATCGTGGCGCCGGCGGCGGTCGGTGGTGTCGCGCTCAACACGCGCTTCCTGCAGCGTGCCGGGGTGCGGCCGGGGCTCGCGGTGGCGAGTGTCGGCGCGTCGCAGCTGTTCGGGCTGGGCTGTCACATCCTGATGCTGCTGTCCTTCGGCTATCTGACCGGCACGGAGAAGACTCCGTCCCTGTCGCCCTCCCGTACGGTCATCGCCGGTCTGCTGACGGTCGCGGTGCTGGTCCTCGTCGTGACGTCGGTGCCGTTCCTGCGGAAGTTCATCGTCACCCGGGTCAGGTCACTGTTCGCCGGGGTCGTGCCGCGGATGCTGGACGTGCTGCAGCGTCCGCAGAAGCTGATCACCGGTATCGGCGGGATGCTGTTGCTGACCGCGTGCTTCGTGATGTGCCTGGACGCGTCGATCCGTGCCTTCGGCCATGAGGAGACCACCACGCTCAGCCTGGCCAGCGTGGCCGTCGTCTTCCTCGCGGGCAACGCGCTCGGATCCGCGGCGCCCACCCCCGGCGGTGTCGGCGCGGTCGAGGCGACGCTCACGGTCGGCCTGATCGCCGTCGGCCTCCCCAAGGAGGTCGCCGCTCCCGCGGTGCTGCTGTACCGACTGCTGACGCTGTGGCTGCCGGTGCTGCCGGGGTGGCTGTTCTTCAACCACCTCACGCGCAAGGGCGCCCTGTAGGGAACCGGCACGGCGCGCCACACCTCGGCAGGATCACGGGGCTCGCGTCGAGGATCGCGATCCTGGCGGTGACCGGTACGGCGCGCCGCACCCCGGCCCGCGGCACCGCGAGCACCTCGAGCACGGCGCGCCGGGCCCTCACCCGCACGGCCCGCGTCCCGAGCGCGCCGCCCGGCGCGACCGCAGGATGGGAGACATGCCGAACCCGTCCCAGTCGCGCGCCGCTGCCCTCACCATGACCGCCGTCCTGCTGTCCTGTGTGCTGGCGGGCTGCGGCGACGGAGCGAAGGACGGGGACCTGACGGCCCAGAAGCTCAGCTGGAAGGACTGCCCGGCCCCCTCCGAGTCCGAGGGTGGCGGCAGCGCCCCCTCTCCGCTGCCGGGCGGTGCGCAGTGGCAGTGCGCCACCATGAAGGCTCCCCTCGACTGGTCCGACCCCAAGGGCGACACGATCGGCATCGCGCTGATCCGGGCGCGGGCGAGCGGCGACCCGGGCAGACGCATCGGCTCCCTCGTCTTCAACTTCGGCGGCCCCGGCGGTTCGGGCGTCACCACGCTGCCCGCCTTCGGCGGGGACTACGCGAAACTGCGCACCCGCTACGACCTGGTGAGCTTCGATCCGCGTGGGGTCGGGCGCAGCGACGGGGTGAAGTGCGAGGACGACAGTCAGCTCGACGCGTACTTCCAGCAGGACGCCATTCCCGACGACGACGCCCAGCGGAAGTCGCTCCTGGACAACACCAAGGCGTTCAACGCGGCCTGCGAGAAGAACTCGGGCCGGACCATCCCGCACGTGCGCACCACCGACGCGGCCCGCGACATGGATCTCATGCGGCAGGTCCTCGGGGACGACAAGCTGCACTACTTCGGCATCTCCTACGGCACCGAACTCGGCGGTGTCTACGCCCACTTGTTCCCCAAGAACGTGGGTCGCGCCGTGTTCGACGGGGTGGTCGACCCGACGCAGGACCCGGAACAGGGCGCACTGGGGCAGGCGAAGGGTTTCCAGCTCGCGCTCGACAACTTCGCCGAGGACTGCACCTCGAAGGCGGATCCCTGTCCGATCGGCGACACTCCGCAGGACGTCAAGAACCGCATCGCCAAGTTCCTCACCGGCCTGGAGAGCAAGCCGATCCCCGGTGTCTTCCCGCGTGAACTGACCCAGACCGCCGCGACCAACGGCATCGCGCAGGCCCTGTACTCCAAGGACTTCTGGGAGTACCTGACGGAGGGTCTCGACCAGGCGTACAGCGGTGACGGCAAGGAGCTGATGGTGCTGTCGGACTCGATGAACGGGCGCAGCGAGGACGGCCAGTACAGCAATATCGCCGCGGCGAACGTGTCCATCAACTGCGCGGACGAGAAGCCGCGTTACACCGTCGCCGACGTCGAGGCGAGACTTCCCGAGTTCCGGGCCGCGTCGCCCCTGTTCGGCGACTATCTGGCCTGGGGCATGCTCAGTTGCACCGACTGGGCCGTCCCGGGGGCCGCCGACCACCCGGACGTCGGCGCGGCAGGCGCGGCACCGATCCTCGTGGTCGGCAACACCGGTGACCCGGCCACGCCGTACGAGGGCGCGAAGAAGATGGTGGAGGCGTTGGGCAAGGGCGTCGGCGTCGAGTTGACCTACAAGGGCCAGGGGCACGGCGCGTACGACAGCGGGAACAAGTGCGTGCACAACGCGGTGGACGGCTATCTGCTGAACGGAACCGTGCCCCCCGCCGGAACCGTCTGCACCTAGAAAAGTGCAGGTCAAACAGTTATCCACAGGTGCCCGGGGCTGCTCGCCGCGGGCGCCTAGTATGGCGTGCAGGTGATCCGCGGCATCCGGCGGACACGGGTGAGGGGGGAAGCTCATGACGCGTTTCGCGCGGTGGACGGCCTTGGTCGCGGCCGCTTTGCTGGTGGCCGGCTGCGGCGGCTCGTCCGGGAACGGCAAGGACGAGGGGAAGAACAGCGATCCCCCGTCGGCCACCACCCCGTCGTCCGGCGCGGCCTCGGCTCTGCCGGCCTCGCTCACCTCGCAGAAGCCCGACTGGGGCCGCTGCAAGAGCACTTCGGGCGACTGGCAGTGCGCGACGCTCAAGGTGCCGCTCGACTACGCGAAGCCGGCCGGCGAGACGATCGGCCTCGCCCTGATCCGTTCGAAGGCGACCGGCGGCCAGGGCAAGCGCCTCGGCTCACTCCTGTTCAACTTCGGTGGCCCCGGCGGCTCGGGCGTCTCCACGATGCCCGGCTACGAGAGCCTCGTCGGCCCGCTCCACGAGCGCTACGACCTGGTGAGCTGGGACCCGCGTGGTGTGGCCGCCAGCGAGGGTGTGCGCTGCCGCGGTGACAAGGCGATCCAGGCCGCCGAGTCGGTGGACGCCACCCCGGACGACGCCGCCGAGGAGAGCGCCTACTTCAAGGACGCCACGGACTTCGGCAAGGGCTGCGAGAAGGCCGCCGGAAAGCTGATGTCGCACGTCTCGACGACCGACACCGCCCGCGACATGGACCTGATGCGCCAGGTCCTCGGCGACAGCAGGATGCACTACTTCGGCATCTCCTACGGCACCGAACTCGGCGGTGTGTACGCCCACTTGTTCCCGAAGAACGTGGGGCGGCTGGTGCTGGACGCTGTCGTCGACCCGAGCGCCGACACGGTGGGCCACGCCAAGAACCAGACCCTGGGGTTCCAGCGCGCCCTGGACGACTACCTCAAGTCCACCGGTCAGGAACCCGAACAGGGCTCCCGAAAGATCGTGGACCTTCTGGACCGCATCGACGCCAAGCCGCTGCCGACCACCGGCGGGCGCCGGCTCACCCAGACCCTGGCCCTCACCGGCATCGTGCTGCCGCTGTACAGCAAGGCGGGCTGGCCGCGCCTGACCAGCGCGCTCGAGAGGGCCGAGGACGGCGACGGGACGGAACTGCTGGAGCTGGCCGACGGGTACAACGACCGTGACTCCGCGGGGCACTACGGCACGACGACCCATTCGCAACGGCTCATATCGTGCTTGGACGACAAGCAGCGGCCGACTCCCGAGGAGACGAGGAAGCTGCTGCCCGAGTTCGAGAAGATCTCGCCCGTCTTCGGGGACTTCATGGGCTGGGACACGGCGGGCTGGTGCCACGACTGGCCGGTCGCCGGTCAGTACGACACCCCGGAGGTCAGCGCCCCGGGAGCCGCGCCCGTCCTGGTCGTGGGCAACACCGGGGACCCCGCGACGCCGTACGAGGGCGCCCGCAGGATGGCCGACGAACTGGGCAGGGGCGTCGGGGTCGAGCTCACCTGGAAGGGCGAGGGCCATGGCGCGTACGGGAGTGGCAGCGAGTGCGTCGACTCCACGGTGAACGGCTATCTGCTGAGCGGGACGGTACCGAAGGACGGCAAGGTCTGTTCATGACGGCGGCGGGGGTCCCCCACACCTGTCGTGTGGGGGACCCCCGCCGCCGGAAGTGCGGGACGAGCCGGTGCACAGCGGACCGGCTCACCCGTCGCTCAGTAGATCGGCTTGTCCGGCTCGATCTGGTTGACCCAGCCGATCACGCCACCACCGACGTGCACCGCGTCCGAGAAGCCCGCGGACTTCAGGACGGCGAGGACCTCGGCGCTGCGGACGCCCGTCTTGCAGTGCAGGACGATCTTCTTGTCCTGCGGGAGGGTCTCCAGGGCGGTGCCCATGAGGAACTCGTTCTTCGGGATCAGCTTGGCGCCGGGGATCGAGACGATCTCGTACTCGTTGATCTCGCGGACGTCGATGATCTCGATGTTCTCGCCGTCGTCCATCCACTCCTTGAGCTGCTTGGGAGTGATCGTGGAGCCGGCCGCCGCCTCCTGGGCCTCCTCGGACACGACGCCGCAGAAGGCTTCGTAGTCGATGAGCTCGGTGACGGTGGGGTTCTCACCGCAGACCGCGCAGTTCGGGTCCTTGCGGACCTTGACCTGGCGGTACTGCATCTCCAGGGCGTCGTAGATCATCAGACGCCCGACCAGGGGCTCCCCGATGCCCGCGAGCAGCTTGATCGCCTCGTTGACCTGGATGGAGCCGATGGACGCGCACAGCACGCCCAGGACACCGCCCTCGGCGCAGGAGGGGACCATGCCGGGGGGCGGGGGCTCCGGGTAGAGGCAGCGGTAGCACGGGCCGTGCTCGGACCAGAAGACGGACGCCTGGCCGTCGAAGCGGTAGATCGAGCCCCACACGTACGGCTTGTCGAGGAGCACGCACGCGTCGTTGACCAGGTAGCGGGTCGCGAAGTTGTCCGTGCCGTCGACGATCAGGTCGTACTGGCTGAAGATGTCCATCACGTTCTCGGCCTCGAGCCGCTCTTCGTGCAGGACCACCTTCACGTACGGGTTGATGCCCAGTACGGAGTCGCGCGCCGACTGGGCCTTGGAGCGGCCGATGTCCGCCTGGCTGTGGATGATCTGGCGCTGCAGGTTCGACTCGTCGACCTCGTCGAACTCCACGATGCCGAGCGTGCCCACACCGGCTGCGGCCAGGTACATCAGCGCCGGGGACCCGAGGCCGCCGGCGCCGACACACAGCACCTTGGCGTTCTTCAGCCGCTTCTGCCCGTCCATGCCCACATCGGGGATGATCAGGTGGCGGGAGTACCTGCGGACCTCGTCTACGGTGAGCTCGGCAGCCGGCTCGACCAGGGGTGGCAGCGACACGGGGACTCCGTTGGTCGGTCAATCACTACAGTTGTTCTCCCCGTAACACTGCCACGCCCTTCTTCATTCCGAGACACCCGTTCCGATCCGCGAGACGATCTCGTCCCAGTAGCCGGGCATCGTCTCCCAGGGATCGGTGCGGCCGCCCCGGTCCGTGCGGTCGGTGAAGTAGATGGTCGAGGCGCCCTGCCAACGGGCGATGCGCAACGCCTCGTCCAGATGACCGCGCGGCACGCCGTGCACGAAGTGGCAGAACCGCTCGGGCATGTAGTCGGCGGTCCACTCGGCGACCTGCGACCAGCGGTAGTCGCTCCAGGATCCGGAGAACGTCACCAGCTGGTCGGCGTTCTCGGCGTAGCCGGGGTAGGGGTGGGTGCCATGGCCGAGCACGATGTGCGGGTCGTCGAGGAGGGCGCGGAGCCCGGTGACCGCCCGGCGGACCTCGGGAAGCGCGGCCCGCTCGGTGGGGCAGCGGTGCAGGAGGAAGCCGCCGACCCGGTACCAGTCGAGATACCGGTGCGCGTCGGAGATCAGCTCGCCGACGGCGCGTGCGCCGTACGTGACGTCCAGGTGCCCGAGCACGCGCACACCGGCGTGGCGCAGGCGGCCGACGGCCTCCAGGCAGTGCGGGTCGGGGCGGATGCCGGGGCCTTCGGCCACGTTCAGGACGACCCAGTGCAGGGGGGTGCCGGGGCGGGTGAGCGCGCCCCACTCCCCCGGCGCGACGAGGGGGTGCGCATAGCCGGGGATGCCGAAGCCGGTCCTCAGGTCCGTGCTCGCGGTGCCCGCCGTGGCGCTGGTCAGATGCGGCATGCCGCCTCCATCCAGATGTCGGCGAGGGACTCCTCGAGGTTGATCCGGGGCCGCCAGCCGAGGCGGTCGCGCGCGGTGCGCACATCGGCCTGCTGCCAGCTGCCGCAGCCGTCCGGGTAGGGGTAGGCGACCGGGCCCGCGTGGTCGGGTTCGGGGCGGGGGTGCCCGATGGGTGCCCTCATGGGTCCGGGCGGGCCGTCGAGTTCGTGCAGTGTGCCGCCGTAGCCGGCCACGCGGGCGAGGACGGCGGCGGCGTCACGCAGGCGGACGGCGCGGCCCGAGCCGATGTTGATGACGCCCTGTGCGGCGGAGAGGGAGGCGGCGTGAACGGCACGGGCGACGTCGCGGACGTCGATGAAGTCGCGCTGGACGCCGAGTCCGCCGAGTTTGAGTTCGCCGTCGCCGGACTGCATGGCGCGCCGCATGGCCTCGGCGAGACGGCCGAGCGGGGATCCGGCGGGCGTCCCGGGCCCGGCGGGCGAGAAGACGCGCAGGACGACGGCGTCGAGTCCGGAGCCCAGGACCAGTTCCGTGGCCGCGAGTTTGCTGACGCCGTACGGGCCGCCGGGCCGCGGAACGGCGTCCTCGGCGGTGGACGAGCCGGGCTGGCTGGGCCCGTACTCGGCACCGCAGCCGATCTGCACGAGCCGCGCCCCGCACCCGCTGCGCCGCAGCGCCTCGCAGACGGTGGCGACGGCGACGGTGTTGTGCCGGGTGAGTTCACGGGCGCCGCCGCGGGTGGCACCGGCGCAGTTGACGACGACCCCGGGGTGTACCGCGTCCAGGAAACGGGTGAGTGCGCCGGGGCTGCCCGAGGCGAGGTCGAACCGTACGTCGGCGTCGTCGCCCCGGCCGAGCGCGGTGAGTTGCACGGCCGGGTCGGCGAGCAGCCTGTCGGCGACGAAACGGCCCAGGTATCCGTTGGCTCCGATCAGCAGGACCCTCATCGGGCGGCTCCCGGGGCGGATTCTCCGGTTCGGGAGGTGATCATCTGGCGTTCTCCTTCAGGGTGGTGCCGTGGGTCGGAAGGGAGGCCCGCGGTGTCGGCCCCGCGGGAGAGGTGGGCCTGGCGGTGGGGCCGGGGCCCTCGGGCGGCGCTCGCGGCGGCTCGCGGGGGTGACGCGTCAGTGGAGGGGACCGTGGGCCGGGTCGGGGTGCGCGGGTCGTGGCGCGGTGCGGGCGACGCTCGGCTCGTCCGGACCGGGCTCGGCGTCCACCGGGGTGTGCCGAGCGGTGACCGGATCGAGCCCGGGGAGACGCCGTGTGCGTGGCCCGGGTCGGGGGCGGGGGCGGCGCTCATGGCGTCCCGTCGGGTGCCGCGTGGGCCGAGGCCCGGGTCAGGGTGCGGGTCGCGTGGATGAGGAGGATGAGGGCGCCCGCGCCGCACACCAGGGCCGGGACGGCGCCGGGTCCCCAGGCGTAGGCGACGGTCTCGACGGGCGTGTCCAGGAACGCACAGCCGGGCAGGCGGCCCGCGAAGACCGTGGCCGTCGCGGTCGCCTCGGCCGCGCCGGCGGCGCCGAGGACGACAGCGGGGGCGTGGGTGAAGCCGCGCGCCGTGAGCAGGCGTGCGAGGAGAAGCAGCGCGCCGAGGGCGCCCGCTCCGGCGTAGGCGGGCGGCTCGTCCAGGACCGCCCCGCACAGCGCGAGCAGGGCGCCGAGGGCACCCAGGAAGAGGGCGAACACGCCCAGGAGCAGGGGCCTCACGGAGACCGCGAACTCCTTCAGGCCCCGGCTGGCGGCCAGTCGGCGGCGGGCGCCCGCCATGAACAGGTGGGCGCACCAGGCGGCGGGGGCGCAGGACAGGGCGAGGGCGAGTACGGGCGCCGTGGCGGGCGGCCAGGGGTCGTCGGGTCCACCGGAGAGGGCGGCGCTCAGCAGCCCGTCACCGAACAGGGCGTACGCGATCAGCCAGCAGGTCCACGCGCGGGTGCCGTTCGTCGTGCGGTGAGCGGTGCCGAGCGGCCCGCGGCGCAGGGCGGCGCGCAGGCCGAGCGCCACGGCGAGGGTGCCGGTCGCGGCGACGGCGAGGTGGGCCCGCCCTTCGGTGAACCGCAGTCCGGTCACGGTGGCCGCGCAGAGGACGCCCGGCAGCAGGGCGAGCACGGCCCAGCCGGCGCGTGCGCCGGAGCGTTGCGCGGGGGCGGGCCGCGGGGCCGGTTCCACCTCGCGCGCCCGGCGTGCGTACATCTCCTCGGCGAGGGAGAACACGTCACGGTGGCGGAAGCGGGTTGCGGTCCGGTCGGTCAGTCCGTGTGCCTCCAGGCCGGCCGCGATCTCCAGCGGGTCGACGGCGCGTTCGCAGAGCGCGCGGTGCCGGTGCATCAGGGCCTTCACCGGGTCCACGGTGTTCCGGCGGGCGGGCGGCCTGCGGGAGTGTCCGAGGAGGCCGCCCGCGACGGTCGAGGTGTCGGGCTCCGCGCTCGTACCCGCGTCCGCTGGGCCTGTCCCTTCCCCTGTCCCTTCCCCTGTCCCGTCCCCCGTCTCAGCCCCGGATCCGGCCTCGGCTCCGCGAGGCGCGCCGCCGGGCGTGAGACCAAGTGCGGCCACGGGTGCACTCCCCGTCCGACTCCCCCCGCTCGGTACGGCCGTTCCCCCGTTCGGTACGGCCGTCCCCCCGTTCGGCACGGCCGTCCGCGCGCGCGGGTCCATCTCCACGTCTGCCACGGATTCCTCCGCCACGGACTCCTCGTCCCCCACGTGCCGCTCCCCGGACTGCTCGTCCCCCAGAAGCCGCTCCACCGACTGTTCGTCCCAGGCCCCGGCACTCCTCGGTGTCGCGGGCCGGTCCATCGCGTCGAGTCGTCCTTCGGTTCTGCCCGGTTCGCTCATCACGCGCTCTCCCCCGCGGTCAGCGGAACCGTCGCGCGTACCGGGGTCCCCGCCGCCCAGCGCTGCCGCCCAGCGGCGGCGATGGGGCGGGCCTCGGTCCAGCGGCCGGGCACGTGGGCCTCCGCGGGTACGCCGAACGGCAGTGGTTCACCCAGGGCGTCCACGACGACCCGCCGGATCGGGGAGTGCGAGACGATCTCGAGGTAAATGCCGTGAAATGCCTCGACGTTCTGCTCGACGGTGAAGAGTTCGAGGGCACGCGCGCGTGCCGCCGCGCCGAGGCGTGCGCGCCGCGCTGGGTCGCGCAGCAGCGCCACGCACGCCTCGGCGAGCGCCCGCGGATTGCGTGGCGGCACCACCAACCCCGTACCGCCGATGACCTCGACGACCGCGCCGACGTCGGTGGACACCGTGGCGCGGCCGCAGAACATGGCCTCGACGAGGCTGATCGGGAAGCCCTCGACAACGCTGGACAGGACGACCAGGGCACCGGACGCGTACGCCTCCGCGAGCCCCGGGGCCTCCGGACCGCCGATCTCCTCGAAGGACACCGGGTTGTCGCCGACGGCGTGCACGCCCTCGGCCTCGTCGGGGAAGAGGTGGGCGGCCAGCGCCTTGCAGTGGTCCAGATAGAGCGCGCCGTCCGGCCCGTCGACGGGCGCTCCGATGATCCGCAGCCGGGTCTTCGGCTCCTCCTTGCGGATCTCGGCGAAGGAGTGCAGCAGGGAGACGAGGTCCTTCGACGGTTCGACGCGTCCGACCCAGACCAGCGTGTCCGGGTCCGTGCAGCCGGCTCCCTCGACGCTCTCCCCCACCTCCGCGAAGCGGGACGCCTCCATGCCCGGGTAGACGGTACGCAGTTTGGCGCGGTCGGCGCCGCAGCGCTCCTGCCAGCGGCGGGCGTGGGTGTTGCCGGGCGTGATGAGCGCGGCCCGGCGGTAGACCTCGGTGGCCAGCCGGCCGTGGAAGGAGGCGAGCAACGCCCTTACGGCGGGCGGCTCCTCGGTGGCGGCGGAGGCCAGATAGTGCGCGCGCAACGGCACCCCGTACTCCGTGACGAGCAGCGGGACCGAGGCGAAGTGCCGGGCGAGCAGACCGGGCAGGGCCGCCGAGCCGCCGGCGGCCGCGTGGCAGAGGTCGACCGCGCCGAGCCCGTCGTCCGCGTACCAGTCCAGTGAGAGGGGGCGCAGCGACCGCTCGACGTGGGTGGCGACGGCGAGCAGGTCGGACACGCGGGCGGTGCGCGCGGCGCGCAGTGCGCCCGGCGCGCGGCAGGCGCGTTCCCATGCGCGTACGGCGCCCTCGGAGCGCAGTGCGCCGGCCAGGCCGCCCTCGTCACGGGCGAGTTCCGCGAGCCCGTACAACGCGGTGGCGAAACGGTCCGCCTCAAGGCCGAAGGAAACCCCCGAGCCCGCGAGAACCCCCGCAGCACCCCCGGCACCCGGCCCACCCGCCACGCCCGGTCGACCCGCCACGCCCGGTCCACCCGCCACGCCCGGTCCACCCGCCACGCCCGGCCCACTCCCGACGGCCGCTCCCCCCGCGGCACCGAGGCCCCCGGCCGCCCCCGCGCCGCCGGCAACCCCCGCCCCACCGGACGCGCCGGCCTCCCCAGGGCCGTCCAGGCTTCCCGGGCCCGCGCACACGGCCGCCGCCAGCTCCCCGAAGCACTCGGCGTACCGTCGTCGCACCCGGCGGCCGTGCACCCTGCGCCCGTACACCGCTCCGTCGTCCTCGGCCGTCCACAGCGGAGCCGTCCGTACGCGGTTGATCTGGGGCGGCAGTTGGACCCAGCCCTCGTCCTCCTGCTGTCGGCTGCGGCTGAGCGCGTAGATGTCGAACTCGTGCTGCCCGAGCCCGCGCACGAGCCGGTCGCACCAGAGCTTGGCGTCACCGCTCACATACGGATAGCCACCCTCCGTAAGCAGTCCGATGCGCACGAGTGCACCCCCGATCTCCCATATGGGGAGCCGCCGTTGACCCGGCGGCTCGCAGCGGGAAGAACGTATGCGGACATGGCGGTGGCGCGACGGACGGTTGTCCATCGCGCCACCAAAAGGGGTGAACGGGCGTAACTTTCCCGCGCAGGTCGCGTTCTGTCGCGCTAGGGGATCACGCGATGACGCCCCGTCACACGGTGGCCAGTTGTCCGCGGGCCCTGCGCCGCTCCGCCGCGACCTCCGGATCGAGTGCCGGTACGGCGGCCAGCAGCTGCTTCGTGTACGGGTCCTGCGGGGACCCGTACACCTCGTCGGCGAGGCCGTGTTCGACGATCCGGCCGCCTCTCATCACCGCGACCCGGTCGCTGACCTGGCGTACCACGGCCAGGTCGTGCGCCACGAAGACCAGCGCGAGACCGAGTTCGCGCTGCAGTTCGGCGAGCAGGGCGACCACCTGGGCCTGTGTCGTGACGTCGAGCGCGGAGACCGGTTCGTCGCAGACGATGACGCGCGGGTCGGCGGCGAGCGCCCGCGCGATGCCGACCCGCTGGCGCTGTCCACCGCTGAACTCGTGCGGGTAGCGGTCGTAGTGCGCCGCTTCGAGCCCTACGCGCTCCAGGAGCTCCCGTACGCGCCCCCGGATGCGCGTCTCGTCCCGTTCGCCGCGGGCCCGGAGAGGGTCGGCGATCGACTCGCCCACGCTGCGGCGGGGGTTGAGGGAGGAGACGGGATCCTGGAAGACCATCTGGACGGTGGGACGGACGCCGGACCGCGCCCGGCCCTCGTAGCGGACCGACCCGGCGGTCGGCTCCAGCAGTCCGACCAGCATCCGCCCCAGCGTGGTCTTGCCGCTGCCGCTCTCGCCTACGACGCCGAGCGTCTCCCCGCGCCGGACCGTGAGCGACACCCCGTCCACGGCGGTGAACCGCCGCTTGCCGCGGCCGAATTCGCGCCGCAGGTCCACCGCTTCGAGCACGACCTCGCCGACCGCCCCGCCATCGGACGCACCACCGGACGCGCCATCGACCGCCGCACCGGCGACCGACGCCCGGTCCTCCGGCACGCCACCATCCGACACGCGCGCCATCGACACGCCGTCGTCCGACCCACCAGCGCCCGACGCACCGCCGTCCGACGCACCGCCGTCCGACCCGCCGGCGCCCGACGCACCGCCGTCCGAAGCACCACGACCGTCCGCCCCGCCCCCGCCCCTCTCGGCAGGAGCCGGCACGGCCACCCCGGCCCGAACGCGCGGCGCGTCCACACCCGGTACGCCCGCACCCAAAACGCCCGCACCCGGAACCTTTGCGCGCGGAACGTCCACACGCGGAACGGCACCCAGCAACTCGCGCGTGTACGCCTCTCGCGGCGCCCCGAGGACCGCCGCGACCGGCCCGTGCTCGACCGCCCTCCCGTGCCGCATGACGAGCACGTCGTCGACGCTCTCGGCGGCCACACCCACGTCGTGGGTGACCAGCAGCAGCCCCATCCCGGTCTCCTCCCGCAGGGTGTGCAGCAGGTCGAGGATCTGGGCCTGGACGGTCACGTCGAGGGCCGTGGTCGGCTCGTCGGCGATCAGCAGGTCCGGCGCGCAGGCCAGCGCCATCGCGATCAGTGCGCGCTGCCGCATGCCGCCGCTGAACTCGTGCGGGCGCGAGCGCGCGCGCCGGGCGGCGTCCGCGATGCCGACACGGTCGAGCACCTCGACGGCACGTGCGCGTGCGGCGCGCCGGGACGCCTTGACGTGGACCCGGTACACCTCGGCGATCTGGTCGCCGACCGCGTAGTAAGGGTCGAGGGACGACAACGGATCCTGGAAGACCATCGCGGCCTTCCCGCCCCGCAGCCGCCGCAGTTCGTCGTCGGAGGCGGCCTGTACGTCCACGCCGGCCACCCGCACCGCACCGCCGACGCGCGCTCCGGTGCCCCGGTGCAGCGCCAGCAGCGCGGACGCCACGGTGGACTTGCCGGAGCCGGACTCGCCGACCAGTCCGAGCGCGGCGCCCTTCTTGAGGGTGAAGGAGAGCCCGTCGACGGCACGCAGGTCCCCGAACCCGACGACGAGGTCGCGGACGTCCACGAGCGTGTCGTCGGTGTCGTGCGGCCCGCCGTCCAGGGATTCGTCGGTCTTCACGAGACTCACGTCAGCACCACCCGTCGGTCGGCCATCGCGTACAGGACGTCCGCGACGGCGTTGGCCAGGACCACGAAGAAACCGGTGACCAGCACCATCCCGACGACCACCGGCAGGTCGACGACCTGCACCGCGTGGACGAGTTCACGTCCGAGTCCGGGCAGTCCGAACATCGTCTCGGTGAGCACGGCGCCGCCGATCGCCGAGCCGACGTCGTTGGCGTTCAGCGCGATGACCGGCGCGATCGCACCGCGCAGGGCGTGCCTGCCGATGATCGAGCGTTCCCCCACGCCGTAGGCGCGGAAGGTGCGGACATGGTCCTCGGCGAGCGTCTCCAGCATCGAGGCGCGGGTCAGCCGGGCGTACTTGGCGGCCTCGATCAGGGCGAACGCCAGCCAGGGGAGCAGCAGGTTCCACGCCCACTGCTCGGGGTCCTCGGTGAAGGGAACGTACTGCGGGAAGGGCAGCCACTGCAGCTGTCCGCAGACGACGATCATCAGCACCAGGCCGATGACGAAGACGGGTGTGGCGGTGCCGGCGAGGGTGATGCCGGTCAGCACGCGCTCGGTGATCCGGCCGCGGCGCCACGCGGAGAGCACGCCGGTGCCGACGCCGAGGACCAGCCACAGCACCATCGCGCCGAGCACGAGCGAGAGGGTGACCGGCAGTTTCGTCCAGATCAGCTGGGTGACCTGCTGATCGCTCTGGTACGAGAGGCCGAGGCAGGGGGCGCCGCAGTGCTGGACGGAGGTGCCCGTCGAGTAGTCGTGTCCGACGACGATGCCCTGCAGGAAGTGCCAGTAGCGCAGGTACAGCGGGTCGCCGAGCTTCAACTGCTCGGAGACCTGGTGCACCTGGGCGGGTGAGCAGCGCGGGCCGCAGGTGATCTGGGCGACGTCGCCGGGAGCGACGTAGAAGACGAGGTAGATGATCACGGAGATCGCGAGCAGGGTGACGACGGCGCCGACCAGGCGCCGTACGGCGAATCCGGTGAATCCGCCGGCCCCGGGCAGGTTGCTCATGCCCTGGCCTCCCGCTTGCGTCCCGTGCCGATGCGCAGCCGCGAGGCGGCGCGCGGGTCGAGGGCCGTGCGCACGCCGTCGCCGAGGACGGTCAGCGAGAGCACGGTGAGGAACAGCGAGCCCGCCGGCAGCAGCAGGTACTGCGGCGCCGCCTGGTACCAGACGTCGGCCGCGGTCAGCATCTGGCCCCACGAGGGGGTCGGCGGTTTCACGCCGACGCCGAGGAAGCTGAGCGCCGCCTCGACGGTGATGTTCAGGGGGACGAGGAGGGCGGCGTACGTGATGACGGGCGCTGCCAGCGCGGGCAGGAGTTCGCGGCGGGCGACGCGCCAGGGGCCCCAGCCGCTGAGCCGGGCCGCCGCGACGTGGTCGAGCTCCTTGAGGGTCAGGGTGTGGGCGCGCACGATCTTCGCGGTCGAGCCCCAGGCCACCAGGCCGATGATGAGGGCGACCAGGACGGGACGCGGGAAGCCGCTGGGCACGATCGCGAGCAGCGCGAGGGACATGATCATGAGGGGCATCGCGATGATGATGTCGGTGACGCGGCTCAGCAGTTGGTCGACCCATCGGTTGCCGAGGCCGGCCGCGACACCGACGACGACGCCGATGAGGACCTGCACGAGGGTGGCCGCGAACGCGACACCGAGGGAGACCCGGGCCCCGTAGACGAGGCGGGCGAAGAGATCGCGGCCCGTCTGCGGTTCGACGCCGAGCCAGTGGTCGCCGCTGACACCGCCGAGTGATCCGAGCGGTACGCCGCCGCGCGCGGAGTCGACGAGCGAGGGGTGGTAGGTGGTCGGGTCCTGGCCCTCGATCGCCGTGAACAGCGGTGCGGCGAGTGCGACCAGGAGGAGCAGCGCGACGACGGCCGCGGCGACGAGGGCGGCGCGCTGGGTGCGCAGCCGCCGCCAGAACTGACGGGCCCCGGAGGCCCCCGGGACGGACATGTCCGTCCCGGGGGCCTGGGAGGCGACGATTGCCTCGCTCATGGTGCTACTTCACCGCGACCTGGGAGATGTCCAGCACGCCGGTCCAGTCGCTGATCACGATGTCCTTGACGGCCTTGCCGTAGAGGCGCTTGTACACCGGGTGGAACAGCGGCACGGTCAGGGCCTGTTCGCCGATCTTCTTGTCGAGCGCGCCCCAGCGCTGCGCGGCCTCGTCGAGGTCGGTCAGCTTGTTGATCGCGTCGACCTCGTCGTTGACGGCCTTGTCGTCGAGGAAGCCGGTGTTGAAGTTGGCGCCGTCCTTGACGATCTGGCGGCCGTCGAAGATCGGGGCGAGGAAGGGGCCGCCGGAGGGCCAGTCGGCACCCCAGTGGGCGAGGAAGAAGCCGGGCTCGGACTTGGCGCCGTGGATCTTGTCCTTGTAGTCGTTGGACTCGAGGCCCTGGAGCTTGACGGTGATGCCGGCCTTCTTCAGGGCGTCCTGGATGGCGGTGGCGATCTCCGGACTGGTCTCGAAGTCCTTGTCGTTGGAGTGCGTGAGGGTGACGGTGAGGCCGTTCTGGTGGCCGGCTTCCTTCAGGAGCTCCTTGGCCTTGGCCGGGTTGCCGGACGCGCCCGCCGGGAAGTGGTCGTAGGGCGTGTAGCCGAAGGACTTCTGGTTCGGCAGGTAGGTGGTGGCCGCCTCGGCGAGGGAGGAGCCGCCGGCCGCGTTGATCACCGATGTGCGGTCGATGGCGTACGAGATCGCCTGTCGTACCTTCGGGTCGTCGAACGGCTTCACCTTCGGGTTGAAGGCGATGTAGTTGGTGTAGCCGAAGTGTCCGGTGCCGACGCGCGAGGCGAGTTCCTTGTCGCCGGTGACCTTGGCGAGTTCGGCCGGGCCGAGGTTGGTGTCGGTGGTGACGGCGGCGGCGTCCGCGCCCTGGGAGGACGACAGCCGCTGGTTGATGACGGACGAGTCCAGGCCGGACCGTACGTCGATCCTGTCGGGGTAGGCCTTGCGTTCGTCGTCGGTCGACGCGGACCAGTGCGTGTTGCGCTCCAGGATCAGCCGCTCGCCGTCGTTCTCGTTCTTGACGACCTTGTAGGGGCCCGAGGAGATCGGGTGCTCCTCGTACTTGGTGCCGTTGTCCTTGGCCTTCGGGACGGGCGTGAACTGCGTCTGGGTGGCGAGGTAGGGGAACTCGCCCTCGGGCTTGTTGAGATGGAAGACGAGGGTCAGGTCGTCCGGGGTCTCGATCGAGTCGAGGCCCTTCTTGTCCTTGTAGGGGCCCTGGTAGTCGGCGCCGCCGATCAGCCAGTCCCTCAGGTAGGGCGCGCCGCCGGAGAGTTCGGCCGCGAAGGAGCGCTCGATGCCGTACTTGATGTCGGCGGAGGTGATCGGCGTGCCGTCCTCGTACTTGAGGCCCTTCTTCAGGGTGTACGTCCACACGGTCGCGTCCTTGTTCGGGCGGCCGGTGTCGGTGGCGAGGTCGGGGACGACCTTGGCACCGGCGGCCCCGTTCTCGCGGTTGCGTGTGGTGAGCGTGCGGAAGACGAGGGAGGGGACGTTGCCGCCGCCGGAGGTGTAGAGGCGTGCCGGGTCGAAGTCCTCCTGCGGGTTGGCGTTGAGGACGGTGAGCGTGCCCCCCTTCCGCGGCTTGGAGTCGCCACCGGCGCCCTTGGCATCGTTGTCCTTGGGCCCGCAGGCGGCGGCGCCCGCTGCCACGACCAGGGCAAGCGAAACGGTGGCCACGCGGGCTCTGTTCACGGACGGTTGACGCATCGGAAGACGACCTCTCGAATGATGAGACAGATTGACGAGGAGTGAGACGAAAGTGAACAGACGTCTGCCCCGGCGTCAGGTCGCCGAAAGGTCACGGACCATTACGGTCACGGAGGAAACGGAATCGCGACGAGCACGCCGGGGGCGGACGTCAGCGACAGTGGATGTCGGCCACGCAGAGCGCGGTCACGCCGATCAGCGCCAGCTCGATGGCGGCGCGACGGACGGCAGGACTGGACCACATGCGCAGAAATATGAACGAACTTTCGGAGCATGTCAACGTGGTCCAGTCCGTGACGGACGTGACTCCTGTCTTCTTTGGGTCAACTGCCCGGATAAGGCCAGGGGTTGGCCAGGCAGTGAATCCCGTCATGGTCGAGGAACTTGGTCTGCTGCTGCATGACCGGAGCGAGCGCGCCGTCCTTCTCGCAGCTGACGTGCCCGTACCCGAGCCGGTGCCCGACCTCGTGGTTGATGAGCATCTGCCGGTAGGGGTGGATCGCGGCGCCGTACGTCCTGGAGCCCTGGGCCCAGCGGTACGCGTTGATCATGACGCGTTCGGTGGAGGCCGAGTCGCAGGACACGTTGTCCTCGGTCGTGTCCAGGCCGGACTTGGCGCACCAGTCGGCGGTGGTGCCCGGACTGGCCAGCGTGATCACGAAGTCGGGCCTGCCGGAGGAGATCCGCTCGAAGGTGCGGGCGCGGTTGTGGGCCCAGCTCCTGCGGTCGTTCAGGGTCTTCTGCACGGCCTGCGCGAAGAGCACACCGTCAAGTCCCAGACCCTGTTCCACATCCACTCGATAGGTGTACTTCCGGCCCGTGCCGGGGGCCTTGTCGAACCCGGCGACGGTGTCGAACCTGCCCGACGCCTTGAGCTTGGGGCCGAGCGGGTACGTCACCCCCATCTTCTCGTCGTACGTCAGTGCCTTCACGGGCAGCACGCCCGGTGTGGCGGACGCGGTGGCCCGGCCGTCGCCGCGTGAGGCGGGGTCGAGGGCGCCCCGGCCCGCACCGGCGGCGGCCTGCGTGTGGGTGCCGCCGCCGTCGCGTCCCGTGGCCACCTGTCCGGCGACCACGACGGCGAGCACGGTGGTGACGGCGGCCGCGGCGATGCCGGTGAACGTCCTTCCCTTGCCGCCCTTGGACCTGCCCTCCTCCTCGGGCTGCGGCGCCGACTCCTCGACGACCTGCGGATCCCAGTCGGTGACGGGGGTGTCCCAGCCGGTGGCGGGGCCGTGGGGGGCGCTGCGGAGCGCGGTGGTCCGCCGGGGCGCGAAGAGGTCGACGTCCCCGGTGCCGCCCTCGTCGAAGGCGTCCACGTAGGCCTGCCGAGGCCCATGCCCGGACCCGGACCCGAACCCGGCCCCTGTCCCGGTCCCTGGCGCCGTGCCGGTCTCCTGGCGTTGGCCGGGCACGCGAGGTCCGCCCGGCACCGCGGGCCCGGACTGGCCGGCGGGCGCGGCCCGGGGTGTCGTCCCGGGGCCGCCGTACGCGGCTCCGCTCGGCGGACCGCCCCTGAACTCGCCCCAGCCGCCCCCGGTCTCCCGCTGCTCGGGGTGGCCGCCACGCGCCTGGCCCTGCCCCCGGGCCGCAGGGCCCCCCGCCATCCGCGGGACACCGCGCGCGGGCGTCCCGTCGGCCGCCCGCGGGATGCCGTGTGCGGGCGTCCCGTCGGGGAGACGCGGCACCCCATGGGCCGGTGTCCCGTCGGACTGCCGGGGAATGCCCTGGGCCGGGGTCCCGTCCTGGAAGCGGTCCTGGAAGCGCGGCACCCCGTGCGCCGGGGTCCCGTCCGTCCCGCGGGGCGCCCCCGCGGCCGGTGTCCCGCCCGCCGGAGGGCGCGGCGGCCGGGGGCCCAGGGCACCGCGCGGGGTCTCCCGCGGCGCGCCTGCCGGCCTCTGCGCCGCACGCGGCACCGCACCGGGTGCCGACGCCGCCGGCTTCTCCCCCGTGTCGCTCTTCTCCGCCCGCCCCCGGCGACTGTGACGTCCCACGCCCCGCCTCAGCTCCCCGCACCGGTGACGGCCGACGAGGCCGACTCGGCGTATTCCCCGAGGAGTTCACGGAAGGCCATGGCCACCGTCTCCGGGTACTCCATCATCGCGACATGCCCCGCGTCCGGCAGGGACAGCAGCCGGCCGTCACGGAAGGCGCGCGCGGCGCGCCGTGCCATGCGGTAGCCGACCAGCTGGTCACGGCCGCCGTAGACGAGCAGCGTGGGCGCGAGCACCCGCTCCGCCTGCCGCCACAGTCCGTGCTGGCCGCCCAGCGTGTACGCGTTCACGATCCCGCGCGCCGAGCGCGTCATGGCGTCCCAGAAGTAGGGCAGCGCGAGCCGCCGCTCCATCTCCTCGACCGCGTCACGGAAGCCCTCGGGCGACACCTTGCCGGGATCCCCGTAACAGAGCGCCGTGACCCCGCGGACGCGCTGTTCGGCGTTCCAGTCCTTGGTGAGGCGGGTGAACAGCCCCGCCACCCCGGGCACCGCGAGCAGTGCGGTCGGCCACGCGGTGCGCTGCACGCGGATCTCCGGGAGCGCGGGGGAAACGAGCGTGAGCGTCCGCACGAGGTCGGGCCGCACGGCCGCGACCCGGGTGGCGACGGCACCGCCCAGCGAGTTGCCGAACAGGTGCACAGGACCACGCTCGGCGGCGTCCAGGTAGCGGATGACCGCGCGCGCGTGCCCGGTGACGCCGTAGTCCCCGTCGTCCGGTGGCGGCGAGTCCCCGAAGCCCGGCAGGTCGATGGCCTCGCTGTCGACGAGCCCGTCGAGCAGCACCATCAGGGCCGACCAGTTCTGCGAGGAACCGCCCAGCCCGTGCACGTACAGCGCCGGTGGCAGCCCCTCGCGGGCGGGTGGCCGGGAACGCACGGTCAGCGTGATCCCGGGCAGACCGACCGATCTCAGCCGTTCCCCCTCCGCGACCCGGACGGTCCCGACCCTCGGCGTGACGGTGGCGGCCAGCACGGAGGGCAGCTCGGTCGAAGACATGCGGCAATGTTACGAGACGATCACGCGGTGGTTCATGTGTTCGCCGTCACAGATGGTGCGCGAATCGCATAGCGTCTGGATCGGGTGTCTCCTAGGCTTCAGACGAGGGCACTCGCAGACACACAGGAGCGCACTCGCACCACTCGGGAAGAGGAACCATGACAGTCGACCCCACGGACCCCGAGACCTTCACCGCAGTTGACGAGAGCCCGGACCTCGACCCGGAGGCCCCGGAGGCCGACGCCGCCGAACAGCACGCGGACCTGACACCGCAGGACGACGGCCTGCGGGCCGCGGGCGACCCCCTCAACGCCAACGAGGCCGACCTCGCCGAGCAGGCCAGAGTCGTGGAGCTCAACGAGGACGAGTACCGCTAGACCGGGCCGCGCGGACCCGGCGGAGGACAGGACGGACCGGTCGCGCGAACGGCCGTGGCCGACCGGGCGACCGGGGCGGTCCGGGCACCAGGACGCCCGCCCTGCCCGCGTTGAACATGCTCTGTGCCGTTATCGCCCGCGTCCGGTCCGTGAAATTCTGCGCCCTCACCGCGCACACCAGGGTTACCGAAAAGTACGATGGCGGCGCGGCGCACACCGCAAGTGGACAATTTTGGGAGGCGGCGTGACAGCCATCGAGCAGACAGAGGCGGCGCGCCCGCGGGGCACTCGCCTGCCGCGCCGTGCCCGACGCAACCAGCTCCTCGGCGCCGCCCAGGAAGTGTTCGTTGCTCAGGGGTATCACTCGGCCGCCATGGACGACATCGCCGAGCGCGCGGGCGTCAGCAAGCCGGTCCTCTACCAGCACTTCCCGGGCAAGCTGGACCTGTATCTCGCCCTGCTGGACCAGCACTGCGAGTCCCTGCTGCAGGCGGTACGGACGGCGCTCGCGTCCACCACGGACAACTCGCTGCGCGTCCGCGCCACCATGGACGCGTACTTCGCGTACGTCGAGGACGACGGCGGCGCATTCCGACTGGTGTTCGAGTCCGACCTGACGAACGAGCCGGCGGTCCGCGAGCGCGTGGACAAGGTCACGCACGAGTGCGCGGAGGCCATCTGCGACGTCATCGCCGAGGACACCGGTCTCTCGCGCGCCGAATCGATGCTCCTCGCCTCCGGTCTGGGCGGTCTGGCCCAGGTGGTGGCCCGTTCCTGGCTGCACAGCGACCGCAGCGTGCCGCGCGACCAGGCGGTCCAGCTGCTGACCTCGCTGGCGTGGCGGGGCATCGCGGGCTTCCCCCTGCACACCACCGACCACCGCTGACCACCGCTGACCGCCACTTTGTTCCCGCCCGCTGTTCGCTCCTGGCGTTCTCGGGCGGAACGTGTACGTCCCCTCACCGGGCTAATGTGTGCTGCGTACGGCGCGGATGAACGCGCACATGACTGACCGTCGGAGGGACAAAGCCGTGGAGGTCAAGATCGGCGTGCAGCACGCGCCCCGCGAGATCGTTCTGGAGAGCGGTCAGACCCCGGAAGAGGTCGAGCGCGCGGTGTCCGAGGCGCTGGCCGGCAAGTCGCAGCTGCTGAGCCTCGTGGACGACCACGGGCGCAAGGTCCTGGTTCCGGCCGACCGCCTCGCCTACGTGGAGCTCGGTGAGCCCACGCAGCGCAAGGTGGGATTCAGCGCGCTGTAGTCAGCCACGCGGAGGGGCCCGGTGACGCTGTCACCGGGCCCCTCCGCGCACCCGCCAAAACCCGTCCGGCACGACGGCCTGGATCCCGCCCCCGCACCCTGGGCGGCTCCCTCCCGGAGCCACGGTCGGAGCACAGATCGGCCACAGGGGAGGGTTGCGTTCCGCACCTCACGGGTAGACCGGCTACGACCGATTTGCACGGCCCGTGCGGGAGGGACCCCCACCATGTTCTTGGAAGCGCTCGGCGCCGCTGTGCTCGGTCTGGCCCTGTCCTGGGCCGCCTCGCGCCGCCTGCCGCACCGCCTGCCCGCGCGCAGCCTGGTCCTGTCGACCGGCGTCGCGGGAGGGCTGTTCGGAGCCTTCCTCACCCACACCGCGCTGGGCTCCGGGTACTACCCGGTGATCCTCTGCGGTGCCGCGATCGTCTCCGCCGCGCTGCTCTCGCTGCTGCTGCGCCCGGCGGAAAGATTTCGCCGCCGCTCGGCGACGGCGTGACCACACCGGGCGACGGCGCATCCCGTAAGGACCGGGTCCAGGCCCGGTCGAACAGGACCTAGGGCGTGTTGCGGCGGGCAGCGTTCGCCCCGCCGCGGCGCGCGGACCCTAGGCCGCCAGGCCCAGCGCCGCCATCCGCTTCGTGTGGGCCTCGGTGATCCGCGAGAACATCCGGCCGACCTCCGCGAGGTCGAAGCCGTCCGCCACGCCGCCCACGAGCATCGTCGACAGCGCGTCGCGGTCCGCGACCACCCGCTGCGACTGGGAGAGCGCCTCGCCCATCAGCCGCCGCGCCCACAGCGCGAGCCGGCCGCCCACCCGCGGGTCCGCGTCGATCGCGCCGCGGACCTTCTCCACGGCGAAACTCGCGTGCCCGGTGTCGTCCAGGACGCCGAGGACGAGACCGCGCGTGTCCTCGTCCAGCCGCGCGGCGACCTCCCGGTAGAAGTCACTGGCGATCGAGTCGCCGACGTAGGCCTTGACGAGCCCCTCCAGCCAGTCCGAGGGCGCGGTCTGCTTGTGGAAACCGTCGTACGCGGCGACGAACGGCTCCATCGCCCCGGTCGGCTCCTCGCCGATCCCGGAGAGCCGGTCCCGCAGCCGCTCGAAGTGGTGGAACTCGGCCGACGCCATCTTGGCCAGCTCCGCCTTGTCGCTCAGCGTCGGCGCCAGCTTGGCGTCCTCGGCGAGCCGCTCGAACGCCGCCAGCTCGCCGTACGCGAGCGCTCCGAGCAGGTCCACGACCGCGGCGCGGTACTGGGGGTCGGCGGACGCCGTGTCCCAGTTCCGCGCGGCGACTCCGGTGGCCGCGGGAGTGGTGGTGCCGGGTGTCTCGGCGGACGTGTCAGCGGCGTTGTCAGGCGTCGTCATGAAGCGCACAATAGCCCGCGCGCCGCGGCAGGGAAGTCCCTGCTCATCCAGTGTGACGACGACTACGTGACCAGATCGGCCATCGCATATGCGCGATTCCGGGGTATGGTGGTAATGCGCCCGGCGAGTATTCGACGGGCCGCACGAATGAGGATGCCCGGTCGGTGGCCCGATCGGCTCCGACCCGACAGCCCTCCTCACCGGTACGGCACATCGCGTACGGCATCCGGAGGGAACCCTCAGCGGCACGAGAGCTCGAGCGTCGGCAGTGGTCCCATGCCACTCGGCCCGCCCGTCACAGAGCGGCCGACGTCCCCGGCACGGTCCCGTCACGACCCCCGCGCTCGCCTCGTACCGCGTACACAGAAGAGGCAGCACCCTGACTACGACTTTCCGAGAGCTCGGAATCCTTCCCGAGACGGCCGAAGCCCTTGAGGCCGTCGGCATCATCAACCCCTTCCCCATCCAGGAGATGACGCTCCCCGTCGCCCTCTCGGGCAGCGACGTCATCGGCCAGGCCAAGACCGGCACCGGCAAGACGCTGGGCTTCGGCCTCCCGCTCCTGGAGCGTGTCACCGTTCCCGCCGACGTCGAGGCGGGCCGCGCCCGGCCCGAGCAGCTGACCGACGCGCCGCAGGCCCTCGTCGTCGTCCCGACGCGCGAACTGTGCACCCAGGTGACGAACGACCTGCTGACCGCGGGCAAGGTCCGCAACGTCCGCGTGCTCGCCATCTACGGCGGCCGGGCGTACGAACCCCAGGTGGAGGCCCTCAAGAAGGGCGTCGACGTCATCGTCGGCACCCCGGGCCGGCTGCTGGACCTCGCGGGCCAGAAGAAGCTCGACCTCAAGCACATCAGGGCCCTCGTCCTCGACGAGGCCGACGAGATGCTCGACCTGGGCTTCCTGCCCGACGTCGAGAAGATCATGAACATGCTGCCGGCCCGCCGCCAGACCATGCTGTTCTCGGCGACCATGCCGGGCGCGGTCATCGGCCTCGCGCGCCGCTACATGTCGCAGCCCACGCACATCCGCGCCTCCGAGCCGGACGACTCGGGTGCGACGGTCCGCAACACCGCGCAGTTCATCTACCGCGCGCACAACATGGACAAGCCCGAGCTGGTCGCACGCATACTGCAGGCCGACGGCCGCGGGCTCGCGATGGTCTTCTGCCGCACCAAGCGGACGGCGGCCGACCTCGCCGACCAGCTCCAGCAGCGCGGCTTCGCCTCCGGCGCGGTCCACGGCGACCTGGGCCAGGGCGCCCGCGAGCAGGCGCTGCGCGCCTTCCGCAACGGCAAGGTCGACGTCCTCGTCTGCACCGACGTCGCCGCCCGCGGCATCGACGTCGAGGGCGTCACCCACGTCATCAACTACCAGTCCCCCGAGGACGAGAAGACGTACCTGCACCGCATCGGCCGGACCGGCCGCGCGGGTGCCAAGGGCATCGCGATCACCCTCGTCGACTGGGACGACATCCCGCGCTGGCAGCTCATCAACAAGGCGCTGGACCTCGGCTTCAACAACCCGCCGGAGACGTACTCCACGTCCCCGCACCTGTTCGAGGAACTCAGCATCCCGGCCGGCACCAAGGGTGTCCTGCCGCGTTCCGAGCGCACCCGCGCCGGGCTCTCGGCGGAGGCCGTCGAGGACCTCGGCGAGACCGGTGGCCGCGGTCCTCGCGGCCGCGGTGGCCGCGCGGCGGCGCCTGCCGTGGAGCGGGAGCGGGAGCGTCCGGACCGCACCCCGCGCCGTCGCCGCCGTACGCGCAACGGCACATCGCTGGACGAGACCGCCGGCGCGCCGACGGCATCGGCGCCGCAGACTCCGGCCGAGCCCGCCGCCACGGAGGCCACCGAGCCCCGTACGCCGCGCCGCCGTCGCCGTACGCGCGCCGGTGCGTCGGAGCCGTTGGCGACCGCCACGGCCACCGAGGCCGTCGAGCCTTCGGCCGCACCCGAGGCCGCGGAGACCGTGGTCACGACGGTCGAGGGCACGGACGCCACGGCCACCAAGTCGCGCCGCCGCACCCGCAGGACGGCACAGGCCCCGGCCGAGACCGTCACTGTCGTCGCGGAGCCCGTCGCGGTCGCCGAGACCGTCGCCGCGCCGCCCGCCGAGACGGTCGCGGAGGCTCCGGCCGCCAAGCCGCGCCGCCGCACCCGTAAGGCCGCGGAGGCCGCGGAGGCCGTCCTCGACACGGTCGAGGTCACTCCGGAGGTCACCGAGACCAAGCCGCGCCGCACCCGCGCCAAGGCCACGACCGCGGCAACTCCCGCCGCGGAAAGTGCCGTTGACACCGCGGAGGCCGCGGAGGCCAAGCCCCGTCGCCGCACCCGCAAGGCCGTCGCGGAGACCGTCGAGGCGGACGGCGCGCCCCTGACGGCCGCCGTCGAGGAGGCGGCACCGCGCCGCCGCACCCGCAAGGCCGCCGAGGCCGCGGTCGACACCGCCGAGGGTGTCGCGGAGGCGCCGGCCGCCAAGCCGCGCCGCACCCGCAAGGCCGCGGTGGCCACGACCGAGGCGCCCGCCCAGGTCGCCGAGGCCGTCGAGGCCACGGAGCCGAAGCCGCGCCGTACGCGCGCCAAGGCGACCACCAAGGCCACGCCCGAGGTGGCCACCGAGGCGACCGCGGACACCGCCGAGGCACCCGTCACGCCCCGGCGCCGCACCCGCAAGGCCGCCACACCGGCCGTCGAGGCGACCATCCCCGCGCAGACGGCCGCCGCCGAGGAGCCGGAGGCGGGGCCGCGCCGCCGCACCCGCAAGACCGCGGAGGCCGCGGTGGCCCCGGAGACGGACGAGGCCAAGCCTCGCCGCCGCACCCGCAAGGCCGCCGCTGTCGCGGAGCCCGCGGAGAGCTGATCCGCAGTCCGATGGCCCGGTCCCCCGCTTTCGGGGGGCCGGGCCGTCGGTGTTCCCGCACCTCACCCGCCCGGCGCCGTGGGCAGGTGCCCGGACGACCCGAACAGACGCCCCGGACAGTGGGTCACGAGGCGCCGCCCGATAGCCTCGGAGCCATGAGCCGTCCCCCCTCCTTCGTCCCGCCTGCCGGAGCGCGCGCCTACCGGCTGAGCACCGCGCGCGGCGAGTTCGCGGTGATCGACGCCGGAACCGCCGTACGGGGAACCGCCTTGCTCCTGCCGGGTTTCACCGGGAGCAAGGAGGACTTCATCGCGCTGCACGAACCCTTGGCGGCGCGCGGGTACCGGACCGTCGCCGTCGACGGACGTGGACAGTTCGAGAGCGAGGGGCCCGAGCACGACGAAACGGCTTACGCGCAGGAGGAGTTGGCGCGTGACGTACTCGCACAGGCGGCGGCCCTCGCGGTGCCCGTGCACCTCGTCGGGCACTCCCTCGGCGGACAGGTCTCCCGGGCCGCAGTCCTTCTCGACCCGGCCCCCTTCGCCTCGCTCACCCTGATGGCGTCGGGCCCCGCCCAGATCTCCGTCTCCCAGCAGCAGCGCGTCAAGCTGCTCCGGGACGCGCTCGCCGTGATGGACATGGGCCAGGTGTGGGACGCGATCCGGGCGATGGAGCCGCCGGAGGAGACCGAGACCGGAGAGCTCGACGCGGGGCTGGACGACCGTGACGACCTGCGGCGCCGCTGGCTGGCCACCCGTCCCGCCCAGCTGATCGCGACGGGCCGGCAGCTGTGCACCGAGCCCGACCGCGTCGCCGAGCTGGCCGCCGTGCGGCTGCCGAAGCACGTCCTGTCGGGCTCGCAGGACGACACCTGGCCGGTGGAGCTGCTGGACGACATGGCCGTACGTCTCGACGCCCGGCGCACGGTCGTGCGGGGTGCCGAGCACTCCCCCAACACGGACCAGCCCCTGCCGACCGCCCGCGCCCTCGCCGACTTCTGGGACACCGCCGCCACCGCGTGAACCGTGGCTCGTGCCTCGTGCCTCGTGCCTCGTGACCCGTGACCCGTGCCCTGTGGCCCGTGTCGGACGAACCGCGCGGCGGAGACCGGACGGGGAAACCGGACGGGGGACGGCACCCGAGGGCGGAGACCGGGGACCGGTCAGTACTGCGCCTGCAGATGCTCCCAGAAGCCGTCCCGGAGGGACCGGCGCAGATCCGCCTGCCCCCGCAGGGAGTACTGGAGCAGCCCCTCCGCCTCGACCAGCAGGTCCTGGTCCACCGAGCCGGGCAGATACGGATGACCCGGCAGCAGGTCCACCAGCGCCTCGCGTCCCCGCGCGGCCAGCCACTTCGCGGCGATCTGCGCGCCCACGAACCGCACGTCCTCTCGCGTGGGCCGGCTCACCGCGCTCGCGTCGTACGTGGTGGCGGTCCGACGGGACACGTAGGGCTTGAAGAAGTCGAGGTCGAAGGTGCGCTGGCTGTCGACCTCCCAGAGCAGCGGCTCGGCCTGGTTGCGGCCCTCGGGCGCCTCGATGCCCCAGAGGTGGACCCGCGCCCCGTACCCCTGCGCGGCCTCGACCGCCGACACCAGGTCCTCGTCGCCCCCGAGCAGGGCGGCATCGCTGATGGCGCGGTGCCGGGCCAGGGACTCCAGGTCGGACCGGATGAGGGAGTCGACGCCCTTCTGCTGGTTGTTGGCGTTCAGGTTGCCCAACCGCACCTTGACGTCCGGGAGTTCGGCGATCGACTGCTGCTCCGCGGTGTGGATGCGGCGACGCGCGCCGTCGTACCAGTACACCCGCAGCAGCCTGCTGTCCGCGAAGATGGTGCGGGCCTTGTCGATGAGTGCCTCGATGAGGCCCTCGGCGTCGAGGTCGAAGGAGCGGCGGTCCTCGGTCCCGGCGACGAGCCGTCCCCCGGCCGCGTACAGGTACCCGGCGTCGACGAAGATCGCGTGGGTCGAGGGCGTCTTCGCCACCTCGGCGAGCATGCGCTGAAGCAGCTCGTTCGTGCGGTCGATGCGGGCGCCGAGCGCCGCGAGGTCGTCGTTCATCACCCCCCATTCTCCCGGCGGTCACGCTTCGAACACAACTGGTCCCGTTCAGTCTCCTCCACACTTCTTACCAGGCGATAATTAGGGACTCGAAAAATTTCCTTAGCGTAGGGAATGTTTGTAACACGCACACCGTTGAATACGAACGGAAGCGGGGACTGATTCAGCTCGCACGCCAGCACCGAGTAGTTCTCCTCAGGAGGATGACCAGACGAAGGGAGAAGCCCATGCGCTTCGAAATCATGCGACTCGACGATGTCAACGGCACGCCCGTGGACAGCACCGTCGTTGACGCCGCCTCCGTCAACCGGATCGTTCAGCAGGCCGCCGCGATAGGGCAGCGCCTGTGGATCCGCCCGGCCGATTCGTCCGCCTCGTAACCCGCGGACACCTCTCGGACGTCCCGGACGTCTCAGACTTCAAAGCCCCGTACGGCATCGACGCCGTACGGGGCTTTGCGTATACGAGAGGGCCGTCGCGGCACCGGAGGCGGCCGACCGCCCCGGAGGCCGCTCAACCGCCCCGGACGACCTGTGTGACGCCGTTGATGATCTGCTGGACGGCGATCGCCGAGAGCATCATGCCCGCGAGCCGGGTCACGAGCACGACGCCCCCGTCCTTGATGACGCGGATGATCAGCAGCGAGTACCGCATGACCACCCACAGCACGACGTGGATGGCGAGGATCGCGGTCCACACGGACACCTGCGTGGCGACGCTGTCCGCCTTCTGCACGGCGAGGATCACCGACACGATCGCACCGGGGCCCGCGAGCAGCGGCATGCCGAGCGGTACGAGGGCGACGTTGACGTCCTTGGTCTGCTTCGGCTCGTCGGTCTTGCCGGTCAGCAGGTCGAGGGCGATCAGCAGGAGCAGCAGCCCGCCCGCGATCATCAGCGCGGGCACGGAGACGTGCAGGTAGTTCAGGATCTGATGACCGAGCAGGCCGAAGACCGCGATCACCCCGCCCGCCACGCAGACGGCCTGGAACGCCATGCGCTTCTGCACCTTGGCGGGGCGTCCCGCGGTGAGCGCGAGGAAGATCGGGGTGATCCCGGGGGGATCCATGATCACGAAGAGGGTGAGGAAGAGGGAGCCGAAGACGGCGAGGTCGAACATGGTTCAGTGAGGCCTTGCGAGGGTGGGGGGAGCGGCACGGCGGGAAGTGCGGTCACCGCTGGGGAAGGGCGTTCCGCCGGGCGGAACAGGGCACACGGCCGACAGCGCCGGGTGCGTGGGGAGGGAATCCGGTGTCCGAGGGGCGGGCGATCAGGCTCCGCCGGTTCCCGGCACCGGGAACGCCCCGGTGGCCCGCCGGGTGATCTCCCCGTACACCTCGGGGTCGGTCGTGTACTCCCCGAGGACGCAGGTCTTGCGGCTGCCGTGGTAGTCGCTGGACCCCGTGACGAGCAGTCCCAGCTCGGCCGCGAGACCCCGCAGCCGCGCCCTGGTCGGCGGCTCGTGGTCCATGTGGTCCACCTCGATGCCGTCGAGTCCGGCGGTGGCCAGCTCCGCGATGACCGCCTCCGGCACGGTGCGGCCCCGCTTGACGGCGGCCGGGTGCGCGAAGACGGTCACGCCGCCCGCCGCCTTGACCAGCCGGATCGCGTCGAAGGGGTCCGTCTCGTGCCGGGGTACGTAGACCCGGCCGCCGTCGGCGAGCCAGTCGCCGCCGAATGCCTCGGAGACGGTGTCCACGACCCCCAGCTCGACCAGGGCGGAGGCGATGTGCGGCCGGCCCACGGAGCCGTCGCCCGCGATGCGCGCGACCTGCTCCCAGGTGACCGGCACGCCCAGTTCCCGGAGCTTGGCGACCATGCTCCGGGCCCGCGGCACCCGGTCGTCCCGGATCAGCTCGCGCTCGGCGAGCAGCTCGGGTTCGGCGGGGTCGAAGAGGTAGGCCAGCAGGTGCATGCTGATGCCGTCGAGGCGGCAGGAGAGTTCGGCACCGGCGACGAGGGTGAGCCCCTCGGGGAGGGCCGCGGCGGCCGCGGCGTGTCCGCGGGTGGTGTCGTGGTCGGTCAGCGCGACGACGTCCAGACCGGCGGCGGCCGCGTTGCGGACGAGTTCGGCCGGGGTGTCCGTGCCGTCGGAAGCGTTGGAGTGGGCGTGCAGGTCGATGCGCACTACGCGACTCCAGGCGGTGACGACACGGAAGGGGACACCCAAGGATAACGGGGTTCCCGAGCAGCCCTGTCACACCCGCAACCGTGGTGCACCCCCTACGAGGCGCCCCATCCGCCGAGCCGCGCAGCGCCCACCGCCCAGCCGCCCGGCGTCGGCCCCGTTTCCCGGCCCGGCGGAGCGCTACGGCTCCAGGATGCGCGGCGACAGCGCCCCGCAGGGCAGCAGGTCCACCTCCGCCCCCGCGTCCCGCAGGTCCGTCAGCACCAGCTCGTCGTACATCAGCAGCCCCGACTGCTCGGGCCACACGACCGCCCACAGCCACAGCCCGAGCGCCTCGCCCGCGAAGACGGCGCGGTCGTCGGGGGCGCCGGCCACATGCCACAGCGGGGTGGGCCGGCCGGCCGCGAGGACCTTGGCCTGCGGCGGTTTCTCAACACTCATGTAGGGCCCTGGGTCAGGGCCGTCGATACCGGCGTAGCGCGCGCCGAGGCCGACGCCGAGCTCCTCGGCGACCAGGATCAGCTCCCCGATGCCGCCGAGGGGGCCGGGGCCCGAGCAGGCCACCATGGTCGCGCGCCCGCCGCTGCGGTCGTCGCCCGCGAAGCCGGCACCGGTGAACAGCCATCCGACCGGCAGCGGCCACGGCATCCACACCGGCACCCGGGCACGGTGCACCACGACACCGAGGGCCTCGACGCTGGGCGGGATCACGGGCTGCAGCGGATGCACGGTCCCGTGCGCATCACACTGCCAGGAGTCGGCAAAAAGGCCGGGAGCCCTGACCCGGCCACCACACTTCGGGCAACTGGGTTCGCCCCTCATAGAGCCCCACGGTCCTCCCCGTCTTTCGCCGCGTCAAGGACGATCACCCGTCCGGAGCGCGCCGTCACCGCGAGGAATTAGATGTAACTTGCACTAATTAGCTCAGCTAACTTATTATGTGCATACAGCAACGACCTCACCAGGACCGTCGGAGGCACGAACATGACCAGCAGCACGGGAGGCCCCGCCCAAGGGGACACGGGGGACACAGGAGACACGTTCGACGCGGGCGCGGGCGGTCTCCTGCGCCAGCCGAACGCCGTCTGGGCGACCGCCGGGGCATCCGTCGTCGCCTTCATGGGCATCGGGCTCGTCGACCCGATCCTGCCCTCCATCGCCAAGGGCCTGGACGCCACCCCGAGCCAGGTCTCCCTGCTCTTCACCTCCTACTTCCTGATCACCGCGGTCGCGATGCTGCTGACCGGCTTCGTCTCCAGCCGCGTCGGCGGCAAGAAGACCCTGCTGCTCGGTCTCGCGCTCGTGGTGGTCTTCGCCGGTCTCGCGGGCACCTCCGGGTCGGTCGGCGAACTCGTCGGGTTCCGGGCCGGCTGGGGGCTGGGCAACGCCCTGTTCGTCTCGACGGCCCTCGCCGTCATCGTCGGCGCGGCGGCGGGCGGCAGCGCCGCGGCGATCCTGCTGTACGAGTCCGCGCTCGGCCTCGGCATGGCCTGCGGGCCGCTGCTCGGCGCGCTGCTCGGCAACGCCAGCTGGCGCTACCCGTTCTTCGGCACCGCGTTCCTGATGGCGGTCGGCTTCCTGTGCGTCACGACCTTCCTCAAGGAGCAGCCGAAACCGGCGCGCAGGACCGGGCTGCTCGACCCGCTCAAGGCGCTCGGCCACGGCGGTCTCGCCTCGGCCGCCGCCTCCGCGTTCTTCTACAACTACACGTTCTTCACCGTGCTGGCCTTCACGCCGTTCGTACTGAACATGACTCCCTACAAGTCCGGAGCGGTCTTCTTCTGCTGGGGCGTCCTGCTCGCGGCGTTCTCGGTGGTCGTGGCGCCACGCGCGCAGGCACGGTTCGGCTCGCTGAAGGTGCTCGGCGGTTCCCTGGTGCTGCTCGCCGCCGACGTGCTCGTGCTGGGCTACGGCGACCACACCACCGCCGTCGTCTGCACGATCCTCTCGGGCGCCTTCATCGGCGTGAACAACACCGTGTACACGGAACTGGCGCTGGGCGTGTCGGACGCGCCGCGCCCGGTGGCGAGCGCCGGGTACAACTTCGTGCGCTGGTTCGCGGCGGCCGCGGCGCCCTACTTCGCGCCGAAGATCGAGGAGTGGAGCTCCGTCCGCGTCCCGTTCCTGGTCGCGGCGGCCACCGCGCTGATCGGCGCCGCGGTGGTCTGCGTACGGCGCGACGCGCTCACGCAAGAGGCGGCCGGGCTGCGGCCGCGGCACGCCTCCGAGGACAGCGTCACGGTTTTTGCCAACTGACGATTTCCGGCCAGGAACTGACCTGGTCTCAGTCCAGCGGAACGGATGTGCGCAGCGGATCGCGCAGGTCCGTCCCGCCGTTCAGCCACCGCTCCTGGAGGGCCCCGGCGCCGTGCACCCGCTTCCACGCGGCCTCGTTCGGCGTCATCGGGAGCAGCGGCAGGAACCGTACGGGATCGGCGGGCGCGTCCAGCTCCAGGTCCTCGACCAGGCCACCGGACTCCGCGACCAGGACGGAGGTGAAGGGCGCGCCGGGCCACAGTGGTCCGCCCACGTCGAGCGAGGCACCGGGAGTCACCACCAGCCCCTCGACCTGCGGGGACGCGGCGAGCACGGCGAGCGCGCGCAGCACCTTGTCGGTCTCGGCGCCGCCCGCGCGCACCGACAGGACCAGCTCGGCGCGCGGACCCTTCACCGGATCGGCGAGCACCACCGTGGGGTCCGCCATCGGCTGGGCGGACATGCCGAGCGTCGCGTAGCGGACGACGTCTCCCTCCGTGAAGCGCAGCACCTCGATGCGGTCGGTGCCGAGGAAGGTGACCGCGGCGCGCGCGTCGGGTTCGCCCAGCGCGGAACGCAACCGGGCCTCGACCAGAGGAAGAACATCAGCCATGAACCGAGCATAGAACTCGTCAGCAACGGGCAAAGCGGGGGCTTGACGCTTCGGTGCGCTGATAGTCTTGGCCGCTGGTCGGGGCAGCACGCAGAAGCGTCGCTCTCGAGCTCCGACGCACTGAGACTGACTGATCTCCCCGACGGGAGACAGCTCCCCCACGGGGGATGGATCGTCCCTCACGGGGGACCGGCCGGAGGAGGTGGGGCTGCAATGGACCGAAGTCGACCGTGCAGTACCACCCGCTCTTCCGGTCGCTGAATTCTGTAGCTGGTTTCCTTGCCCAGGCCGGCTGCCGCCTCCTGCAAACGTGTGCATACGTGTCAGCGTTGTCCGTTGCACCACGGAAGAGCGCTTCGTTCCCGCCTGATCTGTCTGATCTGAATCAGTAGCGAAGCTGCCACCGCGACGGTGCGGTGCTCCCCGCTTTGTGGACGTGCCAAACATCCGCAGTCAGGACGTCCCCATTCCGGGCAGTTCCAACCGTCGCCGGCGGCCTCCAGTTGTGAAGGAGCCTGCCATGTCGATGATCCGTGACCTCCGTGCCGCGGTCCGCCCCCGCCCCTCCCTGCGCAAGGACAGCGGCTCGTACGACACCACCCGCGCCCCCGGGACCAACTCCGCCGTGGTCGACTGCGCGGTCTACCGCGACGGGGCCCGCGTCCAGACCCGCGAGCCCCTCACCCCGCACCAGGCGATGCGCCTGGTGCACCGCGACGGCGGCTTCGTGTGGATCGGCCTGCACGAGCCCACCGAGGCCGAGTTCTCGGGCATCGCGAGCGAGTTCGGGCTGCACCCGCTGGCCGTGGAGGACGCCGTACAGGCACACCAGCGGCCCAAGCTGGAGCGCTACGACGACTCCCTGTTCACGGTCTTCAAGACGATCCACTACGTGGAGCACGACGAACTCACCGCCACCAGCGAGGTCGTGGAGACCGGTGAGGTCATGTGCTTCACCGGCCGGGACTTCTTCATCACCGTCCGGCACGGCGGCCAGGGATCGCTGCGGGCGCTGCGGCACCGGCTGCAGGACGAACCTGACCTGCTCGCCAAGGGCCCCTCGGCCGTGCTGCACGCGATCGCCGACCACGTCGTGGACGGGTACATCGCGGTCGCGGACGCCGTGCAGGACGACATCGACGAGGTCGAGACGGAGGTGTTCTCGCTCGGACGCAAAGGCACTCCGCGCGGCACCGACGCCGGTCGCATCTACCAACTCAAGCGTGAGGTACTGGAGTTCAAGCGGGCGGTGTCGCCGCTGCTGCGTCCCATGCAGCTGCTGAGCGAGCGGCCGATGCGGCTGGTCGACCCGGACATCCAGAAGTACTTCCGCGACGTGGCCGACCACCTCGCCCGGGTGCAGGAGCAGGTCCTCGGCTTCGACGAGCTGCTCAACTCGATCCTCCAGGCCAACCTCGCGCAGGCGTCCGTCACGCAGAACGAGGACATGCGCAAGATCACCTCGTGGGCCGCGATCATCGCCGTACCGACGATGGTGTGCGGTGTGTACGGCATGAACTTCGACTACATGCCGGAGCTGCGCTGGAAGTTCGGCTATCCGCTGACGCTCGGCGTCACCGTCGGCATCTGCCTCTCGATCCACCGGATCCTGAAGCGCAACGGATGGCTCTGACGCGGGCGCGTCCCGCTGGCTAGGCTGAGTCCCATGACGGAACAGGTGCTCGATCAGGCGCTCATCGAGGAAGCCACCAAGAAGTCCGGGCTGATCTGGGTGCGTGGCGACGGCACGCCGTCGACCGGCGCCCAGGGCCCCGGAGAGCCCGCCCAGGCCCTGTGGCACGTGTGGCACGACGGCGCGGTCTGTCTGGTCGGCGACGGACCCGGCGAGCAGCCGCTGCCGGGCCTCTCCGACGGGGGCGAGGCGGTGGTCACCGTACGCAGCAAGGACAAGGGCGGGCGTGTGGTGGCCTGGACGGCGAGGGTGGTCGAGCTCGCCCCCGACTCCGACGTGTGGCAGGTGACGGTCGCCGAACTCAAGGGCAAGCGTCTGAACGCGCCGGACGGTGAGGAGATGCCGGCCCGCTGGGCGCGCGAGTGCCGGGTGCTGCGTCTGGAGCCCCTGGCCGGCACGCTCCCGCTGCCGGACGGCTCGCTGGCCGCCGCGCCCCTGCCGACCCCGGCGACGACCCGGCAGCCGGTCCCGGCGGCCGTCCCCCGTCTCCTCTTCAAGAAGCGCAAGCGGTCGTAGGTCCGGGCGGCATCGGGACACTCGGGCCGTCGTAGGACGTCCGGTGGGCATCGGGAGACGCGGGCGGCCGTGGGGCTCGGCGGCGGCTACGAGGTGGGCAGCTGCCTGCCGTAGTCGACGGTCTCGTCCTTGGCCGGTTCGGCGAGGGCGAAGCCCTTGCCCCAGTCAGTGAGGCGGAGGGTGCCGGCGCCGCCCGCGCGGACCAGAAGGACCGGGTAGGGGGTCCCCTTCAGTGAGACGTCGAGGGTGCCGCCCGCTCCCTTGTCACCGGTGATCCGGATGGTGCGGACGCCGGACTGCTCGTGGTGGCCGTCCGTGGCGAGCGTGCCGTGCAGGGTGAGCAGGCCCTCCAGGAGGGCGTCCTTGTCCGTGAAACTGATGAAGCGCTTGTAGGCCGGGTCGCCGGCCGGCACCTTCACGTACTTGCCGCCGAGCTTGTCGGCGGCGGCCGTGTCCGCCGAGGTGCCGTCGCTCTTGTCGCCCTGATGGCTCCAGAACTCGGCGCCGGCCTTGAGGAAGAGGTGTTCGCCCACCCGCAGCAGCCGGAAACCCGCGCCCTGCGAGGTGACCGAACCGGTGCCGCCGTCCGCCTTCAGACGCATGTCGAGCTTGTACGTGCGTCCGTTCGACACCACGGTCCCGGCGAGCCTGACCGCCTCCGCGGACGTGGCCGCGGTGCGGGCCTTCGACTGGATCGTGGCGGCGGGCAGCTTGCCCACCCCGTTCGTGCCCGCGTCCGGATCCTCGCTGCCGCACCCCGTCAGTCCCGTCCCCGTCACGACCAGGGCGCACATCGCGCCCACCAGTGCGGCCCTGCGGGTACGGCCCTGGAGAATCGCAGTCACAGGTGGGCTGCCTTTCGTACGGGGGTCCATGCGGGTGTCCGTGCCGGGGCGCCCTGCGGGGGTCCACACGGGGTGCCCACCACGGCGTACGGCAGCGTACCGGTGCCGCCGCGGGCCGACGGAGCCAGTCCGTCCGGACCGCTCACCAGGGCGTATCCGACCGGGACGGGCTAGCCTGAAGCCCACCCGAGCGGACAGAACGGGACCAAGCACGCGTACGGCGACACCACCCGGCGCACGTACCGGGACAGCACGGGAAACACCTACCGGGACAGCACGGAAAGAAGGAGGCGCGGGCATGGCCGCAGGCGCCCCCCGGATCTTCGTCTCGCACCTCGCCGGTGTCGCCGTCTTCGACCCCAACGGCGACCTGGTCGGACGCGTGCGGGACCTGGTCGCCATGCTGCGCGTGGGGCGGCGCCCGCCCCGGCTGCTGGGGCTGGTCGTCGAGCTGTCCACCCGGCGGCGCATCTTCCTGCCCATGACCCGTGTGACCGGTATCGAGTCCGGTCAGGTCATCACCACCGGCGTCCTGAACGTGCGGCGCTTCGAGCAGCGGCCCACCGAGCGGCTCGTGTTCGGGGAACTGCTCGACCGGCGGGTACGGCTCGTCGACACGGACGAGGAGGTCACCGTCCTCGACGTGTCGGTCCAGCAGCTGCCGGCCCGCCGGGAGTGGGAGATCGGCCGGGTCTTCGTGCGCCGGGCCCGCAGCGGGACCTTCCGGCGCACCCGGGGCGAGACCCTGACCGTCGACTGGTCCGCCGTCACCGGGTTCTCGCTGGAGGAACACGGGCAGGGCGCCGAGAGTCTGCTCGCCACCTTCGAGCAACTGCGCGCCGCCGACCTCGCCAACGTGCTGCACCACCTCTCCCCGAAGCGGCGCGGCGAGGTGGCCGCCGCACTCGACGACGACCGTCTCGCCGACGTGCTGGAGGAACTCCCCGAGGACGACCAGATCGAGATCCTCGGCAAGCTCAAGGAGGAGCGCGCGGCGGACGTCCTGGAGGCGATGGACCCCGACGACGCGGCCGACCTGCTCGCCGAACTGCCGGAGGAGGACGTGGAGCGGCTGCTGACGCTGATGCGGCCCGACGACGCGGCCGACGTACGGCGGCTGATGGCGTACGAGGAGCGCACCGCGGGAGGTCTGATGACGACCGAGCCGATCGTGCTGCGGCCGGACGCCACGGTCGCCGAGGCGCTCGCCCGGGTCCGCAGCTCCGACCTGTCCCCCGCGCTCGCCGCCCAGGTGTACGTGTGCCGCCCCCCGGACGAGACGCCGACCGGCAAGTACCTGGGCACCGCGCACTTCCAGCGACTGCTGCGCGACCCGCCCTACACGCTGGTCAGCTCGATCCTCGACGACGATCTGCAGCCGCTGGCGCCGGACGCGGCGCTGCCGGTCGTCGCGGGTTTCTTCGCCACCTACGACATGGTCGCCGCGCCCGTGGTCGACGAGAGCGGCTCCCTGCTCGGCGCGGTGACCGTGGACGACGTCCTGGACCACATGCTGCCCGAGGACTGGCGCGAGACGGAGTTCCATCTGCACGAGGACGAGGCCGTAGGGGGGAGCCATGACGCCTGACCGCGAGACCCGCGAACGGGCCGTCACGGGCGCCACCGCGACCACCCGGCCGCGCAGCCGTCTCGACCAGCCGATGCCGCCGCGCCGCAGGCTGCTGCCCGAGTGGGACCCGGAGGCGTTCGGACGGCTGTCGGAACGGATCGCCCGCTTCCTGGGCACCGGGCGGTTCATCGTCTGGATGACGGTCGTCATCATCCTGTGGGTGGTGTGGAACGTCAGCGCACCCCGTGACCTGCGGTTCGACAACTACCCGTTCATCTTCCTGACCCTGATGCTGTCGCTCCAGGCCTCGTACGCCGCCCCCCTGATCCTGCTCGCCCAGAACCGCCAGGACGACCGCGACCGGGTCAACCTCGAACAGGACCGCAAACAGAACGAGCGGTCGATCGCGGACACCGAGTACCTCACCCGCGAGATCGCCGCCCTGCGCATCGGCCTCGGTGAGGTGGCCACCCGCGACTGGATCCGCTCCGAACTCGAGGACCTGGTCAGAGCGCTGGAGGAGGACCATTCCGACAGCCACGTCGTATTCCCGGCGGAACGGTCGCCGGGACGTGACGCAGGCGACCGCTGACGGGGCTTTCCGGGCCCCGGTCCGGGCGCCGTACCATCGTCCCTATGGCTACGGAAGACGCGGTGCGCGAAGCACTGGCGACGGTGAACGACCCCGAGATCCAGCGACCCATCACCGAACTGGGGATGGTCAAATCGGTGGACGTCGGTGCGGATGGCGCGGTCGCGGTCACCGTGTATCTGACCGTCTCCGGCTGCCCGATGCGCGAGACCATCACCGAGAACGTGACGAAGGCGGTCTCGGCGGTCGAGGGCGTCACCCGCGTCGACGTGACCCTGGACGTCATGAGCGACGAGCAGCGCCGCGAGCTGGCGGGAGCGCTGCGCGGCGGCCAGGCCGAGCGCGAGGTCCCCTTCGCCAAGCCGGGCTCACTCACGCGCGTGTACGCGGTCGCCTCCGGCAAGGGCGGCGTCGGCAAGTCCTCGGTGACGGTGAACCTGGCGGCGGCGATGGCAGCCGACGGGCTCAAGGTCGGCGTGGTCGACGCGGACATCTACGGCCACTCCGTACCGCGGATGCTCGGCGTCGACGGCCGTCCGACCCAGGTCGAGAACATGATCATGCCGCCGTCGGCGCACGGCGTGAAGGTCATCTCCATCGGCATGTTCACCCCGGGCAACGCCCCGGTCGTGTGGCGCGGCCCGATGCTCCACCGCGCCCTGCAGCAGTTCCTGGCGGACGTGTACTGGGGTGACCTGGACGTCCTCCTCCTCGACCTCCCGCCGGGCACCGGCGACATCGCGATCTCCGTCGCCCAGCTGGTGCCGAACGCCGAGATCCTCGTCGTCACCACCCCGCAGCAGGCGGCGGCCGAGGTCGCCGAGCGCGCGGGCTCCATCGCCGTCCAGACCCACCAGAAGATCGTGGGCGTCGTCGAGAACATGTCGGGCCTGCCGTGCCCGCACTGCGGCGAGATGGTCGACGTGTTCGGCACCGGCGGCGGTCAGTCGGTCGCGGACGGTCTGACCCGCACCACCGGCGCGAACGTCCCGGTGCTCGGCTCCATCCCCATCGACGTCCGTCTGCGCGAGGGCGGCGACGACGGCAGGCCGGTCGTCCTGACGGATCCCGCGTCCCCGGCCGGCTCGGCCCTGCGTGCCATCGCCGGCAAGCTCGGCGGCCGGCAGCGCGGCCTGTCGGGCATGTCCCTGGGCATCACCCCGAGGAACAAGTTCTAGACCGGCGGTTTCCCGAACCTTCCGTCCCGAAGAGGCGAACGCGCCCCCCGCCAGGGGGCGCGGAGATCCGCCCCCCCCCGCCGGCGGCGCGGAGATCTGCGCACCCGCCAGGGGCGTGAAGATCCGCGCACCTTCAGGAGGGCGGGAAACCGCACGCCTCGGCGACGCGGGCAACCTCACACCTTCAGGGGCGCGGGGAACCGCACGGCCGGCCACAGCCGACCCGCGGCGGAAGAACCGCCCCGCGGCACCCCGGCAGGTCACCCCGCGGAGCGCTCACGCGTACGCGGCGATGTCCTTGACCACGGCGAAGCCCAGCCCGTACGCGCTCATGCCCCGCCCGTACGCACCCACGTGCACGCCCTCCTGGGTCGACCCCGCGAGCACCCAGCCGAACTCGGACTCGCGGTAGTGGAACGGCGTGGGAACGCCGTCCACCGGCAGGGACAGCGAGGACCAGTCCGACCCGTCGAGATCGTCCGCGAGGACCCACGCCGTCTCGGTCTGCTGGTCCAGCCAGTCGTCCCGCAGCGTGTGGTCCATCTGGCCGGGCCAGGTGAAGGACAGCAGGCCCACGCCTGCCAGCCAGGCCGCCGAGGACACCGAGGTGGCCTCCAGCAGCCCCGTGCCGTCCGCGCTGCGCCGCGAGGGGTTCGCCGCGACGGTCACCACGACCGCGAAGCGCTCCTTGTCCTCGGTCGACTCGCTGCGCACCGAGGGCTCCTCACCGTGCCCGATCGAACCGTGCTCGACGGCGCCGTCCGCCGACATGCCCACCTGCATCAGCCAGCGCGGTCCCGTGAATGCCTCGTCGAGGCCGTACCACGGGAAGGGCGCCAGCAGGTAGCCGTCGACCGTGCGCCGGGCGAAGGGGACCGGTTGTCCGCCCTCCGTGGCCGGTGCCTGCCCGCCTACCCGACTTGTCGTCTCCATCTGCCGGACGCCTCCTTGCTCTCGTCGGACCGGGTGGCCCGCCCCCCTCGGGCGTCCTCAGCAGTCCGCACAACAACTGGGCAGCATAGCCACACCGCTCCGAGCAGCACGGAAAGCACCCGTCGCGTGGGTCGCGGCCGCCGTCGATTTCCGGCCGTGTCGCAAGGGCCCGGACCCCTGACGCGCCTCGGTCGGTGTACGGCTCAGGTGGCGTCGGCGTCGAAGGGCGGGCGCTCGTCCTGGCCGGACTTCTCGGGCTTCTTGGTCATGTCCACGGTCGAGCCGGAACCCGAGCCGGAACCCGAACCCGATCCTGAACCCGAAGCGGAGCTCGACGACTCGGATTCACGGCCGTGCACCGCGTCCGTGACCTCGGCCATCTCCTTCTTCAGGTCGAAGCCGTTACGGATCTCCTTGAGCCCCAGCTCGTCGTTGTCCAGCTGCTTGCGCAGGAACGTCTTGGGGTTGAGGTCCTCGAACTCGAAGTCCTTGAACTCCGGGCCGAGTTCCTCGCGGATGTCCGCCTTGGCGCTCTCCGAGAACTCACGGATCTTGCGGATGGTGCGCGTGACGTCCTGGATCATCTTCGGGAGCTTGTCCGGACCGAAGACGAGCACGGCGAGGACAACGAGCGCCACCAGCTCGAGCGGTCCTATGTCATTGAACACCTGAAGCTCCTTGCGATGTCCTTCGGTCCTCGGCCCTCGGCGGTTCTTCCGTGGTCCGGGCCCGGTCCACGGTACCCGGCGATCCCGTCCGTCCGGAACTGTCCCGGGGCCTCCGGGTCCCTGTACACGTCGAGTTTTCCCGGAAGTTTGCCGCTCGGGGCCGGGTGCGGGCCCCCGCTGTGACGTTCGTGTCAGTTGTCGTCCGTCGAGGTGAACCGCGGTCCGGGACCGTCAGTCGCCGTCGGCCGAGCCGAGAACCAGGGTGATCCGCTCAGGGCCACCGGCCCGCCGCAGGGTCAGCAGCAGCCGGTCGCCGGGGCGGTGGGCGCGAGTCCGCACGATCAGCTCCTCCCCCGAGTGCACGCGCAGCCCGTCGACCTCGGTGATGACGTCGCCCGCCCTGATCCCCGCCCGCGCCCCGGGGCCCCCCGGGGTGACCGGCGGGCCGCCGCTCGTCTTCGTACCGACCCGGGCGCCGTCGCCGGTGTAGTCCATGTCGAGCGTGACACCGATCACCGGGTGGGTCGCCCGGCCCGTGTTGATCAGCTCCTCGGCGACACGCCTGGCCTGGTTGACGGGGATGGCGAAACCGAGCCCGATGGAACCGGCCTGACCGGCCTGCGGGTCGGCGGCGCTGTCGGCGGAGCGGATGGCGCTGTTGATGCCGATCACCCGTGCCCGGGAGTCGAGGAGGGGCCCGCCGGAATTGCCCGGGTTGATGGGCGCGTCGGTCTGCAGGGCGTCCACGTACGAGACGTCGCTCCCGTCGCCCTTCTCGCCGCCCGCCGTGATGGGCCGCTCCTTGGCGCTGATGATCCCGGAGGTGACGGTGTTGGCGAGGTCGAAGGGTGCGCCGATCGCGACGACGGGGTCGCCCACCTGGACGCTGTCGGAGTTGCCCAGCGGCAGCGGCCGCAGTCCGCCGACCCCGGACACCTCGACCACGGCGAGGTCGTAGCCGCTGTCGTGCCCGACGACGGTGGCCTTGGCGCTCTCGCCGCCGCTGAACGTCACGGTTATCCCGCCACGCGTGCCGGCCGGTTCGACCACGTGGTTGTTGGTGAGGATGTGGCCCCGGGTGTCGAGGACGAAGCCGGTGCCGGTGCCCTGCTCGTCGGTGCCGCGCACATGCAGCGTGACGACGCCGGGCAGGGCGCGGGCCGCTATCCCGGCGACACTGTCCGCGGGCCTTCCGGGGGCCTCCTTCGCGGCCTGGGGCAGCTCGATGTCCCCTGATTCGCCGTCGCGCTCGAGATGGACGCCCACGGCGCCGCCGACGCCCCCGGAGACGACGGCGATCAGCACGGCTCCGAGGACCAGCGCCTTCCTGACGCTCCCGCGGTGCCGCGTCCCCGTGCCGACCGCCGCGCCGTTCTGCTGGAGGGGCCCGGGAGCGGCCCAGGGGTCGTAGTTCCGCCAGGGGCCCGGAGCGGGACGGGAAGCGGTCGTGTACGGGGCTGGAGGCGCCCCTGGGGGCAGTGAGGCCCCTGGGGCCGGGGTTCCCGCCGGAACACCCGTCCCGGCCCCGGAGACGGCCACCGGGGCGGACGCGTCACGCGAGTCACCGACGATGGGGTCGGGGGTGCCGTGCGCCGGGGTGCCGTGTGCCGATGTGATCGCCGGGTGCTGGACCGGAGGGGCGGGCGCCCAGGGGCCGGGCTCGCCGTACGGCGGGGTGCTGTAGGGGTCGGGGTCGTGCAGGGGCGCGGGGCGGTCTGCGGGCTCCAGGGGCGCGGGTGCGGTGGCGGACCCTCCGGCGAACGTCCCGGTGCCCGGTGCGCCCGAGCCGCCCAGTGCGTCCGGTGCGTCGGTCGTGGGTGCGGGCGCGGGCGCGGGCGGTTCCAGCTCGAAGTCGCCGTCACGGTCGAAGTCGCCGTCATGGTCGAAGCCGCCGGGACGGTCGAAGCCGCCGTCATGGTCGAAGCCGCCGGGACGGTCGAAGCCGCCTTCACGGTCGAAGTCGCCGGTACGGTCGGGATCGCCCTCAGGACCGCTGTCGCTCCCGGGCGGGCGGACGCCCGCCGAGCCCGACTCTCCGGCCACCGGGGGTACCGGCCGGGGCCGACTCCACCACTTCGCCCTGGTCGGCTTCCCGTCGTCCATGTTCTCCCCACACCCGGCCCGCGGCACAGCTCGCCCGCGGTCACCGCAGATTGCCGACTTCCGCGTCCGGGAATCCCTGAATCCCCGCGGACGCGCCCCACCCCGGATTCAACCAGGTTCCGGGGTCGCGGCGAAGAGAGTGGGTCAGCGGGCGGTACGGGAGGAGAGGGACGGGGAGGAGGAGGGGGACGAGGCCGGAACGGGGGCGGCGAGCAGACCCGGGGTCGCGACGTCGGGCGCCATCGACCAGGAGGCCGACACGGCCGGCTGCACCTCGGTGAGCGGACGTATCAGTGGGGACATCACCGCGGCGCCGGCCACCACGGGGGTCGTCAGCGTGTGCATCACGTCCTGGTCCTGGGCTGCCGGGGCGGGGATTCCGGGCAGCAGCGGCGCGGACACCTCGGTGGGCTGCACGGGGGCGTCACCGAACCCGCGCTGGCCCTGGGCGAGCAGCGGCCCGGTGGAGCGGCGGCGCTGTGTCTCGGGAGCCGTCGCGGTGCCCGAGCCGGGGGTGCGCATCGGTGTCACGTTGCTCCCGCCGGAGCCGCCGCGCGCGTCCGCGGTGTCACCGGGCATCCCGGTCGACACCCCGCCGAGCGCGACCGCGGCGAGCGACACCGCGCCGGCCGCGGCGAAGGCGAAGCGCAGACCGCGCGAGGAGGACCTCTCGGCCTCGTGGCGGCTGACGTCATGGATACGGAAGCCACGTCCGGCGGACGGCGGCAGCACATCCGCGTGCGGCCCGGCGGGCACGTACCCGAAGGGTTCGCCGCGCACGCCGAAGACTCCGGTCACCCCGGGACCGGAGGGGAGTCTTCCGCCGAATGCTCCCCCGCCGAACGGTGAGCCGTCACCGCTGTCGAAGTCACCTCCCCCGGGCAGCCCCTGGAGACGGGCCAGGAAGCTCTCGGAGGGGGGCGGAGGGGCGACTTCCGCGAAGACGTTCTTCAGTCGGCGCTGGGCGTCCGCCTCGGCCTTGCACTTCGCACAGGTGGCGAGGTGGGCCAGGACGCGCTCGCGCGACTCATGACCGAGCTCCCCGTCCACCAGGGCGGACAGTCGGTCCCCAAGATGCTGGTCGGCAACAAGCCGCTCCGCAGAGTCAGGCCGTGATCCACTCACGCGGTCGCGCCCCCTCCTCCCAGCGCGGGAACTCCCGTGATCGCGAAGCCGCGGCGCTCGGCACGGGCCTCGGGAGACCGGTGCGAGAGGGCCTTGCGCAGCTGCGAACGGCCACGGTGGATCCGGCTGCGGACCGTACCGAGCTTGACGCCCAGGGTGGCGGCGATCTCCTCGTACGACAGTCCCTCGATGTCGCAGAGGACGACGGCGGCGCGGAACTCGGGCGCGAGGGTGTCCAGCGCCTGCTGGACGTCCGCGTCGAAGTGCGCGTCGTTGAAGACCTGCTGCGGGGAGGGCTCGCGGCTGGGCAGACGCTCGGCCGCGTCGTCGCCGAGGGCGTCGAAGCGGATGCGCTGCTTTCGGCGCACCATGTCCAGGAAGAGGTTGGTGGTGATGCGGTGCAGCCAGCCCTCGAAGGTGCCGGGCGTATAGGTCGACAGGGAGCGGAAGACACGGACGAAGACCTCCTGGGTGAGGTCCTCGGCGTCGTGCTGGTTTCCCGTCAGGCGGTAGGCGAGCCGGTAGACCCGGCCGCTGTGCGTGCTGACGATCTCCTCCCAGGTGGGCGGAGTCCACGCCTGCGACTCCGCGTCGGTGGTGAACGTCGCGGTCTGCGCGGGGGCAGCAGCATGGAACGTGTCAGCGATGTCGGTCACGGATTTCGGCTCACCCGCCGATCGCAGCAGGCGCCTCAGCACCCGTCCCCGATCCACAGGCGCAGCCGCACCTCCCCTGTCGGCTCTGGTGGTGTCCAGTGGAGCCCCTACCATAGCCACCTCGCCCGTTAGCTCCGGATAAGCGGTTTTACGGGAAATTGATACACGCTCATATGGCTGTGTCAGCACGTGCTCGGCACCTCGCTCCGCCTCCCGCTCCGCGACCTGATCCATGCGCTTCCCCCCCGGTCTGTTTCCCCATCCCTCTAAACGCCCGGTCCCATCAGCAGGTTCCCGGCACCAACGGATACAGTCACGCCCAGGCAACCACGGGGACAGGAGAGGGTCATTACCGGCAACCGGCAGACGAGCTGGGCGTTCGCCGACGCCTTTGTCGCCGAGGACGAGGCGCTGCGCTGGGCCCGCGACCGGGCCCGCGAGGCCGGCCTGCGCTCGGTGTCGCCCGGCACGGGCGCCGCGCTGCGCCTGCTCGCCGCCACGGTGGACGCGAAAGCGGTGGCGGAGATCGGGACCGGGACCGGCGTCTCCGGAATTCATCTGCTGCACGGCATGCGGCCGGACGGGGTACTGACCACCGTGGACCCGGAGCCGGACCGCCAGCAGTTCGCCCGCCAGGCCTTCCGCGCGGCGGGCTTCGCGAGCAACCGCGCGCGCTTCATCCCCGGCCGCGCGCTGGACGTGCTCCCCCGGCTCGCGGACGCCGGCTACGACCTCGTCTTCTGCGACGGCGACCGTCTGGAGTGCCTGGACTACCTCGCTGAATCGTTGCGCCTGCTGCGGCCGGGCGGGCTCGTCGCCTTCGAGGGCGTGTTCGCGGACGGCCGCACGATGGACTCGGGCCCGCAGCCGGCGGAGGTCGGCCGGCTGCGCGAGCTGCTGCGCGCGGTGCGGGAGAGCCAGGACCTGGTGCCCTCGCTGCTGCCGGTGGGCGACGGCCTGCTGTGCGCCGTCAAGCCCTGATCCGCACCGCCGGGCACCCGTCCGACCCGCCCTGCCTCACTCCGACACGGCTCCTACACGGCTCTGACCTGCATCGATGCCAAAAGGGCGGGTCGTCGGGCCGCCCTTGACGCACCACTGCCCCGGCACCGTTTACGATGCCGGGGCAGGTGAAAAGGTATGGTCGCTTCCGCGTCAGCCGACGACCTTCTTGAGGGCGTCGCCGAGCGCGTCGGCCTCGTCAGGGGTCAGCTCGACGACGAGCCGACCGCCGCCTTCGAGCGGAACGCGCATGACGATGCCCCGCCCCTCCTTTGTCACCTCGAGCGGGCCATCGCCCGTCCGCGGCTTCATGGCCGCCATGCTCGTTCCCCTTCCTGAAACCAGCTCATCGTCGCCGACGGCCCCTTGGAGGGCACGCACGTCCTCTCATAGGACACACGTCACCGGCATCGAACACATTGCTTCCAGGCCATTATCCCGCATCTCAGGACCCGATGACCAACATCAGTCGGCATCGCTTGCGCAACGCGCTTGAGCAAAACCACTCAATTCGGCGATGTGGCTGCGATACTGCGCCGCCGCATGGACTCTCACGGCCCGGAATTCTTTGACGCAGGTCACATGTACCGTCCGTTCCTCGGGCCGTGATCTCCGCTCCGTCGTCCTGCATGCTGTCCTCGGACGCAGGGCGTACCGACGGGTACGACGGAGCCGCGACACCGAGGGGACCCATCATGGCCGACACCGTGCTCTACGAGGTGAGCGACGGACTCGCGACGATCACGCTGAACCGCCCCGGGGCGATGAACGCGATGGACACCGGTACGAAGGTCGCCCTGCGGGACGCGGCGCAAAAGGCCGCGGCGGACCCGGAGGTGCGGGCGATCCTGCTCACCGCGGCCGGTGACCGGGCGTTCTGTGTCGGGCAGGACCTCAAGGAGCACATCGGGCTGCTGGCCGCCGACAAGGAGTCGGGGTCGAGGCACACGATGAGCACCGTGCGCGAGCACTACAACCCGATCGTGCGCGCCCTGACCGGCGCCGCGAAGCCCGTGGTGGCCGCGGTCAACGGTGTCGCGGCCGGTGCGGGTCTCGGTTTCGCGCTCGCCGCGGACTACCGGATCGTCGCCGACACGGCCGCCTTCAACACGTCGTTCGCCGGGGTGGCGCTGACCGCCGACTCCGGGATCTCCTGGACGCTGCCGCGGGTCGTGGGCCCGGGGCGCGCCGCCGACCTGCTGCTCTTCCCGCGCAGCATCACCGCGCAGGAGGCGTACGAGCTGGGCATCGCGAACCGGCTCGTGCCCGCCGGGGAACTGCGCGCGGAGGCGGAGAAGGTGGCGCGGGCGCTGGCCGCGGGGCCGACGGTGGCGTACGCCGCGCTGAAGGAGGCCGTCGCGTACGGCCTGACCCACTCTCTGGACGAGACGCTGGAGAAGGAGGACGAGCTGCAGACGCGGGCGGGGGCGTCCGAGGACCACCTGATCGCGGTGCAGGCGTTCGTCAACAAGGAGAAGCCCAAGTACTTGGGGCGGTGACGGGTCGCGAGCGGGGGCGGCGGGCCGACCGTGGCCGGCCGCCCACCCCCCGACGCTCCTACAGGGTGTCCTTGCGCGCGACGCAGTCCACCAGGTGGTCATTGACCAGGCCGCACGCCTGCATCAGGGCGTACGCCGTCGTCGGGCCCACGAAACGGATGCCGCGCTTCTTGAGGGTCTTGGAGAGGGCGGTCGACTCGTCGGTGACGGCAGGGACGTCGGACAGTCTCGCCGGGGCCGGGCGGGTGTCCGGGTCGGGCGCGAAGGACCAGATCAGCTCGTCGAGCTCGCCGGGCGCCCAGTCGGTCAGCACGCGCGCGTTGGCGACGGTCGCCTCGATCTTCGCGCGGTTGCGGATGATGCCCGCGTCGCCGAGGAGACGCTCCTTGTCGACGTCCGTGAAGGCGGCCACCGAGGCGATCTCGAAGCCTGCGAAGGCGGCCCGGAAGCCCCGCCTGCGGCGCAGGATGGTGATCCAGGACAGGCCCGACTGGAATGCCTCCAGACAGAGCCGCTCGTACAGCGCGTCGTCGCCGTGGACCGGGCGGCCCCACTCCTCGTCGTGGTACGCCACGTAGTCCTCGGTGGACAGCGCCCAGGGGCAGCGCGGAGCGCCGTCGGGACCGGCTACGGCGTCGCTCAACGTTCCTCGCCCTCCACGTGCTTGTGCAGCGAGGTGGACCGCGTGGTGTCCGCGCGGGCGCCGGCGAGCGCGGACTCCAGGTCGGCGATCCGGGCGTCGCGCTCCTCGAGCTCGGCGCCGAGGCGGCCGAGGGCGTCGTCCACGTCCGCCATGCGGTAGCCGCGGGCGGCGAGCGGGAACCGCAGGGACTCCACGTCCGCGCGGTTCACCGGCCGGGCGGCGGGCAGCGGATCGTCCAGCCGGTCGGGCGGCGCCTCGGGCAGGGGCGCGCTCTCGCCGCCGCCCACCACGGCCAGGGTCACCGCCGCGACCACGACGGCGAGCGCGACGACCAGGAACAAGAACATGAACATCGCTGAGGTCCCCACGCTCTGGTGCCGACGCGGTCGCGTCGGCGCGAAAGTACTGAAGCTCGGTGACGGCGGAACCGTCGGACTCCGATCGTGCCATGCGAGTCTGACAGCTAGGGTCGCAGGCGGCTAAGCAGCGGGATACACAGGGAGAGGTCACAGGGGATGCTCAGGCTGGGGAAGCACGAATTCGACCCGCACGAGCCGGTGATCATGGCCATCGTGAACCGGACCCCGGACTCCTTCTACGACCAGGGAGCCACCTTCCACGACGAGCCGGCGCTCGCCCGGGTGGAACAGGCGATCGCCGAGGGGGCCGCGATCATCGACATCGGCGGGGTCAAGGCCGGTCCCGGCGAGGAGGTCACCGCCGAGGAGGAGGCACGTCGTACGGTCGGCTTCGTCGCCGAGGTCCGACGCCGCTTCCCCGACGTGATCATCAGCGTCGACACCTGGCGGCACGAGGTCGGCGAGGCGGTCTGCGAGGCGGGGGCGGATCTCCTCAACGACGCGTGGGGCGGGGTGGATCCGCGGCTCGCGGAGGTCGCGGCGCGGTACGGGGTGGGGCTGGTGTGCACGCATGCCGGGGGCGCGGAGCCGCGGACGCGTCCGCACCGGATCGCGTACGACGACGTCATGGCCGACATTCTGCGCGTGACCGTCGGGCTGGCCGAGCGGGCCGTGTCGCTGGGGGTCGCGCGGCAGTCCGTGCTGATCGATCCCGGGCACGACTTCGGGAAGAACACCCGGCACAGTCTGGAGGCGACGCGGAGGCTGGGTGAGATGGTCGGGACGGGCTGGCCGGTGCTCGTCTCGCTCTCCAACAAGGACTTCGTCGGTGAGACGCTCGACAGGCCGGTCAAGGAGCGGGTGGTGGGGACGCTGGCGACGACCGCCGTCTCGGCGTGGCTGGGGGCGCAGGTGTATCGCGTCCACGAGGTCGCGGAGACGCGGCAGGTGCTTGACATGGTGGCGTCGATCGCGGGCCACCGGCCGCCGGCGGTCGCCCGCCGCGGCCTGGCGTAGGTCCCCTCGTCCCCGCCGCCCCTACCCGTCCCGTAGCCGGGGGCGCCGCGCCCCCGGACCCCCGGGGGCGCGGCGCCCCCCGCGGGGTCGGGGCCGCGTACCCCCCGG
>NZ_JBHVPP010000007.1:121013-335749 GCF_042887295.1 Streptomyces sp. NPDC057950
TTATTTTTTTTCACTCCCCCCCCCCCCCCCCCGCCGCTGCCGGGGGGGCGCGCGGCCCCGGCCCCCGGGGGGGCCCCCCGCCCCCGGCGGGTTCGGGGCCGAGAACCCCCGGGTCGCCCCGGGTCACCCCCGCGTCAGCGGCCCGCCTCCTTCGACACCAGGGCCACCGCCTCCTCCACCTCGTCCGTGAGGTGGAACAGGAGGAGGTCCTTCTCGGACGCCTTGCCCTGGGCGATCAGGGTGTTCTTGAGCCAGTCGACGAGCCCGCCCCAGTACTCCGTCCCGAAGAGGACGATCGGGAAGCGGGTCACCTTCTGGGTCTGGACGAGGGTGAGGGCCTCGAAGAGTTCGTCGAGGGTGCCGAGCCCACCGGGCAGCACCACGAACCCTTGGGCATATTTAACAAACATCATTTTTCGGACGAAGAAGTATCGGAAGTTCAGCCCGATGTCGACGTACTGGTTCAGGCCCTGCTCGAAGGGAAGCTCGATGCCGAGGCCGACGGAGACGCCCTTCGCCTCGCACGCGCCTTTGTTGGCGGCCTCCATCGCGCCGGGCCCACCCCCCGTGATGACGGCGAACCCGGCTTCGACCAGCCCCCGGCCGAGCGCGACGCCCGCCTCGTACTCGGGAGAGTCCACCGGCGTCCGGGCGGAGCCGAACACGCTGATCGCGGCGGGGAGTTCGGCGAGCGTGCCGAAGCCTTCGATGAATTCCGACTGGATGCGCAGCACCCGCCAGGGGTCGGTGTGCACCCAGTCCGAGGGCCCGCCCGCGTCCAGCAGCCGCTGGTCCGTGGTGCTCGCCTGGACCTGGCCCCGCCTGCGCAGCACCGGACCCAGCCGCTGCTCCTCCGGTGGCCGCTTCTTGCCCTCGGGGTTGCCAGTAGCCATGTGCGCTCCCTCCGCTTGCAATTGTTCAGCCCCAGGGTAGATCTCAGGGGGTTACGGAGGGGGGACATGCGCATGTCCGCCGCGCACCGTGGTGGAGCGCCTCCGCGTCAGGAGGCCAGCCAGGCCCGCAGCCGCTCCTCGGCCTCGGGGACGGCCGAGGCCCGTACCCGCTCGTCCTCCTTGTGCGCGAGCAGCGGGGCGCCGGGTCCGTAGTTCACCGCGGGCACCCCGAGCGCGCTGAAGCGGGCGACGTCCGTCCAGCCGAACTTGGGGCGGGCCTCGCCGCCGACGGCCGCCATGAAGGCCGCTGCCGCGGGGTGGGTCAGGCCGGGGCGGGCCCCGCCGGTGTGGTCGTCGACGACGAACTCGTCCACGCCGCAGTCCGCGAAGTAGTCGCGGACGAATGCCTCCGCCTCCGCCTCGGTGCGGTCCGGCGCGTAGCGGAAGTTGACGACGACGGTGCAGGCGTCGGGGATGACGTTGGTGGCCACGCCGCCCTCGATGCGGACGGCGTTGAGGCCCTCGTGGAAGCGGAGGCCGTCCACGACCGGCGTGCGCGGCTCGTACGCGGCGAGCCTCGCCAGGATCGGGGCCGCCGCGTGGATCGCGTTGGAACCCATCCAGGCACGCGCGGAGTGCGCCCGCTCCCCCTTGGTCCTCAGGAACATCCTGAGGGTGCCCTGGCAGCCGCCCTCCACCTCCCCGTCCGTCGGCTCCAGGAGGATGGCGAAGTCGCCTTCCAGCCAGTCGGGGTGGGCTTCCGCCACATGCTTCAGACCGTTCAGGTGGGCGGCGACCTCTTCGTTGTCGTAGAAGACGAAGGTGAGGTCGCGGTTGGGGGCGGCGACCGTGGCCGCGATCCTCAGCTGCACCGCCACACCCGACTTCATGTCGCAGGTGCCGCAGCCCCACAGGACGCCGTCCTCGTCGAGCCGGGAGGGCACGTTGCCCGCGGCGGGCACGGTGTCGATGTGACCGGCGAGGATCACGCGTTCGGGCCGCCCCAGGTTCGTCCGCGCCACGACGTTGTTGCCGTACCGGTCGACCGTGAGGTGCGGCAGTGCCCGCAGGGCGTCCTCGATGGCGTCCGCGAGGGGCTTCTCGCTGCCGCTCTCGGAGGGGAAGTCGACGAGCCGCGCGGTGAGCTCGGCGGCGTCGAGCGTGAGGTCAAGTGGGGTGTCGGCCATGTCCCCGACCCTAGCGCCCCGTCCCGTGGGCACCGGGCGTCGCGGTTCGCATCACAGTTGTCCACAACCTCACGCACCGTCAACAGGGTCCTCCAGTACCTTGTACGACGTGCCAGAGCCGTCCCCCACTCCCGCCCGGCGCGGTCGACTCCTTCGTTTCGGAGCGGCCGTCGCGGTCCTGTTCGCGCTCGCGGGCTATCTCGCCGTGCAGTACCTCACGGGAGGTGCCGGTGAGCCGCGCTGCCGGGTCGTCTCCGGCAAGGGCGACGACGCGTCGTACGAGTTCACACCCGAACAGGCGGTGAACGCGGCGACGATCTCGGCGGTCGGCAGCTCCCGCCGCCTGCCCGAGCGCGCGGTGGCCATCGCCCTGGCGACCGCGCTCCAGGAATCGAATCTGCGCAACATCAAGCACGGCGACCGGGACTCGCTCGGCCTGTTCCAGCAGCGGCCCTCGCAGGGCTGGGGCACGACGAAAGAGATCATGGACCCGACGTACGCGGCCGGTGTGTTCTACGAGCACCTGACCAAGGTGCCGGGCTACACACGGCTGCCGCTCACCGTCGCCGCGCAGCGTGTGCAGCGCAGCGGCTATCCCCAGGCGTACGCGAAGCACGAGCCGGACGCCACGATGCTGGCCGCGGCCCTCACCGGTCGCGCGGCGGCCACCCTGACCTGCCAGGGGAGTCCCGGGGCTACGCCGGTCGGCGGCCCCGACTCGGTGCGTGCCGCTCTGGTGCGCGACTTCGGGCACGAGGTGCTCCAGGACGCGGGTGCCGACATCTCCGCCCAGGGCGACTCCTCCGCGCCGGACGGCACGTCGTCGTCCTCGGCGGCGTCCGGACCGGCGTCGGCACGGGCATCGGGTTCCCCGTCTTCGACTTCTTCGGCCGTGTCCGCGCGGACCGTCACCGTGCCCGTGCGCGAGGACGCCTCCACCGGCACCGGTGTGCGCGGCTGGGAGCTGGCGCACTGGGCCGTGGCCAACTCCTCGGCCCTGCACATCGAGCGGGTGTCCTACGCGGGGCGGGAGTGGACGGCGGGGCGCAGAGAGGGCGAGTGGCTCGGGTCCGGCACCCAGGGCGCCCCGCCGGCGAAGCAGGCCGCCACCGAGGTCCGTATCGTCACCGCGCAGTAGTACGGAGGGTCACCCTTCGGAGGGACGCGCGGCAGCGCCGGGCACCGGGGTGGGCGGGTTTTCGCGTGAGCATGCCCGAATCCGTCGGATCCCTTGCGGACAAAGGGCCGTAAGGATTCAGCCGACTATCCGGTCGGGTGCTCTTTGCCCGTTTTTATCCACAGCCGATAATGCGACGCATTACCAATTCTTTGCGTCGGGTCACCGCAACCTTCGCGGGTTTCGAGCGGTAGTCACTGCGTCCGAGCCCGGAACGATCACGGCTCGACCGGCAGCCGGCCGGTCGGAGGCCGGCCGTCAACTCCCGGGCGCGATCGGACACTTCACCGTTCCCTCCCGTCTAAGGAGCATCATGTCCCTCCCCCTGACCCGCCGGATCGCCCGTGCCGCGCTGCTCATCGCGGCGGGAGCGGCGCCCGTGGTCGGTGCGGCCGGCTCCGCCGGAGCGGCGACCGCACTGCCGGCCACTCCCGACCTCGGCGGGCTCACCGCCCTGGACGGAGCGCACGTCGGCAACACGGTCGACGGTGCGACGCAGAACGTCACCGGGCTGGCGGGCACGGCCGGTGGCAACGCGGTCAAGAAGGCGGTGCCGGGCGCGGGCAGGACCGGCGGCAAGGTCGCCAAGACGGCGACGCCGGCCGCGCAGAAGGTGGCCGGGACCACGGCGGGGCAGGCCGGGAGCCTGCTCGGTGACACCACCAAGACGGCGACGGGCGGCGGCCTGCCGACCGACGCCGTGACCAAGGGCGGCCTGCCGACGGGACAGCTGCCCCTGAAGGGCCTGCCGCTCGGCTGACCTCACGGTCCTCACGACCGCGGTACGGCGGAGGGACCCGGGAGGTTTCCCGGGTCCCTCCGCCGTATCCGGGACACTCCCTAGAGGCGTTCCACCGCCGCGGCGACCCGCTCGTCCGTCGCCGTCAGTGCCACGCGGACGAACCTGTCGCCCGCCGGGCCGTAGAAGTCGCCCGGGGCGACGAGGATGCCGAGCCGCGCCAGATGGGCCACGGTGTCCCAGCAGGACTCGTCACGGGTGGCCCACAGGTACAGGCTCGCCTCGCTGTGCTCGATGCGGAAACCGTGGCGCACCAGGGCCTCGCGCAGGGCGGCACGGCGCACGGCGTAACGCTCACGCTGTTCGCGCACATGGGTGTCGTCCGACAGGGCGGCGACCACGGCGGCCTGGGTCGGCGCGGACGTCATCATGCCGCCGTGCTTGCGGATCTCGAGGAGCTCACCGAGGACGGCGGGGTCACCGGCGAGGAACGCGGCGCGGTAGCCGGCCAGGTTCGAGCGCTTCGAGAGCGAGTGGACCGCGACGATCCCCTCGTACGAGCCGCCGCACACGTCCGGGTGCAGGACCGAGACCGGGTCGGCCTCCCAGCCCAGTTCGAGGTAGCACTCGTCGGAGAAGACCAGGACGCCGTGCTCACGGGCCCAGGCGACGATCCGAGTGAGGTCGGACGCCGAGAGCACCCTGCCGGTCGGGTTCGACGGGGAGTTCAGCCACAGGAGCTTGAGGTCCGTGGGATCCAGCTCGGTGGGGTCCTCGTAGCCGACGTGGTCCGCGCGGGCCAGCCGTGCGCCGACCTCGTACGTCGGGTACGCCAGGCGCGGGTAGGCGATCTTGTCGCCGGGGCCGAGGCCCAGCTGGGTCGGGAGCCAGGCGACCAGTTCCTTGGAACCGACGATCGGCAGCACGTGGTGGTGGGTGACCCCGCGGGCGCCGAGCCGTCGCTCCACCCAGCCCGTGAGCGCGTCCCGCAGTCCGGGGGTGCCCCACACCGTGGGATAGCCCGGCGAGTCCGCGGCCGCGATCAGAGCTTTCTGGATCAGCTCGGGCACGGGGTCGACCGGGGTGCCGACCGAGAGGTCGACGATGCCGCCCGGGTGAGCGGCGGCGGTCGCCTTGTAGGGCTCCAGCTTGTCCCAGGGAAACGCGGGAAGCCGGTCGGAGACTGCGGACACGGGATCGGGCTCACTTTCTCGTACGGACGACCACCCGTACGTGTGACGGTCACGGACTGCCACGGCAAACGCCTCGGTCCCGTACGGCGGTGAGGCCGTACGGGACCGAGGCGGCGCGTGTGCGGGCCGCTTACTGGTTCTGCGGCGGCAGCGCTGCGATGAAGGGGTGGTCGCGCTCGATCAGACCGAGCTTGCTGGCGCCGCCGGGCGAGCCGAGTTCGTCGAAGAACTCGACGTTCGCCTTGTAGTAGTCCTTCCACTCTTCCGGAGTGTCGTCTTCGTAGAAGATCGCCTCGACCGGGCACACCGGCTCACAGGCTCCGCAGTCGACGCATTCGTCCGGGTGGATGTACAAGGACCGGGAGCCCTCGTAGATGCAGTCGACCGGGCACTCCTCGATGCACGCCTTGTCCTTGACGTCGACACAAGGCTGCGCGATGACGTAGGTCACGCTGTCGTTCCTCCTCGATAGGGCGCTGGCGGGCCTGCGTAGGCTCCGCCGCCTGGCGCGCGGGAGCGCGGCGTCGTCGATGCCCGCACCTAGTATCTCCGTTCCGGGGCATGATCCGAACAGGAGGGGTGAACTGACCTGTGGAAATCTCTGCGGCCGGACGGCTCAAGGTCCATATCACCACTGCTGACGTGGGCAAACGCGTCTCTGTTCGGCAGTTGATCGAAGATGGTGGCGCGGGTGAGAAGTTCACCGACACGGTAGGCGTTCTCACATCATGGGACGACGGCGTGCTGCTGATCACACGACGCGGCGGGGAGAGTGTCCGGATTCCGCAGTCCGCGCTGGTCGCGGGCAAGGTCGTCCCGGCCGCCCCGGCGCGTCGCCGCGGGCCCGCGGCGACGTACGAGGAGCTGGCGCGGGCCGCCGCGCGTGCCTGGCGGCCGGTGGAGAGCGAACGGCTCGGGGACTGGGAGCTGCGGGCGGCCTCCGGTTTCACCCGGCGCGCCAACTCCGTGCTGCCGCTCGGCGAGCCCGGCGTACCGCTGGACGAGGCGCTGACCCGGGTACGCGACTGGTACGCGGCCCGTGGGCTGCCCGCGCGCGTGCAGACCGCCACCGGCGCCGAGGGCACGCAGGAGGCGCTCTGCGCGGAGCTGGAGGCGCGCGGCTGGACGCGTGAGGTCACGGCCGGGCTGTGGATCGGCCCGCTGGCACCCCTCGGCGACCGTGCGGCCCCCGACGTCGTCCTGTCCCGCACCGCGGACGCCGCATGGCTGGACCGCTATCAGCGCAAGGGGCTCGGCGACGTCGCCCTGAAGGTGCTGGGCGGCGGGCCCTCGGTGTGGTTCGCGACGGTTGCGGGCACGGCCGGTGAGGCGCCGGCCGCGATCGGGCGGTGCGTCGTGGACGGGCGGTGGGCCGGTTTCGCGGCCGTCGAGGTCGATCCGGCGCACCGCCGGCGGGGCCTTGCCACCGCCGTCATGGCCGCGCTGGCCGGCCGGGCCCTGGAGGAGGGCGCCTCGGCGGCCTGGCTCCAGGTGGAGTCGGACAACGCGGGAGCGCGGGAGCTGTACACCGGCCTGGGCTTCGCCCCGCATCACGCGTACCACCACTACCGCGCGCCACGGACGCCGGACGAGCCCGTCCGACCCACCGGGACCGAAGCCGAGAACACGCACGGCCGACCCACCGGGACCGAAGCCGACGACACGCACGGCCGACCCACCGGGACCGAAGCCGACCACACGCACGGCCGACCCACCGGGACCGAAGCCGACGACACGCACTCCGCCGCACGGGGCTCCGGACCCGGCGGCACGCACGACGTCCCGGGCGATGCCGGAACCGACCGCTCGCACAGCGCACTCCCCCTGGACGGCGGCGACCGCTCCGCGTCGGCGTGACGGGGGGCGAGGCCGGCATGGGTTCCCCTCGTCCGCCGGGGCCGGAGCGTGCCGCGGAGGTGCGGCGGCTGTTCGCCGAGCAGGCGCGGTCCGAGCGGCCCGATCTGGCGCTGCTGTGTCTGCTGGTGGGGGCCGCGGCGGACGGGGAGCTGGACGAGGCGGGGATCGACGCGGCGCAGATCGAGCTGGACGAGTTGGCCGGACGGCTGCCGTTCCGGCCCGGCGGACCACGCTCCTGGGCCACGACGCTGGCCGGACTGCTCGGCGAGCGCTGCGGGTTCCGCGGCTCGCCCGGCGACTACCAGCGGCTCGAGTCGTCGCTGCTGCACCAGGTGCTGCGGCGGCGCCGGGGCCTGCCCATCCTGCTGTCCGTGGTCTGGGTGGAGGTGGCCAGGAGGGCCGGCGCCCCGGTGTACGGGGTCGCTCTGCCCGGGCACTTCGTGGTGGGCTTCGGACCGCCCGAGGAGCAGGTGCTCGCCGATCCCTTCGACGGCGGCCGGGTACTGAGCGGCCCGGACGCCGAGCTGCTCGTGCAGGGGGCCACCGGTGCGCCCCTGCACCCGTCGATGCTGGGGCCCGCCGATCCCCTCGACGTGGTCGTGCGGGTCCTGAACAACGTCCGGGCGTGGGCGGCCGTGCGGCCGGAGCGGTCGGATGTGGCCCTGTGGGCAATCGAGTTGTGCCTGCTGATGCCCTCGCACCCGGCCCGGCTGCGCTATGAGCGGGCGCAACTCCTCGTGCAGCGAGGGGACTTCCTCGCGGGCGCGGCCGAACTCGACGCGTACGCGGAAGTCGTGACGGCGGTCGATCCGCCGACCGCGGAACGGGTACGGGGGCAGGCCCGAGCGGCGCGGGCGATGCTCAACTGAGGCCGCCGCGAAGGCGCGGACCCGGCCTACAGCCAGCCCTTCTCCCGCGCGATCCGCACCGCCTCCGCGCGGTTGCGGACCGCGAGTTTCTGGATCGCCGTGGAGAGGTAGTTGCGGACCGTGCCCTGGGAGAGGTGCAGGGCCTTGGCGAGCTCCGCGTTCGTGGAACCGTCGGCCGCCGCGCGCAGCACCTCGCGCTCGCGGTCGGTCAGCGGGTTCGCTCCCTCGGCGAGGGCCGCGGCCGCGAGCCCGGGGTCGATGACGCGCTCACCGGCGAGCACCTTGCGTACCGCCGTCGCGAGTTGGGCCGCCGGGGCGTCCTTGACCAGGAAGGCGTCGGCACCGGACTCCATGGCGCTGCGCAGATAGCCGGGGCGTCCGAAGGTGGTGAGGATGAGCAGCTTGATGCCGGGGAGTTCCCTGTGGACCTCGGCCGCTGCCTCGATGCCCGTCTTTCCCGGCATCTCGATGTCGAGGAGCGCCACGTCGACGTCGTTCGCGCGCGCCGCGGCCAGCACCTCGTCGCCGCGCGCCACCTGGGCGACCACCTCGATGTCCGGTTCGAGGCCCAGCAGGGCCGCCAGCGCCTCGCGGACCATCGACTGGTCCTCGGCGAGCAGGACCTTGATCGTGCGGCTCATGCACCGGATCCTACGGGGTGCCCCCCGGCGTCGGCAGGGGCCTCGGCCGGCACCCGGGCGACCAGCCGGAAGCCCCTGCGCACCCGGCCCGCCTCCAGCGTCCCGCCGGCCTTCTCCAGGCGCTCGGTCAGCCCCGTGAGCCCGTTCCCGGGACCGTCGCCGGAACCGCCCGACCCGTCGTCCTCCACGACCAGTTCGAGCACCGGGCCGTCCAGCGTCTGGCGGCGCACGAGCTCCACCGCGCAGCGCCGGGCCCCGCTGTGCCGTACGACGTTGGTGATCGCCTCGCGCAGCGCCCAGGCCAGCGCGGACTCGGTCTCCTCGGCGACGCCGGCGGCGCCGACGACATCGGCGAGGTCCGGCTCGGTGGGCAGGTCCGCCGTGACGCCGGCCGCCGTCAACGCGACCTGGGCGCCCGCGAGTTCGCCGGACAGCCGGGGTCTGCGGTAGCCGGTGACGGCCTCGCGCACGTCGACCAGGGCCTGCCGGCTGACCTGTTCGATGTCGGCGACCTGCTGGGCCGCCTTCTCGGGCTGGCCGGGGAGCATCCGTCCGGCCAGCTCGCTCTTGAGCGTGATGAGCGACAGCGAGTGGCCGAGCAGGTCGTGCAGGTCCCGGGCCAGCCGCAGGCGCTCCTCGTTCGCGGCCAGTTGGGCAACGGTCGCGCGGGCCTCGCGCAACGCGATCGTCGTGCGGACCAGTTCGCGGACGCCGGTCATCGCGAACCCGCCGAGGAAGGCCGGGATGAGCAGCCCCGCCAGATACGCCTTGCCGCCCGGGACCGCCAGCGCGATCGCCGTCAGCAGGGCGGACACGGCCGGGATGGCCCAGCGGGACATCCGCAGCGGGAGCACGGCCCCGGAAGCGATCGAGACGTACACGAACAGGACGAGCCACTCCCGCCCGAGGCTGAGGGCGAGGAGGCCGGACTGGGCCGCCAGTACCACCAGCGAGCCCAGCACCAGGGGGGTGGCCTCGCCGCGGCCGGTACGGAAGACCAGCATCCCGTACCAGGCGACGAAGACCACCAGGCCGATCCAGCCGAGCACGACGACGCCGGTGCTGTGGCCGCCGTGCACGAGGTCGCTGACGGGCGCGCTCAGATAGACCAGCCAGATGCCCGTCCAGACGGCCTTGATCAACCGCTGCCTGTGGTTCCGCGGGGGTTGCCCGATGCCTACGCTGCTCACGCTTTCAGCGTGTCCTTCCGGTACAGCCAGGCCGCGCCGCCCGCGAAGAGGAGGAAGGACACGGCGAGGATGGCGAGGTCCTTCGCGTGCGGGGCGTCGCCCAGCTCGATCGACCGCCCGAGGGCAGCGTACGCGTGGGTCGGCAGCCAGGACGCGATCTTCTGCAGCCAGTCGGGGAATGTGGTCGTGGGCATCCACAGACCGCCGAGCACCGACAGTCCGAAGTACAGGATCATCGTGATCGGGCGGACCGCGTCACCGCTCGCCAGATAGCCGACCGCCACGCCGAGCGCGGCGAAGACGAGGCTGCCTGCCCAGATCGCGCCGGTGAGCGCGAGCCACTGCCAGGCGTCCAGCCGTACGTGCTTCACGGCGGCGGCGACCGCGAAGACGACCACGATCGACGGCAGGCTGATGACGGCGGCGCTGGCGGTCTTCGCCAGCACATAGCCGCGGCCGGGCAGCGTGGTGAGCCTGAGCTGCCGTACCCAGCCGCTCTCGCGCTCCTTGGCGATCCGCTCGCTGTTGCCCATCAGGACGGCCGTCAGCGCCCCGAAGGAGGCCATGGAGACCATGAAGAAGGTCGGCAGGGTGAGCCCGGTGCCGTCGACCTTGGTGGTGTCGTCGGCGCTGCCCGCGATCAGCAGGAACAGGGCGGAGGGATAGATCACCGAGAAGAACAGGAACTTCTTGTTGCGCAGGGCACGGGTGATCTCGAGGCGGATGAGGCTGTTCACTGCGACTTCGCCTCCTCGGCGGCGGTGATGGCGACGAAGGCCTGCTCCAGGCCGAGTCCGGCGACTTCGAGATTGCGGGGGTAGAAGCCGAGCCCGTACAGCGCGTGCACGGTCGCGTCGGCGTCGGAGGACTGGATGCGGACGGTGTGCCCGGAGACGTCGATCGTCGTCAGGAAGGGCAGGGCCCGCAGCGCGGTCTCGTCGATGGGGTCTTCCAGGTCGAAGGCGATCCGGCGGGCGCCGGCCTTCGCCTTGATCTCGGCGGCGGTACCGTCGGCCAGCAGCCGGCCCCGGTGCAGCACGAGCACCCGGTCGGCGATGGCGTCGGCCTCTTCCAGGTAGTGCGTGGCGAACAGCACGGTCCGGCCCTGTTCGGCCTGTTCGCGCATGGTGGCCCAGAATGCCTGGCGGGCGGAGACGTCCATGCCCGTGGTGGGTTCGTCGAGCACGATCAGATCGTTCGCCCCGGCGGTGGCGAGCGCGAAGCGGACGCGCTGCTCCTGGCCGCCGGAGAGCTTGTTGACCTTGCGGTCGGCGATCTGCGAGATACCCGCGCGGGCCAGCACCTCGGTGACCCTGAACGGCTTCGGGTGCAACTGGCAGGCGAGTCTGACCAGTTCGACGACCGTCACCTCGTCCATCAGGCCGCCGCTCTGCAGCATGGCGCCCACCCGGCCGCCGACGATGGCCTCGCGGGGGCTGGTGCCGAACACCCGGACGGTGCCGCTGTCGGCGTGCTTGAGGCCGAGGAGCAGGTCCAGGGCGGTCGACTTGCCCGCGCCGTTCGGCCCCAGCAGGGCGACGGTCTCGCCCGGGTGCAGGTCGAGCGTGAGCCCGTCCACGGCGCGCACATCGCCGTACGTCTTGGTCACCTGGTCGAATCCGACCACCGGGGTGGTGGGCGGTGCCGCTGTCGTTGTCATGCCGACCATGGTGGCCGCGGGGACCCGGTGCCCGGCAGTGTCGGCGGTCCCGAGTGCCGGATGACAGATGTCATACGGACAGGGTGACGGACGCGGCGGCGGACACAGTGGCGGACATGGCGAGGGGGGCGCCCGGTGGACGCCCCCCTCGTACGGTCAGAACATGCCTAGCCCGGGTTCGTGGCGATGACCGCGATCCGGTTGGTCTTGCTCATCAGCGCCTGTCGCAGGGCGCCGTAGACGTCCTGGGGCGTGACGGGCGTCTTCTCGCCGTTGCCCCGGGCGATGAGCACACCGTCGAACGTCTGGCCGTAGAGCGCCTTCAGAGCGCTCAGGTCGGGCTTGTCGACGAGCTTGCCGTCGGTGGCCGTCACCCGGAGGAACTTCCACAGCGACTTCTGCGGGCTCAACGGGATCGAGTGCGCCTCGTCCGTCCGTACGATCACGGAAGCCGACATCGCGGGCTGGGCGAACTTCGCCATCATCCGGTCGACCTCGGCGTCCGAGACGGTCGGCTGACGGGTCGTGGTGGCGACCTTCACCGGGGTGGCCGAGCCGGTCTCGACCTGGGCCCGGTACGCGTCCTCGACGGCCTGGGTGGAGCCCGCCACGTCGACGCCCTTGCCCGTCTTGCCGTAGACGGCGACGGCCTTGCCGGACTCGAACCTGATCGTGCCGTCGTTCGCCGAGCCGGAGCCGCCCGCGACGCGCTCCAGGGCGGCCTGCAGCTTCTCCTTGTCGACGGGCATGTCCGGTGCGACGACGCGCTTCTGGCCGAACAGCGAACCGATCACGGAGACCGGGTTGTAGTCGCTGCCCGCGGCGGCGCGGACGGTGGCCTGGCTGTCCAGCTGGAGCCCGGCCTGGTCCGGCTTGAGCGAGACGGTGGTGTCGTTCACCGTCAGCTTGAGCGGCTTGTTCATATTGGCCCCGAAGGCGTCGTCGAGCTTCTTGACGGCCTCGTCCCGGGTGCCGCCGCCGATGTCGACGCCGAGCACGGTGGTGCCCTTGGGCACGTCCGAGTGGTTCATCAGCAGCCCCGCGCCGTACGCGCCACCGGCCAGGACCACCACGAGGACGCCCAGCAGGGCCGGCTTGTTGCGGCCCTTCTTCTTGGCCGGCTTGGACGGCGCGGCCGGCTTCGGGGCCGGCGCGGACGCCCTCGGCGGGGTGTGCGGCAGCGGGCCGTCGGTGTGCGTGCCCGGTCCGAACGGGGAGTTCGGGGCCGCCGGCACGACGGGGATGCCACTGGTCAGGGTGTGACCGGAGACGTTGCCCCCGGGGGCGCCGTAGCCGTGGCCGCCCGGGTCGGGCGCGGGCTTCTGCGGGGTGAGGATCGCGGTGTCGTCGCTGAGACCGCCCCCGGAGTAGCCGGTCCCCGTGCTCGGACCACCGAGGCCGCCAGGTCCACCCGGTCCGCCATGACCACGCGGGCCACCCGGGCCACCCGGGCCACCCGCGGCCAGGCTGCCCGGAGCCACGCCGGGGCCGGCCGGGGGCACCAGCGGGCCGTCTCCGGTGACCGGACCGCCGGTCGGGCCCACCGGGCCACCCACGCCGTTGTCGGAGAAATTCTCCGCGAAGTACGGGAGGTCGTCGCGGCGCGGTTCGCCGCCCGGACCGCCGGAGCCGCCCGGACCACCGTTGCCGGCCGGACCGTCGGTGCCGATGGCCGGGAAGGACGCCGTGTTGCCCAGCGCCGCGGAGACGTCGAAGGAACCGGTGCCGCCGCCGTGGCCGGGGGCCACGGGTCCGGCGCCGGTGGCGCCGGGAAGTCCCGCGCCGTTGGTGCCGCCGCCCCCGCCCGGACGGGGGATGTTCGCCCCGCCGGGGCGGACCCCGCCGGTGATGCCCAGCGGACCGGCGCCGCTCGCGCCACCGGGAGCACCCGCGGCGCCGTTGCCGCCCGGAGCTCCCGGACGTGCGCCGCCGGCTCCCGGGCCGCCCGGCGCACCCGTGCCCGGCGGCAACGCCGGACCCGAACCGCCGGGCAGGCCCGCACCGTTGGTGGACCCGCCGCCCGGGCCGCCCTTGGGCGCGCCGGACTTGCGGGGTGCGAACCAGTCGCTGGACTTCTCCCCGGGCCCGGCCTCGCCCGCACCGTCGGCCGCGGGGGCCGCGGCCGCCGGCGGACCTATGGCGCGCTGCGTCTCCGCGGGCGGTCCCGCGGGGGCCGCGGGCTCGGCGGGCACGTCGGCGTCCCCGACCGGTGTGCGGACGACGACCGGCGGGATCGGCCGCGATCCGGGGATGTTGATCCGGATCCGTGTCGTCAGTGTGGTCTCGGTCTTGCGCTCCTCCGGCGGCGTGCCGCCGGCCGAACGGCCCGCGTCGGCACCGATATCGGAAGCCATGGGGGTCCCGTAAGGGGGCGTCCCCGACGGGTACGCGGCTCCACCGCGCCCGTTGGGCCCGGAGGACGAACTGTCAGTTTCACGACTCAAGGCAGGTTCTCCCGGTTGGCTCCGCCGCCCGTTTACTCGACCTCATCTCGGGCAGCTCGGCGGCGCGCACCACCATACTGGCCGTGTCCGGCCCGCAAACCTCGCCCGCGAAGGAAACTGCCACAGGACCCGCACCCGTCCGATACGGCGAAGTGGTACGTCACTTCCCAAGTCGGACGCCGGAGCCGTCCGGTTGCCGCCCCAGCCCAAGGGTGGCGCAGATCACAGCGACAGCCATCCCGCCGAGCAGGAAGAGGTACGAACCGAGGCCCGCGCCGAAGAGGAAGTCCCCTTCCGGACGGCTGGCGGTGAGCAGCACCACCGCGACCATCCAGCCCGCCGCGGGCGCGACGGCGCCGGCCCGGGACCCGGTGGCCCGGGAGCCGCCCAGGAAGAGCCCGGCCGCCCCCGCCAGGGCCAGCAGCAGACCCCCGGGGAACCAGCCCGACTGCACCAGCGTTCCGGCCGCCCCGACCACGGCGCCGAGCACGAACAGACCCGTGCAGGCGGCCGCCCGTCCGGGCGAGGGGGTCCGCAGTGGCTGGGCGAGCAGGCTCCCGCGCTGTCCGCTCGTACTCATCGTGTCTCCGTCTCCGTCGTCGTCGCCGTCGTCTCGGTCGTCGCCGTCGTCTCGGTCGTCTCGGTCGTCTCCGTCCGGTCACCGGTCCCGGCGAACAGATCCGTCTCCCGGTCCGCACCCGCGCGCTCCCCGCGCACCAACTCGTAGTACTCGGTGGTGAGAAGTGGCTGGGCAAGCGCGTTCGAGAGCGCGAACCACGGCTCGGCCACCTCGATCTGGGTGACGTGCGCCCGCAGGGCGGCGGCCTTCACGGCGGCGTACGCGGTCCCGTCGATCTCGGTGGTGATCACCGCGTCGTCGACGACACCCGGTACGTCGTCCAAGGCGGCCGACGCGTCGAAGGGCAGCCCGGGGAGTGCCTCACGCAGCCGCTCGAAGCCGTCCTCGGCGACCGAGCGGGGTACGCGGTTCCAGTAGACCTTGGCGATCTCCCAGGGTGCGCCGAGGTCGGCGCGGACGGCCGGGTCGGCGGCCAGTTCGGTCGCGCGCAGGGCGACGCGGTGCGCCTGGATGTGGTCGGGGTGCCCATAACCCCCATCGGGGTCATAGGTGACGAGCACATGCGGGCGTACCTCACGGATCACCTCGACGAGATGGGCGGCGGCCTCGTCCACGTCGGCGGCCCAGAAGGCGCCCGCGCGGTGGTTCTGCTCGACGCCCATCATCCCGGAGTCGCGGTAGCGGCCGGGGCCCCCGAGGAAGCGGTGGTCGGTGACCCCGAGCTCCTTCATGGCGGCGGCCAGCTCACCGGCCCGGTGCGGGCCGAGTCCGCCCTCGCGGTCGGGTGCGAGGTGCGCGAGTCCGGGCGGGATGACCTCGCCCTCCTCGCCGAGGGTGCAGGTCACCAGCGTCACGAGGGCGCCCTCGGCCGTGTACCTGGCCATGGTGGCGCCGTTGTTGATCGACTCGTCGTCCGGGTGCGCGTGCACCAGGAGCAGACGCCGGTCGGGCAGTTCCGTCATGGCACCCACCCTACGAGGCGCCGGTTCCTCCGGGTGCTGCCCGGGTTCCTCACCGCTCCAGGTCATCGAGGACGCCGAGCACACGAGCACCGGCCGGTGACCGGCTTTCTCACGCCGCCGGCGGTCGGGGCGGGCTGGGGTACGCGCGGGACACGGAGGCGGCGGCTTCGCATCAGGCGGCCGGCCGGTGGTCGGACCGGCAGTCGCGGCAGCGGCCGGGGTCGGGCGCCCGGAAGGCCCTCTCGCAGCCGTCGCAGGTCTGGAGCGGGTGCTGGACACCCGGCGGCCGCGCGGGCGCGCGGAACGGCGGCGGAGGCGGCAGCTGGGCGGCGAGCCGGTGCGCGAGCAGGGCCGCCGGGCGGCGGAGCCCTTCGGGCGGCAGATCGCTCGTGAGCGCGTGGCGTACGGCGCCGGGGCCGACGTCGCGCTCCAGCCAGGCGGCGACGCCGGGGGCGAGGTGGGCCGTGTCGCAGGCGGAGAGCAGCAGCCGGGGGTCGTGGCGGCGGAGGTCCGCGAGAAGGTCGGTGGCCGTCCGCAGGAGAGCGGGCGCCGGGCACACGGGACGGGGTACGGCGGGCAGTGTCCTGCGGGGTGCGCGCTCCTCGCGCTTGCGGGCCGCCTCCGGTCGGGCCGGGGCGGACCGCACGGGCTCCTGCGTCCGGCCGCGTCCGGGCTGGTTGCAGGAGACCGTGCGGGTGACGATGCGGCCGCCGGGGACGCGTTCGCGAACGCGGCGCAGATAGCGGTGGGCCTCCAGCTCGCGCAGGGCGGCGGCGATCCGGGTCGCGCCCTCGGGGAAGCGCGCGGTGAGGGTCTTGATGTCGACCCGGGCGCCCTTCGGCAGCGACTGGAGGTGCACGGCCAGCCCGATCGCGAGCAACGAGAGCTCGGAGTGCTGGGCGAGGTGGTTGCCGATCACCGTGAAGCGGGTGGTGTGGCGGGTGTTGTCGTGGGTGAGGCCCCCGGAGCGCGCGGGGCGCCGGTCCGGGTGTTTGTCGCCCGCAATGCGGGACTGGGCGTGCGGGGGCGCGCTAGGGTCGTTGGTGTCCATCGGGAAGCTCCTACTTCCTCGGTGGTCAGGCCCTCGCACTGGGATTGCCGTCCCGGCGGGGGCCGTCGCATGTCTGCTGTTGTGTCGCGCTGAGCGTAGGGCAGGCAACGGGCCCCGAATCCAGCCGAGTCGGTGATGTTCACTCTCGCGGGTGAGAGCGCCCGGCGGGCGGGAGGGGTGGGGCTCGGTCGGGTTCTTTCACCCTCGCGTTCCTTGGGGAAGACCGCTCCTGGCACCGGAGCCCGAGCGGCCGGGTTCCGGTGGGAGACCGGCCTCCGCCCACACCGTCCTGCGCGGCGGCAGGCGGTGGGGACGCGCGCGGCCGGGTTCGGCAGGGCAGGTTCGGCAGGGCGGTCGACTACGGCGCCGACATGGTCTACGGGATCGAGGGCGGCAAGCGGATCCCTCAGCCCGAGTTCCTGGACAGGGCGGACGAGGCGGAGCGCATGGTGGCCGCGCGCACGGCAAGGCAGTCGGTCGTCGAACGCGCCCCCGCGCCGGTCCTCAGCTTCGTACCGGAGGAGGCTGCACCACGGCGTCCGATCGGGGGCACGATTCGTACGCGTCCGATGAATGACCGGCGCGGAGGGACGGGCTCCGGTCGCTCGACGCGCGGAGCCCCCGATCCCACCCGGGTCAGAACTTGAAGCTGCCGATCATGTCCGCGACGTTCGTCGTGAGGTCGCTGATGGTGGGCGCGACCGTCGAGGAGGCGAGATAGAAGCCGAACAGGACGCACACAATCGCGTGCCCGGCCTTCAGCCCTGACTTCTTCACCAGGATGAAGACGATGATCGCCAGCAGCACCACCGCCGAAATCGAGAGTGCCACGGCGGATCACCTCCAAAGATCCCAGGGACATGGGGGGTTGGTCATGGGGGTCGGTCGTTCCCAACAGCGGGCAGCAGGTTCTTACCCACGCACCGCTAGTGATCATAACTATCCGTACGCGCGCATTGATCGGCGCACGGCCGCACAAGGGGGCGCATGGCCAATATGGTCGGGGCATGACGACCGAGCCTCTTTCCTTCCCGCGCCGGTACGCCCGGACGCAGCGGTTCACCCTGGGCGCACCCCGCGCGTTCACCGTCTCCCCGGACGGTTCCCGGGTCGTGTTCCTGCGGTCCCCGTCCGGCACGGACCGGGCGAACCAGCTGTGGGTCCTCGATGTCGCGGGCGGGCAGGAACGCGTCGCGGCCGATCCCGGAGCCCTGCTCAAAGGCGCCGGCGAACGTCTCTCCGCCGCCGAGCGGGCGCGCCGCGAACGCAGCCGTGAGGGCGGCGCCGGGGTGGTCGGCTACGCCACCGACAACGCGGTCGAGTTGGCCTCTTTCGCCTTGTCGGGGCGGCTTTTCACGGCGGAGCTGCGAGCCGGTACTGCGCGTGAACTCCGCGTCCCCGGACCGGTGATCGACCCGCGCCCCTCGCCCGACGGGCGGCTCGTCGCGTATGTCTCCAAGGGCGCGCTGCGGGTCGTCGGCGCCGAGGGCGAGGACGACCGGGCGCTCGCGCGGCGGGACCCCGAGGCGGACCCGGAGTCGGTTTCCTATGGATTGGCCGAGTTCATCGCGGCCGAGGAGATGGACCGGTCCCGCGGCTTCTGGTGGTCGCCGGAGTCGGACCGGCTGCTCGTCGCGCGGGTCGACGACGCGCCCGTACGCCGCTGGTGGATCTCCGATCCCGCCCAGCCGGAACACGCTCCGCAGGAGGTCGCCTACCCGTCGGCGGGGACGGACAACGCGGACGTACGACTCTTCGTGATCGCCCTCGACGGCACCCGCACGGAGGTCGCCTGGAACCGGGCACAGTACCCGTACTTGGCGCATGTGCACTGGTCAGCTGCGGGTGCGCCACTGATTCTGGTGCAGGCCCGGGACCAGCGCAGCCAGCTGTTCCTGGCCGTCGACCCGGACACCGGGACGACCCGGATGGTGCATGCCGACGAAGATCGACAATGGCTTGATCTTTTCCATGGAGTGCCCTGCTGGAGCCCCGGCGGACAGCTCGTACGGATCGCCGACGAGGGCGGGGCGCGGGTACTGGCGTTCGGTGAACGCCTGCTGACCGGACCGCAGTTGCACGTGCGCGCGGTGCTCGACGTCTCGGACGACGATGTGCTGGTCTCGGCGTCGGCGGGGGAAACCGCCGCCTCCCCCGAGACCGGCGAGGTGCACGTCTACCGGGTCAACGAGCTGGGGGTCGAGCGCCTCTCCCAGGAGCCCGGGGTGCACTCGGCGGTGCGTTCCGGGCGGGTGACCGTGCTCGTCTCCGCGGTGCCGGGTGAACCGGGGGCCCAGGTGCAGGTGCTCCGGGAGGGCAAGCGGGCGGCGCTCGTCGCCTCCCACGCCGAACATCCCGGTCTGTCCCCGCGCGTGACGCTCACCGAGGGGGGCGCACGCAAAATCCCATGCGCCCTGCTTATGCCTACGGACTACGACGGCGAGGGGCCCCTGCCCGTCCTGATGGATCCCTACGGCGGTCCGCACGGCCCCCGCGTCCTGGCCGCGCACAACGCGCACCTCACCTCGCAGTGGTTCGCGGACCAGGGCTTCGCGGTGATCGTCGCGGACGGTCGCGGCACCCCCGGCCGCTCCCCCGCCTGGGAGAAGGCGGTCCGGGACGACTTCACCCTCACCCTCGACGACCAGATCGACGCGCTGCACGGACTGGCCGAGAGGTATCCGCTGGACCTGTCCCGGGTGGCGATCCGCGGCTGGTCGTTCGGCGGCTGGCTCGCGGGGCTCGCCGTACTGCGCCGCCCGGACGTCTTCCACGCGGGCATCGCGGGCGCCCCGGTCACGGACTGGCGGCTGTACGACACCCATTACACGGAGCGGTACCTCGGCGATCCGGCGACGGCGGCGCAGGCGTACGCGAAGAGCTCACTGATCACCGAAGGAGGGCTGTCCGAGCCCGCCGAGCCGCACCGCCCGCTGATGATCGTGCACGGGCTGGCCGACGACAACGTGGTGGTGGCCCACGCGCTGCGGCTGTCCTCCGCGCTGCTGGCGGCGGGCCGCCCGCACGAGGTGCTGCCGCTCTCGGGCGTGACGCACATGACCCCGCAGGAGCAGGTCGCGGAGAACCTGCTGCTGCTCCAGGTGGACTTCCTGAAGCGCTCACTCGGGATGCGCTGACCCGCGTACGGCCGGCCCCGTTCGTGCGACCGGCCGGAGCGACATGGCGCGCTCCGGCCGGTCTACGGCACCCGCACGGCCGTACGCCGCTCAGACTGACGCGTCCGTATATCGGTGTCGCGACAGCCGAGTTGCCTGCGTGTTAACGAAGTTGATGCGCATTTATCATCTTATGCACGCTCGTCCGGCGGGTCGTCCGGCGTTCCGGGCGGTGTGTCGTCCAGTGCTCCCTCGGGCGGCACGACCTGCTTCTCCTCGGCGAAATGGCAGGCCGAGGCGTGCGCGGCCGGCCCCTCGGCGTGGCGGAACTCCGCGGGCACGGCGAGCAGCGGCACCTCCAGCGCGCACCGCTCCTGGGCCTTCCAGCAGCGGGTACGGAAGCGGCAGCCGGACGGGATGTTCGCCGGTGAGGGCACGTCCCCGCTGAGGATGATCCGCTCACGGTGCTCGCGGGCCTCCGGGTCGGGCACCGGCACCGCGGAGAGCAGGGCCTGGGTGTAGGGGTGCGTCGGATGGTCGTAGATCTCGGCGTCCCTGCCCGTCTCCACGATCCGCCCGAGGTACATGACGCCGACCCGGTCGGAGATGTGCCGCACGATGGAGAGGTCGTGCGCGATGAACACGTAGCTGAGGTCGAACTCGTCCTGGAGCCTCGCCATCAGGTTGATCACCTGAGCCTGCACGGAGACGTCGAGCGCGGAGACCGGCTCGTCCGCGACGATGATCTCGGGGCGCAGCGCCAGCCCCCGCGCGATGCCGATGCGCTGCCGCTGGCCGCCGGAGAACTGGTGCGGATAGCGGTTGATGTACTCGGGGTTGAGACCGACCACGTCCAGCAGGTCCTGGACGCGCTTCCTGCGGTCGCCCTTCGGCGCGACCTCGGGGTGGATCTCGTACGGCTCCCCGATGATGTCGCCCACGGTCATCCGGGGGTTGAGCGAGGTGTAGGGGTCCTGGAAGACCATCTGGATGTTGCGGCGGACGGCCTTGAGGGCCCGGCCGGACAGCCGGGTGATGTCCTCGCCCTTGTACTTGATGACCCCGGCGGTCGGCCTCTCCAGGTTGACCAGCATCTTCGCGACCGTGGACTTGCCGCAGCCGGACTCCCCGACGATGCCGAGGGTCTCGCCGCGGCCGAGGTGGAAGTCGACCCCGTCGACGGCCCGGACCGCGCCGATCTGTTTCTTGAACAGGATTCCCCGGGTGAGCGGGTAGTGCTTGACCAGTCCGCTGATCTCCAGCAGTGCCTCAGGCACGGTGGCCTCCCCCGGTGGTCCCGGCGTCGAGCGTCTCCCGCCAGAAGAAGCAGGCGCTGGCACGTTCCCCGCCCCCCTGGTCCACCTCGGCGAGCGGAGGCACCTCGGTCCGGCAGATGTCCTGGGCCATCGGGCAGCGGGGGTTGAAGGCGCAGCCGGGCGGGATGTGCATCAGGTTCGGCGGCAGGCCCTTGATGGCGTAGAGCTCGTGGCCCTTCTGGTCGAGCCGGGGGATCGACTCCAGCAGGCCCTTCGTATAGGGGTGGGCCGGCGCCTTGTAGATGTCGTGGACGGGCGCCGACTCGACGATCCGGCCCGCGTACATCACGGCGATCCGGTCCGCGACGTCGGCGACCACGCCGAGGTCGTGGGTGATGAGGATGAGCCCCATGTTGAGCTCGCGCTGGAGCTCGGCGAGGAGGTCCATGACCTGGGCCTGGACCGTGACGTCGAGGGCGGTGGTGGGTTCGTCGGCGATGATCAGCGCGGGTTCGAGGGCCAGCGCCATGGCGATCATGATGCGCTGGCGCATGCCTCCGGAGAACTGGTGCGGATAGTCGCGCACCCGTTGGGCGGCGGCCGGGATCCGTACCCGGTCCATCAGCTCGACCGCCTTGGCGCGGGCGTCCTTGCGGGACATCCCGCGGTGCACGGTGAACATCTCGCCGAGCTGGTCGCCGACGCTGAGCACCGGGTTCAGGGAGGACAGCGCGTCCTGGAAGATCATCGCCATCTCGGCGCCGCGCACCTTGCGCCGCTCGTCCTCCTTGAACTTCAGGAGGTCCTTGCCCTGGAAGAGGATCTCGCCGCCGGTGATCCTGCCGGGCGGCATGTCGAGGATGCCCATCACCGCCTGGGCGGTCACGGACTTGCCCGAGCCGGACTCGCCGAGCACCGCGAGCGTCTCGCCCTCGTCCACACCGTAGGTGACTCCGTTGACGGCCTTGGCGACCCCGTCCCTGGTTCTGAACTCCACGTGCAGATCGCGTACTTCGAGCAGCACGGCGGTCACCTCAGCTTCGGGTCGAGGGCGTCGCGCACCGCGTCGCCGAGCATGATGAACGCGAGCACGGTGATCGCGAGGGCGCCGGCGGGCCACAGCAGCATGTGCGGGGCCTGGCGGATGTACGCGGACGCCGAGGAGATGTCGATTCCCCAGGACACCGTCGGGGGCTTCAGACCGACCCCCAGGTAGGAGAGCGTCGCCTCCAGCGAGATGTACGTGCCGAGCGCGATGGTCGCCACGACGATCACCGGCGCGATCGCGTTGGGCGTGATGTGCCGCAGCAGCAGCCGGGAGTTGGAGGCGCCCAGGGCGCGGGCGGCCTGGACGTAGTCGTTCTGTTTGGTGGTGATGACGGAACCGCGCGCGATCCGGGAGATCTGCGGCCAGCCGAGCAGCACCATGAACCCGATGACGGGCCAGACCGTATTACTGGTCACCACGGAGAGGAGGACCAGACCGCCGAGCACGACGGGGATCGCGAAGAAGATGTCGGTGATCCGGGACAGGACCCCGTCCGACGCCCCGCCGAAGTACCCGGCGAGACCGCCGAGTACGGAGCCGAGGATCGCGACGCCGAGGGTGGCGCAGACGCCGACGGTGATCGAGACGCGTGTCCCGTACACCGTCCTTGTGTAGACGTCGCAGCCCTGTCCGTCGAATCCGAAGGGATGGCCCGGCTGCGAGCCCTGCTGGGCCTTGGCGAGGTCGCACTTGAGGGGGTTCTGGCCGGCGATCAGCGAGGGCCAGATGGAGATGACGACGAGGAAGAGGATGACCAGTCCGGCGATGATGAAGACGGGGTTGCGCCGCAGGTCGCGCCAGGCGTCGGACCACAGGCTCCTGGGCTTCTCCTGCGGGCCCGTGCCCAGCGGTCCTCCGGGGGTCTTCTCCAGGGTCTCGGCCTCGCTGGCGGCGAGGTCCATGGCGCCGCCCATCCCGGTCGCGGCGATGGCGCCCTGCTGGTCGAACGGCGGCTGCTCAGGCATAGCGGATCCTCGGGTCGAGTACGGCGTAGAGGAGGTCTACGAGCAGGTTGGCGACCAGGAAGACGATGACCAGGACGGTCACGAAGCCGACGACGGTCTGGGTGTTCTGGCGCAGGATGCCCTGGTAGAGCTGGTAGCCGACGCCGTGGATGTTGAAGATCCGCTCGGTGACGATCGCACCGCCCATGAGCGCGCCGATGTCCGTGCCGATGAAGGTGACCACCGGGATCAGCGAGTTGCGCAGCAGGTGCTTGGTGATCACCCGGCGCCGGGGCAGGCCCTTGGCGATGGCCGTACGGACGTAGTCGGAGCGCCGGTTCTCCGCGATGGAGGTCCGGGTCAGACGGGTCACGTAGGCGAGCGACACGGAGGCCAGGACGAGACCGGGCACGATCAGCTCGCCGAAGGCGGCGTCCGGGGAGACCGAGGGTTTGATCCAGCCCCACTCGACGCCCAGCAGCAGCTGGAGCAGCAGACCGGTCACGAAGGTGGGCACGGAGATGACGACGAGGGTGAGCAGCAGGACCCCCGAGTCGACGGGCCGCCCGCGGCGCAGGCCCGTGATGACGCCGAGCGTGATGCCGATGACGATCTCGAAGAGGATCGCGACGATCGTCAGCCGGATGGTGACCGGGAACGCGGACCCCATCAGCTCCGTGACGGGCTGTCCGTTGAAGGCGGTCCCGAAGTCGCCGGTGAAGACGTTGCCCATGTAGGTCAGGTACTGCTGCCACACCGGCTGGTCGAGTCCGAACTCCTTGCGCAGTTGGGTGGCGGTGGCGGGGTCGCACTGCCGCTCGCCGCACAGACCCGCGATGGGGTCGCCCATCACGTTCACCATCAGGAAGATCAACAGCGTGGCGCCGATGAAGACCGGGATCATCTGCAGCAGGCGCCGGATCACGTACCGTCCCATGAGGACTCCGGGGATAGGGGCGGGCGGGCGCCCCGGACTGCCCGGGGCGCCCGCCCTTCGGCTCAGCTGACCTTGATCTCGTTGTAGACGGGGACGCTGAACTGGTTGAGCGCCACGTTGGAGACGCGGTCCGAGTAGCCCGCGCTGCCGTTCTGGTACCAGAGCGGGATGGCGGCCATGTTGTCCCGCACGACGCCCTCGGCCTGCTGGAAGAGCGAGACGGCCTTGGCCCGGTCGGTCTCGGCGTTCGCCCGGTCGACGAGCTTGTCGAAGTCCTTGTTGGACCACTTGCCGTCGTTGGAGGAGGCGTTCGTGTAGTACAGCGGCTGCAGGAAGTTCTGGATCAGCGGGTAGTCCATCTGCCAGCCGGCCCGGAAGGGACCCGACATCTTGTGCTGGGTGATCTGGTTGCGGAAGTCGGCGAAGGTCCCGATCGGGTTGCCGACGCAGGCCTTGTCGTTGCCCATGGCGTTGTTGACGGAGTGGCAGACGGCGTCCACCCACTCCTTGTGGGAGCCGGTGTCCGCGTTGTAGGAGATCTTGAGCTGGCCGCCGGGCAGACCGCCGCCCTCCTGGATCAGCTTCTTGGCCTCGGTCGGGTTGTACGTGCAGGAACCGCCGCACAGTCCGTCCTGGAAACCGCCGGCCTTGCCGAGCACCGGTGAGGTCCAGTCGGTGGCCGGGGTGCGGGTCTTCTGGAAGATCGTGTTCGTGATCTGGGCGCGGTCGATCGCCATGGAGAGTCCCTTGCGGACCTTCTCCGACCCGCTCTTGTCCCAGTTCTTGTCATAGAACGGGAAAGCGAGGGTCTGGATGATGCCGGCCGGTGTATTGATGTACCGGCCCCCGAGGTCGCTCTTCACGTTCTTGAGCTGAGAGGCGGGCACGTCGTCGACGAGGTCGAGGTTGCCGGCGATCAGGTCGGTGTAGGCGGTGTTGTTGTCGGTGTAGACCTTCAGGTCCACACCGTTGTTCTGCGCCTTGTCCGTGCCGGGGTAGCCGTCCCACTTCCGCAGGGACATCAGCGATCCCTTGGTGTACGAGTCGACGGAGTACGGCCCGTTGCCGACCGGCTTCTTCAGCCAGGCCGCGTGGTCGTCGAAGAACGCCTTGGGCAGCGGCGCGTAGGCGACGTAACCGAGAGTGTCGGGGAACGTCGAGAACTTCTGGTTGAGCTTCACGGTGAAGGTGTCGGTGCCGGTGACCTTGAGCCCGGACAGCTTGTCCGCGCTCTGGGTGCCGGTGTCGGGGTGGACCTTGTCGTACCCGTCGATGTAACCGAAGAAGTACGCGTTCTTCTGGTTGTTCTTCAGGCTCGCGCCGTAGTTCCAGGCGTCCACGAAGGACTGGGCGGTGACGGCCTCGCCGTTGCTGAATTTCCAGCCGTTCTTGACCGTGATCGTGAAGTTCTGCGAGTCCGAGGTGTCGATCTTCTGCGCCAGCATGTCCTGGGCCGCGCCGGTCTTGGCGTCGTAACGCTTCAGACCGCGGAAGATCATGTCGAGGACCTTGCCGCCCTGCACCTCGTTGGTGTTCGCCGGCTCCAGCGGGTTCTGCGGATCGCCCCAGGAGGAACTCACGACTCCGGAGCCACCGCCACCGCCACCGTTGCCCCCTCCTCCTCCGCAGGCGGTCGCCGCGAGGGCCACCGCCGCCGCGGCCGCGGCCCATCTGGCGTGCGTCGCTCCACGCATGGAGTGCCTCCTCAAGAGTGCGCTGTACGGACGGCGCCCGGCCGGCGCATGACGGCTCCGGCGCACTATGTCTTTAGCGCCCAATATCCGGGCATCACGGACGTGACGCACATTCACACCACCCTTCCGGGTGGTCACATCATCCGGAAGCAGGCACTCCGGACCGCGGGCGCAATGGATCTTTACCGTTCGATGCGCAACCGTTGGATTGAACGCCCCGGATGTACGCATTCCGAGACTCCGGCGTCCGCATATCGAACCTCTTGCCCGATAAGCCCAGTTGGTCCGATTACGGACACGGAACGGCCACAGTGCGCTACACGCGTAGTTACGGTCAAGTCATGGCAAGGTAAAGAAAGTAAAGAGAAGACCAAGGCGGGCGAGATTTTATTGACCTTGCATGAATTGCGTTGAAAAAGTCCGGCGTAGCTGCGTAGGGAGCGCCCTACGGAGTCGTTGACCCCCTCGGGCCTGGAGCACCATGACCCTCCCCACTCCTTCCGCGGCCGCTTCGCTTGAGGTGACCGACGAGACCGACCTGACCACGGTTCCGTCTTCCACCACCCAGGGCTCCGAAAGCCGCTCCCCGGGACGGCTCGCCTGGAAGCGATTCAAGCGAGACCGCACAGGCGTCATATCCGCCTACATCGTGATCTTCTTCTTCGTGATCGCGATCTGCGCCCCGCTGATAGCGAAGCTGTACGGCAAGAACCCGTACACCACGTACGCCAGCCAGCGGCCGGAGCTCCTCGACGCGTTCGCCTACCCCTCGGGGCCGAACGGCGGGATGAGCTCGGAGTTCTGGTTCGGTATCGAGCCGCAGCTGGGCCGTGACGTCTTCACCTTCCTGCTGTACGGCATCCGTACCTCGCTGGGCATCGCCGTGGCGGCCACCCTGCTGACCACCATCGCGGGCGTGATCATCGGCGTGACCGCGGGCTACCTGGGCGGCAAGACCGACTACTTCGTCGGCCGGATCATCGACATCCTGCTGTCGTTCCCGTCCACGCTGTTCTTCATCGCCTTCATGCCCGTGGTCTACGGGCTGTTCGTGGCCCCCGACGAGAACATCCCCACGTCCCTGCGGGCCATCTCCCTGATCCTGGTGCTCTCCGCCTTCGGCTGGGCCTCGATCGCCCGCCTGCTGCGTGGCCAGGTGCTCGGCCTGAGGGAGCGGGAGTACATCGAGGCGGCCAAGGTCACCGGTGCCTCCCCGGGGCGCATCGTGTTCAAGGAACTGCTCCCCAACCTGTGGACGCCGATCATCATCCAGTCCACGCTGATGCTCCCGGCGTACGTGACTGCGGAGGCCGGGCTGGCCTTCCTCGGCGTCGGCATCATCGACCCCACCCCGGACTGGGGTGTCATGATCCAGCGCGGCGCCCAGTTCTACACCGAGGACCTCACCTTCATGCTCTTCCCGGGCCTGTCGATGGTGATCTTCGTCCTCGCCTTCAACCTGCTCGGCGACTCGGTGCGCGACGCGCTCGACCCGAAGTCCAAGCGGTAGCCATCCCGTTCCACCCCGGCCAGTTCAGTGTCGTGCGGCCGGTCTCATCCGTCCCGATCGTCCACATAAGGCAGGCTCACCCGTGTCCTTTTCCCGTAGAAACTTCCTGATCGCGACCGGCGTGGTCGCGGCCTCGTCGACCGTCCTGACCGCCTGTGGCGGCAGCGGCGGCGGCGGCAAGTCGGACCGGAAGGTCCCCTCGGTCAGCGGCTCGAAGACCCAGGAGATCCCCGTCGGCACCAAGGCCGACTCCACCGGCCCGGCGCCGGAGGTCAAGGGCGCGGTCAAGGGCGGGACGATCTACTCGCTCGACCAGTTCGACATGGACCACCTGGACCCGGCGCAGATCTACGTCTCGACCGAGGGCGCCATCACCCGTCCGATCCTGCGCGGCCTCACCGGCTACAAGATCGACGAAAAGGGCGGCGCCACCCTGGTCGGCGACGCGGCCACGGACGCGGGCACCATGAAGGACGGCGGCAAGACCTGGTCCTTCACGCTGAAGGACGGCGTGAAGTGGGAGGACGGCTCGGAGATCTCCGGGGACGACCTGCGCCACACCTTCGAGCGCCTCTTCGCCGCCTTCGTCACCGAGGGCCCCCGCTACGTCCAGCAGTGGCTGGTCGGCGGCGACAAGTACAAGGGCCCCTACGAGGGCAAGAGCCTCGCCTCCATCGAGGTCGACGGCAAGACCATCACCTTCCGCCTCAACGAGGCCCGCGCCGACTTCAACTTCACGCTCGCCATGCCCGGCTACGGACTGGTGTCGAAGAAGCAGGACACCAAGGAGAAGTACGACAAGCGTCCCTTCTCCTCCGGCCCGTACAAGATCGGCGGCCGCAGCGTCGGCAAGTCGCTCACCTACGTGCGCAACGAGCACTGGGACCCGGCGACGGACTCGATCCGCAACAACTACCCGGACAAGTACGTCTTCCAGTTCGGCTTCGAGCTGCTGGCCTCGACCGACCGCTACATCGCGGACTCGGGCAACGACCAGTACGCGATGTCGATCTTCAACGAGGTCGCTCCCGAGCGCATCGCCCAGGTGCTCACCAACGCCAAGTACAAGCAGCGCATCCTCACCGAGGTCGACACGGTCACGTACTACTGGCCGATCAACATGACCCGCATCAAGGACGTCAAGGTCCGTCAGGCCATCAACTGGGCCTGGCCGCACCAGCAGCTGCAGACGATCCGCGGCGGCGCCTCCACCAGCGAGCTGGCCTCCACGATCCTCTCGCCGGTGACCCCGGGTTACGCGAAGTTCGACCTGTACGGCGTGACCAAGAAGCCCGGCGGCGACCCGGTCAAGGCCAAGGCGCTGCTGAAGGAGGCCGGCAAGGTCGGCCAGAAGCTGGTCATCGCCTACCAGGCCTCGGACAACGCGGTGAAGTCGGCCGTGGCGGTCAAGAACGCGCTGGAGGCGGCGGGCTTCACCGTGGTCAACAAGCAGGTTGACAAGTCGACCTTCTACACCCAGATCGGCAAGATCGACAACGACTTCGACCTGTTCGCCGCGGGCTGGAGCCCCGACTGGCCGAACGGCTACTCGGTCTTCTTCCCCTGCTGGAGCGGCAAGAACATCGGCGACGGCCGCAGCAACTACGCCCAGCTGAACGACCCGAGCGTCAACAAGGCCATCGACGCGGCTGCCAAGATCACGGACACCGCCGCGGCGAACAAGGCCTGGGGCGAAGTCGACCGCCAGATCATGGAGCTGGCCGCGGTGGTCCCGGACTACCACTCGATCCGCAACTGGATGCACGGTTCCAAGGTCGGAAACGTCGTCTACGACAGCGGCAACACCTGCATCGCGCTCACCAAGCTCTACGCGATGAAGTAAGCCGTACGACCCAAGGGGGCGGCCGTTCGCCCGGCCGCCCCCTCCGGCCCCCCTCCTTTCACGCCCCCGGCGACGGCGCCCCGTCCGGAAAGTCACGCCCCCATGTCCCGCTTCCTCGTCCGCCGAGTCCTCGGCGCACTGGTCATCCTGCTGATCATCAGCGCCATCACCTTCGGCCTCTTCTACGCCATCCCGCGTGACCCGGCGATGATGTCCTGCGGCAAGAACTGCACGCCGGACATGCTCGCGCAGATCCGGCACAACCTGGGCATCGACCACCCGATCCCGGTGCAGTACTGGGACTGGCTGAAGGGTGTCTTCGTCGGGCGGGACTACGCCGGCTTCGGGAACTGCAACGCTCCCTGCCTCGGCTACTCCTTCGCCAACCGTGAGCCCGTCCTCGGCACGATCATGGACCGCCTGCCGACGACCCTCTCGCTCGCGTTCGGCGCGGCCGTCGTCTTCCTGATCTTCGGCGTCGGCGCCGGCATGCTGGCCGCCGTCAAGCAGGGCAAGTTCCTGGACAAGTTCGCCAGCTCCGCCTCGCTGTTCGGCTCCTCGCTGCAGATCTACTTCGTCGGCTACGTCGCGATGTTCTTCCTGGTCTCCAAGCTGGGTCTGTTCGCGCAGCCGTCGTACACGCCCTTCACCGAGGACCCGACCGCCTGGTTCTCCGGGCTGCTGCTGCCCTGGCTGACACTGGCGATCATCTTCACCGCCAACTACACCCGTATGACCCGCTCCCAGCTCGTCGAACAGCTCAGCGAGGACTACGTCCGCACCGCCCGCGCCAAGGGCCTGTCCCGTGCGAACGTCTTCTTCCGGTTCGCCTGGCGCGGCGCGATGGGCCCGATCGTCACGGTCTTCGGCATCGACCTGGGCACGCTGATCGGCGGCGCGATCATCACCGAGTCGACCTTCAGCATCCAGGGCATCGGCCGCCTCGCGGTGGACTCCGTGAACAAGAGCGACCTGCCCATGCTGCTCGGCGTCACCATCCTGTCGGCCGGCGCGATCGTGTTCTTCAACATCATCGTCGACGCCGTCTACGCCCTCATCGACCCGCGGATCCGGCTCGCCTGACCCCGGGCAACCCGCCCCCGACAGCTACCCCCGGCATCACCCCCTCAGGAGCGTCCCCGTGACGAGCACCGATCAGCAGCCCTTCCTGTCCGTCAGGGATCTGAAGGTTCACTTCTCCACCGAAGACGGCGTCGTCAAGGCCGTCGACGGTCTCTCCTTCGACCTGGCCAAGGGCAAGACGCTCGGCATTGTGGGCGAGTCTGGCTCGGGCAAGTCCGTCACGAACCTGACGATCCTCGGCCTGCACGACCGCGACCGCACCGCCATCGACGGCGAGATCCTGCTCGACGGCAAGGAGCTGCTGACCGCCACCGAGCGGGAGCTGGAGCAGCTGCGCGGCAACAAGATGTCGATGATCTTCCAGGACGCGCTGGCCTCGCTGTCGCCGTACCACACCATCGGCAAGCAGATCGGCGAGACGTACCGCAAGCACACCGGTGCCTCCAAGGCGGAGGCCCGCACCCGTGCGATCGAGATGCTGCGGCGTGTCGGCATCCCGCAGCCAGACGTCCGCGTGGACGACTACCCGCACCAGTTCTCCGGCGGTATGCGCCAGCGCGCGATGATCGCGATGGCGCTGGTCTGCGACCCGGAGCTGCTGATCGCGGACGAGCCGACGACCGCCCTGGACGTCACCGTGCAGGCCCAGATCATGGACCTGCTCAAGGACCTCCAGCAGGAGTTCGGCACCGCGATCATCTTCATCACCCACGACCTCGGTGTCATCGCGGACATCGCGGACGACGTGCTGGTGATGTACGGCGGCCGGTGCGTGGAGCGCGGGACCAAGAAGGAGGTGCTGCGGGCGCCGCAGCACCCGTACACCTGGGGTCTGCTCGGGTCGATGCCGACCCTGGACGGCCCGGTCGACGTACCGCTGACGCCGATCCCGGGCTCACCGCCCTCGCTGCTGAACCCGCCGACCGGCTGCCGCTTCCACCCGCGGTGCACCTTCAAGGAGAAGGTCGAGAGCGGCCTGTGCTCCTCCGAGCAGCCACTGCTGGAGATCACGGACGGGCGCGGTGCCGCCTGCCACCTCACCGCGGACCAGCGCCGCGACTACTTCGCCGACCACACCGCGACCCGGTCGCACTGACGTAACAGAGACGGGATTTCACGATCATGAGCAACACGAACCCCCTCCTGGACGTCACCGGTCTGACCAAGCACTTCCCGGTGATGGGAGGCTTCCCCTTCAAGCGGAAGATCGGCGCGGTCCAGGCCGTGGACGGCCTCGACTTCCAGGTCGCCGAGGGCGAGAGCCTCGGCCTGGTCGGTGAGTCGGGCTGCGGCAAGTCGACGACCGGCCGGCTGATCACTCGCCTGCTGGAGCCCACCGGCGGCAGGATCAGCTATCGCGGCCAGGACATCACGCACGCCGGCCGCAAGCAGCTGGCCCCGGTCCGCTCCGAGATCCAGATGATCTTCCAGGACCCGTACGCCTCCCTCAACCCCCGCCAGACGGTCGGCAAGATCATCTCGGGTCCGATGGAGATCAACGGCATCAAGCCGGCCGGCGGCTACGAGAAGCGCGTGCGCGAGCTGCTGGAGACGGTGGGTCTCAACCCCGAGCACTACAACCGGTTCCCGCACGAGTTCTCCGGCGGCCAGCGCCAGCGCATCGGCGTGGCCCGCGCGCTCGCCCTGGAGCCGAAGCTGATCGTCGCGGACGAGCCTGTCTCGGCCCTGGACGTCTCCATCCAGGCGCAGGTGGTCAACCTGCTCCAGGACCTCCAGAAGGACCTGGGCATCGCGTTCCTCTTCATCGCCCACGACCTGGCGATCGTGCGGCACTTCTCGCAGCGCGTCGCGGTCATGTACCTCGGCAAGATCGTCGAGATCGCCGACCGCGAGGACCTGTACGACAACCCGCGCCACCCGTACACCCGCGCCCTGCTCTCGGCCGTCCCCGAGGCCACGGCGGACGATGTCCCGGCCCGTGAGCGCATCCTGCTGACCGGTGACGTGCCGTCGCCGCTCAACCCGCCGTCCGGCTGCCGCTTCCGTACCCGCTGCTGGAAGGCGACGGAGAAGTGCGCGTCGGAGGCCCCGCCGCTGGTCCGGATCGAGGGCAACCGCGAGGGTCACCTCACGGCGTGCCACTACCCCGAGGTCAAGGAGACCGTCCCGGCTCCCGGCCTCTCCAAGAACCCCGAGATCACGGCCTGACACACCCCTTTTCGTCAGCCGTGCTCCACGGAGCCAGACTTTCGCCGGCCCATTGACCCGAGCCCGAACGTCCGGTTCCAGGGGGACAGAAGGCCCGTGCACTCCCAGGAGCGCACGGGCCTTCGCGCTGGGCACCGAGCACCCCGGTGTGCTCCCCCGTCCTCCCGGTCCGGGCACGAGCGGGTGCGCGTCGCCGGGTTCCCCGATCCTTCACGGGGTCTCGTCGGCGTCGGCCCGAGCCGCATAGAGTGCCTCGCCGTGACCGTCTCCTCGCAAGCGCCACCGCTGTGGCGCAACCGGCCGTTCGTGCTGCTCACCTCCGCGCGGGTCGTCTCCGTGCTCGGCAACGGCTTCGCGCGCGTCGCGCTGGCGTTCGCGGTGCTCGCTCTGCCAGGAGCCACTCCAGGCCGTCTGTCGCTGGTGGTGGCCTGCCAGGCGCTGCCGCAGCTGGTGTTCATCCTGGTCGGCGGAGTGATCGCGGACCGGATGTCACGGTCCCGGTTGATGGCGGTGGCCGACGTACTGGGGGCCGGGGCCTACGCGGGGCTGGCGGCGATGGTGCTGACCGGTCACGCGCCGCTGACGGCGATGTGCTTGCTGGCCGCCGCGGCCGGAACAGCGACCTCCCTGTTCGCTCCGGCGATGGACGGCATCGTTCCGCTGGTCGTGCCCGCCGACCGGCTGCAGCAGGCCAACGGCCTGCTGCGGGTCGGCACCAACAGCTCGCTGCTCCTGGGGCTGGCGCTGTCGGGCGTGACCGTGGCCCTGGTCGGCGCCGGCTGGGCGCTCGCGCTGAACGCCGCGTCCTTCGTGGTCAGCGCGATGTTGACGGCACGTCTGCGGACGGCCTCGCGGCCTCCGAAGAGGTCGTCGGGCTGGGCCGACCTGCGCGAGGGCTGGCGGGAGTTCTCGTCCCGCCAGTGGCTGTGGGTCGTCGTCGCCCAGTACGCGATCGTGATCGCGGCCCTCAACGCCAACGTCGGGGTCCTGGGCCCCATGACGGCCGAGGATCACCTGGGAGGGGCACGGGCGTGGTCGGTCATCGTGGGTGCCCAGGCCCTGGGCACCGTCGCCGGGGCGGGACTCGCCGCCCGGGTACGGGTCGAACGACCCCTCCTGGTCGCGGTCCTGGCCACCTTCCCGGCGGCCGTGCCGATCGCCCTGCTCGGTGCGCGGGCCCCGGTATGGCTGATCGCCTCGGCCATGTTCCTCGCGGGCGTCGCCGGGGACGTCTTCGGGGTGCTGTGGGCCACCACGATCCAGCGCGAGATCCCCGAGGAAGTCCTCTCCCGTGTCAGCTCCTACGACTGGTTCGGGTCCCTCGCCCTGGCGCCGCTGGGACTGCTCGCCGCGGGGCCCGTCGCCTCCGCCCTCGGCACCAGCCGCACGCTGGCCGGCTGCGCGGCCCTGGTGGTCCTGGCCACCGCCGCGGCCCTCCTCTCCCCCCAGGTACGCACTCTTCGCGCCGCCACCGGTGCGTCGTCCGGAGCCGCGGTCCCGGCTCCGTCGGGCCCGGCGGAGCATCCCGTCGGCGAGGAGGCGGCGGGCTGAGGGCCCGCTCCACATGACCGTACGGGTCCTCCCGGGCATCGGCCCCCGGCCGGTCCGGCTGACAGAGATCTGAAAGTAACGGCGGACGGCCGACACCCGCGTGGAGATCGAGGACCTCGTCGCCGACCGCGCCGATCCGGAGCGACTGGCCTCGTTCTGGGCCCAACTGCTGGGCAGACCCGTCGCGGCGAGAACGGGCCCGTACGTCCGGCTCGCACGCGCCGACGGCCCGGGGCTCGGTTTCCAGAAGGTCACCGAGCCGAGGGCCGGCAGGAACCGCATCCATTCCGACGTCGCCTCGCAGGACCCCGCCGCCGGACGGCGGCGCGTCGAAGCGTCGGGCGGTCGGCTCCTTCCGCAGTACGCGGCGGGCGGATTCCCGGTCATGGCCGACCCCGAGGGAAACGAGTTCTGCGTCATCCCGCGCGGGTCGTTCGAACTCGACGACGACGGGCGCGCGAGCTGTCTGAACGACCGCGACAGCGCTGCCGACCCGGCGTGAACCGGTGGTCGCCCCGCCGGTTCCGGGCAGCCGTGCGCTCGGGGCCGTCGTCCGCCCCGTTCCCCCTCGCCGGGAGATCCCCCGTCAGGAGATCCCTGTCAGGAGGGCTTGACCGGGGACACCGCGGTGACCGTCACCCTGTCGTCGCACTCGGCCAGGACACCGTCCTCCAGGGCGACCTGGTGCGATCCGGAGCCCGGCAGGCCGACCACCAGGGTCGGGTAGGTGACGGGCCGGGTCCCGGAGACGCAGTAGCCGTCGCCCTCACCCTGGACCTGGACGAACGTCAGCTTCGTCCAGGCCCTCCCGCCGGGCGCGAGGCGCACCGCGGACACGGAGCCCGTGGGGGTGACCTGGAGCGGACGGCTGCTCTGCGGGGAACCCTGGCCCGCGCCGGCGACGGTCGGGCGGCCCCGGACGACGCACGGCTCGCCGGACACGTTGGTGAACTCGACGATCACGGCGCCGGTTCCGGTGCCCTGCGGGCGGGCGGCGGCCTGGTACATGGACGCCTCGAGACGGTCCGCGCCGCACCTAGTGGCGGTTGCCGTGGCGGTGGGGGTGGCCGGAGCCGTGGCGGTCGCCGGGGCTGTGGCGGTGGCCGGGGTGGTCGAGGAGGACCCCGCTCCCCCGGCCGGGCGAGCCGGGGACGAGCCCGTCGGCCCCGTCGCCTTCCCGCCCGGCTGACATCCGGTCATGAGCAGGGTGGCTGCCGACGCGGTCACCAGCGCCAGCGCCGCCCCGCGGATACCCGTTCCGTATTTCATGAAGTCCCCCGAAGCAGAAGTCCGGGTGCCGGACTCTCATCGGCACCCGACACCTGAGAGGACAGGACCCGCGTCGGGGGTTCGACGGTCTGACCGTCTGTGACAGGACGATGACACGAACGGCACGCCATCGCGTCGCGGGGCACTCCGTCCCCTTCCGTCACCTATTGCGTCGCGGGTTCCTTCACCCGGTCCAGATCCCCGCGCTCCACGCAGAACTCGTTGCCCTCCGGGTCCGCGAGCGTGACCCAGCCGCGGCCGTCGGGCCGGGTGTGGTCCGCGACCTGCCGCGCACCGAGGCCCAGCGCCCGGGTGACCTCCTCCGCCCGTGTCCGGCCGTGCGGCTCGAGGTCGAAATGGATGCGGTTCTTGGCGGTCTTGCCCTCCTCGACGCGTACGAACAGGAGGCTGGGTCCGCCCGAGGGGTCCCGCAGCAGCGCCTCCGGGTCCCCCGGCTTGTCGTCGTCGTCCAGGGGCCGGCCGAGCAACTCGCTCCAGAACAGGCCCAGGTCGTAGGGATCGCCGGTGCAGTCGAAGGTGAGGGTGCGGATGGTCGGGTTCAACCCGTTCGTGTCGCCCATGAGTTCAGGATCCCGTCTCGCCGTCGGCCAGCTCGCGCAGAATGTCGATGTGTCCGTTGTGACGCGCGGTCTCCTCGATCAGATGGAGGAGGATCCAGCGCAGGTCGACATGGCGGCCGTCCCGGATGGAGCGCCGCGCCGTGTCGTCGAGGGAGTGCCCGACCACCAACGTGCGGTACCGCGCGGCCTGTTGCTCGTATTCCGTCAGGAGGTCGGCCAGCGGCACGTCGACGGCGATCCGCATCTCGCGGTCGGGGTCCTCCTCCGTCCAAGGGCCCGCGTCCTCCTCACCGAGGAAGACCACCTGGAACCAGGAGTACTCGACCCAGCGCAGATGGCTGATGAGCCCGCACAGGGTCATCAACGGGGAGCCGGGCAGCGGTGCGCTCCGGGCGTCCTGCGCGGAGACGCCCTCGCACTTGGCGCGGGCGGTGGCACGGACGTAGTCGAGGAAGGTGGCGAGCTGGGTGCGCTCGTCCCATGCGGAAGGCGTGTCTGTTCGCGTCGTCGTCGTCATCGCGGTGAAGCTTCCTCGCCCGCCCGGTCGATGTCGAACGAATTAGGCAGCACTTGTCGGCGCCCTCGTCCGGACGACAGACTGCCACGCCATGGCCTTTCATCTGCGTGGGACCGTACTGCCCGACGGCGTCGTCCGGGACCTCTGGATCCTCGGCGACCGGATCACCTTCGAGCGTCCCTCGGGCGCGGTCGAGACCGTCGCCGACGGCGGTTTCCTGCTGCCGGGACTCGTCGACGTGCACACCCATCCCGGTGTCCGGGACGAGGACGGCGTCTCCTCCTTCGACGCCGGTCTGTTCGCCGAACAGATCGCCGCCCACCGGGACGCCGGGACCACCGCCCTGCGCTTCCCGGGGCTCCTCGGTGAGATACCCGCCGCGCTGCGCGACGCGCCGGGCTCGCCGCGGATGATCACCGCGGGGCGCTGGCTGGCCTGGGTCGGGCTGTCCCGGAGCGCCCCCTTCCACACGGTCGCCGAGGACCTGGTGGCGGCGGCGGTCGCGGAGGCGAAGGCCCACGACGGCTGGTGCAAGCTCATGGGCGACTGGGACTTCGAGGCCGCCGCCGTACCGTACGAGCTGCTGCGGGAGGTCGTGGACGGCGTGCACGCGGTGGGTGCGCGCGTCGCCGTGCACTGCCAGTCCGCCGAGGGAGTGCTGCACGCCGCTCGCGCCGGTGTCGACTCCATCGAGCACGGGATGGGCATGCCCGAGGAATGCGTCGGGATCATGGCCGCGCACGGGACGGCGTTCGTCCCCACCCTCACCGCCTTCGCCGGCAGCGCGCCCCGCAGGACCGGGGGCACCCCCCGGGACCGGCTGTGGCGCGAGGGGCACCGCACGCTGATCCGTCGCGTCCGCGAGGCGTACGACGCCGGTGTCACCGTCCTCGCCGGAACGGACTCCGCGCCGTTCGGGAACGTCGCCGGCGAGGTCGGGCACCTGATCGCCGCCGGACTGCCCGCCGAGGCCGCGGTCGGCGCCGCGAGCTGGAGCGCCCGCGCGTTCCTCGGCCTCGGCGGCCTCACCGAGGGCGGGCTCGCGGACGTCACCGTTCACGACGCCGACCCGCGCCGCGAACCGGGCGTCCTGCGCCACCCCAGCCGTATCGTGCTGCGCGGCCGGGTGGTGCGCTGAGCGCGCGGGTCGCGCGAGTGTGTCGATCTTGCTTCGAGCGGCTCCGGGGGCTGTCAGACTGCTGCGATGGCTGACCGCTCGTTCAGTGACGTCCCGCTCGCCGCCTTGTACGACACACTCAATCCGTGGGGGCCGAGCGACGACTTCTACCTGGACCTGGTGATGTCCGCGCGATCCGTGCTCGATGTCGGATGCGGGACCGGGCGGCTGCTCGCGCGGGCCCGGGAGGCCGGTCACGGGGGCCGGCTGTGCGGGCTGGACCCCGCCGCGGCCATGCTGGTGCAGGCGCGCCGCCGGGCCGCCTGCGAATGGGTGCTCGGGGATCTCGCCTGCGCCGGGTGGGAGGGGGAGTTCGACCTCGTCGTGATGACCGGTCACGCGTTCCAGGTGCTGCTGGGCGACGGGGAGTTGCGCACCGCGCTCGCCGCGGTACGCCGCTCCCTCACCGACGGCGGACGGTTCGTCTTCGAGACGCGCAATCCCGCCGACCGCGCCTGGGAGCGCTGGACCTCCGAGAGGGCTCGCCTCGTCACCGACGCCGACGGTGAGGTCGTACGGGTGTGGCACGAGGTGGAGACACCGGTGGCAGGGGACCGGGTGACGTTCACCGAGACGTTCGCGCACCCGGCGTGGGAGGGTCCACGGGTCAGCCGCAGCACGCTGCGGTTCCTGCGGGCGGAGGCCCTGTCCGGTTTCCTCGCGGCGGCGGGGCTCACCGTGGCCGAGCAGTACGGCGACTGGGCGCGGGGGCCGCTCACCCCCACCGCCCCGGAGATCATCACGACGGCCCGGCCGGACACGGCCCGGGTGTACTGACGCACGGGCCCGCCACCTGCCGGCCGTTCCCCGTGCCGGAGACCCCGCGCGTCCGTGCACCCGGCCCGGTGCTCAGCTCCGGCCCTCCTCCAGTGCCGCCAGCGCCGGGTCGAGGACGATGTCCTCGGCGCGGGCCTCGATGCTGGGCTCCTCCGGGAAGTGACAGGCCGTCAGATGCCCTTCGGCGTTGCCCTCGAGCCGGATCAGCGGCGGTTCCTGCTGGGCACACCTGTCCTGCGCCTTCCAGCAGCGGGTGCGGAAGCGGCAGCCGGACGGCGGCGAGATGGGGGAAGGCACGTCGCCCTGGAGCCGGATGCGTTCCTTCTTCTCGGCGTCGACGTCCGCCTCCGGGACGGCCGACATCAGGGCGTGGGTGTAGGGATGGCGCGGGCCGGTATAGAGCGAGGTGCGGTCCGCGATCTCCACGATCTTGCCGAGGTACATGACCGCGACGCGCTGCGAGAAGTGCCGCACGATCGCCAGGTCGTGGGCGATGAAGACGAACGCGATGCCCATCTCCCGCTGGACCTCCTGGAGCAGGTTGACCACCTGCGCCTGGATGGAGACGTCCAGGGCCGAGACCGGTTCGTCGGCCACGATCAGCCTGGGCGAGAGGGCCAGTGCCCGTGCCACCCCGATGCGCTGGCGCTGGCCGCCGGAGAACTCGTGCGGGAACCGGTTGTAGTGCTCGGGGTTGAGACCCACCGTCTCCAGCAGCTCGCGCACCCGCTTCTCCCGGCCGCCGGGCGGATTGACGCCGTTGACCTCCATCGGGGAGGAGACGATCGTGCCGACCGTCTGACGGGGGTTGAGCGAGGCGTACGGGTCCTGGAAGATCATCTGGATCTCGGAGCGGACCGGGGCCAGCTGACGGCGGGTGGAGCGGCTGATGTCCTTGCCCCGGTACGCGATCGTGCCCGCGCTCGGCTCCAGGAGGCGGGTCAACAGGCGTCCCGTCGTGGACTTTCCGCACCCCGACTCACCCACCAGTCCCAGGCTTTCGCCGGGAAAGACGTCGAAGGAGACGCCGTCCACGGCCTGGACCGCGCCGACGGTGCGCCTGATCGGAAACCCTCCCTTCACCGGGAAGTACTTCCTCAGGTCGCGTACCCGCATGAGTGGTTCGCCCACCTGTCCGCCCTGCTGCCCGTCCTGCTGCCCGTCCCGCTGCCCGGGCACCGGACCGGCCGCGGCCCTCCCCTCGTCCACGGCCCCGGTCCGCGCGGTCGCGTCCTGTCCGTCGCCCGCGACCGTGCTCTTCTCTTCGCTCACAGTCGGCCTCCTCAGCCCAGCCGGGGCCGGATCGTCCCGGTGAAGATCCTGGTCTTCTGGTCCATCGTCAGGTGGCAGGCCGCGCCCCGCCCTTGCACGGGCAGGTCCGGCCGGACGTCGGCACACCGGCCGGAGCCCTCGACCTCGCCCCGGAAGGCGCACCGCGGGTGGAACGGACACCCCGAGGGCGGGTTCAGCAGGGACGGGGGCGCGCCCGGAATCGGTGTGAGCGGTTCGTCGACGTCCGCCGAGAGCCGTGGCATGGAGGCCAGCAGGCCCCAGGTGTACGGGTGTTGCGGGGATTTGAGCACCTCGCGGACCGTGCCCCGCTCCACCGCCCGGCCGGCGTACATCACGAGCAGGTCGTCCGCCATGTCGGCGACCACCCCGAGATCATGGGTGATCATGATGATCGCGGAGCCGAACTCCTGCTGGAGGTCCTTGAGCAGGTCCAGGATCTGGGCCTGCACGGTGACGTCCAGGGCGGTCGTCGGCTCGTCGGCGATCAGCAGGTCCGGGTCGCAGACCAGCGCCATCGCGATCATCACGCGCTGGCGCATGCCCCCGGAGAACTGGTGGGGATAGTCGTCGACCCGCTGCCCGGCGTGCGGGATGCCGACCTTCTCCAGCATCTCGATCGCCCGCTCGCGCGCCTCCTTCCTGGAGGCCCCGGTGTGCTTGCGGAACGGCTCCCCGATCTGCCGTCCCACCGTGTGGTACGGCGAGAGCGCCGTCAGCGCGTCCTGGAAGATCATCGCCATCTTGTTGCCGCGGAGCCTCTCGAACTCGGCCTCGGTGGCGGTGAGCAGTTCCTTGCCGTCGAGGACGATCTCGCCGTCGATGGTGGTCGTCGCCGGGTTGTGCAGACCGAGGACGGTCAGGTTGGTGACGGACTTTCCGGAACCGGACTCGCCGACGATGCCGAGGGTCGTCCCCCGCTCAAGGGCGAAGGAGAGGCCGTCGACCGCCTTGACGACACCGTCCTCGGTGGAGAAGCGCACCCGCAGGTCGCGGACCGAGAGGAACGCGTCGGCTCCGGCGGCGGCCGGAGTGTCCTCGGGCTCGGTGAGTGTGGTCACTGGGAGGTCTCCTCAAGCACTAGGACAGCCGTACTCGCGGATCGATGACCGCGTACAACGCGTCCACGATGACGTTGAGCAGGAGGATGAAGGCGGCACTGAAGATCATCACGCCCATGAGCTTGGGCAGGTCCTTGCCGACGACGGAGTCCACGGCGAGCCGTCCGACGCCCGCGAGCCCGAAGGTGAACTCGGTGACGACGGCACCGCCGAGCAGGGCCGAGAGGTCCATGCCGAGGATCGTCAGGATGGGGATGAGCGAGCCGCGCCAGGCGTACCGGAAGAAGACGTACCGGCCGGTCATGCCCTTCGCGCGGGCCGCGCGCACATGCTCCTCCTGGAGCTGCTCGATCATCGTCGAGCGCGCCATGCGGGTGTAGTTGGCGGTGAAGATCACGGACATGACGAGCCAGGGGATCAGCAGGCCCATGAACCACTGCGCGGGATTCTCCGTGAGGGGCACGTACTTGGGTTTGTCCAGCCAGCCGGTGCTGTACACGAAGATGCCGAGAACGACCGGGCCGAGGAAGTAGATCTGCATCGAGCTGAGCACCAGCGAGACGCTGCTGAACGCCTTGTCGAGCCAGGTCCCGCGGAAACGGGCGGCGATCAGGCCGGTGCCGAGGCCGACGACGAGGAAGACCAGCAGGCCGCCGATGGTCAGGGACAGCGTCAGCGGGAAGCGGTCCATGATCGTGGACCAGACCATCTGCTGGTCGCGGAAGGAGACCCCGAAACAGGGGGCCGGGCAGTGGCCCACCGAGAAGTCCCGCCCGGCGAAGATGCCGACGAGGAACTTCCAGTACTGCACCGGCACGGGATCGTCCAGGCCGAGGTTCTTGTGGATGATCGCGAGCGCGTCCGGAGTGCAGTTCTTGCCGCACGCGAGCGTCGCCGGGTCCTGGGGGATCGCGTAGTACATGAAGAAGGTGAAGGCGCTGATCAGCAGGAGGATGAGCACGGCGCCGAACGTCCGGCGAAGGAGGAATCGAAGCATGGCGGAACGCTGCTCTCAGGACGGCTGGCCAGGGACAGGAGCGGCGCCCGGGGCACACCCGGCGGCCCGCTGAGCGGAGTACCGGGTGCGCCCCCAGGCCGTGTTCAGCTCTTGAGGAAGACCCGGGTCGGGTCGGTGTAGCTCGTCACCGTGGAGTAGCGCAGGCCGCCCACGTTGGTGCCGGCGATCTGGAACGTCTTGGTGTAGTAGATCGGCGCCGCCGGGTTGGCCTTCTCGCTGATGTACTGGTTGAGCGCGGTCCAGGCCTTGGTGGCCTCGGCGTTGTCGGTGATCTTCAGGATCCGCTGGATCTCGGAGTTCACGTGGTCGTCGTTGATGTGCGAGTAGTTCGACGCGCCGTCCTGGATCTGCTTGCCGTCGTACAGCGGCGGGAAGACGGTGGAGGCGGAGGACCAGTCCTGGCCCCAGCCGGTCATGTAGATGTCGTAGCCGTTGTCGACCTTGCCGACCTGCTCGTACCAGGTGGCGGCGTCGACCTCCTTCTTCTGGACGTCGAGACCGATCTTCGTGAGCGCGTTCTCGATGAGCACGGCCTGCTGCTGGCGGACCGGGATGTTCGAGTAGGCGTAGACGATCTTCTTGCCCTTGGCGCCGGCCTCCTCGATGAGCTTCTTGGCCTTCGCGATGTCACCGTTGGGGTGCTTGGCCCGGTCGAAGGGGTCGTAGTCCTTCTGGTAGCCCGGAGTGGTCGGCGACATCAGGCTGTTGGCGACCTCACCGCCGTACGCGCCGCCGTCGGCCTTGTAGACCGCGGTGGACGGCATGGCGTAGGTGATCGCGTCGCGGATCTTCTTGTCCTTGATGCGGTCCATGTTGAAGTTCATCTGCCACACGTACGGCGCGTAGCCCTGGATGGTGCGCTTCATCGCGGCGGCGTCCGAGACGACCTTCTGCACCTGGGTGGTGGCGACCTGACCGGTCATCATGATGGCGTTCCTGGCGTCACCGCGGTCGGCGAGGATGGTCTTGGTCTGGTCCTCGTCGTCGTGGTTGATGTCGATGGTGAAGCCGTCGACGTACTGGTGCCGCATCGGGTCGGACTTCGGGTCCCAGGCGGTGTTCTTGACCAGCTTCACGCTCTTGCCGGCCTTGAACTCAGAGATCTTGTACGGGCCGACGGCGACCGGCTTGGTGTCGTACTTCGCCTTGGTGTCCGTCTTCTCGGGCACGACCGAGTAGCCGGCCATCGCCAGCGCCTGCGGGAGGTCGGGCTGCGCGTCCTTGAAGTGGAAGACGACCGTCTTGTCGTCCGGCGTCGCGAGGACGGTGTCCGGCAGGTGCTTGCCCTTGAACGGACCCGCGTAGGCCTTGCGGTAGGTCGTGCCCGTGCCGGACAGCCACTGCTGGATGAACGACGGACCGTCCGTGATGAAGGGGTCGTACAGCCGCTCGAAGGTGTGCCGGATGTCGGCCGAGCCGATCACGTGACCGGTCTCGTCCTTGATGCCGTCCTTCAGCGTGTACGTCCAGGTCCTGCCGCCGTCCGAGACCTTGCCCGGGTCCGTGGCGAGGTCGCCGACGACGGTGAGAGCGCCCTTGTCGTCCTCCTTGTACGTGGTCAGACCGCGGAAGATGAGCTTGGAGAGCAGGCCGGCGTCGCTGACGTATATCTGGCCCGGGTCGAGGTGCGAGAAGTCGTCCTCCTCGTACACCTGGATCGTCCCGCCGGGCCGGGCCCCCGTGACCTCCTCGGCGGGGCCCGTGGAGTCCTGCGCGGTGCCCATCTTCACCGCGGCCGACTGCGCGGCGGCCTCCTCCTTGTTCTTGCTCTTGCTCTTGTCCTTGCCGCCGCCACTGTCGCCGTTGCTGCAGCCGGCCAGTGCCAGGGCGCCGGCCGCGACCGCGACGACGGCGGTGCGCGCTCTGCGGGAACTGAGGATGCTCATCGAGTCGAGTCCACCTGCCTGTGAGTAGTGGGACTGTCCGTGCGGAGTGGGCTGCCCGTGCGGGGCGGAGTGCGTGCCGTGCGGGGTGGGACGGTCCGCGCGCGACGGAACCGCCGTGCGCGGAAGGGGGGAGGGCGGGGGTCAGCGCCCCGTCTTGGGATCGAACGCGTCCCGGACCGAGTCGCCGAGGAGGTTGAACGCCACGACGAAGACGACCATCGCGATGCCCGGGAAGAACATGTAGACGGGGTCCTGCTCGTAGATGTCCGAGCCGATGGCGAACATCCGGCCCCAGTCGGGGGTCGGTTCGGTGTAGCCGACGCCCACGAAGGAGAGGAACGCGACCGAGAGGATGGTGCTGGGCAGCATGTACGTGCCCTGCACCAGGATCGGTGTGACGAGGTTGGGCAGCAGTTCCTTGCGGATGATCCGCCACGGCGAGGCGCCCGCGACCTTCGCCGCCTCGACGAACTCCCGCTCGCGCAGCGAGAGTGTGACCGCCCGGATGAGCCGTGCGAGGCCCATCCACCCGAGGAACCACAGCACGCCGATGATGGCGAGCGCGTGGATGTAGGTCGGCGTCTCCTCGTCGGGGGCGACGAACACCGCGGTGATCACGGGCATCGAAGCGATCATGAACAACTGCTGCGGGAAGGCGAGCAGGAAGTCCGTGAGCCGGCCGAGCCAGTAGTCGACCCTGCCGCCGAAGTAGCCGCCGACCAGGCCGATCAGGATGCCCATGAAGACCATCGCGGCCGTCGCCGCCAACGCCGTGTACAGCGAGGTGCGCATGCCGTACAGCAACTGGGTGAACACATCGCGTCCGAGGGTGGGTTCGATCCCGAACCAGTACTCCGACGTGATGCCGCCGTTGGGTCCCGCGGGCATGTTGAAGTCGTTCAGGAGCGTGGGATCGTCCTGCCCGTAGAGCGTGTAGGGATTCTTGCCGTAGAGCTTCGAGATCAGCGGAGCGAGGGCGGCGACCAGGAAGAAGAACAGCACGACGTAAGCCGAGACCACACCGCTGCGATCACGCTTGAAGCGGCGCCACATCAGCCGGCCGGGCGATCTGCCCTCCAGCGCCGCCGGCTGCTCGCCATTGCCGCTGCTGGTCTTCTCGTGCACCCCCGAAGAGGCTTCCGCGCCCTCGACCTCGATAGGACTCGTCATGATTCGTCCATTTCATGGGTACGCCGAGTCCGCGGCCGCCGCAGGGTGCGGACGGCCACGGTTCGGACCATGCGGATCAGGAGAGACGTATGCCTATCGGTCGCTGCGCGCCGGGGCGCGACTTACAACAACTCGCAGATGAACACGCGTAGTTGGCATCTGGTGCCTCCTCATGACTCAACCGGTGCACGGACAGGCGGGGTCCATGACTGACCTCCGACACCCCTGACGGAGGGTCAAAAACCCTACGGTGCTCGTGAGTCGGCGCCGATGCACGGCGCATGACCCATTGACCCGAGCGCTACGCGGCTAACTATCTGACATGAGCCAGAGAGCGACCACAGGCTTTAGGTCTCGGTTCAATCACAGCTGAGGTGTACATCTTCTAAAATCTGGACAAAGGTATCCCAGGGAGAAGCCCCCGAAACGGACGTGTTACATGTCTATCGGGCGAGGTGCTCCGCATTTCGGACAGCGCGGCCGGAAAATGGGTTGCGAAAAGCCCGGGTGCCCCCACGACGGGGGCACCCGGGCTCGACAGGCGCTGGATCAGCCGTTCTTGGCGCGGCTCGCGGCGCGGGCGCGTTCGCGGCCGTCCAGGTTGACCTTGCGGATGCGAACGGCCTCCGGGGTCACCTCGACGCACTCGTCGTCGCGGCAGAACTCCAGGGACTGCTCCAGGGAGAGCTTGCGCGGCGGGACGATCGCCTCGAACGAGTCGGCCGAGGACGACCGCATGTTCGTGAGCTTCTTCTCCTTGGTGATGTTCACGTCCATGTCGTCGGCGCGCGAGTTCTCGCCGACGATCATGCCCTCGTACACCTCGGTGCCGGGGTCGGTGAACAGCACGCCGCGCTCCTGGAGGTTCGTCATCGCGAACGCGGTGACGGCGCCGGCGCGGTCGGCGACCAGAGAACCGTTGTTACGGGTGGCCAGCACGCCGAACCAGGGCTCGTGGCCCTCATGGATGGAGTGGGCGATGCCCGTGCCCCGGGTGCCGGTCAGGAACTCCGTACGGAAGCCGATGAGGCCGCGGGAGGGGACGACGAACTCCATGCGGACCCAGCCCGAGCCGTGGTTCGACATGTTGTCCATCCGGCCCTTGCGGACGCCCATGAGCTGCGTGACCGCGCCCATGTGCTCCTCGGGCACGTCGACCGTCATGCGCTCGACCGGCTCGTGGGTCTTGCCGTCGATCTCCTGGGTGACCACCTGCGGCTTGCCGATGGTCAGCTCGAAGCCCTCGCGGCGCATCTGCTCGACCAGGATGGCGAGCGCGAGCTCACCACGGCCCTGGACCTCCCACGCGTCCGGACGCTCGGTGTCGAGCACCCGCAGCGAGACGTTACCGACCAGCTCGCGGTCCAGGCGGTCCTTGACCTGACGGGCGGTGACCTTGCGGTCCTTGACCGCGGCCTTGTTGTCCGCGCCCTTGCCGGTGGCACCGCGGCCGACCATCGGCGAGGTGTTGGTACCGATGGTCATCGAGATCGCCGGTTCGTCGACCGTGATGAGCGGCAGCGCGACGGGGTTCTCGGTGTCGGCGAGGGTCTCGCCGATCATGATGTCCGGGATACCGGCGACGGCGCAGATGTCACCGGGGCCCGCCTTCTCGGCGGGCTTGCGGGTGAGCGCCTCGGTCATCAGCAGCTCGGTGATGCGGACGTTGGACATCGTGCCGTCGCGCTTGATCCACGTGACGGTCTGGCCCTTGCGCAGCTCGCCCTGCTCGACGCGCAGCAGCGCGATACGGCCGAGGAAGTTGTCGGCATCCAGGTTGGTGACGTGCGCCTGGAGCGGGGCCTCCTCGTCGTACTCGGGGGCCGGGACGTGCGACAGGATCGTGGAGAAGAACGGCTCCAGGCTGTCGCTGTCCTGCGGGACCGTGCCGTCGGCGGGCTTGGTCAGCGAGGCGACGCCGTCACGCGCACACGCGTAGACGATCGGGAACTCGATCTGGTCCTCGTCGGCGTCGAGGTCGAGGAAGAGGTCGTACGCCTCGTTCACGACCTCTTCGATGCGCGAGTCGGGCCGGTCCGTCTTGTTGATGCACAGGATGACGGGCAGGCGGGCCTGCAGCGCCTTGCGCAGCACGAAGCGGGTCTGCGGCAGCGGGCCCTCGGAGGCGTCGACGAGGAGGACGACCGCGTCCACCATCGACAGACCGCGCTCGACCTCGCCGCCGAAGTCGGCGTGGCCGGGGGTGTCGATGATGTTGATCGTGATGACCTCGCCCCCGTCCTTGGGGTGGTACTTCACGGCCGTGTTCTTGGCCAGGATCGTGATGCCCTTCTCACGCTCCAGGTCATTCGAGTCCATCATGCGGTCGTCAAGCGACTCGGCGGCGTGCGCGGCGAAGGCACCGGCCTGCTTGAGCATGGCGTCGACCAGGGTGGTCTTGCCATGGTCGACGTGGGCGACGATGGCGACGTTGCGGATGTCGTGGCGCGTGGCCATATTGAGGCGCTTCTCCCGGAGTGAGTGGACGGCCTCCGCAGCGCGGGGCCTGCCGGGCTGAACACGCCTCGGCCTTACCCCATGGTACGTGGCCCTGACGGAGGCCGCCCCCGCCGGGGGTTTGGGGCCCGGCGGGGGCGGCCTGCGGGCGCGGCTCGGCGGGGCCCGGCGCGGGCGCGCGGATGCGCGGGCGCACGGGCAGCCGCTCGGCGTCGGCGCCCCGTGCCCCTCAGGGGGTGCTGGGGGTCGCCGACGGCTTCGCGCCCTTCTTCAGGAAGCCCATGTCCTCGTAGAGAGGGGTCTGGAATCCGAAGGAGCCGGCGTTGGCGAGGTTCGGGCGGACGGCGGTGAGCTGGGGGCGCTGGTACAGGGGAATCGATCCTGCGGCGGCCCAGATCCGCGCGTCGGCCTTGCGGACCAGGGCCCGCTCCTCGTCCTCGTCCAGCGTGCCGATGGCCTGGTCGAACAACTGGTCGACCTGGTCCGTGCCGACCCGGGTGTAGTTCTGCTCGACGGTGAGGGAGCCGTCGGCGGCCGGGACCGGCTTCGCGAAGATCGGGCGGGCGTCGGTGGCCGGGAAGGCGGAGGCGGGCCAGGAGTACAGCGCCAGGTCGTACTGGCCGGCGGCGATGTGGTCCTTGAAGTAGCTGTCGCCGGCGACCTTGGTCGTCTCCGTACGGATGCCGATGCGCTCCAGCATGCGCGAGATGTGGTCGGCGACGGTGCTCAGCGACTCCGAGCCGGGGCCGGAGGGCAGCACGAAGCGGAGCGTCAGCGGCTTGCCGTCCTTGGCGAGCACACCGGACGCCACCCCAGCGGGCGCGGCCGTGCCCTTGGGCGCGTAGGCGCCGGGAGCCCCGCCCTGACGGGTGTCGTGGCGGGCGTACCGCTTGCCGTCGAACCGCGTGGCCGTCTGTTCGTCCGAGTGGTTCGTCCGCTGCCGCTCGGACTCGCCGGCCGGGTCCGCCTTCGCCCGGTCGATCCCGGCCGGCTTGTTGTCCTCACCGACGATGTACGTCCCGTCGTCGGAGTCCGGCCCGGCACCGGGGGCCGCCTTCTTGCCCTCGGGGCCGGCCGCCTTGCCCTTCTCCTTGTCCTTCTTCTTCTCCTCCTTCACCGGCCCCCCGGGCACCCAGCCCGCGTCCAGGAGCAGCGCCTGCGCCTCCTTGGTGTCGTGACCGCCGAGCGCGCCGCTGTTGTCGGCGTACGCCTGCTGGCCGGCGAGCGCGAGGTGGCTGCCGACCGGTACGGCGGGCAGGCCCAGCGGCTTGAGGACGGCCTGCGCGAGTGCGTCGCGGTCGAGGGCGCGGGCGACGGCGCGGCGGACGCGTTCGTCGGCGAGGGGGCCCTCGGAGCCGTTCAGGGCGAGCTGGGTGTAGGCGGGTTCGAGGGATTTGCGGACGACGAAGCCGCTCAGGCCGTCCTGCTCGGCGGTGTACTGCGCGGCGGACGGGTGCGGCGCCTGGGCGGGGTCGATGGTGGTGCCCGGAGTACTCGGGGAGCCCGGAGTGCCCGGAGTACTCGGGGTGCCCGGCGTACCCGGGCCCTGCATCGGGGCGCTGCCCCTGGTTCCGGCCGCGAGCGTGATCCGGCCCGCCTGCTCGGGATCGACATCGGCCATGTCGATCTTGTTCGCGGCGAGCGCGGTGGCGCGCTGATCGCGCGGGACGGCGACCAGCGCGATCTCCGCGAGCTTGGCGGGGCGGCCCCACCAGCGGGGATTGCGGGTGAGGTGGATCTCACCGGTCTTGCTGTCGACGCTCTGCAGGGCGAAGGGGCCCGCGGTGACCTTCAGATTGCGGCGGGCGCCGTCGTTGAAGGTGGCCGCGGCACCCATGACGTCCTTCGGGTACAGCGGCGAGAACAGCGACTTCCAGTCGGCGTACGGGCGGCTGAAGGTGACCCGGACCTCGAGGTTGTTCTTGCCGCGCTCGATCTTCTCGATGCGGTCGTACCCGGCGTTGCGGGCCGTCCAGTACGCGCTGTCCTTGCCGGACAGGGCGCGCCACTGGGCCGCGAAGTCGTCGGCGCCGATCTCGCGGCCGTCGCTCCAGACCGCCTGCTGGTTGAGCTTGTAGAGGACGACCTGCTTGGGCTCCTCGTCGACGACCTTGGCCGATTCCAGGTAGTCGGGGTTCAGCTGCGGGCGGCCGTCGCGGTCGAGCCGGTACAGGGAGGGCAGCACGGCACCGGCGACCCGTGAGGTTGTGGCGTCGGCGTCGGCCTGGAAGGTGTTGAGGGTCGCCGGGACGGCGTCGACGGCCCATCGCAGGGTGCCGCCGTCCGTGACCTGGTCGCGGCCCGCGGGCGCGATGTCCTGCGCGGCGACGGGACTGGCCTTCTCCTCGTCGTCCGAGCTGCACGCGGTCAGGACGGGCACCGCGAGCGCGCCCGCGGTCAGGAACGCGACCGAGCGCATCACCGCGCGCAGTCCGACGCCGTCGTGGGACATCACTGCAACCTCCGGTGGGGGGACAGACTGGATCTGATCATTTTTGGTCGGATATGCGGTTGATCAGATGTATGCACCCACTGAACGGGAGTAGGGGTGTGCGGGGGCGCCGACACGGCTGGGGCGCGCGGAAGTCCACCCGTGCGGCGCAATGAACGGGCCCGTGCCCGCGGGTTCGCGGCCGGACGGGCGGGGTCCGCCGACGGTCCGGGGACGGTCCGGGGACGGTCCGGGGACGGTCCGGGGACGGTCCGGGGACGGTCCGGGGGCGGTCCGGGGGCGGTCCGGGGGCGGTCCGGGGATACGGGACACCGCATGGACCGCGGATTCGGGGCAGGGCCCGTGCGGGGCCGGAACGCTGGATCACGGCAGGGGATCGGCAGCCCGGCGTACCCGGCGCGTTCAGAGCGTGCGGGGGCGCGCTCCGGAAGGTTCGATCCGGGAATCCGTGCATACGCCTTCACAGGGGCTCATGTGACGCGCAACACTCGCAGGCGCATGAACGTTGCCGCCTTGGGCCGCAGAGCCCGTGGAAGTGAGGGCAAGTCATGTCCGTGCACGATGAACTCACGTCCGTCCAGCGTTGTCTCGACGACCTGCTGAGGTCGATGGGACGCCTGGAGCAGCAGATCGGCGGCGGGCTCGACATGCGCCGCGTCCGCGCCGACGCCGACCATCTGCGGGAGAGCGTGGCGCTGCTGCGCGAGTCCGCACCGGGGCTCACGAAACCCCGGCGCCCCGACCTCGTCTCCATCCCCGACACCCCGTACGACAGCTCCCTGTGGACGGACTCGGACGACGAAGGTCTCGGCGCCCGGGACCGGCACGCCCCCTGACCCGACCGGAGAGTCATAAGTTGGCCACTGGTACGGAACCCCATCCGAACAGCGGCGGCGTACGGGGCGGTACGCGCGCCGCGATCGCCGCCCCGCATCTGCGCACCGACCGCTGGTGGCTGGCGCCCGCCGCGACCGCGGCCGGGCTGCTGGCCTTCATCGTGTACTCGACCTGGCGGGCCTTCGCGGACACGGACTACTACGCGGCGCCGTACGTCTCGCCGTTCTACTCGCCGTGCCTGGCGGAGCGCTGCCGGTCCATGGACGCGGGGCCGAACGCGGACCTGTTCGGCAGCTGGTGGGGCATCTCCCCCGCGATCATCATCCTGGTCTTCCCGCTGGGCTTCCGGCTGACCTGCTACTACTACCGCAAGGCCTACTACCGGGGCTTCTGGGCGTCTCCCCCGGCCTGCGCGGTGGCCGAGCCGCACAAGAAGTACACCGGCGAGACCCGATTCCCGCTGATCCTCCAGAACGTCCACCGGTACTTCTTCTACGCCGCGATCCTCGTCGCCGGCACCCTCACGTACGACACGGTGCTCTCCTTCCGTGACGAGCACCACCACTGGGGACACATGGGCCTGGGCACCCTGGTCTTCCTGCTCAACATCACGCTGATCTGGGCGTACACCCTCTCCTGCCACTCCTGCCGGCACATCGTCGGCGGAAAGCTCAGACACTTCTCCAAGCATCCCGTGCGCTACCGGATGTGGCAGTGGGTCGGGAAACTGAACGCCCGTCACATGCTGCTCGCCTGGGCGTCGTTGGTGAGCGTGGCGCTCGCCGACTTCTACGTGTTCCTGGTCGCGTCCGGCGCCTTCGACGATCCGAGGTTCTTCTGATGTCCGTGGTCGACCGACAGGAGTGGGACGTCGTCGTGGTCGGCGCCGGCGGCGCGGGGCTGCGGGCCGCCATCGAGGCCCGCGAGCGCGGCGCCCGTACCGCCGTGATCTGCAAGTCGCTGTTCGGCAAGGCGCACACGGTGATGGCCGAGGGCGGCATCGCGGCCGCGATGGGCAACGTCAACTCCGGTGACAGCTGGCAGGTCCACTTCCGCGACACCATGAGGGGAGGGAAGTTCCTCAACCAGTGGCGGATGGCCGAACTACACGCCACGGAGGCCCCGGACCGGGTCTGGGAGCTGGAGACCTGGGGCGCCCTCTTCGACCGCACGGCCGACGGGCGGATCTCCCAGCGCAACTTCGGCGGACACGAGTACCCGCGGCTCGCCCACGTCGGCGACCGGACGGGACTCGAACTCATCCGGACCCTCCAGCAGAAGATCGTCTCCCTCCAGCAGGAGGACATGAAGGAGACGGGGGACTACGAGAGCCGCCTGAAGGTCTATCAGGAGTGCACCGTCACCCGGATCCTGAAGGACGGCAATCACGTCTCCGGGGTCTTCTGCTACGAGCGCGAGTCCGGGCGCTTCTTCGTCCTGGAGGCGCCCTCCGTCGTCATCGCCACCGGCGGCATCGGCAAGTCCTTCAAGGTGACGTCCAACTCGTGGGAGTACACGGGCGACGGCCACGCGCTCGCGCTGCTGGCGGGCGCCCCGCTGCTCAACATGGAGTTCGTGCAGTTCCACCCGACGGGCATGGTCTGGCCGCCGTCGGTGAAGGGCATCCTGGTCACCGAGTCCGTCCGCGGCGACGGCGGCGTGCTGCGCAACTCCGACGGCAAGCGGTTCATGTTCGACTACATCCCGGACGTCTTCAAGGAGAAGTACGCGCAGTCCGAGGAGGAGGGCGACCGCTGGTACGAGGACCCGGACCACAACCGGCGTCCCCCTGAACTGCTGCCCCGCGACGAGGTCGCGCGCGCCATCAACTCCGAGGTGAAGGCCGGTCGCGGATCGCCGCACGGCGGTGTCTTCCTCGACGTGTCGACGCGCATGCCCGCCGACGTCATCCGGCGCGGACTGCCGTCCATGTACCACCAGTTCAAGGAACTGGCGGACGTCGACATCACGGCCGAGGCGATGGAGGTCGGCCCCACCTGCCACTACGTCATGGGCGGCATCGCGGTCGACTCGGAGTCGGCGGCGGCCCGCGGAGTCCCCGGGCTGTTCGCGGCCGGCGAGGTCGCGGGCGGTATGCACGGCTCCAACCGGCTCGGCGGCAACTCCCTCTCCGACCTGCTGGTGTTCGGACGGCGGGCGGGACTGCACGCCGCCGAGTACGCCGCGGGCCGTACGGGGGACCGCCCGGCCGTCGACGACGTCCAGGTCGACACGGCCGCCGCGGAGGCGCTGCGGCCCTTCTCCGCGGAGGGCCCGGTGCCCGGCGAGGAGAACGGCCGGCCGCCGGAGAACCCGTACACCCTGCACCAGGAACTCCAGCAGGCCATGAACGACCTGGTCGGCATCATCCGGCGCGAGGCCGAGATGGAACAGGCCCTGGCGAAGCTCGCGGACCTGCGGGTACGGGCCCGCCGGGCGGGCGTCGAGGGGCACCGGCAGTTCAACCCCGGCTGGCACCTCGCACTCGACCTGCGCAACATGCTGCTGGTCAGCGAGTGCGTGGCCCGTGCCGCCCTGGAGCGCACGGAGTCCCGCGGCGGCCACACCCGCGAGGACCATCCGGTGATGGAGCGGGTCTGGCGCCGGGTCAACCTGCTGTGCCGATTGACGGACCCCACCGGCGGACTGGCCGCGACCGACCCGGTGCGCGGCCAGATCGACCTCACCCGCGAGAACACCGAGCCCATCCGCCCCGACCTGCTCGCCCTCTTCGAGAAGGAGGAGCTGGTCAAGTACCTCGCCGAAGAGGAGCTCTACGAGTGAGCAGCTACGAGGCCCGCTTCAAGGTGTGGCGCGGGGACGTGCAGGGCGGCGGCCTGGAGGACTTCGCGGTCGACGTCAACGACGGTGAGGTGGTGCTCGACATCATCCACCGGCTTCAGGCGACCCAGGTCCCCGATCTGGCCGTCCGCTGGAACTGCAAGGCGGGCAAGTGCGGTTCGTGCTCGGCGGAGATCAACGGACGTCCGCGGCTGATGTGCATGACCCGGATGTCGGTGTTCACCCGGGAGGAGACGATCACCGTCACGCCACTGCGCGCGTTCCCCGTCGTCCGGGATCTCGTCACGGACGTCGGCTTCAACTACGCGAAGGCGCGGGAGGTGCCCGCCTTCGTGCCACCCGCCGGGCTGGGACCGGGCGAGTACCGGATGCGGCAGGAGGACGTGGACCGTTCCCAGGAGTTCCGCAAGTGCATCGAGTGCTTCCTGTGCCAGGACACCTGCCATGTCGTGCGGGACCACGAGGAGAACAAACCGGCGTTCGCGGGGCCGCGCTTCCTGATGCGGGTGGCGGAGCTCGACATGCACCCGCTGGACGCCGCGGCCGACACCGGTCTGGACCGCAAACGGACCGCACAGGACGAGCAGGGCCTCGGTTACTGCAACATCACCAAGTGCTGCACGGAGGTCTGCCCGGAGGGCATCAAAATCACGGACAACGCCCTGATCCCCCTGAAGGAACGGGCGGTCGACCGCAAGTACGACCCGCTGGTGTGGCTGGGTTCGAAGATCAGGAGGCGGGAGGCGTAGCGGGGCGGCCCGGACGGCGGGCCGCCATCTGGAGCGCCGAGCCCACCAGGAACACGGCGGTGCCGGACAGCACGTAGGGCGCCATCCGGATGTCGGGCCCGCGGAACGGACCGAGGAACGCGAACACGCCGGAGCCGAGGGCGCTCACCAGTGCTCCGTACCCCCACAGCCTCGGCCTCAGGACCCGGTCGCGGCCGAGCGGCGGCAGCCAGTCCGTCGTGATCGCCGCGATTCCGGCTGCCACCAGGCAGCCCAGGGCGAGTACGACGCCCGCCGTCACCCACGACATGTCCATCGGTTCCGTCCCCCTCCCGCGCGCACCCGGCACGCCCCGCGATCATGGCACGCGAGGTCCCGGCCCTCCAGACACTTGACCGTCTCCTGACGGGAGACGCCTGTCAGGGTTCCGCCGGGGTCATCGGACCCATCCCCGCTCGTACTCCGCCCAGTCCTTCTCCCGGGCGGCGAAGTCCACGTAGGCGGCGACGCCGAAGTTCTCTCGGGTGCGGTCGGTGCGGGAGAGACCGAGGCGGACGCCGCGGACGGCCGCCGCGACCGTCTCGGCGGACCCGTGGTGGTCCATGTTGTCCTCGTAGTAGAAGGGCATGCCCATCAGCAGGTCCGTCGTCTCCGGGGTGACTTCCAGAGCGAGCGACGTCTGCTGGGCGACGTAGCCGCCGTACAGGCTCTCCAGCGGGAGCGCCGTGTCGTACGACATCACGGCGATCTGGTCGACCCGGCGGGCGACCTGGCCGAAGAACGCCTGGGACCACCACTTGGGGTGTCCCGTGACAGTGCCCAGGACGGAGTGCAGCGACGGCAACGGATCGATCTGGTGGGCGGCGACGGAGAGCAGGGCGCCGTGCGCGCGGGTGACGCGGCGCAGGTCGCCGAGGAGGGAGAGATAGTCCGCGTCGCCGGAGTGCAGCGGTTCCAGGTCGAAGTGGGCCCCGGCGAATCCGGCGTCGAGGACCTGCCCGGCGGAACGGACCACGGCGGTGCGGGTCGCGGGCCGTTCCAGCCGCAGTCCGACCGGACCCTCGGTCGCGAGTTCGTCGCCCAGCCAGGCCTGGACGCGGACGCCGGGCATCTCCCGGTGGATCGCCCCGATGAGCCAGCGCGCCCTCGGGTACGCGGACGCGGGCAGCGTCCCGTCGTGCTCCAGGGGGCCCGCGTGCACGTACAGGTCCCGGACGCCGGTCGTGCGCAGCCGTGCCGCCAGCGCCCTGACGTCCGCGTCCTTCTTGCGGCCGTCGACCCAGGCGTGGCCCATCCAGAGGGCGTCACGGTGTCTCGTGTACGTGCCGGTGGCCGGGTCCCCGGCGTAGTTGACGCGCAGGGCGACGCCCGCGGCGAGCGGCGGGAGCAGCAGGACGAGGACGAGCGCCGACGCGATGCGCCTGGGCCATCGCAGAGCGGGCCGCCGCCAGACACCGGCCAGACGCCGGAGCCGGCCGGGAGCCGTGCCGGGGGCGGGAGCGGGGTCGGGGTCGGGGTCGAGGTCCGTTCGCGGGTCCGGTCCTCCGGTCGACGCGTCCGGCGTTCCCGTCCGTATGTCCGGCTCGGGCGGTACCGGTATCGGTGCCGGTCCGTCCTCGGTGCCCGGCTCCCCCGGTTCCCCGTTCCGCCCTGTCCCCGGTTCCGTGCGCCCCGTACCCATCCCCCGTGCCCCCTCCGTACGCCCCTGTATCCCCCGTACCTTAGGTGCGCCCGGCCCGGCGCACCCCGGTCGCGCCCTCGGGCCGACGGTCATACGCTCCCAAATGTGACGTCGCCCCTGAACCGGACCCGGTCGCGCCGAGCCACGTCCTCCATAGCCGTGCGGGTGGCGCATACCGTGCTCGGGGGGCTGGTGGCGCTGGGGTGGCTGCTGCTGCCCGTCGCCCGGCCGGGTCCCGGGGACTCCGCGGAGTGGCGGGAGAAGGGGCCGGTGGCCGAGGAGGTGTCGGCGGCGCCGGGACAGGGGGGTACGTCCGCCGACGATCTGGTGCTTCCCGTCGCCGCGGTGGTCGTCGCGGGCTCGCTGGCCGCGTACGCCTCCGTCCGGCGAATACGTCGCGCGCGGACCCGTACGACCCCTGGCAAGGCCGTGCCGGGAACCGTGCCGCTCGGCGAACTCGACCGGCTCGCCCGGCGGTCGCTCGTCGTGACCGACGACTGCGTGCGCACCAGTGCCGAGGAACTCGATGCCGTGGCGGCCCTGTTCGGCCGGGAGGCGGTCGGAGCCTACGCGGAGGCGGTGGCGTTCGCGCGCTCCGAGCTGATGGTGGCCTTCCGGCTGCGGCAGCGACTGGACGACACCGCGCCGCAGGACGACGAGGACCGGCGCCGGACGCTGGAGGAGATCCGCGCGCGCTGCGCGGAGGCGGGGCGGCGGCTGGACGCGGAGGCGCCGGGATTCGACCTGCTGCGCGCCCTGGAACGGTCCGCGCCCGCCGCGCTGGAGTCGGCGGAGACCCGTTTCCGGGAACTCGCCCGCCGCGCGCCCGCCGCGCAGGCGACGCTCGCGGGGCTCCACGAGCGGTACGCGGCGTCCGCGTACCTGCCCGTCGCCGGACACGTCGAACAGGCCAAGGACAGGCTCCTGTTCGCCACGACCCACCTCAACCGGGCCCGGCAGTCGCTCGACCGGAGCGAGGTCGCGCGGGCCGCGGCGTATCTGCGGGCCGCCGAGGGCGCCATCGGCCAGGCGGACGTCCTGCTGACCGGTGTCGACCGGCTGGCGGCCGAACTCGACGCCGCGGCCGTCCGGTTGCCCGCCGCGCTGGCCCGCGCCGACACCGACCTCGAGCGGGCCCGCGCGGTTGCGGCCGGCACGGTCGGCGGAGCGCTGTCCGGTCGCGTCGCGCACGCCGGCTCGGTCGTCGCGGATGTACGCCGGGAAGCGGCGAGCGGCCCGTACGACCCCTGCGACGCCCTGCGCCGGGTGGTCCGGGCCGCCGCGACGCTGGCCGACACCCCGGCTCTCGGCCGGGACGAGGAACGCGGCCTGGCACTGCTCGACGAGGCGTGTCCGGTGGCCCGCGGCGCCGTCATGGCGGCGGACGACTTCGTCACGACGCACCGGGCGGTGGTGGGCTCCGAGGCCCGGACCCGGCTGGCGGAGGCGGAACGCCGTCTCACGCTCTCGTCCCTCACCCTCGCCGACGTCCAGCGGGCCGACGCGCTCGCCGGGGAGGCGCGGCTGCTCGCGGAGCGGGACGTACGGACGTACGGCAATCCGTACGGCGGGCCCTGGGGCGGCGGAGTCCGCGGCGCCGTGCTCGGCGGGATCCTGCGCGGGGACGCGGACCCCGACGGGAACACGGACCCGAATGGCGGCTCGGAACTGGACGGGGGCTTGGACCTGGGCGGGGGCTTGGACCTGGGCGGGGTCTCGAACCCGGACGGGAGGTCGAACCCGGTGGGGAGCTCGGACCCGGACAGCGGCTCGTATCCGGACGGGAGCTCGGACCCGGACAGCGACTCGTATCCGGACGGGAGCTCGGACCCGGACAGCGGCTCGTATCCGGACGTGAGGTCGAACCCGGACGGGAGCTCGGACCCGGGCGGCGACATCCCCGGTGACTTCGATTCCGGTGACTTCGCCGTCGCCGGCGACGCTGCCGCCGGCGACGCCGCCCTCGGTGTCGCGAGCTTCGGTGGCCCGCGTACGCGCTACCGCCGGGCGGTGTCCGCCCCCGCCCCGGTCAGAACAGGCTCAGCAACGCCTCCGCCGGGTCCGTGAGCGTCGTTCCGGCGTCCGGGAGGGGCAGTTCGAACCAGACCGTCTTGCCCCGTGGCGTGCGCCGTGAGCCCCACGCGGCTGAGAGCAGGCCGACGAGCTGCAGACCCCGGCCGCCCTCGTCCGTGTCCCGGGCGCGGCGGCGGCGCGGCTGTACGAGGCCCGCGTCCCAGACCTCGCACACGAGTGTCCGGTCGAGCAGCAGCCGCAGCCGGATCTCGCCCTCGCCGTACCGCAGGGCGTTCGTCACCAGCTCGCTGACCAGCAACTCGGCGGTGTCGACAAGCGGTTCCAGGTCCCAGGCGGTGAGCTGGGTACGGGCGTACTCGCGGGCCCGGCCCACGCTGCGCGGCTCACGCGGCAGGGTCCAGTCGCCGACGGAATCGGCGGGCAGTCCCTGGACGCGCGCCATCAGCAGCGCGATGTCGTCCTCACCGTGGTGGGTGTCGAGGGTGTTGAGGACATGGTCGCAGACGTCCTCCAGGGGGCGGGAGGGGTCCGTCAGCGCCCCGACGAAAGCCTGCAGGCCCTCGTCGAGGGGATGGTCGCGCGATTCGACCAGTCCATCCGTGTAGAGCGCGAGAAGGGCACCTTCGGGTAGTTCGACCTCGACCTCCTCGAAGGGCTCGCCACCCACGCCCAGCGGCATGCCCGGCGGCACGTCGAGCATCAGCGCGCTCTCGCCCGGCTCCACCAGGACGGGCGGCAGATGGCCCGCGTTGGCGAAGGTGATCCTGCGGGTCACGGAGTCGTAGACCGCGTACACGCAGGTCGCGAGATACACCTCGGAGAGGTCCGCGTCGCGGGGCTGCCGGGCCGCGCGGGTCGCCTGCTGGACACCACCGGGGGTGCCCAGGCCGCGGGCGATCTCGTCCAACGCCGACAGCACTTCCGCGGGTTCGAGGTCGAGGAGGGCCAAGGTCCTGACCGCCGTGCGGAGTTCACCCATCGCGACCGCGGCGCGCAGTCCGCGGCCCATGACGTCGCCGACCACCAGCGCCGTGCGGTGACCGGGGAGTTCGATGACGTCGAACCAGTCGCCGCCGACCTCGGTGGCCGCGTTGCCGGGCAGATAGCGGCAGGCGATGTCGAGTCCGGATGCCTCCGGGTCGCCCGGCGGCAGCAGGGAGCGCTGCAGGATCAGAGCGCGTTCGTGCTCGCGGCGGTACAGGCGGGCGTTGTCGATACAGACCGCGGCGCGCGCCGCGAGCTCCACCGCGAGGGAGCGGTCGCGGTCGCCGAACGGCTCGCTGCCCTTCGTGCGGGAGAACTGCGCGAGTCCCACGACGGTGTCGTGCGCGACCATCGGCACGGCGAGCGTGGACTGGATGAGCCCGCCCTCCTCGGCGGGGACGTGCTGGGGGCGGGCGGCACGCAGAGCGTCCGCGCAGGGCGAGTTGAACGGGAAGTGGTGGACGGCGCCGACGGCGACCGGGGCGGGTCCGCCGACGAACGGCGCGTCGGAGACGGCGCTGGCGAAGGCGACCCGGCGCAGCTCCGCACTGCCGTCGGCGAACCCGGGCGGGGTCTCGTCGCCGGCCAGCAGCCCCTGGTACAGGTCTACGGTCGCGAGGTCGCAGAATCCGGGCACCACGACGTCCAGCAGCTCGCGGGCGGTGGTCTCCAGGTCGAGGGAGTTGCCGATGCGGGCGCCCGCCTCGTTCAGCAGGGCGAGGTTGCGGCGCGCGGCGGCCGCTTCACGCGCCGCGGCACGGCGGCTGGTGATGTCGGTTCCGAGCCAGGCGATGCCGATGGGGCGGCCGCTGCCGCTGTGGACGCGGTAGAGGTTGACCGACCAGTGACGACGTTCCTCGGAGCCGGGCACGAATCCGGCGACGTGCATGTCCGTGATGGAGTCGCCGGTCTCCAGGACCCGCCGCAGGGTCGCGGCGACGCGCTCGGCCTCGGAGCGCGGCAGGTAGTCGTGGACCGTACGGCCACGGTGGGCGTCGACGTCGCCGCCGAACACCGAGGCGAAACGCTGGTTGGCACGGCGGACCCGCAGATCCGTGTCGATCAGGAGGAAGCCGAACGGAGATTGACCGAAAATCGCCTGCGAGGCGGCAAGGTCCGTCTCGATCCGGCGCAGGGTCCGGACGTCCACGACGATGCAGACGGCGGCCCGCTCGCCGTCCTCCGTCGTGGTGGGCATCACATAGACCTCGGCGAGGCCCTCAGTGCCCTCGTCACCGCTCTCGGAGGGCGGCATCCGGAAGGGGACGACGCCGGTCCACTCGCGGCCGTCCAGGATCTCCGCCATCTTGCGCTGCCCGAACTCGCGCCGGTCGGCTGCGACGAACGCCTCGATGGGGTCCATGCCCACGGCGCGCTCCGCGGATATGCCGAGGAGCTGCTCGGCGCGCAGACTCCACTGGTCGACGAGTCCGTCGGCGCCGATGGAGAACGAGGCGACCTTGATGTAGTCGTACATGGAACCGGGTGGACTGCTCTGCCACACCACGTCGCCGGCCGCCCCGGCCGGGGGCTCGACGGGTGCCTCGACGGGCACCTCGACGGATGTCCCGGGCGTCACCCGGACCGGTGTCCCGGCCGGGGCGTCGCCCATGGGTCCGCCGGCGGTGCCGTCCGTCGCACCGTTCGTCGCGTCGTCCGCCACGCCGTCGCTCGGGCCGCCGTCGCCCGCGTCGCCCGGCGCCGCGGCCATGGCGGAATCGCCCGTGGCCTCAACCCTCGCGCCGTCCGACGGGTCCTCGGACTCCGTGGCCTTCGCTGGTATCTCGCTCACGCGAACCGTCCCCTCCAGCTCACCGCGCCCGGTACCGGTCACCGGGGGCGGCTGCCCGCAGTATCCAGCACTACGGCGCCGCACAACACGGTGTTCACGATCACAGCACGGTCCCGATGGTTTTTGGACCGGCCGCGACATACTCCCAGTCTTCTAACCAGGTGGCGCCCCATCGAATCAAAGACCCCGGACAACACGTGTGGCCCGAAACGATCGACCACCGCGTCCCCCGTCCGACGGACCCTCAGACGGACGACCGACAGGCCCTCGGACGGACGGCGCACGAGCTCTCGGACGGATGCCCGACAGACTCTCCGACGGCCCCTCGGTCGGGCACGTTCGGTCCGGCACGTTCAGGCGGGCACGTTCGGTCCGGCACGTTCAGGCGGGCACGTTCGGTCCGGCACGTTCAGGCGGGCACGTTCGGTCCGGTACGTTCGGGCAGGTTCAACTCGGCACGTTCGGCCGGGCGCGGATCAGCGGGGCACGTTCACCCGGGGACCGCGAGCTCGAACCAGACCGTCTTACCGGTGTCCCCCGGGCGGGTGCCCCAGCGACGGGAGGAACCGGCCACCAGTTGCAGACCCCGCCCGCTCTCGTCGTCGGCGCCCGCGGCCCGCTCACGGGGCGGGTCGGGCAGCGGGTCGGACACCTCCACCAGAAGGGCGTCCGGCACACCCGCGGGTCTGACGAGGCGAACACCGATGGGGCCGGTGGCATACCGCAGGGAGTTGGTCACCAGCTCGCTGACCAGGAGCGCGGTCACGTCGCCGAGGACGTCCAGCTCCCATGTGCGCAGCTGGCCGCGGACGACCGCGCGGGCCGTGCGGACGGCACCCGGCTCCGCGGGAAAGGTCCACTCGGCGCAGTCGCCTACGGTGTCGATCACGCCGATCACTTCCCAGACAGGAAACCCACGCATGTCCGGTTTCGTGGGGTTAATGGGCACATACCCGATATCCACGGTGGCTTACCGTGCGGGCAGGAGCACTGTGGCACAAACGGCGTACGGAACCCCAACTGATCAAGGTGGCTCGCACACCCCGCCTCCCCACGCCCCCTCACTCACGCCGTGCGGCGGCGGACGCGGGGTACCGGGGGCGAGGGGCTACGGCCGGCGCCCGGCGCGGTGACCGTCGCCGGTGGCGGTGGCGGTCCCGCCGGCGGTCTCGGCTTCGGCCTCGACCTCGGCTTCGGCTTCGGTTTCGGCTTCGGCTTCGGCTTCGTTGGGGGCGGTGGTCCAGTGGGGCAGCGTGGCCCGCACCGCGGGGACGTCCTGGTCCAGCCAGTCCACGTCCCAGATCTCGTCCGGGGTCAGCCAGCGCAGTTCGTCGTGGTCCTCCAGGGGCTCGGGGTCGTCCGAGCCGGGAAGCAGCCGCGCGGTCCACACGCGAAGCACGTACGGCGCCCGAAGTGGCCACTCCCCCGGGACGCGTTCCACGGCCTCCGTCACGACACCGAGTTCCTCGCGCAGTTCACGCACGAGCGCTGCCTCGGGAGCCTCTCCCGCTTCGACTTTGCCGCCGGGCAGTTCCCAGCGTCCCGCCAGCTCGGGCGGCGCGCTGCGGCGCGCCGCGAGGAGGCGTCCGTCGCACAGCAAGGCACCGCCCACGACCACGATCGTCTCGTCCATGCGCCGGAGCCTACGACAGGGCACACCGGTCCCGGTCAGTACGGATCACCGCCGGAACGGGCCGTCACCTGCTCCCGTTCTGCCCGATCCGCTCGACCCAGTAGAGCTGCTTGTGCCCGCGGTCGTCGAGGCTGTCCGCGATCTTCTGGGCCTCGGCCCGGGTCGCGTACCTGCCGACGCGATAGCGGTTGCCGTTGTCGTCCTGCCGTATGACGAGCCAGGGAAGAGTGATCGTGCCGTCGTTCATCGAACCCCTCCACTCCCCGCCCCCGGCCGGCGCCGTAACCCGCACTCCAACGAAACCGCACTCCGCATATGCCCGAGCCTACGCCTAACCTTCACGCAGCGAATACGGCTTTTCACAAAGAGGTACGCAACCGGCCAGTACAGAGGGGGCGCGTGCCTGCGCGTGCGCCGTCGACCGCCGTCCGTGCGCCTGTCAGGCAGCGCGAACGCCGCCCTCGGCACGGCATTTGAGAAAGGCCAGATTCCAACCGGCGGCGCAGGAGGGCCACTTGGCGACGGACGTGACCACGCAGTGGGCGGTGGCGGTGGCGGCGCAGGCCGCAGCCGCGGCTACGGCTACGGCTACGGCTACGGCTACGGCTACGGCTACGGCTACTTCACAGGCAGGTGGTACGCGACGCGATAACGGTCCGCGGGCACGACGATGTCGGCCGTCTCGACCGGACGCCCGGAGGCGAAGTACGTCCGCTGGATGACCACGACCACGTGCCCGGGCACTCCGCCCAGCGCGAGGAGCTCCTCGGCGAGACCAGGGCGGGCGCCCACTTCCTCCGTGACGTTGTCCACGATCACGTCGATGGCGGCCATCCGCTCCACGACGCCCATGCCACCGAGCGGGCCCTCCTCGGGAAGCATCACCGGCGTACGGCCCGTGACGGCGAGGGGCTCCCAGGACGTGGAGAGCATCATGACCTCGCCCGCGTCCCGGAACACGTACTTCGTGCACATCACGCGGTCGCCGGGCCGAACCGAGAGCCGCTCGGCGATCGCCCCGCTCGCCTCGGCCTGCTCGCTGCGCGACTCCCAGGTGCCGCGCACGGTCAGGTCGGCCTGCTCCTGCCGGAACGGGGTGGCGCCGCTGTCCGGCCGGTACCCGGACCGGGAGACCCGCCGCGGCACCGGCCGCTCCCGCACGTACGTCCCCGAACCCGAGCGCCCCTCGACCAGGCCCTCCGCCATCAGCACCTTGCGCGCCTCCAGCGCGACCGTGTCCGAGACCCCGTACTCCTCGCGGATCCTGGCCTGTGACGGGAGGCGGGTGTGTGGTGGCAGTGAACCGTCGACGATCTTCTTGCGGAGATCACCCGCGACGCGCAGGTACGCCGGCTGCTCACCGAAAGTCACTGGCCGCTCCCATCAGATTGTACAGACAGCAACAGCCTGGCAACCGTGGGTTGTGCCATGCAAGCGAAGGCCAGAGAATCACTCGATGTGATTACTTATGACTGCCGAGGGCTTTGCCCAGGCACTTTCTCCCCGCTGTAGCCCGTGTCACACCTCGGCGCCGCTGTCGCCCGGCTCGTCGCCCTGTCCGCCCCCGTCCGTGCCGTCCGGGGGCGGAGTGGTGGCCAGACCCAGAACCTTGCGTGCCGTGACCGTCCTGCTCGGGTCGATGAGCTTCAGGCCCTTCTCGTAGTGGGCGTAGAAGGTGTCCGCGTCGGAGGCGGCGGCCGCCTTCGTCCACTCCTTGCGCGACGCCTCGATGTCCTCGACGAGGGCCGCGACCGGCTTCCCGGCTGCGGGCGGCCAGCCATGGCCGCGCAGCAGGCGCGCCTGCTCGTCGAGCGCGCCGGAGATCCTGACCGCCCATGCCTTGTGACCCGGCAGGTCGTCCTCGACGTACGCCTTGTCCGGTGCCGTGTCCATCGCCTGGTTGAGCACGTCCGCGGCCCGCAGATACGCCGTCTGATCGGCGTTCAGTGTCAGGGAGTCCCTGCGCAGCGATCCCGTCAGCCCGCTCTTGCCGTCCGTGTTCCCGAACATGCAGGTGACCGCGCGGTCGCCACCGCTCCAGCTCTCCCGGGTGGGCGTGAAGTAGTACACGTCGACGTCGTCCGGCACGGCCCAGGCGTCCATCGCGTACGAAGCCCGAAGCGCGTAGCACCTGGTGTCGGCGGCGTCGACGACACCGCTGTCGCCGGGGTAGTCGCCGCCGCTCATCCTGAAGTCCGCGAACACCTCGGCGTCGTGCCGTCCGGCGCACGGCACCTTGTCGACGTCGTACGCCGTTCCTTCCAGGGAGCCGCCCGGCGCGTCGAAGCAGTCGCCCTTCCTGAGCGAGAAGGCGCTGCCCGTCGAGTTGCCCGCGCCTTCCTTGAAGCCGTCCCAGAACTCGCGCGGGCCGCCGGTGGCGAGGGCGAGCACGAACACCGCGATGCCGAGCGTGGACATCACCATCCCGGTCACCGCCATCGCCGTGCCCCGCTCGCCCCGCTTCCTGATCTGCACGAGCGCGACGATCCCGAGCACGAGACCGACGGCCGGAAGGAAGCAGAGGAAGCCGAGCACGAGGGCGGAGATCGCGAGCCCGTTGAAGGGCGCGGGGCGGTTGTACGGGGAGTAGCCCTGGCCCCAGGTCTGGTACGGGCCCTGGGGGTAGGGAGGCGGGTACGGCCCCTGGCCCGGCGGTGGATACGGGCCCTCGGGCTGATGGGGGCCGGGCGGCGGGGGTATGGCCACGGGTTGCGTTGCTCCTTGTCCGGAAGAGGTCGTGCGCTGCCGACGCGGGAAGTCGTGCCGAGCCGACGCGGGAAACGGCGTGAAATACCGCCGACCGCGAAAAACCGAGCCGCTGTAGCACTGGTGTCCGAGGAACAGGTGACTGACGTACGGCTGGGCGCATCGTAAGCGGGGCGGGGGCGATGGCGGAATGCCGGTCACTGACACGACGATCCGGGCGGTCGACGGGCTGACGGCCCGCGGGGCTGGGACGGTGTCCGGCGGAACGGGTTCTCGGGGGCCGGGTCCAGGGGACCGCGACGAGACTTCCGGCATTCCCGTCTCTGACCGTTCCCGCCCGTCCCCGCCTCTTCCCGGGAACGGTGCGAGAGCCCTGCCACGACCGGCCGTCGTGCGCGCATAACCTGCGCTCATGACAGCTTTGCGGGATTGCTTCTGCCCGGCGGACGGTACGCGCGTCCCCGGCGGCTCGCTCGACTGGTGCTGCCCCGTCTGCCGCGGACCGCTCGACCTGGACTTCGCGCCGACCCCCGCGTCGCTCAAGTCCCTGACCGGGCGCGTGAACTCGCTGTGGCGGTACGCGGAGTGCCTGCCGCTGTCCACGCCCACGGTCAGTCTGGGCGAGGGCCGCACCCCCCTGGTGACGCTGCGCGAGGGCGCCGTCTCGGCCAAGCTGGACTTCCTGATGCCGACGCTGTCGTTCAAGGACCGCGGCGCCGTCCTGCTCGCCGAACTGGCACTGCGCCTGGGGCCCCGGCGGGTGCTCGCGGACAGCAGCGGCAACGCGGGGACGGCGATCGCGGCCTACTGCGCGCGGGCCGCGCTGCCCTGCACGGTGTACGTCCCCGAAGGAACGTCGCCGAAGAAGCTGGAGCAGATCGGGGCACACGGCGCACAGGTGCGTCTCGTGGACGGGGACCGGGAGACGGCGGCCCGAGCGGCGCGCGAGGCGGCGGACGAGCCCGGCACCTTCTACGCCTCCCACGTCTTCAACCCGTACTTCCTGCACGGCACGAAGACATACGTGCACGAGCTCTGGGAGGACCTCGGCGGACGCCTCCCCGACGTCCTCGTCGTCCCGGTCGGCAACGGGACGCTGCTCCTCGGCGCCGCCCTCGCCGTCGCCGAGCTGCACGGGGCGGGTCTCATCGACCGGCGGCCCGCGCTGTACGCGGTCCAGGCCGCCGCCGTGGCTCCGCTGGCGCGCGCCTGGCAGGAGGGCGCGGACGACCTCGTGGACGACACCCCCACGGCCCCCACCATCGCCGAGGGCATCGCCGTACCCCGGCCGCCGCGGGCCCGCCAGATCCTGCGTGCGGTCCGTGACTCCGGCGGCGCCTTCCTGACGGTGACGGAGGACCAGATCCGGCACGCCCAGCGCGACCTGGCGTCGCAGGGCCTCTACGTCGAGTCGACGGGCGTGGCGTGCTGGGCGGCCGTACGGGAGGGCGTCCTCGGGACACGGACGGCGGTGGTACCGCTGTGCGGGGCGGGGGCGAAGACGGGACTGGCCGCCGGGGAATAGGGCCGCCTCCGGCGTCGGCGTTCTCGGCCTCCCTCGACCTCCCTTGGCCTCCCTCAGCCTCCCTCGACCTCCCTTGGCCTCCCTCGGGCTCCGCCGGCCGGCCCCTACGCGGGCCGTTCAGCCACACCACGGTCCTCGCGCACCCCGCGGTGCCGGCTCAGGCCCGGTCGACCGGCGGGCGCACCCAGGCCAGCAGGCGACGAAGCAGCAGCGCCTCGTCCGCGTCGCGCGGGGCCACCAGCGCGGTGCGCAGGGCTCGTTCGGCCTGCGCGGCGGCGCCGGAGGCGAGCAGTTCCTGAACGGCCCGCCAGCGGGTCTCGGCACCGGCCTCGGGAGCCGTGGCCACCTGGCACCAGAGAGCGGCCGTCGCGTCCGGCCGCCCCTCGGCGGTCAACAGCGTGGCCAGGGAGACACTCTGGCCGGCCGTCAGGCGCACGGCCGCCCGCACCCGGCCGACGACATCGGCCGCCGCCTCACGGCCTTCCACGGCCAGCCACGCCGTGACCACGGCCTCCAGTTCGCGGCCGACCAGACCGGGGTCCGCCAGAAGCTCCTGGCCCAGCGCCCGTACGGCCCCCGCCTCACCGTATTCGGCCATCAGCGGCAGCAGCGCGGCCCGCAGGGCGGGCCCCCCGTACGGACGCTCGCGCAGGGCGCCGAGCACCTCGGTGCAGGCGCCCTCGGGGGCGAACCGGAACAGGACACGGGCGGCCGAGGTGAACTCGCCGTGCCCACTGCCCGGATGACGGAGCAGGCGTCGCGCCAGCGGCAGCAGGCCCCCCGCTCCGGCGCCGGCATCCGCCAGGTCCCGCAGCGCGGAGGCGTAGGAGTCCGGTGTCGCCCTGTGCCGGTCCAGCCAGCTGAGAACCTCCTCCGCGCTCTCCGGGCCGCCGGCCCGGATAAGCGCCATGGTCTCCAGCCCGAGGCTGTGCCGAGTGTCGGGGTCGAGATCGTGGAGGCTGAGCCGGACCACTTCCGCCGCCTGTCGCCGGAATCCGGCCCCGGAGAGGTCCATGGCGATGCTCGGACGCTCGTCCGAGTTCCACACTCGGTATCCGCGCAACAGCTCGACCAAACCGTCGGCCGCCCTCTCCCCCTCCTGGTCGAGCCAGCCGTGCACCGCCTCGTCGATCGAGTCGCTGTCCGTGCTGTTCTCGATGGTGTGCGCCAGCAGCGGGAGTGCCTCGTCGACCAGACCGAAGAGGAACAGCACCTGCGCCAGGGTGGCCTTGGCCCAGTCCCGGGTACTGGCGCGTCCGGCCACGGCCGCCTTGACGCGTGGCGCGGCCGATGGCCCCTCCAGTTCGTACCAGAGCTGCCCGGCCCGCTTGAGGGTTCCGCCGTTCTCCTCGTCGCCGGCCAGGACGGAGCACGTGAACTCGGCCAGACCTTCGGTATGCCCCAGCGCGGCGAGCTCCTCCGCGGCCGCCAGGCGGCTCCAGGAGGACGCCGTCGGCGAGGCGAGCGCGTCCGACAGCAGCCGCACCCGGAAGTCCGTGTCGGCCGGGGCGAGCGCGGCCAGTTCCCGGCAGCACCCCAGGGCGCTTTCCGCCGGGAGCAGCCGGCCGAGTTCCTGAAGCAGCGTGACCCCGTCGGAAAGCGACGCGACCTCCGCGTACGCCGCGGCCCCACCGATGCGCAAGGAGGGGTCGAGGCCGTCGGTCTCCGCGATCCTCCGCAGCGTGGCCGCGAGGCGACGGTTTCCCCGGAGCTGGGACAACTCCCGCAGCACCTGGCGGCCACGTCCGCGGTACCGGTGGACGTGGTCCGAGTCATGACCGAGGTCCACCACCCGCTCGATCACCGCCTGCTCCAGCGCCTCCCCCAGCCGCACTCCGGAGGTGATCAGCCGCAGTGCCATGATCCGGTGATCGAGGTCGCCGGCCAGTAGGTGCCGTACGACCAGGGTCACGTCGTGACCCGGGCGCCGGGCCCACAGGGCGAAGGTGAACAACACCCGGTTCCGGGAGGACGGGCTGCGGATGTCAGCGGCCCAGTCGTCGAGGCCCGGGAAGTCCGCGGGGATGCGGGCGGCCTCGTCCCTCGCGGCCAGGAACTCCGCGAACGACAGATGCAGGAAGGACAGCTCACCGTGGTCGTGGACGAGGGCGCCGCTCTGCGTGAGGAACTGGCCCAGTTCGTCGCGGGCCCCGTCCGGCCAGGCCAGGTCAGCGGGCAGGGTCGTGGCCAGCCACCGCACGGCGGCCTCCAGCAGCGGGGCGGAGGCGCTCGTGGTGCGGATCCGCGCCAGATGGGTGACCAGGCGATCCCGGTGGTCGAGGAGCCACTCGGCGAGCCGCTCCTGCCCGCGCCGCTGCCAGCGGGCCCGGAACCCCTTGTCCACCTCCTCCGCGCTTTCGCGGGCGGTGGCGATGTCGGCGAGGAACTGCTCGTACAGCGCGACCCGCCCCCGCGGGAGCGGCGCGTCGGGGTTCCGGCTGCGGTGGGCGGCGGCGATGGTCGTGAGCAGGGGCACCTGGAGCACCTCGCCGAGACCGGCGTGCCCGACCTCCTCCAGGAACGCGCGGGCCTCAGCGGCCGGGTCACCGGCTTCCTGGGCGGCGAACCAGCCCTCGGCGAAGGCCAGTTGCTGCGCGGAGTCGAAACCCGCGAGTGTGTAGAAACCCATGGTCGACAGGTCACGGAAGGGCGTCAGTTCGTCCTGGGGAAGTGGCCTGGAGGTGATCAGGAGCCGGAACGCGCCGTGCGGCCGGACCTCCCGGGCCAGGTTCTGGAGGATCAGCTGCCGGTCGTCCGGCGAAGCGACCTCGTCGAGACCGTCGACCACCACCAACCAGCGCACTCCGTGCGGCCGCACGGCGAACCGGTCGGCGAGCACGGCACTGCGCAGGGTGCCGGTGCGGCCGGCGGCGTCGCTGAGCTGTTGGTGGAAGGGACGGCGGGTCTGCAGGTCCGTCGCCGCGACCCGTAACGGGACGACCGCCTCCCGGCACCAGGGGTCCTCCGCCCCCTCCTCGCGCAGCCAGTACCGGGCGATCTGCCGGACCAGATGGCGGCCGAGCGTGGTCTTGCCCGCGCCGGGACCACCGGTGACGAACAGATGGTCGTGGGAGGACAGCGCGACGGCCAGGGTCGGTACCGGCCCCGTGGTGCGTGGCGTGTGCCCTGCCGCGTTGTCGGAGAGCGGCTGGAGATCCTGGTCGATGTGGATGTGGGAGAGCGGGGGCTTGCGCACACCCAGCAGGTCGTACGGGAACTGCTCAGCGGCCTCCGCCTGGCTGGCCAGCAAATCCTCGAGCCAGGTATCGGGCCACGGAATGCCGGGCCAGGCCGCGGAAGCGGTGCCGGGCTCCGCCCGCCGGGCGGCCCGTTCACGGCGCTCCAGCGCGAACCGCGCCCGACCCCAGACTTCGGCGACCGCCTCCCGGGGCAGCCCCAGTGCCTCGGCGAACTGCTCGGTGGTGGACAGCTCGTGAAGCCGGCGGGCACCGAGGATGTCGTAGACCGGGTTCTTGTGCGGCGGCGGCACCCGGCGAGCTGGACGGCGGGCGGAGAGAAAGGCGTTGGGGGTCCCGTGCCCCGCGGCCCGCAGCGCCGCACGGAACCACTCCGCCAGTTCCCGGAGTTCGGGATCCGGCTGGCCGCCGGTCGTGACGGGCCTTCCGCCGCCCATGTACTCCCCCTCGCCCGGTGATCGGTTTCCCCAGAGTTTCCCCACGCTAGAGGGAAACCCCGGCCGACGCGAAGAGTTGGCGGCACCGGCTCACCTGCCGGGAACGACTCGACGACTCGACGGCAGAAGGAGAACGGACGCGATGATCAGTGCGGTGAATGCGGCTGCGGGCTCGGCGGGCGAGTACGCGTGGCTGGTCGTGGTACTGCCCGGGGTGGTGCGGTGGTGGGTGCGCCATCGGACGGAAGAACGCCGCGACTGGGAGCGTGAGCGCGAGTACACCCGGCGGGTCGAAGCGGCCGTGGCCGGTACGGAGTCCCGCCACCGTGCGGAGGTCGTGGCCGCCTGTGCCCGCCTGACGCGCTAGCTGTACTGATCAGGATCGATCACGAGCGTTGTCACGACTCCTCCAAGCTGAAGTCCTGCAGACTGCGGACTGCGGACTGCTGCGGACAGCACGACGGCCTGACCCGCATCACCACAGGTCAGGCCGCCTCTTGGTACCCGGTCACACGTTGAAGCGGAACTCCACCACGTCGCCGTCCTGCATCACATAGTCCTTGCCCTCCATGCGGGCCTTGCCCTTCGCGCGGGCCTCGGCGACCGAGCCGGTCTCGACGAGGTCGGCGAAGGAGATCACCTCGGCCTTGATGAAGCCCTTCTGGAAGTCGGTGTGGATGACTCCGGCGGCCTCGGGGGCGGTGGCGCCCTTCTTGATGGTCCAGGCGCGGGATTCCTTGGGGCCTGCCGTCAGGTAGGTCTGCAGGCCGAGGGTGTCGAAGCCGACGCGGGCCAGGGTGGCGAGGCCGGGCTCCTCGGCGCCGACCGACTCCAGGAGCTCCATCGCGTCCTCCTCGTCGAGCTCGGCGAGGTCCTGCTCCAGCTTGGCGTTGAGGAAGATCGCCTCGGCGGGGGCGACCAGGGCGCGCTGCTCGGTCTTGAAGTCCTCGTCGACGAGCTCGTCCTCGTCGACGTTGAAGACGTAGAGGAACGGCTTGGTGGTGAGCAGGTGCAGGTCGTGCAGCAGTTCCTCGTTGCCGGAGCCCTGGACGATGCCCTGGGAGAAGAGGGTGTCGCCCTTCTCCAGGATCTCCTTCGCCGACTCGACCGCCGCGACCTTGGGAGCGATGTCCTTCTTGATGCGCGACTCCTTCTGGAGGCGCGGCAGGACCTTCTCGATCGTCTGGAGGTCAGCGAGGATCAGCTCGGTGTTGATCGTCTCGATGTCGTCCTTGGGCGAGACCTTGCCGTCGACGTGCACGACGTTCTCGTCCTTGAAGGCACGGATGACCTGGCAGATGGCGTCCGACTCGCGGATGTTCGCGAGGAACTTGTTGCCCAGGCCCTCACCCTCGGAGGCGCCCTTAACGATGCCCGCGATGTCGACGAAGTCCACCGTGGCGGGGAGGACGCGCTGCGAGGCGAAGATCTCCGCCAGTTTGCTCAGCCGGGCGTCGGGGACGCCGACCACGCCGACGTTGGGCTCGATCGTGGCGAACGGGTAGTTGGCCGCGAGCACGTCGTTCTTGGTCAGGGCGTTGAACAGGGTCGACTTGCCGACATTGGGCAGACCGACGATTCCGATCGTGAGCGACACGTTGCGACTTCCCGTACGTGAGGATGGGCGAAGGGCCCTTGGACTGCTCGGGCCGATCCACCAGTCTACGGCGTGCGCGCTCCCGTACCGGCGACCTGTCGAACGCATGGCCAAGGTCCGCTCATCGGCGTGTCTGAGGAGCTGTTCCGCACATAAACCGACCTAAGTTGGTCCAGTGGAGCAACACAGGACGCGCCCCCCTCAGTACCGGCAGCGACGCGACGCGCCTCTTCCCGCCCAGGCCGGGCGGAGCGCGTCCGTCGGCCCGCAGAAGGGCGCGCCCCCCGCACGGCGGCCCGCGCCGCTGCCCGCACGGAGCGGACCGCGGCTGCCGAACCCTCGACTGACCGGGCTAGGCAGTGGGCTGTTCTGCGGTGCGGCGATGTTCGTCCTCGGCTGTCTCGACGAGTTGCTGTTCGGGGCGTCGCCCGTTCTGTACGGCGTGCTGTTCCTGCCCGTGTGCGCGCTGACCGCGCTCTGGGTGCGTCGCGGGGACCTGGTCAGCGCGCCCGTGGTCGTGCCGATCGCCTTCGCGTTCGGGCTGCTGCCCCTGGCCGGCGGGGGCGGCGGCCTCAGCGGCCGTCTGATGGGGCTCGTCACCGCGCTGGCCACGCAGGCGGGCTGGCTGTACGGGGGGACGCTGGTGGCCGGGGTCATCTCGACCGTGCGGAAGGCACGGCAGATGACCCGCCGGGCCGCGTGGCGACGAGGCCGGGCCGCCGCCTCCCGCAGGGGCGCCGCACCCGCCACCACCCCCGCGTCGCGGTCGGCCGGACAGCTCGGCTAGGGCGTGTGGCGAAAGTCCCGTCGTCCGCCCGGAGGGCGTGCCAGGCGTCGCGAGGCGGACGGGACTTCCAGAACACGCCCTGGACCGTTCGTCGGATCATCCGGCGGGACGCGGGGGGCGGGCGGTCGGTCCGAAGACCCGCGCCCCCACATCCCGCAGGCCGGGCCTAAGACCCGCGCCCCCGCGTCCCGCAGGCCGGGCCTAAGACGCCGTCTTCGCGGCTCTCATCGCCGCGCCCACGATCCCCGCGTTGTTCTGCAGCTGGGCCGGGACGATCTCCGCCTTGATGCCCTCGATCAGCGGCAGGAACCTGTCCGCCTTGCGGCTGACTCCACCGCCGATGATGAACAGCTCGGGGGAGAAGAGCATCTCCACGTGGGCGAGGTACTTCGTGACCCGGCGCGCCCAGTGCTCCCAGGTCAGCTCGTTGTCCTCCTTGGCCTTCGTGGAGGCACGCTTCTCCGCGTCGTGGCCGCCGAGCTCCAGGTGGCCCAGCTCCGTGTTCGGGACCAGCTCACCGTCGACGAAGAGCGCGCTGCCGATGCCCGTGCCGAAGGTGAGCAGAAGGACCGTGCCCCGGCGGTCGCGGCCGGCACCGAACTGCATCTCGGCGACGCCCGCCGCGTCCGCGTCGTTCAGCACCGTCACCGGGAGGCCGCCGAGCCGGTCGCCCAGCAGGGCGCGCGCGTCCGTGTCGATCCAGGCCTTGTCGACATTCGCGGCCGTACGAATGGTCGCGCCGTCGGCGACCACTCCGGGGAAGGTGATGCCGACGGGCCCTGTCCAGCCGAAGTGACCGACGACCTCCTTCACGCCGTCCGCCACCGCGTCAGGCGTCGCCGGATGAGGAGTGAGCACTTTGTGGCGCTCCTCCGTCAAATCGCCGCGGTCCAGGTCCACAGGGGCGCCCTTGATCCCGGATCCGCCGATGTCCACACCGAAGATCTGCATGGCCCTACGTTACGTCGTACGACTGACAGTCACTTCTCGGAGATACCGGGAATAGCGGACGCCGCGGAGGAACCGGACACCGCGTCCGTCCGCTGCTCCACCAGCGCCGCCGCCTCCGCGCGCAGGTCGCGGCGCAGCTCCTTGGGCAGCGAGAAGGTGATCGACTCCTCGGCCGCCTTGACGATCTCCACGTCCTCGAAGCCGCGGGCCGAGAGCCACTCCAGGACCTGCTCGACCAGGACCTCGGGGACGGAGGCTCCGGAGGTGACGCCGACGGTCGTCACTCCGTCCAGCCAGCTCTCGTCGATCTCGTCGGCGAAGTCCACGAGGTGCGCGTCGCGGGCGCCCGCGAGTTTGGCCACCTCGACGAGGCGTACGGAGTTGGAGGAGTTCTTCGAGCCGACCACGATGACGAGGTCCGCCTCCTCGCCCATCTGCTTCACGGCGAGCTGACGGTTCTGCGTGGCGTAGCAGATGTCGTCGCTGGGAGGGGAGATGAGCTGCGGGAACTTCTCCTTGAGGGCGTCGACCGTCTCCATCGTCTCGTCGACGGACAGCGTGGTCTGGGAGAGCCACACGACCCTGGACGGGTCGCGGACCTCGACCTTGGCGACGTCACCGGGGCCGTCCACGAGCGTGATGTGGTCGGGCGCCTCGCCGGAGGTGCCGATGACCTCCTCGTGGCCCTCGTGCCCGATCAGCAGGATGTCGAAGTCCTCGTTCGCGAAGCGGACCGCTTCCTTGTGGACCTTGGTGACCAGCGGGCAGGTCGCGTCGATGGTGGCGAGCTTGCCGGCCGCGGCCTCGTCGTGGACGGCCGGGGCGACGCCGTGCGCCGAGAACATGACGATGGCCCCCTCGGGGACCTCCGCCGTCCGCTCGACGAAAATCGCGCCCTTCTTCTCCAGGGTCCGCACGACGTACTTGTTGTGGACGATCTCGTGGCGGACATAGATCGGGGCCCCGTACTGCTCGAGGGCCTTCTCGACGGCGATCACGGCGCGGTCCACACCCGCGCAGTAGCCACGGGGGGCGGCGAGCAGGACACGGCGGCCAGGCGAAGCAGTCATGCACCCCATCGTAAGGCCGCGCCCGGCAGGTCGAAGATCGCCTCCTCGGACGGACCGGTGGAGGAACGGGGAGGAGGACGCGCCGCCCGGCGGGCCCGCCTCCCGGTGCGCGCGGCCGGGTTGTCCGACCCTGCCACTACGCTCGGGCGCATGGCTCTGAACACGTCCGCGGACGCTCCCCTGCCGGTCGGTGAGGTGTCGCGGCTCATCGGGGGATGGATCGACCGGCTCGGCGCGGTGTGGGTCGAGGGTCAGATCACCCAGTTGTCGCGGCGCCCCGGCGCGGGTGTCGTCTTCCTGACACTGCGCGACCCGTCGTACGACATCTCGGTGAGCGTCACCTGTTACCGACAGGTGTTCGACGCGGTGTCGGACGTGGTGAGCGAGGGTGCCCGCGTCGTCGTACTCGCGAAGCCGGAGTGGTACGCGCCGCGCGGGCAGCTGTCGTTGCGCGCCACCGAGATCAAGCCGGTGGGGGTCGGTGAACTGCTGGCCCGTCTGGAGCAGTTGAAGAAGTCCCTGGCGGCCGAGGGGCTGTTCGCGGCCGAGCGCAAGAAGGCGCTGCCGTTCCTGCCGCAGCTGATCGGCCTGGTGTGCGGTCGGGCCTCGGCGGCCGAGCGGGACGTGCTGGAGAACGCGCGGCACCGCTGGCCCGCCGTCCGCTTCGAGGTGCGCAACGTCCCCGTGCAGGGGGTGCACGCGGTGCCGCAGGTCGTGCAGGCCGTGAAGGAGCTCGACGCGCTCGACGGCGTGGACGTGATCGTCGTGGCGCGGGGCGGCGGCAGCGTGGAGGATCTGCTGCCCTTCTCGGACGAGCAGCTGGTCCGGGCGGTCGCGGCCTGCCGTACGCCGGTCGTCTCGGCGATCGGGCACGAGCCGGACACCCCGCTGCTGGACCTCGTCGCCGACCTGCGCGCGTCCACGCCGACGGACGCGGCCAAGAAGGTCGTACCGGACGTCGGCGAGGAGTACGAGCGGGTGCGGCTCCTGCGCGACCGCGCGCGGCGCAGCGTCCGGTCCCTCGTCGAGCGCGAGGAGCGCGGACTGGCGCACACACTGGCCCGGCCCTCGATAGAGGATCCGCACCGAATGGTCGACGAGCGGACGGAGCAGGTCACGTCGCTCCTGGACCGCGGCCGGCGCACGCTCGGGCACCTTCTGGACCGCGCGGACTCGGAGCTGACGCACACCCACGCGCGCGTGGTGGCCCTCTCCCCCGCCGCGACCCTCCGCCGGGGGTACGCGGTGCTGCAGCAGGCCGACGGACAGGTGGTCCGGGACCCGGACGAGGTGACGGCGGGCGAGGCGCTTCGGGCGCGGGTCGCCGAGGGTGAATTCTCCGTACGAGTGGATGCATAGGGTGGGCGTATGACCGGCAAGGTGGACGAGGCGCTCGGGTACGAGCAGGCGCGGGACGAGCTGATCGAGGTCGTGCGCCGCCTGGAGGCGGGCGGTACGACCCTGGAGGAGTCCCTCGCCCTCTGGGAGCGCGGCGAGGAACTGGCGAAGGTGTGCCGCCGCTGGCTCGAGGGCGCACGGGCGCGGTTGGACGCGGCCCTGGCGGAGGAGGAGTCGCAGGACGGGGACGCGGGCGCCGAGTGACGTCGGACCACCACGCGGGACGCCCGCGAGGAACGCCCGCGAGGTGCGGACGGCCCCGGCGCCGGACGCCGCGGGTGACGCGGGGCCCTGGCGCATGACGCGGGGCCCGCACGCAGGACATCGCCCGCACGACGTCACACGCGTGACCTCGCACGCATGACATCGCGCACCTGGGAGTGACGCCGGGGCCGCGGCGTCCGGGCCGGCCGCCGGTCGGCACCTCGCTAGGTGCCGCCCCCCGCAGTCGCCCCTGCGGGTGCCGCCCCGCTGGGTGCCGCCCCGCTGGGTGCCACCCCACCAGTGGCCCCCAGTGGCCCCCGGTGAGCCCCCTCCGGGCCGGTGGCCCCCGCCGCGGTCGGAGCCCCCCCCCGGCCCCCGCGTCGCCACCACGTCGCGGCGTCCGACGCCGCACTCCGCACTGGTCTGGCCAAACTCCCTGGTGGGGAGCGCCGCGGCACCCTTTTTCCCGCTCACCGCCGTGGCGTTCCGCGGGGGCTCCCGACCTTGTGAAGCGGATCACCCGGCCCCTTTTTTGGTTGAAGCTTAAATATTCTCGGGTACTGTCGTACTTGCCAGCCGATCCCCACGGATCCACCGCACGTCCCGAGAAGGTTCCCCATGTCTCTTGTTCTTGACCCCGCCGCCCAGGACCTGCTGTTCCGCGAGGCCCGCACCGCGAACACGTTCACCGACGAGCCGGTGACCGACGAGCAGGTCCAGGCGATCTACGACCTGGTCAAGTTCGGCCCGACCTCGATGAACCAGTCGCCCCTGCGCATCACCCTGGTCCGCTCCCCCGAGGCCCGCGAGCGCCTCGTGCAGCACATGGCCGAGGGCAACCAGCCCAAGACCGCCACGGCCCCGCTGGTCGCGATCCTCTCCGCGGACAACGAGTTCCACGAGGAGCTGCCGACCCTGTTCCCGCACTTCCCGCAGGCCAAGGACGCCTTCTTCGCCGACCGCGGGGTCCGCGAGGGCAACGCCGCGCTGAACGCCGCCCTCCAGGCCGCCTACTTCATCATCGGCGTCCGCGCCGCCGGCCTCGCCGCCGGCCCGATGACCGGTCTCGACTTCGCGGGCGTCCAGAAGGAGTTCCTGGACGACGACCACACCCCGCTGATGGTCGTCAACATCGGCAAGCCGGGCGAGGACGCCTGGTTCCCGCGCTCCCCGCGCCTGGGCTTCGACGAGGTCGTCACGACCGTCTGATCCCCCCGGACACACGAGAAGGGCCCCCGGCAATGGCGCCGGGGGCCCTTTGTCGTCTGCCGCCGTCCGTCCTCACCCGCTGTCGCCCGCGGTCGTCCACCGCCGTCGACGGCCAGGAGGCGGCCGACACTGACTACGACATCTTCAGCGACCCGGCCATCTTCGCGAGCTGCGCGAACGACGCCGTCCCGGTCACCACCGTCGTCGACCCCTTGCCCCGCAGCACGAGTGCGTCGTACTTGTCGCCCTCGTACCGCTGCCACGTCCGGTCGCCGATCCGCTCGGTGCCCTTCGTGGCCGCGGCGCCCTGACTGGCCGAGTCGATGAAGACGGGCGCCCGCTGAGTGGACTGCTCGATCGCCACGTACTGACCTTCGGGGTCGTGGAAGCCCAGGTGCCAGGCGTCGAACTCGGCGCCGTCGTAGCGCACCGACGTCGCCTTCCACGTCCCGGGCAGCCCCTCGGGGGCCGCCACCGGATACGACGCCGCGCGACGCGCCGTGAGCAGCTCGACACGGTAGTCGACGCGCTTGAGGGGAGGCTCGGAGTCGTCGTGCGGGATGAAGATGTAGATGACGCCCGCCATGATCCCGATCAGGCCCAGGGAGAGAAGCATGTCCCGGACCGTCTGCTTGCCTTTCGTACCTGCCACCCCCCTATCGTCGCAGGTGCCCTGGCCTGCTCATCCGTGGGGCCCCCTGCTCATTTTGTCGGCCTGGCGATAGAGTCGGGGCACACCCTCATCCGGCCGTCGTCGTATCAGAAAGGTGCGCACCGATGACCGAGCATCACCTGCCGTCCGAACTCGAAGTGCCCTCCGAGGCCCCCGACCGAAATCTCGCCCTGGAACTCGTCCGGGTCACCGAGGCCGCCGCGATGGCCGCGGGCCGCTGGGTCGGCCGCGGCGACAAGATCGGCGCCGACGGCGCCGCCGTACGTGCCATGCGCACCCTCGTCTCCACCGTCTCGATGAACGGCGTCGTCGTCATCGGTGAAGGCGAGAAGGACGAGGCCCCGATGCTCTTCAACGGGGAGCGTGTCGGCGACGGCACCGGCCCCGAGTGCGACATCGCCGTCGACCCCATCGACGGAACCACGCTGACCGCCAAGGGCATGACCAACGCGATCGCCGTACTGGCCGCCGCCGACCGCGGCACCATGTTCGACCCGTCCGCGGTCTTCTACATGGACAAGCTGGTCACCGGCCCGGAGGCCGCCGACTTCGTCGACATCAACGCGCCCGTGTCGGTGAACATCCGCCGGGTCGCCAAGGCCAAGAAGTCCACCCCCGAGGACGTCACGGTCGTCATCCTCGACCGGCCGCGCCACGAGGGGATCATCAAGGAGATCCGCGAGACCGGCGCCCGGATCAAGCTGATCTCCGACGGTGACGTCGCGGGCTCGATCCTCGCGCTGCGCGAGGGAACGGGCATCGACCTGCTGCTCGGCATCGGCGGTACGCCCGAGGGCATCATCTCGGCCTGCGCCGTGAAGTGCCTGGGCGGCACCATCCAGGGCAAGCTGTGGCCCAAGGACGACGAGGAGCGGCAGCGCGCGCTCGACGCGGGCCACGACCTCGACCGTGTGCTGTTCACCGACGACCTGGTCTCCGGCGAGAACGTGTTCTTCGTCGCGACCGGCATCACCGACGGCGAACTGCTGCGCGGGGTGCGCTACCGCGCCGAGGTGGCGACGACCGAGTCGATCGTCATGCGCTCCAAGTCCGGCACCGTCCGGCAGATCACGTCCGAGCACCGGCTGAGCAAGCTGCGGGCGTACAGCGCGATCGACTTCGACCGCGCGAAGTAGCTCCGCGGACCGCGGGACCACCCCGTCGACCGTGCCCGGGAGCCACCGAGCACGACCACATCGGGCGAGGTACGCGCGGAGAACGTCCGGAGCGGTGCGTACGGGCTCCGGAGCGGTGCGTACGGGCACCGGAGCCGTACATACGTTCGGAGACCGGAGTCGTACATACGGAGAAGGGGCGCCCCCTGTGCGGAGGGGGCGCCCCTTTCCCGTGCGTCGCGGCTAACCGGCCGCTGCTATCGGGCCGCGCGCGGCCTTCTTGAGCTCCAGGTCACGGCGGCGGCGCCGGGCCAGCACCACCCGGCGCTCGGCGGCGGTGAGGCCGCCCCACACTCCGTACGGCTCGGGTTGCAGCAGCGCGTGCTCACGGCACTCGACCATCACGGGACAGCGGGCGCAGACGCGCTTGGCGGCCTCCTCGCGGGACAGCCGGGACGCCGTGGGCTCCTTGGACGGCGCGAAGAACAGGCCGGCCTCGTCCCGCCGGCACACCGCCTCCGTGTGCCATGGGGCTTCCTGATCCCTGTCCCGCACTGGCGCCCGCTGGGCCGGAACGGCAGCTACCTGCAGGGACTGATGCGGCGGTTGCAGCACGGTCTACTCCTGACGACGGCTTCGCGAGCGTGCCGGGCACCGCGGGAAATCCCGCCGCGCCCTCCAAGAGACGATGCAGCAAGGCCTACCCGCTGTGCGCGCGCCTATGCACTGAGTTCCAAGAGCGGAGCCGGTCGTTCACGACGGAGCGCACACGACACCGGCCCGGTGCGCCCCGGACGCCGTCGGGTCCACAGGCGTCAACGATCCAGGTGCTTGCGCAAACTCCGGTCCACCCGGTCCATCGCACGGTCGAGGATGTCCGCGACCAGCTTGCCGCGCTTGGGCCGCGCCTCGACGTTGCCCAGGATCGCCAGGCCCTCGACGTAGATCACGGGTGCGTCGGGGTCGCCCGAATCCAGCGTGTCCGCCTCGAAGTTGCCGAGGACCCCGCCTCCGCTGCTGCGCAGCGACACGTTCTCCGGGACGCGGATCTCCACGTTGCCGAAGACCGATATCGCCTTGATCGCGACCTGCTGGTACTCGAAGATCGCCTCGCTGAGGTCTATCTCGACGCTGCCGAAGACGGCGTACGCGTGAATGCGGCGGCCCGCGTGCCAGCGGCCCTTGCGCATCGCGGTGCTGAACACCGCCACCACGTTCTCGTCGGCCTCCGCCGGGATCGCGCCCAGCCGGGGGCGGTTGGGCGCGGTCGTGTACGCGGGCGTCGCGCCGCCCGCGTGGGCGGCCGGCAGGTCCCGGACGAACTGGTCGAGCTCACCGACCGTCTTGGTGGCCAGCACCCCTTCAACCCGCTCGGCGTGCTCGTCGGCCGTGAGGCGCCCCTCGGCGAGGGCCTCGCGCAGGATGTCGGCGATCCGGTCGCGGTCGGCGTCCGACGCACGCAGTTCGGCGTCGGCGGCACGGGTTTCGGTGCGCTTCTGAAGGTCCACGGCAGCAGCGTACCCAAACGCGATAGATCGCGACTAGGGGTGTGGATGAAGATGTGGACGGCGAACTGAGCCCTACCTCACAAGCCCACTGTCCGCGCCAGGTTCTAGGCTGGTGGACGCCCGCCGACGGAGGCCGGCCTCCGCCGAGTGAGCGTGGTCGGGCTCCCGGCAAGGGTCTCGGCGCCCCGGAGGCGAACCGAGCCCCAAGAAATCAAGTGAGGAATGGGCGAAGATGCCTGAGTTCGCGTACACCGATCTGCTCCCCCAGGGAGAGGACACCACCCCGTACCGGCTGGTGACCTCCGAGGGTGTCTCCACCTTCGAGGCCGACGGGCGGACGTTCCTCAAGGTCGAGCCGGAGGCGCTGCGCAAGCTCGCCACGGAGGCCATCCACGACATCCAGCACTACCTGCGGCCCGCCCACCTGTCCCAGCTGCGCCGGATCATCGACGACCCCGAGGCGTCGGCCAACGACAGGTTCGTCGCCCTGGACCTCCTGAAGAACGCGAACATCGCGGCCGCGGGTGTCCTGCCCATGTGCCAGGACACCGGTACGGCGATCGTCATGGGTAAGCGCGGGCAGAACGTCCTCACCGAGGGCGGTGACGAGTCGGCCCTGAGCCGCGGCATCTACGACGCCTACAAGAACCTGAACCTGCGCTACTCGCAGATGGCTCCGCTCACCATGTGGGAGGAGAAGAACACGGGCTCGAACCTGCCGGCGCAGATCGAGCTGTACGCGACCGACGGCGGCGCCTACAAGTTCCTCTTCATGGCCAAGGGCGGCGGCTCCGCGAACAAGAGTTTCCTGTACCAGGAGACGAAGGCCGTTCTCAACGAGTCCTCCATGATGAAGTTCCTGGAGGAGAAGATCCGTTCGCTCGGCACGGCCGCGTGCCCGCCTTACCACCTGGCGATCGTCGTCGGCGGGACGAGCGCCGAGTACGCCCTGAAGACCGCGAAGTACGCCTCCGCGCACTACCTGGACGAGATCCCGGCCGAGGGCTCCGAGCTGGGCCACGGCTTCCGGGACAAGGACCTGGAGCAGAAGGTCTTCGAGCTGACGCAGCGGATCGGTATCGGAGCGCAGTTCGGCGGCAAGTACTTCTGCCACGACGTGCGTGTGGTCCGCCTCCCCCGGCACGGCGCGTCCTGCCCCGTGGCGATCGCGGTGTCGTGCTCCGCCGACCGCCAGGCCGTCGCGAAGATCACCGCCGAGGGCGTCTTCCTCGAACAGCTGGAGACGGACCCGGCGCGCTTCCTGCCCGAGACGACCGACGAGCACCTCGACGAGTCGGGCGACGTCGTCCGGATCGACCTCAACCAGCCGATGGACGACATCCTCGCCGAGCTGACCAAGTACCCGGTGAAGACCCGCCTCTCGCTCTCCGGCCCGCTGGTCGTGGCCCGGGACATCGCGCACGCCAAGATCAAGGAGCGGCTCGACGCGGGCGAGGAGATGCCGCAGTACCTGAAGGACCACCCGGTGTACTACGCCGGTCCCGCCAAGACGCCCGAGGGCTACGCGTCCGGCTCCTTCGGCCCGACGACGGCCGGCCGCATGGACTCCTACGTGGAGCAGTTCCAGGCGGCGGGCGGCTCCAAGGTCATGCTCGCGAAGGGCAACCGCTCCGCGCAGGTCACCCAGGCGTGCGACGCGCACGGCGGCTTCTACCTCGGCTCGATCGGCGGCCCCGCCGCCCGTCTCGCCCAGGACTGCATCAAGAAGGTCGAGGTCGTCGAGTACGAGGAACTCGGCATGGAGGCCGTCTGGAGGATCGAGGTCGAGGACTTCCCGGCGTTCGTCGTGGTCGACGACAAGGGCAACGACTTCTTCCAGGATCCGGCTCCCGAGCCGACGTTCACCCACATCCCGGTGCGGGGTCCCGGGATGGCGTAGCTCCCCAGGGGCGGCGGGGACGGACATCGCCCCCGCCGCCTCCCTCGGTAGCCTCCCGGCGTCCCGGGCGGCCGTCCCGGGACGCCCCCGCCGCGCCGTTCACGCCTTCACCTGGTGTCCCATTTCGTCCCAGGAACAGCGGGACGGCATCTTTGCGAGCTTTGCCGTGAACACTCCGCAATGACCGGATCACAGCCTGTGATCCGCGGGTCATCTCGGAGGGAAATAGCATGATGAGTCGCATGTTGCGCAACGGTCTCGTGGCCGCGGTCGCGGCCGTCGCCGTCTTCCCGGTGACGGCCGTCGCCTCCACCGCCCCGGCCGCGCACACTCCCGGCAGCCACCACGCCGCCCACCACGTCGTCCATCACGTACGGGGCCGTGTGACGACCCACCACACGCGGCTGCTCGTCCGCTCCGGGCCGGGCACGGCCTACCGGATCGTCGGCTCGCGTCCGGACGGACGACCGGTGGTCATCTCCTGCAAGAAGCGCGGGTCCGCCGTCCGGGGCAACCACCGCTGGTACCGCCTGGCCCACCACCGGGGGTACGTGTCCGCGCACTACGTCCGCACCGGCGGCGCCGTCCGCTGGTGCTGACGGGCGCGCCGACGCCCGGCTCCTGAGTTCCGACGCCTCCTGACGGGGTGGGGGTCCGCCCCGTCAGGAGGTCCTACGAGTCGATCAGCCGACCACCCGACCACCCCACCGGTGCGGGACCCGCAGGTCAACTTCCCCTCATCATCCGGTTCGCATTCGGGCGACCCTGGTGTGCGCGGGCGCACGGAGAGGGAACGGATCAGGCTGCCACCCCGGCACGGCGAGGGAGCGAGATGGAGAGCCACGTGACGGTCAAGAGACAGCCGCTGCCCGACGCGCTGGACGACGTAGAACGACTCGCCGACGAACATCTCCTGCTGGAGCGGCTGCGCGGCCTCAGGCGGCGGACGGGGCTGAGCCTGGCCGCGCTGGCCGCCGTCACCCCGTTCAGCAAGTCGACCTGGCACCGCTATCTGAACGGTGACCAGTTCCCGCCGCGCTCGGCGGTCGAGTCCCTCGGCCGGCTCGCGCAGACCGATCCCGGTCCCCTTCTCTCCCTGTGGGACACCGTGTCCAGGAGCCGGTGCGGGGCGGTCGGCCTGCCCGCGCAGGCCCTGCCCCCACGGGTTCCGTCCCCACAGGGCCCGGCCCCGGACGCGCCGGTTCGGGGCCGGCGCGTCCGGCCGCCGAACCGGGCCGTCATCGCCCTCGCCGCGGTGGCGGCCGCCACGATGGCGGTCACCGCGGGCGCCGCCGAGGTCCTCGACACCGACCTCGCCCCGGCGCCCGCCGCGGCCGCCTCCTGCCGCGGTCACGGCTGCCAGGGACAGTTCCCGACCTCCGAGACCTGCGGCCGCGACGCGCGTACGGAGAGCACGGTCGCGCGCGCGGGAGAGGTCGTGCTGCTGCGTTTCTCCGCGTCGTGCGCGACGGTCTGGGCCGAGGTGCGCACCCGGACCGGCGGTGCGCGGGAGATCTCGGTCCGGGCGGGGCGGGACGAACTGTCCGCCGCCTACCCGGGCGACCCGGCGGACGGCTACAGCAGTCCGATGCTGGCCGCGGCGAGCCCGCGCGGCGCGGCGGCCTGTGCCGAAGTGGCCGGGCAGTCCGCGTGCACCGCTCCCTTCGGCACCGCACGGCACTGACCCCCGCGAGAACGGGGGGGCCGCGGGAAACACGGCACCGGACGTCCGGGAACACGCGACACGTCCGCGATGCTGTCCCCACTGGAGGTGACCGGCAATGGCCGATGAACAGGCAGCAGCCCCGTACCGGATCGAGCACGACTCGATGGGTGAGGTCAGGGTGCCCGCGGACGCGAAGTGGCGGGCCCAGACCCAGCGGGCCGTGGAGAACTTCCCCATCTCGGGGCAGCGGCTCGAACGCGCTCACATCGAGGCGCTCGCACGGATCAAGGGGGCGGCCGCCAGGGTCAACGCCCGGCTCGGGGTGCTCGACAAGGACGTGGCCGAGGCCGTCCAGGAGGCCGCGGCCGAGGTGGCGCAGGGGCGCTGGGACGCGCACTTCCCGGTGGACGTCTTCCAGACGGGCTCCGGCACGTCCTCGAACATGAACACCAACGAGGTCATCGCCACGCTCGCCACCGAGCGGCTCGGCCGCGACGTCCACCCCAACGACCATGTGAACGCCTCGCAGTCGTCGAACGACGTCTTCCCGTCCTCGATCCACATCGCCGCCACCGCCGCGGTGACCCGGGACCTCGTCCCCGCGCTCGGCCACCTCGCCGCCGCCCTGGAGCGCAAGGCGGCGGAGTTCGCCGACGTCGTGAAGTCGGGGCGCACCCACCTCATGGACGCCACCCCCGTCACGCTCGGACAGGAGTTCGGTGGATACGCGGCCCAGGTGCGCTACGGGATCGAACGGCTGAACGCCTCACTGCCCCGGCTGGCCGAACTGCCGCTGGGCGGGACGGCCGTGGGCACGGGGATCAACACACCTCCCGGGTTCTCCGCCGCCGTGATCGCGGAGGTGGCACGGGACACCGGTCTGCCGCTCACCGAGGCCCGTGACCACTTCGAGGCACAGGGCGCGCGGGACGGGATCGTCGAGACGAGCGGACAGCTGCGGACCATCGCGGTCGGGCTGACGAAGATCGCCAACGACCTGCGCTGGATGGCCTCCGGACCGCGGACCGGCCTGGCCGAGATCAGCCTCCCCGACCTGCAGCCCGGTTCCTCGATCATGCCGGGCAAGGTCAATCCCGTCATTCCCGAGGCCGTGCTGATGGTCGCGGCCCAGGTGATGGGCAACGACGCGACGGTCGCGGTCGCCGGGGCCGCCGGCAACTTCGAGCTCAACGTGATGCTCCCGGTCATCGCGAAGAACGTCCTGGAGTCCGTCCGGCTGCTCACGAGTGTCTCCCGGCTGCTCGCCGACCGCACCGTCGACGGGATCGTCGCGCACCGCGAACGGGCCCGCGAGTACGCCGAGTCGTCGCCGTCCGTCGTGACACCGCTCAACAAGTACATCGGGTACGAGGAGGCCGCCAAGGTGGCCAAGAAGGCACTGGCGGAGCGCAGGACCATCCGCCAGGTCGTCCTCGACTCCGGGTACGTGGAGCGGGGCGACCTCACCCTGGAACAGCTGGACGAGGCCCTGGATGTCCTGCGGATGACGCATCCGTGACGCCGCCTCCGTACCGGCGAACGCCGGATGACAGCTCCGTTACGTCGTGCGTGCCACGGCGCGAACCGTGACGCGCACCGCAGCGTCGTATGCCTGGGGCACCTAATATCTGTTCATGGCAGAGGGTGGAGCGGTGAGACGAGTGGCAACGGGTGGTTCGACGGCGTACTGGGCCCCCGGCAGTCACATCCTGTGGCGGTACCGGGAGAACGCCGGCGAGCGCGTCCACATCTGCCGCCCCGTGACCGTCGTGCGGGACGACGCGGAACTGCTCGCGGTGTGGATGGCGCCCGGCACGGAGTGCGTCAAGCCGGTGCTCGCCGACGGCACCCCGGTGCACGGAGAACCGCTGGAGTCGCGCTACACCAAGGCTCGTTCGGTGCGCCGGGACCGCTGGTTCGGCACCGGGGTGCTGAAACTGGCGCGGCCCGGCGAGCCCTGGTCGGTGTGGCTGTTCTGGGAACCGGGCTGGCGTTTCAAGAACTGGTACGTGAACCTGGAGACCCCGCTGGCCCGTTGGGAGGGCGGCGTCGATTCCGAGGACCACTTCCTGGACATCTCCGTGCACCCGGACCACAGTTGGTGCTGGCTCGACGAGGACGAGTTCGCACAGGCGCAGCGGGCCGGGCTGATGGACACCCGGCAGGCAGCACAGGTGCGGGAGGCGGGGCTGCGCGCGGTGGAGGTGATCCGCGCCTGGGGCGCGCCGTTCGCGGACGGCTGGCAGCGCTGGCGCCCGGATCCGTCGTGGCCGGTTCCCGTCCTGCCCGATGACTGGGACCGTACGCCCGCGCACGTGTCCTCATGAGACCCTTGATGCGCCCCCGTGGTACAACCGTAGGATCGTCCTCCGCAAGGGCGCACAGCAGCAACTACCGCAGCATGCGCTGGGCTTGACCATACGTCACCGAGGGGCGGCAGGAAGTGAGCGAGGGGTACGAAGGCCACGGCGGTACGGTCGGCGGACGGCCCGGAGGGTCGCACGGACCCACTGGGGCGACGGCGTTCCCGTCGGCACATGCCGGGCCCGGCTCGCACGACGCGCAGATTCCGTTCCTGGGGCACACATTCCGGGTATCGGGGCTGCGGGACGAACTGCACGCACGGCGCGCAGCCCCGGACGGATGGATTCGACACGCGTGACGGAGCACCCCACCTCGCACGAGCGCCGCCAGAGCGGCGCCGGCCGGCCCTCCACCCCCGCGGACCCCCGCGGGGCGCTCCTGCACACCCCGGAGGCGCTGCGCGCTCCGGGCGCCTTACCGGCGCAGCCCGCCCGCACGGGTGACGCCTCGGCCGGTCCCGGTGCGCCGTACGCCCAGCACGGGACGCCGGGCAACCAGACCTCCGCGAGCACCGACGCACCGTCGCCCTCCGGCACCGGCGCGCCGACACCGCCCGCGTCCCCGGGCCCCGAGCACTCCCAGCCGTCGGCCGCGGAGCCCGATCCGCACCGCCCGCGCCCCGCGCCCGAGGGCATCCCGGCCCAGCCGGTCGACAAGGACCGGGCGCCCGGGAGCGGCGGCAAGGACCGGCGTACCGGGCAGGGGCTGCCGCACGCGGGCCCGATGCCGATGCGGCGCGACGGGGACCGGCTGCGTTTCGTGGGCGCGGCGACCCGGCGCATCGCGCGCGGCATCGACCTCGACGAGATCGTGATGGGTCTGTGCCGCGCCACCGTGCCGACCTTCTCGGACGCGATCCTCGTCTATCTGCGCGATCCGCTTCCGGTCGGTGACGAGCGGCCCACCGGGCCCCTCGTGCTGCGGCTGCGGCGCACCGACCGGATCCCGGAGGAGCGCGACACCGAGAACGGTTTCCTGCCCGCGCTGCGGCCCGAGCCCAGCGACCTGTCTGCGATGACGGCCGAGCTGTGCGAGGTGCGTCCCGGTGGGGCCCTCGCGGAGGTGCTGCGCGGGGTACGGCCCGTCTTCGCGGACGCGCCCGCCGCCCGTGCCGCACTGCCCGAGCTGCTGGGCGACGAGCTGGCGGTGCCCAGCGGCCAGCGCGCGATCCTGGCTCCGCTGCGGGGGCGGCGCCGGGTGATCGGGGCCGCGCTCTTCGTGCGCCGTCCCGAGCGGATGGCCTTCGAGCCCGACGACCTGCTCGTCGCGGCCCAGCTCGCCACGCACAGCGCGCTCGGCATCGACAAGGCGGTGCTGTACGGCCGTGAGGCCTACATCGCCGACGAGCTGCAGCGCACCATGCTGCCCGAGACGCTGCCGCGGCCCACGGGCGTACGGCTCGCGTCCCGCTATCTGCCGGCCGCGGAGACCGCGCGCGTCGGCGGCGACTGGTATGACGCGATCCCGCTGCCGGGCAGCCGTGTCGCCCTGGTCGTCGGGGACGTCATGGGCCACTCGATGACCTCGGCCGCGATCATGGGCCAGCTGCGGACGACCGCCCAGACGCTCGCCGGGCTCGACCTGCCGCCGCAGGAGGTGCTGCACCACCTGGACGAACAGGCGCAGCGGCTGGGCACCGACCGCATGGCGACCTGTCTGTACGCCGTCTACGACCCGGTCGCGCACCGGATCACCATCGCCAACGCGGGCCATCCGCCGCCGGTCCTGCTGCACCTGGGCGGCCGGGCCGAGGTGCTGCGGGTGCCGCCGGGTGCCCCCATCGGGGTAGGAGGGGTGGACTTCGAGGCGGTCGAGCTGGACGCGCCCGCCGGAGCCACGCTGCTGCTCTACACGGACGGCCTGGTCGAGTCCCGGCTCAGGGACGTCTGGACCGGCATAGAACAGTTGCGCGAGAAGCTCGCCGCCACCGCGCAGCTGACCGGACCCGATCATCCGCCGCCCCTCGAAGCCCTGTGCGACGAGGTGCTCGACATGCTCGGTCCGGGCGACCGGGACGACGACATCGCGCTGCTCGCCGCCCGCTTCGACGGGATCGCGCCGAGCGACGTGGCGTACTGGTACCTGGAGCCGGAGGACGCCGCTCCCGGGCGGGCCCGGCGGCTCGCCCGCCGCGCGCTGTCCCGCTGGGGCATGGAGGACATGAGCGACTCCGTCGAGCTGCTGGTCAGCGAGGTCGTGACCAACGCCGTGCGCTACGCCTCGCGCCCCGTGACGCTGCGGCTGCTGCGGACGGACGTGCTGCGCTGCGAGGTCGGTGACGACGTGCCCCAGCTGCCGCGGCTGCGGCAGGCGCGCGCCACGGACGAGGGCGGACGCGGCCTCTATCTGGTCAACAAACTGGCCAAACGGTGGGGTGCGACCCGGCTGAGCACCGGCAAGGTGGTCTGGTTCGAGTTGAACCGCGGCTGACGGGGTACCCGCCCGGTCTCACCCCGGGGCGGCCCCGTCTCCGTACGGGTTCCGGAACCGGACCAGGGCTGGACCGTGTCCAGATGTTGCCGACATCCCGTCGGCGGAGTTGACTGCTGGGGTGGACGAAGCGACCTAAACACCCTCTTCTTCGACGGGAGGACGCTCGTGACGCAGGCACCCCAGAAGGTTCCGTACACCACGGACAACGTCGGAATTCCGGTGGAGAGCGACGAACACTCGCTGACCGTCGGCCCCGACGGCCCGATCCTGCTCCAGGACCACTACCTCATCGAGAAGATGGCACAGTTCAACCGGGAGCGGGTCCCCGAGCGTGTGGTGCACGCCAAGGGCAGTGGCGCCTACGGATTCTTCGAAGTCACCAATGACGTCAGCCAGTTCACCAAGGCTGACCTGTTCCAGCCGGGCAAACGTACCGAGATGCTGGCCCGGTTCTCCACTGTCGCCGGCGAACAGGGTTCGCCCGACACCTGGCGCGACCCCCGCGGTTTCGCGCTGAAGTTCTACACCGAGCACGGCAACTACGACATGGTGGGCAACAACACGCCGGTCTTCTTCGTCCGTGACACGATCAAGTTCCAGGACTTCATCCGCTCGCAGAAGCGCAGCCCCGTGACCGGACTGCGCGACAACGACATGCAGTGGGACTTCTGGACCCTCTCCCCCGAGTCCGCGCACCAGGTGACATGGCTGATGGGCGACCGGGGTGTCCCGAAGACCTACCGCCACATGAACGGGTACAGCTCGCACACCTACATGTGGATCAACGGAGCCGGTGAGCGGTTCTGGGTCAAGTACCACTTCAAGACCGACCAGGGCATCGAGTTCCTCACCCAGGCGGAGGCCGACGAGCTGGCCGGTACGGACGCGGACAAGCACCGCCGGGACCTGTTCGAGTCGATCAGATCCGGGAACGCGCCGACCTGGAGCCTGAAGGTCCAGATCATGCCGTTCGAGGACGCGGCGGACTACCGCTTCAACCCCTTCGACCTGACAAAGGTCTGGCCGCACGCGGACTACCCGTTGATCGACGTCGGCCGGATGACGCTGGACAGGAATCCGGAGGACTACTTCATCCACATCGAGCAGGCGGCCTTCGAGCCGTCCAACCTGGTGCCGGGCATCGGTCCCTCGCCGGACAAGATGCTGCTGGGCCGGCTGTTCTCGTACCCGGACACCCACCGGTACCGGATCGGCCCGAACTACACGCAGCTGCCGCCGAACCGGCCGCACTCCCCGGTGAACTCGTACGCCAAGGACGGGCCGATGCGCTACGAGCCGTCGAACGCGGCCCGGCCGTACGCCCCCAACTCCTACGGCGGGCCCGCGGCCGACTTCTCCCGCTTCGGTGACCCGGCGAGCTGGCAGACCGCCGGTGAGCTGGTGCGCGAGGCGTACAAGCTGCACCGCGAGGACGACGACTGGGGTCAGGCGGGCACGCTGGTCCGCCAGGTCCTCGACGCCGCGGCCCGCGACCGTCTCGTGTCGAACGTCAGCGGCCACCTGAAGGCCGGCGTGTCCCGCCCGGTCCTGGACCGCGCGGTGCAGTACTGGCGCAACGTCGACAAGGAGATCGGCGACCGGATCGCCAAGGAGGTCAACGGCGGCTGAGCGAGCCGCCTCCCGCGACGGACGGCGGATCGCGGTCCGTACGAGAGGGAGGGCGCCCGGTGGGTCACCGGGCGCCCTTCTCGTGAGCCGTGAGCCGTGAGCCTGTCTGCCGTTACTGCTGCTGGCCGTTCGGGTCGAACGGGCCCGTCGGGTTCTCGTCGGTCGGGGTTCCGCTCGGACTGACCGGGGCCGTCGTCGTCGGGGGGACCGGGGGCTCGGGCGTCTTGGTCGGCGGGCTGCTGCTCGTCGGCGGCCGGGTCGTCGGCGGCTCGGTGGTCGGAGTCTGCGACGGCGTCTCGCTGGGCGTCTGGCTCGGCGTGTCGCTCGGCGTCGGCTCCATCGCGGCGCCCTGGGTGGTGTTCAGGTCGAAGGCGGTGACCCTGCCCATCGCGTTGAAGGTGTACGCGGCCCAGATCTGGGCGGGGAAGCCACCGCCGTTGACGCGGCCGCCGCCCGCGGCGCCCCTCAGCGACACCTGGGTGCCCTGCCTGACCGCCTTGCCGTTCGAGTCCTTGCGGTCCTTGGGCACCTCTCCGAAGAGACCGACCGAGGTGACCAGGTTGGGCGTGTAGCCGGTGAACCAGGCCGACTTGTTGTTGTCGGACGTACCCGTCTTGCCCGCGACCTGCTGACCGTCGCGGTCGGAAGCCTGCGCCACCGACCCCTGGGCCGTACCGTCGTTGACCACGCCGGTGAGCACCGAGGTGACCGTGTCGGCCGCCTCGGCGCTGATGACCTGGTCGCCGATCGGCTTCGGGAACGGGACCGTACGGTCCTTGTGCTCGGCGGAGGCCACGACGGCCGGGGTGACCTTGCGTCCGTGGTTGTCGAGGGTCGCGTAGGCACCCGCCATCTCCAGCGGACTCGCGCCCATGGAACCGAGCGTCTGCGCGGGCACCGGCTGCAGCTTCTCCGTGTGCATCCCGAGATCGCCCGCGACCTTGAGGACCTTGTCCATGCCGACGTCGACGCCCATCTGCGCGAAGACGGAGTTGATGGACTTGTTCATCGCGGTCTGGACGGTGACGGGCCCGTAGCTCTGGTCGTCCTCGTTGGGCGGCGCGAACCCGATGGTGCTGCCCTTGACGGCGCGACCGCTCGTGCCGTCGTACATCGTGTTCGCCGTGATGTCCTGGCCGTCCTGCGTCTTGGCCTGCTGCTCCAGGGCCGCGGCGAAGATGAGCGGCTTGAAGGTGGACGCGGGCTGGTAGTCCTGGCGGGTCGCGTTGTTGACGTAGTGCTTGAAGTAGTCCTCGCCGCCGTACATCGCGACGACCTTGCCCGTCTTGGGGTCGACGGACGCGGCGCCGGCCTCGACGTCACCGTCGACCCGCCGCTTCTTCCCGTCCAGCTTGCGGCTCAGCTTCGTCTTGACGGCGACTTCCAGCTGCGTCTGCTTCTTCTTGTCGATGTTGAGCGTGATCGTCCAGCCACCCGCGTCGACGATCGCCTTGGCGTCCTCGTAGTTCGCGGCGGAGCCCTGCGCGACGAGCCGGTTGGCCAGCGCGCTGTTCGCCGCGTCCACCAGGTAGCCGGTCTGGCCCTGCATGCCGGGGACGCCCTTGGGGTCCTGCGGCACCGGGAACTTCATGGCCTGGCGCTTGGCCGCGTCCAGCCACCCCTCCTCGACCATGTTGTCGAGGGTGTAGTTCCAGCGGGCCGTGACCAGCCGCTTGCCCGTGTCGGTGGCGACGCCCCAGTCGTACTGGCTCGGGGCCTGGAGCAGCGACGCGAGGTAGGCGCCCTGCTCGACCGTGAGGTCGCTCGCGTCCTTGCCGTAGTACGCCTGCGCCGCGGCCTGGATGCCGTACGAGTTACGGCCGTAGTAACTGGTGTTGATGTAACCGGCGAGGACGTCGTCCTTGGTCTGCTGCCGGTCCACCTTCAGCGAGATGACCAGTTCCTTCAGCTTGCGCGTGACGGTCTGGTCCTGGGTCAGGTAGTAGTTCTTGACGTACTGCTGGGTGATCGTCGAGCCACCCTGCTTGCCCTTGCCCGACAGGGTGTTCAGCAGACCGCGGGCCGTGCCCCGCAGATCGACGCCGGAGTCCTTGTAGAAGGACTTGTTCTCGGCGGCGACGAAGGTCAGCTGGACGGGCTTGGGCACCTTGTCCAGGCCCACGATCTCGCGGTTGACCTTGCCGGTACGGGCCAGGGTCGAACCGTCGCCGTACTTGTAGATGTTGCTCTGCTGCTGCGCGGCCGCGTTGCCCTGGGGTATGGACACGACCATGTAGAGCACGAGGAAGGCGCCCATGCCTAGCAGGCAGAAGCCCAGGAACGTGCCGAGGATCGTCTTCCAGTTCAGGATCCTGCGTATGCCGCTGCGGCGGGGCTTGGTCCCGGAGGAGCCCCCGGCCGCGGCGCGACGGCCACCGCGCTGCCGCGCTCGTCTCTCGTCCGCTCGTCCCATGGCTCCGTCCGCTCCGCTTCGGTCTCGGGTCGCGTTCTCTTGTACGCGTGTCCTGCCGGGTTCACTCACACGTCCGGTGCCGCGTTCGTTCTGGTGCCGCACACAGGTTCGTCGCTGAGGTCAGCTCAGCAAACTAACACCACGTGCTGGGACAAAGTCCCGCCGATCGGCACTTCCACGGACGTGACAATCAGCACGCAATGCGCACCAGCCCCACCAGAACCGACGTACGAGAGGAGTGGAAGGTTGCCATGCGGGGTAAAGTGATATCAGTTAGCTAGGTAAGTGCTAGGCCATACGAGACGGGGGCCCACCATGTCCGCACACGACTCCACGAACGATTCCGGCCACGGATCCACGCCTGTCCCCGACGTGCCGGCGATACCCGCCCCACGGGTGCGGGAGTTCACCGCGCACAGCATCGGCGGCGGGCTCGCGCTGCTGCTCGGACTGCTCGGACTGCTGCTCGGGGCCGCGCTGATCGTGGGCGCCACGACGGTCTCCGCGGCCGGGGGCAAGGCCGCGCTGATCGTCACGGGCATCCTCGTCGGCCTCGCCGCGTTCATCGCGATGTGCGGGCTGAACACGGTGGCGCCGGGCGAGGCCCGGGTCGTCCAGCTCTTCGGGCGGTACCGGGGGACGATCCGTCAGGACGGCCTGCGCTGGGTGAACCCCTTCACCTCCCGCGTGAAGATCTCGACCCGGGTGCGCAACCACGAGACCGCGGTCCTCAAGGTCAATGACGCCTACGGCAACCCGATCGAGCTCGCCGCGGTCGTGGTCTGGCGGGTCGAGGACACCGCGCGGGCCAGCTTCGAGGTCGACGACTTCCTGGAGTTCGTCGCCACCCAGACCGAGGCGGCCGTCCGGCACATCGCGATCGAGTACCCCTACGACGCCCACGACGAGGAGGGGCTCTCGCTGCGCGGCAACGCCGAGGAGATCACCGAGAAGCTCGCCGTCGAACTGCGCGCGCGGGTGGACGCCGCCGGCGTCTCCATCATCGAGTCGCGCTTCACGCATCTCGCGTACGCTCCCGAGATCGCCTCCGCGATGCTCCAGCGCCAGCAGGCGGGGGCGGTCGTGGCGGCACGGCGGCAGATCGTCGAAGGGGCGGTCGGGATGGTCGAGGCGGCGATCGCCCGGATCACCGAGCGGGACATCGTCGAACTGGACTCGGAGCGGAAGGCGGCGATGGTGTCGAACCTGATGGTGGTGCTGTGCGGTGACCGGGCGCCGCAGCCGGTCCTGAACACGGGGTCCCTGTACCAGTGACGGAGCCATCCGGTGGGGCCGGGCCCCGGCGGCGGCCGCAGCCGCAGCGCAAGCAGGTGCTCCTGCGGCTGGATCCGCTCGTGTACGAAGCGCTGGCCCGCTGGGCGGGTGACGAACTGCGTTCCGCCAACGCGCAGATCGAGTTCCTGCTGCGCAGGGCGCTGTCCGAGGCGGGGCGTCTGCCCGGTGGGGCCGGGCCGATCCCGCGCCGCGGGCGGCCGCCGGCCCCCGACCAGCCGGACCCGTAGCCGCCACCCCGGCCCTCCCCCCAGCTCTCGGCCTCGCTCGAGCAGGGGGGACCCCCATCACCCCGCACCCGGGGCTCCGCCCCGGACCCCGCCAGGGGGCCTCGCCCCCGGACCCCCGCGTCGCCCGAAGGGCTCGTCCTCGAACGCCGGACGGGCTGAAATGCCCGCCCTGGGCGTCAGCCCTTCAGAGCGGGCCCGCACCACCAGCCCGTCCGGCGTTCGAGGGCAAGGCCCTCGAGGCCGATACGGGGGTCTGGGGGCGGAGCCCCCAGGGGCGCGGGAACCCGGTGACAGAACCGTGACAATGCGCCCTGACCTGGACACCATCGCTCCCTGCCATGGCCTATGCGCAGCATGTATACGCACCGTGTATACCCCGTGTGTAGAGTGCTCCGCATGTCCATCGGTCACACCCTCCTGGGACTCCTGGAGTCCGGACCCCGCCACGGTTACGACCTCAAGCGGGCCTTCGACGAGAAGTTCGGTCACGACCGGCCGCTGCACTACGGCCAGGTCTACTCGACGATGTCGCGACTGCTGAAGAACGGCCTCGTGGAGGTCGACGGGATAGAGGCGGGCGGCGGACCCGAGCGCAAGCGGTACGCGATCACCGACGCCGGTGTCACCGACGTACAGCAGTGGCTCGCGACGCCCGAGAAGCCCGAGCCGTACCTCCAGTCGACCCTCTACACCAAGATCGTCCTCGCCCTCCTCACCCACCGCGACGCGGCCGACATCCTCGACACCCAGCGCTCGGAACACCTGCGCATGATGCGCATCCTCACCGACCGCAAGCGCCGGGGCGACCTCGCCGACCAGCTGATCTGCGACCACGCACTCTTCCACCTCGAGGCCGACCTGCGGTGGCTGGAACTCACCGCCGCCCGCCTCGACAAACTCCGCGAGGCGGTGACGACCCGATGACCCCTCCCCCCGGCTCCCTGCTGACCGCGTCGGAGCTCCGTAAGAGCTACGGCCCCACCACCGCCCTGGACGGCGCCGAGTTCTCCATCCACCCGGGCGAGGTGGTCGCCGTGATGGGCCCCTCCGGCTCCGGCAAGTCCACCCTGCTGCACTGCCTCGCCGGCATCGTGCCGCCCGACTCCGGCTCGATCATGTACGCCGGACGCGAGATGGCCACCATGAACGACTCGCAGCGCAGCGCCTTGCGCCGCAGCGAGTTCGGCTTCGTCTTCCAGTTCGGCCAGCTCGTACCCGAACTGACCTGCGTCGAGAACGTCGCCCTGCCGCTGCGCCTGAACGGCACCGGCCGCAAGGAGGCCGAACGCACCGCCCTGACCTGGATGGAACGCCTGGAGGTCGACGACCTCAAGTCCAAGCGGCCCGGCGAGGTCTCCGGCGGCCAGGGCCAGCGCGTGGCCGTGGCCCGCTCCCTGGTCACCGGCCCGCGCGTGCTGTTCGCGGACGAACCGACCGGCGCGCTCGACTCGCTCAACGGCGAGCGCGTGATGGAGCTGCTCACCGAGGCCGCCCGCTCCACCAACGCCGCCGTCGTCCTGGTCACGCACGAAGCGCGGGTGGCCGCCTACTCGGACCGCGAGATCGTCGTACGCGACGGCAAGTCCCGTGACATGGAGCGCGTCATATGAACGTGCGCCAGTGGTCCAGAGACCTCGCCATGGGGGCCAGGTTCGCCTTCACCGGCGGGCGCGAGGGCTGGATGCGCGCGGTCCTCACAGCCGTCGGGGTCGGTCTCGGCGTGGCACTGCTGTTGCTCACCACGGCGATACCGAGTGCGCTCCAGGCACGCAGCGACCGCGAGAAGGCCCGTACCGACATCACGTTCAACGATGTGGGCATCCCCAAGGCGTCCGACCGGTCCCTGCTCGTAGCGGCCGTCGACGACACCTATCGCGACCTGGACATCCGCGGCCGCGAGGTACAACCCGAGGGGTCCCGGGCGCCCCTGCCGCCGGGAGTGGAGAAGAACCCTGCACCGGGTGAGATGGTGGTGTCCCCCGCACTGGCGGACCTGCTGAAGTCCGGTGACGGGAAACTGCTGCGCGAGCGGCTGCCGTACCGCACCATCGGAACCATCGGGGAGTCCGGTCTCGTCGGCGCGAACGAACTCGCCTTCTACGCGGGCGCCGACGACCTCGCCCCGAGGATCGACGGCGCCCGGGTGACCCGTATCGAGCACTTCGGGCAGCCCCTCGGACCGCCCGACCGCCTCGACCCGATCCTCGTCCTGCTGATCATCGTCGTCTTCGTGGTGCTGCTGCTCCCGGTGGGTGTCTTCATCGCCGCGGCCGTGCGCTTCGGCGGCGAGCGGCGCGACCGGCGGCTCGCCGCCCTGCGTCTGGTCGGCTCCGACAGCCGGATGACCCGGCGGATCGCCGCGGGCGAGGCCCTCGCGGGCGCCCTCCTCGGGCTCGCCTTCGGCACGGTCTTCTTCCTGCTGGCCCGCCAACTTGCGGGATCCGTGCAGATCTTCGGCAAGAGCGTGTTCCCGAGCTATCTGAACCCCACGCCCGCGCTGGCCGCCCTGGTCGCCGTCGCGGTGCCCGCGGCCGCGGTCCTCGTCACCCTGCTCGCGCTGCGCGGGGTCGTCATCGAGCCGCTCGGCGTGGTGCGTGCCGCCAAACCGGCACGGCGCCGGCTGTGGTGGCGGCTGCTGCTGCCGATCGGCGGACTCGCGATGCTCTACCCGATGATGGGCAAGGGCAACACCAACGGGAACTTCAACCAGTACCTGGTGATCGGCGGCGTCCTGCTGCTCCTGATCGGCGTCACGGCGTTGCTGCCCTGGATCGTCGAGACGGTGGTCACCCGACTCGGCTCCGGCTCGGTGTCCTGGCAGCTCGCGATCCGCAGGCTCCAGTTGAGCACCGGAACGGCGGCCCGCATGGTCAACGGCATCGCGGTCGCGGTCGCCGGCGCCATCGCCCTGCAAATGCTGTTCGCCGGGGTCGAGGGCGACTACACCAAGAGTTCGTCGAACGACGTCCAACGGGCTCAGATGCAGGTCCGCCTGCCGTACGACGTCCCGCTCGACCGGGCCCGCGAGCAGTACGCCCGGACCGACGGCGTACGACAGGTCGCCGCGATCGGCACCGCTTCGCTGGGTGACAAGAAGCGGGATCCGGACTCGTCCACCTCCATGACCGTCGGCAACTGCGCGTCGCTGCGCGAGGTGGCCACGCTGCCGGCCTGCCGCGACGGCGACGTCTTCCTGATCAAGGGCGGCGACGCCGATCCGGACGCGCTGAAGCTCGGCAGACCCGGCCGGACCCTCTACATCGACCCCTCCTACGACCAGGGTCTGGTGGGCAGGCAGGTCGCCTGGACCGTGCCGCAGGGCATCAAGCAGGCCGAGGTCCGCGCGGACGCGACGAACGGTCTGACCGGTGGCATCCTGTTCACTCCGAGCGCTCTGCCCGCGCGGGGCACGGAGGCGGTCGAGGGCAACGTCTACCTGCAGATCGACCAGTCGGCGCCGGACGTCTACGACCTCGTCCGCAACACCACGGCGAAGCTCAGCCCGCTGGCCCACGCCTGGACCTGGGCGTCGACCGAGCAGGACAACCGCTACACGTCCATCCGCACCGGCCTGTCCGTCGGCGCCACCTGCGTCCTGTTCCTGATCGGCGCGAGCCTGCTGATCTCCCAGCTGGAACAGCTGCGCGAGCGCAAGAAACTGCTCTCCGTCCTGGTCGCCTTCGGCACCCGGCGCCGCACGCTGAGCCTGTCGGTGCTGTGGCAGACCGCGATCCCGATCGCGCTGGGTCTCGTGCTCGCGTCGGTGGTCGGCCTGACCCTGGGCGTGGTCCTGCAGAAGATGACGAGTGTCTCGGTACGCGTGGACTGGTCGAGCCTGCTGTCGATGACCGGCATCGGCGCGGGAGTCGTCCTGCTGGTGACCGCGCTCAGCCTGCCACCGCTGCTGCGCCTCATGAGACCGGACGGCCTCCGGACGGAATAGCCGTACGAGCGGTCCCCGCCCGTACCGAACGGTCCACGGTCCCCGCCCTGTCCGGGCGGGGACCGTCACGCCGGTTCAGGCGTCCTGGCCCAACACCCTCACCGGCAGCGGCCGCAGAGCCTCGCGCAGGGCCGCCGCCAGCTCCTCGTACTCCGCCCGCCGCGCCGCCCCCGCCCGCATCACCAGCGCGATCCGCCGGGTCGGCGCCGGGTCCGCGAAGTACCCGGTCAGGAGCTGGTCGCTGCGGGTGGTCTCGACCCTGACGGCCGTTCGCGGCAGCAGGGTCACCCCGAGCCCGCCGGCGACGAGCTGGACCAGGGTGGACAGCCCCGCGGCGGTGGTGGTGACGGGGGCGTCCGCGCGCCCGGCCTCCCGGCAGATGTCGAGGGCCTGGTCCCGCAGGCAGTGCCCCTCGTCGAGCAGCAGCAGGTTGAGCTCACGCAGGGCGTCGCGCGCGATCCCCTGCCGTCCGCCGAGCGCGTGGCCCAGTGGCGTCACGAGCACGAAGTCCTCGTCGAAGAGCGGGAGTTCGACGACTCCTGGCATCCCGAGCGGCACGGCCAGGAGCAGCAGATCGAGCCGCCCGACCGCCAGTCCGTCCAGCAGGCTGGCCGTCTGTTCCTCGTGGACCTGGAGGTCGAGGTCCGGGTAGCGGTCGTGGACCAGCCCGAGGACCGTGGGCAGGAGGTAGGGCGCGACGGTCGGGATGACGCCCAGTCGCAGGGCCCCCGTGAAGGGCGCCCGGACGGCCTCGGCCTCTTCCATGAGCGCGCCGACCTCGTCCAGAACGGCTTTGGCGCGTACGGCGAGACGCTCGCCCGCGGGAGAGAGCAGCACCTTGCGCGTCGTACGCTCCAGCAGGGTCACACCGAGCGTCTCCTCCAGGGCGGAGACCGAGCCCGACAGCGCGGGCTGGCTCATGCCGATCGCGGCGGCGGCGTCCCGGAAGTGCAGGTGGTCGGCCACCGCGGCGAAGGCGCGCAGTTGGGCGAAGGTGGGCTGACGGCGCCCGTTCCCCTTGGGAACTCCGGCGCCTTTGGCGCCCGCTCTGCCGCCGACAGGGCTCACCATGGCGGCCGCCTCTCACTCATCGTCACTGATAGTTGCATTCGATCAACGGGACCGAGTGTACCAATTTCACTAATCAATGCAGCTTGTGCCACGATCGGCATCGTCCAACCCAAGGGAAGAGTCCTCAAAAGGGGCGTTCCCTCGCTGCAAGGAGAGCGCGTGCTCACTGTTGGTGACAAGTTCCCCCAGTTCGATCTGACCGCCTGCGTCTCGCTGGAGAAGGGTGAGGAGTTCCGGCAGATCGACCACAAGACCTACGAGGGTCAGTGGAAGGTCATCTTCGCGTGGCCCAAGGACTTCACCTTCGTGTGCCCGACCGAGATCGCCGCCTTCGGCAAGCTGAACGACGAGTTCGCCGACCGTGACGCCCAGGTGCTCGGCTTCTCCGGCGACTCCGAGTTCGTGCACCACGCCTGGCGCAAGGACCACGACGACCTGCGGGACCTGCCCTTCCCGATGATGGCCGACTCGAAGCACGAGCTCATGCGGGACCTCGGCATCGAGGGTGAGGACGGCTTCGCCAAGCGTGCCGTGTTCATCGTCGACCAGAACAACGAGATCCAGTTCTCCATGGTGACCGCCGGCTCCGTCGGCCGTAACCCCAAGGAGGTCCTGCGGGTCCTGGACGCCCTCCAGACGGACGAGCTGTGCCCGTGCAACTGGACCAAGGGCGAGAACACCCTCGACCCGGTGGCGCTCCTGGCGGGTGAGTGACCCTCCATGTCCCTCGATGAGCTGAAGTCCGCCGTACCGGACTACGCGAAGGACCTGCGCCTCAACCTGGGTTCGGTCATCGGCAACTCCGAGCTTCCGCAGCAGCAGCTGTGGGGGACGGTGCTGGCGTGCGCGATCGCGTCCCGTTCACCGCGGGTGCTGCGTGAGCTGGAGCCGGAGGCGAAGGCGAATCTGTCGCCGGAGGCGTACACGGCCGCCAAGTCGGCCGCCGCGGTCATGGCGATGAACAACGTCTTCTACCGCACGCGGCATCTGCTGTCGGACCCCGAGTACGGGACCCTGCGGGCCGGGCTGCGGATGAACGTCATCGGCAATCCCGGTGTCGAGAAGGTCGACTTCGAACTGTGGTCGCTGGCCGTCTCCGCGGTCAACGGGTGCGGGCAGTGTCTCGACTCGCACGAGCAGGTGCTCCGCAAGGCGGGCGTCGGCCGGGAGACGATTCAGGAGGCGTTCAAGATCGCTGCGGTGATTCAGGCGGTCGGGACGACGCTGGACGCCGAGGCGGTTCTCGCGCAGTAGTACCTCCGGGAGGCCCCGTTCACCACATCGGCGAACGGGGCCTCCCGCATACGTTGTTCGCCCCCGCCGCCCCTGCCCGACCCGGCCTGTCCTGTCCCTGGGGGCTCCGCCCGCAGACCCCCGTATCGGCCTGGACGGCCTCGTCCTCGAACGCCGGACGGGCTGGGTATGCGGGTCCGCGCCGCGAAGCTGACGCCCGGGCCAGGCATTTCAGCCCGTCCGGCGTTCGAGGACGAGCCCTTCGGGCGAAGCGGGGGTCCAGGGGGCGGCAGCCCCTTAGCGGGGGTCTGGGGGCCGAGCCCACAGGGATGGGACGGGTCGGGCAGGGCCGGGCGGGTCGAGAGAACCCTGGGTCAGACAGGTGGGCGGGACGGTGGGAGTTCCGACGCCGTGGCCCCGCGCGGCTCCGGCGCATGCCTCTGGCCCGGCTCCCGCGCATACGACCGCAGATACCCGACCACCGTGTTGGTGACCGCCACCAGCGGCACCGCCACCACGGCCCCCCCGATCCCCGCGACCAGCCCACCCGCGGCGACGGACAGCACCACCGCCAGCGGATGCACCCGCACCGCCCGCCCGAGAATGAACGGCTGCAGGATGTGGCCCTCGATCTGCTGCACGGCGAGCACCACCAGCAGCGTCATCAGCGCGGTGAACACCCCCTGCGTCACGACCGCGACCACGACCGCCAGCGCCCCGGACACCACCGCGCCGACCAGCGGAATGAACGCGAAGAGGAAGATGAAGACGGCCAGCGGAACGGCCATCGGCACATCGAGGAAGTAGATGCCGAGGCCGATGAAGATGGCGTCGATCAGAGCCACTATCACCGTGCCGCGCACATAGGCCGTCAGCGTCCGCCACGCACGCGGCCCCGCTCCCGCCACCCCGGGCCGCGCCGCCGCCGGCACCAGCTTCAGCGTCCACTCCCAGATCCGCTTGCCGTCGTACAGCAGGAACAGCGTCGAGAACATCGTGAGGAGGATGCCGGTCAGCGCCTCCACGATGACCGTGACCCCTTCGAGCCCCGCCGAAGTGATCTGGTCGGTGTTCGCGCCGATCGCGTCCCGCAGGTTCTTGGCGATCTCGTTGATCTGTTTGTCCGTCACATGGAACGGGCTGTTGAGGAGCCACTTGCGCAACTCGTCGATGCCGTCCTGGATCTGGTCCGAGAGGTTGTCGATGTTCTCCTGGACCTGCCAGACCACGAACCAGCCGACCAGTCCCATGATGACGAAGCCGAGGATCGCGGTCAGCGCGGTGGCGAGCCCCCTCGGGAACCCGACCCGCTTCAGGCGCGCCACCGTCGGCTGGAGCAGCGCGGTGATGAGCAGCGCGGCGACGAAGGCGAGGACGACCAGTTGTACGGCGCTGATGACGCGCATCAGCACCCACAGGGTGCCCGCGAGGACGAGCAGCCGCCAGCCGGCCTCGGCCGCGACCCGTACACCCCACGGCACGGCCATCGAAGGATCGGGGCGCACCGCTCCTTCGTACACCTGGGCGACGGGAGCCGAGGTGGGTACGGGCGCCGTGTGCCGGGACGCGGGAGCGGGCGTGGGCGCGGCGGCGGAGTCCGGTGCGGGCGTCCGCGCCCGGCCCGGGTCGTCCCCGTGGGCGTCGTCCTCCCCGTAGGCGTCGTCGTCCTGCCACCCGGTCGCACCGGCGGAGTCCTCCGCGTCCCGTGCGGCCCGGGTGCCGAAGGGGTCGTCGGTGTCGAGCGCGCCCGAGGACTCCTTCTCCACCTCGGCGCGGCGTTCGTCCAACCGTTCCCCGAGCTCGGTCAGTCCGGCGCCGAGCCGGCCGAGCCACCCTGGCACTCGCGACATGATCGGTTCTCTTCCCCCGCTCCGCCCCACCACTCCCCCCTGGAGTCGTCGGCTCCGACCGTACATGGCCGAAGCCCCTCACCCTAGGACGGGGAGGGGCTTCGGAAGGTTGAGCGGCCGGGGTGCGGCGTGGGGCTCAGTACCAGTGGTTGGCCTGCCAGAACGACCAGGCCTCGCACGGGCTGCCGTAGCGGCTGTCCATGTAGTTGAGGCCCCACTTGATCTGGGTGGCCGGGTTCGTCTGCCAGTCGGAACCGACGGTCGACATCTTGGAGCCGGGCAGGGCCTGGAAGAGACCGTAGGCACCGGAAGAGGCGTTGACCGCCCGGTAGTTCCAGCTGGACTCGTGGTCCACGATGTTGCTGAAGCACTGGAACTGCCCGCTCGGGACCATCGAGGACGCCATCGCCTGGATCTGCGCGGTGGTGTACGAGGCCTGAACGGAGAAGGTGGAGGCGTCACGCAGCGCGGACCGGCTGGCCGCCTTCTTCGCCGCTTCGCGCTCCTTGGCTTCCTTCTCGGCCTTTTCGGCAGCCTTCTGCTTGGCGACCGCGTCCTTGGCCGCCTGCAGACGGGCGGATTCTTCCGCGTCCTTCTTGGCGCTCGCGTCCGCGGCGATGGCCTGTGCGTCGGCCTGCTGCGTCAGGGACGCGGTCTGCACCTGGGCCTGCTGGCCCGCAGGTATGTCCGCGAGGAGGGTCGAGTCGCTCGCCGTTGCCTCGGCGTCGTTCGACGGCTGTCCAGTGCTGCCCGAGGCAACACCGGTAACGGCACCGACGGCGGTGACCGCGGTGGCCGAAGCCACTGCGAATCCCCGGACCGAAATCCGGCTCACACGGTTTCCTTCCAGCATCGCCCGCTTAGGTGACCCTCGCGGACGCAATCTTGCCCCTGACACTGGCCTCCGCACTGCATGGTCACGGGAGGCACGGGCCCGGTGGGCAACTCCCCCTCGGGGAGCGCCGCATGGTGCGCGGGCGGCATACGACGGCTCTATGGAGTTCTGAGGTTCCTGTGATTCCGTACCGCTGGGGGTACAGGTGTGTCGTATGCGGGGCCTGACAGGACTGAGACTCTGCCGTAACCCGACGCGTCGAGGCAATTCCCAGTTGCGTGTGAAAGCTCACACCCCGTTTGCCCCAGCGGTTTTCCGGAAACAACCGCGCACGAAGGCGCCGCCCGGCTAGGCTTTTCGCCTTCTGCCGGACGGCGCCAACTACCGTGTACCCGCCATCCTTTGACCAAGTACGGTCAGAAGTGAACAGGCGGTGCCAGGTGCGGTCAGATCTGTCCGTCCTCCAGCATTTCGGTCACGAGCGCCGCGATCTGCGACCGCTCGGAGCGGTTCAGTGTCACGTGCGCGAAGAGCGGGTGGCCCTTCAACTTCTCGACGACGGCGACCACTCCGTCGTACCGGCCGACACGCAGGTTGTCCCGTTGCGCCACGTCATGGGTGAGAACCACCCGCGAATTGGCGCCGATCCGGGACAGAACGGTCAGCAGCACGTTCCGTTCCAGCGACTGTGCCTCGTCCACGATCACGAAGGCGTCGTGCAGCGAGCGGCCGCGGATGTGCGTGAGCGGCAGGACCTCCAGCATGCCGCGCGCGGTGACCTCCTCGATGACCTCCCGCGAGGTGACCGCCGACAGCGTGTCGAACACCGCCTGCGCCCAGGGGCTCATCTTCTCGGACTCGGAACCGGGCAGATAGCCCAGCTCCTGCCCGCCCACCGCGTACAGCGGCCGGAAGACCATCACCTTCTGGTGCTGGCGCCGCTCCAGGACGGCCTCCAGGCCCGCGCAGAGCGCGAGCGCGGACTTGCCGGTGCCGGCCCGGCCTCCCATCGACAGGATCCCGATGTCCGGATCGAGCAGCAGATCGAGCGCGATGCGCTGCTCGGCGCTGCGGCCCTTGATGCCGAAGGCCTCCCGATCGCCGCGCACCAGGCGGACGTTGCCCTCGGACGTGACGCGGCCGAGGGCCTTGCCACGCTCCGACTGGATCGTCAGGCCGGTGTGCACCGGAAGGTCGGACGCCTCGGGGACGTAGACGTGTCCCTCCTCGAAGAGGAGGTCCACCTGTTCGCCCGACAGGGTCAGTTCGGACATTCCGGTCCAGCCGGAGGAGCCCGTGATGGCGAGTTCCGCGCGGTACTCCTCGGCGAGGAGACCGACGGACGAGGCCTTGATCCTGAGCGGCAGATCCTTCGATACGACAGTGACGTCGTACCCCTCGGCCTGCAGGTTGCGGGCGACCGCGAGGATGCGGGAGTCGTTGTCCCCCAGGCGGTACCCGCTGGGCAGGACGCTGGGGTCCGAGTGGTTGAGCTCGACACGTACGGTCCCGCCCAGTTCCCCGATCGGAATGGGGGCGTCGAGGCGGCCGAACCGCACCCGGAACTCGTCGAGCAGGCGGAGTGCCTGCCGGGCGAAGTAGCCGAGCTCGGGATGGTGCCTCTTGGCCTCCAGCTCCGTGACCACGACGATCGGCAGCACTACCTCGTGCTCGTCGAAGCGGCTCAGGGCATTGGGATCGGCCAGCAGGACGCTGGTGTCGAGAACATAGGTGCGCCGGTCTGGCATACGGCGCTTTGTGCTGGTCACCACGGAAGGACGTACCCCCTCGGATGAGGTCGGGGAGCGACGAAGGAGATCTGGACCGGTCGACGGCCACGCTGCGCGGGCCGGGGACCGGCCCTCCGCTTCGTCCGTGCTGTGACCGCACGGTCGGGCTGGTGCAAAGGGCCTCCCGGGCGGACGGCCCCGTGCCGTCCGCTGAGATACGACACCCGTGGTTCGGGCGTCGACCTGCATGGCTTATGCCCTCGAACGCGCATGGCCATGCAAGAGCATGTGACCACGCGTTCGTTAACTCCGGATGACGTATGTCCCTCGCGGCGTCCCGGGTCACCCCGTGGGTCAGCCGCCGTAGCGGCGGTGTCGCGCCGCGTAGTCACGCAGGGCGCGCAGGAAATCGACCTTGCGGAAGGCGGGCCAGAAGACTTCGCAGAAGTAGTACTCCGAATGGGCGGTCTGCCAGAGCATGAACCCGGACAGGCGCTGTTCGCCGCTGGTGCGGATCACCAGGTCCGGATCGGGCTGGGCACTCGTGTACAGGTGCTTGCCGATGAGGTCGATGTCGACGGAGTCGGCGACGTCGGCGAGCGAGGCGCCCTTGTCCGCGGCGTCCAGGAGCATCGAGCGGACCGCGTCGGCGATCTCCTGGCGGCCGCCGTAGCCGATGGCGACGTTGACCAGTATCCCGTCGACGTGCGCGGTGGCCTCCTCGGCCTCCTTGAGGGCCGTCTGCATCGGGGAGGGCAGCAGGTCGGGCGTGCCGACGTGGTGCACGCGCCAGCGGCCGTCGGTGGCCAGGGTGCGCACGACGCCCTCGATGATGCCCAGCAGCGGGACGAGCTCGTCCTCGGGGCGGTCGAAGTTGTCGGTCGACAGCAGCCAGAGCGTGACGACCTCGACGTCCGTCTCGGAGCACCAGCCGAGGAACTCCTCGATCTTGTCGGCTCCGGCCCGGTGGCCCTGGGCGGCGGTGTTGCCGGCCGCCTTCGCCCAGCGCCGGTTGCCGTCCATGATGACCCCGATGTGCTTGGGCACCTGGTCGTGGTCGAGGTGGCCCTCCACCCTGCGTGTATAGAACCTGAGCAGCAGACGGCGCAGGTTGTCCCGCAGGTTCACGTGTTGTCAGCCCCTCCGTGCGGATCGGTCCGGCGCGCCCGAGCGGCCTCGCTCGGCGCAACCCCTGTCCCGATGGCGGTCCCCGGGGGCGAAGCCTACCCCCGGCCATGTCCCGCCGAAGCCCACCCCCGGGCCCTCCGCGGGCCTCCCGCGGACCTCCCCCGACGGGTTCCGGCGCCCTGGCATAGGTTCGTACCCATGAACGACCTGCCTCTTTACCGCGCCTCGACGGAGCGGTACGACTCGATGGAATACCGGCGCACCGGACGCAGCGGCCTCAAGCTGCCGGCCGTCTCGCTCGGCCTCTGGCACAACTTCGGCGACGACCGCTCGCTCGACTCGCAGCGCGCGATCCTGCGCCGCGCCTTCGACCTCGGCGTGACGCACTTCGACCTGGCGAACAACTACGGGCCGCCGCCCGGCTCGGCGGAGCTCAACTTCGGCAAGCTCCTGAAGCAGGACTTCGCGCCGTACCGGGACGAGCTGGTCATCTCCACCAAGGCGGGGTACCTGATGCACCCCGGCCCGTACGGCGAGTGGGGCTCCCGCAAGTACCTGCTGTCCTCCCTGGACGCCTCGCTGCAGCGGATGGGCGTCGACCACGTCGACATCTTCTACTCGCACCGCTTCGATCCGGACACCCCGCTGGAGGAGACGATGGGCGCGCTCGCGTCCGCCGTCCAGCAGGGCAAGGCGCTGTACGTCGGCGTCTCCTCGTACAGCAGCGAGCAGACCGCGGAGGCGGCCCGGATCCTCACCTCAATGGGTGTACGGCCGCTCATCCACCAGCCCTCGTACTCGATGATCAACCGCTGGACCGAGGACGACGGCCTGCTCGACACGCTGGAGGCGGCCGGCATGGGCTGCATCTCCTTCGTGCCGCTCGCGCAGGGCCTGCTGACGGGCAAATACCTCCAGGGCATCCCGGAGGGCTCGCGGGCCACCCAGGGCAAGTCGCTGGACCCGCAGCTGCTGAGCGACGAGGTGCTGCGCCGGCTGAAGGGGCTGAACGCCATCGCGGCGCGCCGCGGCCAGTCCCTCGCCCAGCTCGCGCTCACCTGGGTGCTGCGCGACGAGCGGATGACCTCCGCCCTCATCGGCGCGTCCAGCGTCGCGCAGCTCGAGGAGAACGTGGCGGCGCTGGCCGGTCCGAGGCTCACGGACGAGGAGCTGAAGGAGATCGACACCTTCGCGGTGTCGACGCCGGGAACGAACATCTGGGCCGGACGGCAGTGAGTCACCGCCCTCGTGCCCCCGAGGTCAGGGGGCGCACGGGGGCGCAGACACCGGCCCGGCGGGCCGCCGTGTCGGGGCACAAAAAAACGGGCCGGTCCGTGGGGGGGAGACGGACCGGCCCGAGGGGGGGTTTCCACCATAACCCTTCGTAAGTGATGCTGCGTGCATCGGCGTGCCACAACTACTCTCCGAAACCGCCCGACGACGCCACGGTGAGTGCGGAACCCCTCATTCAGGCCGTGATCTTGGCCGAATCACAACGGATTCAAAGGGAATCGCGCGGTATTCGGAGGAATCCACAGGGAATCAGGGGGATCCATGGGGTCCGCGCCCCCTGGCGGCCTCGCACCCTCTCGCCCGTGCGTACTCCGGGAGGGTGACGCGCGTCCGCGTCGGCCGCTTGACGGCGGCGCTAACTTCACAGCCATGGTCATGTTCACCACGGAACGGACGTCCGAACCCGTGCCGCTGGAACTCGCCGAATCGGCGCGGGCCCGGCGTCGCGGTCTGCTCGGACGGGACGGGGTCGAGGGGGCGTTGCTGCTCGGTCCGGCGAGTGCGGTGCACACCCTGGGCATGCGGTTCACGATCGATGTCGCGTACCTGGACCGGAGACTCAGGGTCCTGGCGGTGCGGACGATGCGGCCGGGCCGGCTGGGGCTCCCCCGTCCGCGTTCCCGGTACGTCCTGGAGGCGGAGGCCGGGGCGATGGAGCGGTGGGGTCTGCGGCGCGGAGCCCAGGTCACCCTGCACGGCCGCTGACCACGCGTCGGACACGGCACCGCGCAGCCCCCTCCGCCGCGCGGTGCCACACACGCGCAGCTTTGCTCACGCGAATCGCCTTGGTCTGAACCTACGCGAGGCGATCAACCAGGGCGAGGCGCCCTCGATAACGATGTGGAAACCCCGTGGGCCGGTCCGCCATCCGGAGGAACATCTCGCACATGACGGCCCGCATCGGGGCGTTTTCGGTCAATCGGTTCCGGCAGGTGCCGATCATCCCGGTCGCCCTCGGATCGGGCGGTGCGGAGGGTCTCACCGGGCCGCCCCTCCGGACGGCCGCGTCGACGGCGGCCGCCCTGATTCTCACGGCCGCGGCTTCCGCGCCTCGATCAGGAAGCGGGTGCTGTGGGCGACGAACGGTCCCTCCGTCCCGATCCGTTCGTGCAGGGAGCGGAGTTGGGGCCGGTACCGGTCGACGGTGAAGCCGGGGACCATCCAGATCACCTTGCGCAGGAAGTGGACGACGGCTCCGATGTCGAGGAACTCGACGCGCAGCCGTTCCGCGCGCAGACCGACGACGTCGAGCCCGGCGGACTCCGCGGCGGCGCGGGCCCGGTCGGGGTGCCGGGCGTTCCTGGCCTCCTCAGGCTGCGGCCCGAGGAAGTACTCGACCAGTTCGAGAACACTCGCGGGACCGACCTGCTGGGAGAAGTACGTGCCGCCGGGGCGCAGGACACGGGCGGTCTCGGCCCAGTGGGTTCTGACGGGGTGCCGGCTGGTGACCAGGTCGAAGGCTCCGTCCGCGAAGGGCAGCGGCGCGTCCTCGGAGGCGGCGACGACCACGGCGCCACGCGGCTGGAGCAGGGTGGTGGCCTTGGCCACGTTCGGGGGCCAGCCCTCGGTGGCGACCATGACCGGGGGCAATTTCGGCGCGGAGGCGAGGACTTCGCCGCCGCCGGTCTGGACGTCCAGCGCGGCGGCGGCCCGCGCCAGCCGCTCCCCCCATCGCCCGCGCGTACCCCCAGGAGGGCCGCTGTTCGGTGGCGCGGCCCTCGAACCAGGAGAAGTCCCAGCCCTCGACGGACGCCGCCGCGGCCTCGGCGACGAGGGCTTCGAAGGTACGAGGAACGCTCATGCCGGGGATCCTGCCAACGGCAGGCCGCGGAAGCGAGGCGATTTCCGCCGCACGGCCGCCGAGGAGGACATGCGCGCGGGGCAGGGGGAGACGACGGCGCGGGTCGTGGGGTTCTACGGCCGTGCCTACGCGGCTGCCGACCGCACGATCGCCGAACTGTCCCTCGACTACGTGGGCACGTCGTGGCACGGCACGACGGTCTCGCTGCGCCGGGTCCTCATCCACATGGTCGAGGAGACGGCCCGGCACGTGGGGCACATGGACATCGTGCGGGAGCTGATCGACGGGAGGGCGGGGGACAACCGGCCGGACCGAGGCGGACGTCGGCGCTCCCGACCCGGCGGACGAGGGGTCATCGGCGCTCGGGCGGCTCCTCCCCCGCGGTCCCGCCGGTCTTCTCCAGGACCAGCAGGGCGTGTTCGTCCTCGCCGTGCCGCACCGTCCCGGTGTGCCGGAAGCCGTGCTTCTCCAGCAGGCGGACCGAGGCGGTGTTCCCGGTGAAGGGATCGGCGTACAGGGGCCGGTTCTCCTCGACGCCGAGGAAGAGGCCGAGGGCTCTGCCGCCGATGCCACGGGCCCAGTACGGGCGGCCCAGCCAGTAGCCGATGAAGCGCCGGTCGCCCTCCCACCAGGCGACGACGCTGCCCGCCACCTCGTCGTCCACGACGACCGCCTGCACCAGGCAGGTCGCGTCCCCGAGGATCCGCTCCTTCCAGTGGCGCATGAAGGCGTCCCGCGGCCGTGGTGTGAACCTCGAACGCCGCAGGGCCTCGGGCTCGTGCTCGTACGCGAGGAATGCCTCCAGGTCGGACGCCACGACGTCCCGCAACCGCACGCTGTCCTCTGTCATGCCCGCGAGTCTGGCACCCGGCACTGACATCGCCCCCGCCGCCGGCCGGGCCCGCCGCCCGGCCGTCGCGCGCCCGGCGGTCGCACGCCCGGTCTACGGGACGAGCGCCCGCACTTCCTCGGCCGCGAACCGCACGAACCCCTCGGGATCGGGTTCGTCGCCCGTGGGCTGGAGGATCACCGCGTCGGCCCCGGCGTCCGCGAGCCGCCGTACGGCCGCGGCGACGGCGCCCGCGTCTCCCGCGACTCCGAGGTCCGGGACCGAGCCGAGGCCCTCCGACTCGAACTCGGCCCTGAGCCGGGCGTCGGCGTCGGGTCCGGTGGCGGTGAGGAGGTACACGACGACCCGGTGCGGGTCGGTGCGGCCGGCGGCCACCCGCCCCTCGTCGATGAGCCCGCGTGCGCGCCGTACGCCGGCCGGCGTGGTCGACGAGGTGAGGACGGTGCCGTCGGCGGCCTCCCCGGCGAGCCGGAGCGTACGCGGTCCGGTGGCGCCGGCGAGTACCGGCACGGGGGTGGCCGGGGGCCAGTCGAGGGCGACGTCGTCCAGGGTGACGTACCGTCCGCGCGTGCTGAGGCGCTCGCCCCGGAGCAGCGCGCGCAGGGCGTCGAGGTGCTCGCGCAGCAGGGTCAGCGGCGACTCGGGCCGTACTCCGACCTGCCCCATCCACTCCTGTACGCCGTGCCCGACGCCGAGCACGGCACGGCCCGGGAACATCCGGTGCAAGGTGGCGGCCTCCATGGCGACGACCGCCACGTTGCGCAGGGGCACGGGCAGCAGGCCGACCCCGACGCGCAGGCGTTCCGTCCAGGCGAGCGCGGCGGCGGCCGCCGAGATCCCGCCCTCACGGAAACAGTCCTCCCACAGCCACAACTCCTCCAGCCCCACGTCGTCCGCGAGCCGGGCGACGTCTCGGAGACGTTCCGGGGGCAACTGGGGGCGGAGGACGGCGCCGATAGTGGTCATGGGTTCCTCGTATCGGAAGGCAGGGGTGCCGGGCTACTGGTTTCAGGCCCCGCAGGGGAGAGTCTTGCGGTAGGACTCGGAGAACGGGCCGAGGAAGCGTTGGAGCTCTTTGCTCATGTCTCCGTCGGCGTGGACCAGTTCGGCACGGATGGAGAACCGCTCCGACTTGTACTTGGTGTTCTTGCAGTCGAGCACCGTGAACGCCTTGTCGTCCCAGAGTGCGAAGCGTCCCCCGTCGGCCGGGCGCAGGTTGAAGGAGTGGTTTTCCTGCGCGGCCTGTTCGGCGGTGGTTCCGGCGGGTTGCCAGCGGCCCTCGATCGTAAGCTCGATGTCACCATCGACGACCACCGCGCAGTAGGGGCGCGGCACCGCGCCGGGCGCCTGCGACTTGACTACCTTCAATTTGTCCCCTCCTGGCAGCAACTCCGCGGTGAGTTCCGGCTTCGCCGGTACACCGCAGAGCTGGTCGGGAACCGTGTAGGCCTTGTCGTCGCCACTGGAGCACCCGACAAGTGTCAGCAGGGCGAGTGCGCCGACCACGCCGACGGCCTTGTTCCTGATCACGATGCGTCTCCCGCGCTTTCCATCGTGGCGCCGGCGGTGTGGCCGTCGTCCGCGCCGTTCGCCGCCGAGTTCTTGAGGTCGTTGATGGTGTCGGCGTTGAAGCCGCTGTTGCGCGTGGCCGCGCCGACAGCGGTCCTCGCCGAGTCCATCACCGCCGAGCGGCCTTCGTGATAGGTACGCGTCGCATCCCCTTCGGCCTGGTCCGAGGAGTCCTTCTCGATGCTCTTCATGATGGATTCCTGAATGTCCTCGGAAGCCCACTCAAGTGGAGCGCCAAGAATCGGCACGCGTTCGGCGACCTTGTCGACTCCCATACCGAGGAGACGGTCCGCCCACTTCTGCTTGTCGGCCACGGCTTCGTTGAACTCCTTGTCCGACGCCGTGTGGTAGTCGAGTACGGCGTCGGCCCGCGATTCGCTCATGACGCCCGCGACGATTCCACCCGCGCGCGTGGCGTTGCGCAGCCGCTCCGCGTCCGAGACCGAGGAGTCGCTGTCCCCGTTGATCACGTCGTTCACGACATCCGCCGTGTAGGCCTGCTGTGCACTGGTGATGGACGCGTAGGCGTCCGGGTCCTGGCCGACTTCCGCGAGGAACCGATGCGCGGTGAGCGAAGTCAGCTGGGCCGGTTCGCCGAAGGTCGTGAACTGGTCCCCGCCTCCGGCCAGCGCGCTCTGGAAGTCCCCCATGTACTCGGCGGTGATGTCACCGAGGCTTCCCCGCATGGCGTACAGCGGGCCGCTCTCCTCGTCGATGTCACCGTTCTCGTTGTGCCGGATCAGTCCGGGGTCCTCGCCGAACTTGTTCACGATGTCGTTGACGAGTCCGGCCCGCTCGGGAGTGTGGCGGATCGCGTCCGCGGTGTCGTCGCTGTCGTACGGGCGGCCCGTCGTCGCCGATTCAAGGGCGTGGCCGAGGGCCTCGGGGCCGTAGCCCAGCGCCTTCTTCGTCTTGTCCTCGTCCGCGAGGATATTGGTGTCGTTCGTGTCGACGGTCCACTCGAAGTCCTTGTCGGTGAACACGTCCAGGTACGACGTGAAGTCGACCTTGCCGCCCGTCTTGACCGTGCCGTCCTCGTTGTACGCGGTGGGCGTGTCGGTGAAGAACTTCTCCGAGGCCTCCGGGCTGTGGCCGAGCGCCTCCAGGACGCTGTTGAGCGGGTCGTTGCCGGTGCCGAGCCTGCCGGAGGGGTTGAAGCCGTAGATGTCCTCGCTGCCCATCTGCTTGTTGTTCAGGAAGCGGTACGGGTCTTCCTTGTGGAGCTGGGTGATGTGCTCCGCGATCGGGTTGATGAAGCGGGCGTCGTAGTTCCCGTAGCGAAGGAGTCCGCCCAGGACCTGGTATCCGTACGGCTTGTTCCACTGGCCCTTTTCCCAGCCGATCTCCTGGGTGCCGAGGCGGCGGAAGTCGGCGCCCCAGCTGCCCGGCAGGTGGTGCGCGGTGTCCGGATCGGTCGCGTCGGCCAGCGCGAAGCCCATGTTCCGCTGGAGGTCGCGTACGGCGTCCAGCCGGACCTTGGTCGCGTCCCCGCCGGTCCCGTCGATGGACATCTCGGCGTAGAACTCCAGCGTCTTCTCCGGCCCGCCGAGTCCCTCGTAGAACCCGGTGGCGAACTCGCCGTCCTTCTCGCGCCCGTTGTAGCGGATCAGCCGGTTGAGTTCGGCCAGCTCCTCGTCGGTCATCTTGTCGCCCTTGTGGGCGAGTTCCAGCGCGCGCTCGACCTGGGCGTCGTTCAGGGACTCGTACGCGCTGTGCCCGGCGTTGTGCGGATCGCCGCCGTGGCTCTTGCGCAGGGCGCGGGCCACCGACGCGTCGATCTCCGAAGCGTGGGCGAGGAGTCCGTTGACACGGCCTTCCAACTCCTGCCTGGCGTCGAGCTGTTCCTGCGTCCGTTCGTCCGTGTCACCCCGGATGTGCGGGAAGAAACAGCGGACCTTGCCGTCGCCGATGTCCTCGACGCGGATGCCGAGCGCGGGGGCGTCCGTCTGGACCGCCGTCCTGATCTGCTTCTGGAGGGCGGCGAGTTCCGTGTGGGCGTCGTCGAGGACCTGGTAGATGCTGTTGGCCTCGGTGTGGAGGTCGGCTATCTCCTTGGTCGTCCTGACCACGAACTCCCGGGTCACCGTGGCGTTCACCCCGGCCCAGCGGGCGGCGTCGGACTTGGCCTGCATGCCCTTGCGGGCGTTCTCGGCCTGGGTCTTGAGACCGTCGACGGTGTTCTTCCAGTCGGTGACGGCGATGGCGAGCCTGCCCAGGTCGACCTCGACGAGGTCCGTGAACGTGAGTGCCATCCGGGCGCTCCTACTTGAAGTACTTGTCGAGTTCCGACACCGACTCGGCCGAGCCGTCCCGGCCCTGGAGCACGGCCGCGATCTCCGCGTCCTGCTCCGCGTGCAGCTTCTTGCTGAAGTCGAGGTGGTTGGAGATGTGCGCGCACGCCTGGAGCACCGACTTGGCCTGGGAGGTCCACACCGAGACCGTCAGCTCCAGGGCCCCGCCCATCTCGAAGCCGTGGGACTTCAGGACGCCGGCGGACTGCATCGTCGAGCCCGCGCCCCCCTTGTCGGCGCCGGCGCCCGCGATGTCCGTCTTCTTGTGGAGCTCTCCGTAGAGGATGAACGCCTCGTGGCCCACGGCTCCCAGGTCGTCCTGGTCGACCACGAGATCGGCGCCGCCACCGCCGCCCGGGTCGGCGGCCAGTTGGTTCAGCCGCATGTGCGTCGTGCTCCGCCGGGCCGCGTCGGCCTTCAGCTTCTCCCACTCGTCCCAGGCCATGCGACCCGCACCCTCCCGCGTTCCCTGCTGTCCCCGTGATCCCCGTGATCCCTGCACCGCGGTGGCCGGTCACGGCCCATGAGCGGCCGTCCCCCTTACCGCGTCCTTACCGTAGCAACGGTGCCGTGAACGTCGATCACTCGAAGGACACCTCACATCAATGCTTCACACTTGCCCCGCCGGCACTCGCTCGTACCGCAGGAGTACGACGCCGTTGCCGAAGGTGCGGGTCTCCGTGAGCCGGAGCGCGGTCAGGGCGTCCGTCTGTGGGAACAGGGGTTTGCCGGCGCCGATCAGCACCGGATGGACGTAGATCCGGAACTCGTCGACCAGGTCGTGCCGCAGGAACGCGGCGGCGAGGTCGGCGCCGCCCAGGCCCAGGTCCCCGCCCGGCTGCTCCTTGAGCGCCCGGACCTCCTCCGGTACGACGTCCCGTACCACGGTGGTGTTCCAGTCGGCCCGCTCCAGCGTCCGTGAGTACACGATCTTCGGAATGTCCCGCCAGATCCCGGCGAACTCGGCCTCGGTGGGGGTGCTCGCGGGGTCCTGGTCGGCGGTCGGCCAGTAGGCGGCCATCAGCTCGTGCGTCACCCGGCCGTCCAGCAGGGCGCCGAAGCGGCTGATCTCCTCGTTGAAGTGCCGGTGCAGTTCCGCGTCGACCCGGTGCCAGTCGATCTCGCGGTGCGGTCCTTCGATGTACCCGTCGAGGGACACCGACATCATGAGCACGATCTTTCTCATGGCAGCACGCTCTCAGCTCTGGGTCCCCGACGAGGTGCCGCTCGAGGCGCCGCGCGGGAAGGTCACCTCTACGCGGCGGTTCTTCCGGCGGCCCTGCTCCGAGGTGTTGTCCGCGATCGGGTAGTCCTCGCTGTAGCCACGCACCTCGAAGGTGACGTCCGTCGAACCGAGCGCCGCCGCCAGCTCGTCGTGGACGATCTCCGCGCGCTTCTTGGAGAGGGTCAGGCCGTGGGCGTACGAGCCGAGGTTGTCGGTGAAGCCGAAGACCCTGACCGTCGTCGCCTTCTGGGCCTTGATCTCGTCCGCGATCGCGTCGATGCGGGCGCGGGCGTCCGGGTTCAGTTTCGAACTGTCCTTGGGGAAGAGGACTTCGGCCTGCAGCGCGAACGTCACGTCCGAGTTGGTGTCCTCACGCCGCTCCTCCCCGCCGAGGTCCTCCACCACCGACTTGATGTCCAGCACCTTGGCGGGGGCGAGGGTGGCGCCGTCGGCGAGTTTGAGGCCGGGGCTGGTGGCGTCCACCGAAGGAGGCGGCGAGGTGGTCACGCTGCCCGGGGGCGCGCTGGGGTCGGTGCCGTCGGCGTACGCCGGGCCGGGGAGCCCGAGGGCGACCAGTACGGCGAGGGCCGTGAACGTCGTCGCGGCGGAGCGGGGCTGGAGGGCCATGGCTACTCGCCCTCGGAGATCTGGATGGAGGCGGGGGGCATGCCGCCGACCTGGAAGTCGACGTCGATGACGCCTGCCGGGGGTGCCGGGAACTGAGCGAACCACTGGGCGCTCGCGCCCGCACGAACACCGCCGGTGAACTGCGTGCACAGGCAGCGGCCCGAGGTGTCCCGAAGGATGAGGTACTTCTTCTTGCCTTTCTGGTCAATCAGACTGGCCCCGGCGATGGATCCGCCGTTCCTCGCCAACTCGCTTTCGTCCCCGCGCCATTCGGCCGCCACCCAAATGGTGCCCGTGTTGTTCGTGACGGTCCCCTCAACGGTGACGAAGTCCCCCGTGTCGCGCTTCGCGGAGGTGACCGTCAGCACCAGACCGTTCTCGCCCTTGACCTCGGCGAGCGGTGGATCGGACTGCGGCGCCTTCGGCTGCGTCGTGCTGCCGCCGCTGCTGCTCTTCGCAGGGGTCGACGAGGACGAGGAACCCTTGTCGGACGCATCGTCACCTCCCCCACCACAACCGGCCACCGTGAGGAGCAGCCCAGTCGTGATCGCCACCGCGCTCAGCGCCCTGCGGCCCTTCATGGTGTGCCGAAAGTCCATCGGTACGGCTTCCTCTCACTCGGCCAGATGCACAGAGAACAGCACGGACGCGTCCGGAAGGTCGACCGGATCGAAATTTCCGGGGTCGATGTTGACGGTCTCGCCGTCGCAGTTCAGCTCGACGGGCTTCTTGGGATCCGCGGCCGGGTCGAAGTCACAGCGCGGCTGGATGACGGCGACGGCGTGCGCGGTCGCGTGCTTGGTCTCGGTGCCGGGAATGATCGACCTGCCGACCGTGTAGTTGGTCTGGATGTCGGCCTCATACCCGGGATAGCCGTTCCTCTCGACAGCCTGCAGACCTCGAAGCGTCGAGTCGTTCTCGGCGGCCAACTGCTGGGCCGCGGCGTCGGCTCCCAATCCGTCGGGACCCTGTATCCCGTCGAGCCAGTCCAGCCAGTTGTCGGCGTGGCCGACGGCAGTCCCCAACTTGTCCATGAGTTCGTCGCGTGCGTCCTGTGCCGCCGCCAACGCGGCAGCGTCCGCCGCGGATTGAGCTCCATTGCGGGCGGACGCTGCTTGAGCGAAGGCAAAGAAGGCGAATGCGGCGAAGAGCAGGATCCCCGTCAGCCAGATGTAGATAGGGAGGGTCTGACCCCGATCACCCAGCGGGTATGGGACGGTCAGCCGCCGATGACGTTGGTGACCGCACGCATGATCGCCCCCGAGATCGCACCGTCGAGACCCAACCCGTCGATCATTGTGAAGATCCCCGCAATGATGATCATCAGGCCCGCGTACTCCACGAACCCGGCCCCCGCGTCCCGCCGCTCGCCCCGCATCCGAGAGACGACAGTCCGCTTCCAGCTGTCGAACTTGCCCATCGTCACTGCCCTCTCCTGCGACACCAAAGCCAACCCGGGCACCGTACGTGAGAACCCGCCTACTCCGAGTGGGCCCAGGGGCCCAACTTCCGTGCCCCGGAGTCATCGGCTCCACCCCCCACGCGCCGTACCCAGCCAGTGCGCGATCGCCTCGCTGCGCGAGGAACTGTGCAGTTTCGCGAAGATGCGGTTGATGTGGTTCTTGACGGTCTTCTCACTGATGAAGCAGGCGGCGGCGATCTGACGGTTGTTCATGCCGGCGGCGATGAGGTCCATCACCTCCACCTCCCTCGAACTCAGGTCGAAGTCGAGCCGGTCGGGCGCGCGTTGGCGAAGCCTTGCTCCCTGGCCGGGGCGATCCCTTGAAGACTGTCCCACAAACGATTGCAGATGCGAAGAGATTTCGTTCGGTTCGTACGAAACACCGAGCGAATCCGGGAGGACGCGTGGACGGCGTCCCACATCCCGTACCGCGGTGAGCAGTTCGGCCGTCGTGAACTCGCCGTGGACGAGATAACCGACCGCGCCCCGGCGTGACGCCTCGGCCACGACCTCGGGTTCGCGGCTGTACGTCAGCATCATCACGGGGGCGAGCCGGGCCAGGTCGGGCAGTGCGGTGAGCCCGTCCGTGCCGGGCATGCGGACGTCGAGGAGGACGACGTCCGGCGGATGGGCGGTCGCCGCGGTCACGGCGTCCTCGCCGTTCACGGCCTGGGCGACGACCTCGATGTCCGGCTGGCCGCCGAGCAGCGCGGCCAGTCCGGCCCGGACGACGGGGTTGTCGTCGGCCACCAGTACACGGAGGGGCGGGCCGATAAGTGCCTGGTCAGGCATGTGCGGCCTCCTCTTGGGGGGTGTGGGGAGGAGTGGGAGCGAGGGGAAGGACCAGATGGACCTCCGCCCCTCCTTGCCCGGTGCGGTCCAGGTCGATGCGGCCGCCCAGGGACGCGGCGCGTTCCGCCATGCCGAGCAGGCCGAAGTGGCCGGTTCTGGTCAGGTCGCCGAGGGTGGCGCCGGGAGGGGGGCCCACTCCGTCGTCCCGCACCCGTACGGCGAACTCGGCTTTGCGGGGGTCCACCTCAACTTCCACCGTCACCGCGTTCGCGTGCGCGTGCCGGTGCGCGTTCTCCAGCGCCTCGGACACGATGGCCAGGACGTGGCGGGCGGTCGCGCAGGGCAGGACCGGGCGCTCCCCCCGGTGGTGGAGTTCTGTGGAGAGGTGGGTACGCGCCTCGAACGCCGCTACCAGGTGCGCGAGTTCGGACAGGAGGTCCGATTCCCGGGTGGTGAGATTCGTATGGCGGCGCAGGTCCGACAGCAGGTCGCGCGACTCCGCCGCCGCCCGGCGGGCCGCCCCCGCGACCGTCGTCGCCTGAAGCCTCAGCGTGCCCGGGTCCGCGCCGTCCGCCGAGGCCGAGGCGGCGAGCGCCTCCGCCGCCAGGGCGAGCCCGTGCAGCGTCTTCGCCACCGAGTCGTGCATCTCGCGTGCCAGTCGCGCCCGTTCCGACTCGACGGCCTCGGCGACGGCCAGGCGGGAGTTCGCCTCGGACAGTGCCTGGCTCGCCGTGCCGAAGCGGAACATCAGGTTGCGCAGGGTGACGCCGATGATGCCCGCGCCGACGCAGAACCCCGCGATCAGGAAGGTGTTGGCGCCTGCTCCCGGATGGTGCTGCCAGGCTCGGTACACCGTCACCAGGACGATCAGCTGCAGACCCGTGAAGACGCCCGAGCCGCGCCAGCCGTACAGCAGGCCCGCCAGCAGCGGGGTGCAGACCGTCGCGTACGCGAGGGGGGACGCGGGGGACGCCGTCAGGAGCAGCACCGCGCCGAAGGTCAGGTCCACGGCCATCAGGGTGGGGTGCGCGAGGAGGCGGGGGCCGAAGCGGTCCCAGTCCCTGAGCATGGCGTACGAGCCCATGACGCCGAGGACGGCGGCGGCCAGGACCGTGTAACGGGACAGGCCGTCGGTCGCGTTGGCCATCGCGAAGGGGGCGCCGATCGCGATCGCGGCGAGGCGGACGGCGAAGGCCTGGCGGCACAGCGCCTGGAGGGCGTTGAGCTGGAGCCGGACGTTGCCGGGGGCGGGGGCGTCGTCGGCCAGATAACCGGGGCCCGCGCCACCGGGCCAGCTCGACGCCGCCGTCTCCCCGGCTTCCCCCGTCCGCTCCCGTTGTCCCGACGACGCGGCCTCCCCCGTCCGCGCCGCGGCGCCGGCTCCGCGTGACTGCGGGTGCTCGGCGGGGCTCGTGGAGTGCTCCGCCGTCCACGGCCGGACCAGCCGGGTCCACAGCCGGCCCGGCGGGGCCCACGGGCGGCCGGGCAGGGCCACGGGGAGACCTCGCCGCGCACCCGGCCGGGAGAGTCGGGGCGCATGAGGCGACAGCCAGGGCGGGGGCGTACGGCGGGTGTTCATCAGCGGCCCAGGATCGAGCCGAAGTTCGTGCCCGACCCCAGGAACATTCCCGTGGCGATCAGGATCATCGTCGCCGGGAGCATGAAGACGAGGGTGACCATCGTCGCCTTGGGGATGGTCTTGGCCGCGCGGCGGCGGGCGTTCTGGGCGTCCGTGCGGCGCATGTCCGTGGCGAGCTGGATCAGGGTCTCGGCGATCGGGGAGCCCAGTTCCTCGCCCTGCTGAAGCGCCGACACGAACTGGGCGACCTGCTCGGAGGAGTTGCGCCTGCGCAGCTCGTCGAAGGCTTGGCGACGGCTGATGCCCATGTCCATCTGGCGCAGAGTGATGCGCAGTTCGTCCGCCCACGGCCCTTCGTACTTCTCCGCGACGCGGTCCAGGGCCTGGCGGAAGCCGAGGCCCGCCGAGACGACGACGGCGAGGACGTCGAGGAAGTCGGGGAGGATGCGGTCGATGGCCTCCTTGCGTTCGCGGACGGCCTGCCAGATGAGGGCGTCGGCGGCGACCAGGCCGAAGGTCAGCGAGAGCGCGGCGAACAGGAGCCGGCCGTTGGTGAGGAAGATCAGGCCCAGCAGGACGCCGAAGACGCCGTACACCGCGCGGCGCGCGGCGTAGCGGTTGAGCGTCAGGCCTCCGGGGTTGCCCGCCATGTCTATGCGCCGGCGTTTGGCGTCGACGCGGCGGGGGCCCATCAGGCGCAGCACCGTGGGGGCGAAGCGCATGCCGAGGCGGTCGACGGCGGACTCCGCCTTGGAGACGCGGGTTCCGCCGACCTCCAGGGCGAGCGCGAGGTCGCTGGGCAGTTTGGCGTCGGCGCGGATCATGCGGATGCCCAGCAGGGCGCCCGCGACGGCGGCGGCCGTCAGGAGGGCGAGCAGCAGGGGGAGCAACGTGATCCCTCCTTCCTCAGACTTCGATCTTGCCGAGGCGGCGGATGACGAAGAAGCCGACGGTGTACAGGCCCAGTGAGATCAGGACGAGGGCCTGGCCGAGGCCGGAGCCCGTGACGCGGGCGAGCGCGCCCGCGTTCGAGGAGTTGATCAGGAGCAGCGAGCCGAGGCCGAGCAGCGGGACCGTGAAGGCCGTCGCGTTGACCTCGGAGAGCATGGTGCGGACCTCGCGGCGGGTCTCCTTGCGGTCCTCCAGTGTCTGGGTGAGGTTGCGCAGGGAGCTGACGACCGAGCCGCCCGCCTTGTTGGCGAGGACCAGGGTGGTGACCAGGACGATCAGTTCGCGGGAGGGGAGCCGCTCGGAGAGCTCGCCGAGGGCGTCGTCGATGGTGCGCCCCATCATCAACTGGTCGGCAACGTGGGCGAGTTCTTCGCCCGCCGGATTCTCCAGCTCCTCTGCGGCCATCGCCAGCGCGGTCCGCATGGCAAGGCCGGCGGCGGTCGCGTTGGCCAGCAGTCTTGCCACGTCGGGGAGTTGTCCGATGAATGCCTCGATGCGTTTCTGTCGCTGCCAGTTGAGGAATATGACCGCGCTCCACACCCCGACCAGGGCGGCGATCGGGCCGAAGAAGGGGGCCAGCGTCGAGGCGGCGATCAGCCACAGCGCGACGACGACGGCGGTGACGTAGGTGGCGAACTCGCCCGCCGTCACGTCGAGGCCCGTCGCCGACAGACGCAGGTGGATGGTGCGGCCGAGACGGGTGCGGCGCAGCCGCCGGTCGACGGCGGCGAAGCGGCGTACGCGGCCGGCGGCCGTGCGCAGCGGGCCGCCGCCGGCGAGGCGGTCCACGAGGGCCTGGCGCTGGGCGCGCCCGGAGGCGTACGTGTGCACGCCCGCGACGGCGAGGGTGCCGCACAGGACGGTGGCGCCGAGGGCCAGGACGGCGGGGTCGTTCACGGCTCGCTCCGCTCGGTCGTGGGGGTCATCCGATGGCCTGCCTGGGGTCGAGTGCGTCCAGTACCTCGACGACGCCGAAGGCGGGCGGCAGCGGTTCGTTGGCGACGTACAGCTTCTCCGCGACCGGGCGGGGCAGCGGGAGGTGTTCGAAGCGGCCGTGGACGACCCGGTCGGGGCCGACGGGGCGCGGGACGAAGCGGGTGACGGGGACGACCCGGAACTGTTCGCGGCCGTGCGAGACCAGCAGGGCGATCTCCGTGATCCTGCGGGAGCCGTCGGCGTGCCGGGACAGCTGGACGACCACGTCGACGGCCGAGTTGATCTGGTCCTTCAGCGCCTCGAAGGGGATCAGGACCTCGGACATCGAGCCGAGGGTCTGGAGCCTCATGAGGGCGTCCTCCGCGGAGTTCGCGTGGACCGTCGCGAGCGAGCCGTCGTGGCCGGTCGACATGGCCTGCAGCATGTCGAGGGTCTCTCCGCCGCGGACCTCACCGACGATGATGCGGTCGGGGCGCATGCGCAGCGAGTTGCGGACCAGGTCGCGGATGGTGATCTGGCCCTTGCCCTCGACGTTCGGGGGCCGGGACTCCAGGCGGATGACGTGTTCCTGCTGGAGCTGGAGCTCGGCGGAGTCCTCGATGGTGATGATGCGTTCGTGGGACGGGATGAGTCCGGAGAGCGCGTTGAGGAGGGTGGTCTTCCCGCTGCCCGTGCCGCCGCTGACGATCACGTTGAACCGGGCGCGCACGAACGCCGCGAGGAGCATCAGCATCTGCTCGTCGAGCGAGCCGAGGCCGATGAGCTCGGGGAGTGTGTACGCGCGGGGGAAGCGGCGGATGGTGAGGGTGGGGCCGGTGAGGGCGAGCGGCGGGATGATGACGTTGACGCGTTCGCCGGTGGGGAGGCGGGCGTCGACCATCGGGTTGGACTCGTCGACGCGGCGGTTGACCGTGGAGACGATGCGTTCGATGGTCTGCATGAGCTGTTCGGTGGAGGCGAAGCGGAGCGGGAGCTGTTCGACCCGGCCCGCCCGTTCCACGAAGATCGAGTCCGGTCCGTTGACCATGATCTCGGTGATCGACGCGTCGGCGAGCAGGGGTTCGAGGACGCCGAGCCCGAGGGCCTCGTCGACGACCCGGCGGATCAGCTGGGAGCGTTCGGCGGAGGAGAGGACGGGGCCTTCGCGGCTGATGATGTGGCCGAGCACGCGCTCCAGGCGCACCCGTCGTTCGGCTGCCGCCAGGCTCGACATCTCGGCGAGGTCGATCTCCTCGAGGAGCTTGGCGCGGTAGACGGCGACGAGGTGTCCGTCCTCGCGGGCGGGGCCTTTCTCGTCGGGGGTGGCCAGTCGCGATCGCAGGCTCATGGGTTCAGCTCCTCCCGGTCGGTCGTGGGTTCAGTCGTCGGTGGGCATGGTGGCGCGGCGGGTGACGGTGTAGGGGCCGAAGAGGGGGATGACCCCGGGGACCCGGACGGTGACGGTGGCGGTGGTGAGGTCGGGGCCCGGTGCGGGGTCGACGCGCGGGTCCAGCCAGCCGCTCACCGCGGCCTGTCCCGCCGCCCCGCCGTCGCCGCCCTGGGAGGCGACCCGGGCGGCGGCCCGCGCTCCGGAACCGGCCTGGTTGATCCCGTATCCGATGAGGCCGAGCTGGATGGTGGCCATTCCGATCACCAGCAGGATGGGCAGGAATCCGGCGAACTCCAGCATGGAGACGCCCCGGTCGTCACGGAGGCGACGCCGCGGCCGCCGCTTCGACGCGGGCCACCGCTTCCGCGTCCGCGTCAGTTCCACCAGGACCGTCATCCGGCGTCCCCCTCCAGCGCCGCACCCGCCGCCCCTCTCACGTGCCACCCGGCGTCGAAGCCCGGGAAGAAGAGCGGGACGTCGACGTCGACGGTGGCCCTCATCACCGAGCCCGCGGGAGCGCAGCCGATGTCCGCGCCGCTCCAGGAGCCCGGCAGATGCCTGCTCCCGGCCGTCCGGCACGCGCCGCCGACGTCACCGTCGACCGCGTACGCCGCCGTGGCCGCGCGCGCCGCCTCGTCCGCCGCGTTCCCGGCCAGCGAGTACGAGTAGCCGTACAGCACGCACTGCCACAGGATCGTCATCACGACCAGCAGGATCGGGAACATGCCGGCGAATTCCAGGGTCACCGCGCCCCGGTCGCCGCCCCTCCTGCGCAGCGCCGACGCTCCCCGGTCCGGGGATGCCTTGCGGCGCCGGCCGCCGCCCCCGCCCTCCTGGGCGACCACCAGTCCCAGTTCCGCCGCAAGTGACCACAGCGCCTGTTTGACGGTGGAGCGGGCGTCCAGGTCCTGGAGGCGGCCCGCGTCCACGACGGACTGGAGCTCCTTGAAGGCGGCGGGGACCGCCGCGCTCGCGACTTTGGTGCCGGTGACGCGTTGGACCAGCGAGGGCTGGATCTCCGTACCGCGGGCGAACCGGTTGACGACCGTGGTCGTCTCCTCCGCCTTGCGGATCTGGAGACGGTCCCACATACGGACCATGCGTTTGGCCGCGCGGACGGCGACGACGTCCGGGGTGACGAGGAGCAGCGCCTGGTCGGCCATCTCCACGGCCGCCGCGGTCGCGGAGTTCATCTGGGAGCCGCAGTCGACGATCACGACGTCGTGGCGGGAGCGCAGAACCGACAGCACCTGGCGGGTCACCCGGTCCGTGACCTCCTCGCCGCGTTCGCCCTCGGCGGGGGCGAGCAGCAGGCCGACGCCACTGTCGTGGAGGTAGACGGCGTCCTGGAGGACGCGCGGGTTGATGTCGCTGATCCCGGCGAGGTCGGCGACCGACCGGCGGAACTGCACGTCGAGGTACGAGGCGACGTCGCCGGACTGGAGGTCGAGGTCCACCAGGGCCACGTCCCGCCCCGACGCCTTCGACGCCAGGGCGATCTGGACCGCCGTCACGGTCGTGCCGACGCCGCCCTTCGCGCCGGTGACCGTGACGACGGTGCCACCGGGGCCCGTATACAGCTCGGGCGTACCGCTGCCGAGGTGGCGCCGCATGCCGAGCGACCATCCGGCGGCGGCCTGGACGCGTTCGGCGAGGGCGTCGTAGCCGAGCGGCAGGCCGATGATCCCGCGGGCGCCGGAGTCCATGGCGGCGGTGAGGACGCCGGTGCCGGGGTCGGCCGTGATGAGGACGACGCCGACCGCGGGGAAGCGCAGCACCAGATCGCGGATGAGGTCCAACGCCGGTACGGGGCCGATGCGTTCGTGGACGAGGACGACCTCGGGCAGCTCGTCGAGCGACTCCGCCGCGAGCCGGGCGAGGGTGTCGAGGAGGGCGGTGGAGTCGGCGACGGGCGGGGCGGGTTCGGCGTCGGCGAGCTGGCTGAGCAGGGTGGTGAGTGCTCGGGCGGAGTCGATGTCGCCGACGGCCGGGAGGATACGGATGGTCATCGGCACGGCCCCGGGGGCGTGGACCTCATGCGCGGCCTCCTACTTGTCCTGGTCGAGGGTGTACGTACGCTCGCCGGGGGCGACGGTGGTGTCGGAGCCGCCCGCGACCAGGGCGAGCCGGACGTGGGTCGCGAAGGACTCGGCGTACGCGACGCGTTGGGCGTCGGCGGTGTCGAGCGCGAAGGTGATGGGGACGGCCTGGGTGGCGGTGCGGCTGCGTTCGGCGCTGGACTGGCCGGGGTCGAGGGCGGTGAGTCTGCCGACGTCGATGACGCGCGCGTTCGCCACGATGACCTTGGACTGGTCCTTCTGCTTGTCGTTCTCGGCCTTGAAGGTGGCGTAGATGTTGACCCGCGCTCCCGGATCGATCTTTCCGGCCACGCCGGTCGCGGCGTCGATCATGATGGCGATCTCCTGCTGGCCGGCTTCCAGCGCGGGCCGGTCCACGATCATGTCGCTCTGGAGCAGTGAGCCCTTCTCCAGTTTGGTGACGGCGATCTTCCCTCGTATCCGGGAGAGGTCGGTGACGGCCGTGGAGGACAGCCAGCGCTCGGGCATCGAGATCTTCTGGAACTGGTCGGCCGTCAGTTCCTTGTAGGGCGCGATGTCGTCCTTCAGGCGGTACGCCGAGACCTCCGGGCCGACCTTGGAGTTCACGTCGCGGATCACCGAGAGCACTCCGGCGAAGGCGCCCAGGGCGCACAGGACCGAGAGGACCAGCAGGATGACGCCGCGGCGCTGGCGTGAGTTCATGACGCGGACAACCTCGATCGTGGGGCGGGGACGGCGGGGTCGAGCGGTCGTGCCTGGTGCTGTTCAGTTGCTGTTGAGATGTCGTCGTGGAGCCGTGGAGCCCTGGTGCTGCGGAGCGGTGCCGCTGCGGAACCGTGAGCCTGTTCCGTGCGGCCGACGCGTCCGATGTGACCTATGTGGCTTATGTCATGCCCCGGGGCAGGGCACGCACTGGAGAGGATGCCCGCACCGCGGCGGCCGGAAGCTCCGAGGGCGGTGGCAGCGGCGCGGCACAGAACCCGCAGCGGTCACCGATGAGTTCGAGTCCGCACCAGTGGCACTCCTCCCGCCGGACGGACGACACGAGCTGGTAGAGCACGGAGACGTCGTACAGACCGGCGGCGAACTCGGCGAGCTTGGTGGTGCCCCACCAGCGCCCCGACTCCTCCGGCAGCGGCACGGTCGCCACGCCCTGCACGCGCCAGGCGGGCGCGAGGGTCGCCGTGACCCAGTCCGAGGGCGGCTGCCCGGCGGCCACGAGCAGCCGGGTGCCGAACTCGGGCCCGGTGATGTCGTCCTGGCCGATCCGCGCGAGCTGGGGCCGCGGCGTGGCCAGCACGGCGAACTGGGCCCCGGGCACCCATGACTTGGCGTGCGACTTGAGGGTCACCGGCACCCGGTCGAGCTTGGCGACCGAGCCGAGCAGGGCACCGGCGTAGATGTAGTGGGCGAGCAGCCGGGCGGCGGAGGCGAGCACGCCCGGACTGAAGTCACAGCCGGACAGCTGGCGCAACTGCTGCGCGAGCAGGGCGAGTCCGAGCGGCGGCAGGTCGATGCCGAGCAGCGCGATCCGGTCGCTCTCCAGGACGGAGCGGACGGTGTGCAGGCGCCGGATCACGGCCGCGTCGACCGAGGCCGGGTAGAGCGCGATGACGTACCCGTGCTGCTCGATGAGCGCGTGCATTCCCGTGAGGGAGTCTTCGAGGGTGTCGAGGGGCTGGACGACCGCGGGCGGAGTCTGCCGGTCGTGCGGCGGCAGCACCAGGTCGGAACTGGTGACGGCTATCGCGGTCGGCACGCTGCACACACCCCGTTCGCCGCGGCGAGGTGGTCAACCACCGCCACGGATCGCCCCTGTTTCGTCATGGACCGCCACAGTCGGCCGCAGTTCGTCACTGTGACGCCCCCTCGCATCTCGCATCAGCACCATATCCACGGCATGCCCCGCTCAACACCGAATCCGCCAGATCATCTCACCGAAGGTGCGGGCATGATCAACGGAGAGTAAGGCGAATACGCGACAAGTCGCCCGCTCCGCACGGGGGTTGGGAATTCCGGCCGTTCCCCGAGGTCTTGACAACAGGATTGGTCTGGACCAACTTGTAATCCAGCGGTGGCCACCGTTCCGTATCCCTCCCCATCCCTCCCCCACCTCCCCGGAGGACCCAGTGGACCGCGTCACACGCATGCCCGCACGGAGATGGGCGGTCGGCCTCGCCACCGCAGTCACCGCCTCCGTCCTCTCCCTCACCGGCCTGGCGGGCCAGGCCCAGGCCGCCGACGTCAACAACGCCAGGAACGGCGGTTACGAGTCGGGCCTGAGCAACTGGACCTGTTCCGCGGGCAGCGGTACGACGGTCTCCTCACCGGTGCACGGCGGGTCGGCGGCGCTCAAGGCGACGCCGGCCGGGCAGGACAACGCCCAGTGCACCCAGTCCGTCGCGGTCAAGCCCAACTCGACGTACACGCTGAGCGCGTGGGTGCAGGGCGGGTACTCCTATCTCGGTGTGACCGGTACGGGCACCACGGACGTGTCGACCTGGACCCCGGACTCCGCCTCCTGGAAGCAGCTGTCCACCACCTTCACCACCGGCGGGTCGACGACCTCGGTGACGGTCTACACCCACGGGTGGTACGCGCAGGCCGCGTACTACGCCGACGACCTCTCGGTCTTCGGCCCCGACGGCGGCGGAGGCGGCGACCCGGCCCCCACGGTCCCCGCGACGCCCGCCGGCCTGGCCGTCTCCTCCACCACGTCCTCGTCCGTCTCCCTGACCTGGAACACCGTCTCGGGCGCGACGGGCTACAACGTCTACCGGTCCGGCACGAAGGTGACGGCGGTGACCGGGACCTCGGCGACGGTGACCGGACTGACGGCGTCTACCTCGTACCCCTTCCAGGTCACGGCGACCAACTCGGCCGGTGAGTCGGCCAGGTCGGCCACGGTGACGGGCACGACGAACGCGTCCTCGGGCGGCGGGGGCACCACGCTGCCGAAGCACGCCGTCACGGGCTACTGGCAGAACTTCAACAACGGCGCGACGGTCCAGAAGATCTCCGCCGTCCAGTCCCAGTACGACATCATCGCGGTGGCCTTCGCGGACGCGACCGGCACACCGGGCGCGGTGAGCTTCAACCTGGACTCCGCCGGCCTCGGCGGCTACACGGTCGACCAGTTCAAGGCGGACATCAAGGCCAAGCAGGCCGCGGGCAAGAAGGTCGTCATCTCCATCGGCGGCCAGAACGGCACGGTGTCCATCAACGACCCGACGTCCGCCGCGAACTTCGCCAACTCCGTCTACTCCCTCATGCAGACGTACGGCTTCGACGGCGTCGACATCGACCTGGAGAACGGCCTCAACGCGACGTACATGACGCAGGCGCTGCGCTCCCTGGCGTCCAAGGCGGGTTCGTCCCTGATCATCACGATGGCCCCGCAGACGATCGACATGCAGTCCACCTCGAACGCCTACTTCCAGACCGCCCTGAACATCAAGGACATCCTCACGGTCGTCAACATGCAGTACTACAACAGCGGTTCGATGCTGGGCTGCGACGGCAAGGTGTACTCCCAGGGCTCCGTCGACTTCCTGACCGCCCTCGCCTGCATCCAGCTGCAGGGCGGCCTCGCCCCCTCGCAGGTCGGCCTGGGCCTGCCGGCCTCGACGAGCGGCGCGGGCAGCGGTTACGTCTCCCCGACCGTCGTCAACAACGCCCTTGACTGCCTGGCGAAGGGCACCAACTGCGGTTCCTTCAAGCCCTCCAAGACCTATCCGGACCTGCGCGGCGCGATGACCTGGTCGACGAACTGGGACGCCTCCGCGGGCAACGCGTGGTCCAACTCGGTGGGAGCACACGTGCACGGGCTCGGCTGACGCGCCTGCCTCCACGCCCCCTGAGCACGGCCCGCCCCGCCCGGAACTGTCATCGCCTCCCGGCTCGTTGCCAGGTGCGAACGGTTTCGGCGGTGGCGGGCCGCGGGGTTGTTTCGGCGACCTGCCCTGGGTCGGCGGAGCCGTAGCCGGTGAGGTATTCCGCAGGGCTCCGACGACTCGTCGAAGGGGCCCTGCGGAACGAAAGCGTCACCATCAGGTCGCGGGCGGCGTCGCGGACCTGGGAATGTGTTCGCTATGGATTCCGAGCCGGGTGACGCTCCGGCGCGCCACTACGACCCAGGGGGCTGGTCGGCCCAGTACGCGGGCCGAATGCTAGTGGTCTGCCCGCAGTGCGCGCGGGCCGAATGCCTGTGGTCTGCCCGCAGTGCGACGGCTGCGCGCTCGTGGTGCCCCGACCCGGGCTTCCTGCACCCAGGTACTTCGGCGAGCTTTTGTTCCAGCCGCGCCGTCTGGCTTGCGGAGGATGCGGTGCCGTCGCCGAATGGGAACCCGAGGTGCGGGGCACCGGCCTGGTCGGCGCGGTACCCAGCTGCCTCCGCCTCGGCACCGACCCCGACGGCAACGCCTACATCGCCATGGCCGGCGCCGAGGACACCTACCTCACCGACACCCGCGAAGCGCTCCGCACCATGATTCTCGACATCGAGGCGGGCAGGGCCGACCACCTTCTCTGAGCCGCCGGACGGCTATCCCGTCGGCCGGTAGTACCCCAGCACCCACGCCAGCTGTGCGAACCACCCGCGCAACAACTCCCGCGGCTTCGCGGTCACCACGCACTCGTAGACCCTGCCGTCCAGGTGGACCACGGCGACCATCAGGGCCTTGCCATTGGGGCTCGCCTTGTAGTGGACGCTGCGGATCTCGGCCCAGGGGAAGTCGACCGTGATGTCGTACATCTCGAAGGCCACACCCGACACGTCGACAACGACCGAGTTGTGCTTGTCGACCGCCAGGAACTCCGGGCCGGGCGCCGCGGGCCGTGACGGCTGCGGGGCGTACTGCGGCGGGGGCGGGCCGAAGCCGGGTGGGGTGGAAGCGGGCGGCTGGTCTGTCACTCCGGCAACCTACCCCGGCGTACGCAGACCCCCTCCGAGGAGGGCTCCCCGTGGGCTCCCAGCGGCATCCACGTGGGCTCCCTCTGGACCTTCTTTCCGTCCACTGAAACATTTCCGGGGGGCCGGCGCATCAATGAGGTGAAGGCGGCGGTACGAGAGACACGGGAGCGGAATGAGACAGACCCGGGGGGACGACTACGCCGAGTTCGCGGCGGCGCGGGCGGGGCACCTCTACCGCTCCGCCTGTCTGCTCACCGGCGGGGACACCCATCTCGCCGAGGACCTGGTCCAGGAGACCCTCGGTCGCCTGTACGTCCGCTGGTACCGGGTCTCCCGCGTCGGCAACCCCGCCGGATACGCGCAGACCGTCCTCACCCGTACCTTCCTCGCCCACCGGCGGCGCCGCAGCAGCCGGGAACGCGCCACGGAGAAGTTCCCCGACCTTCCCGACCCCCGCGCGGCGGACACCGACACGCCCCTGCGGCTGACCCTGGTCGAGGCACTCGGCCGGCTGTCCGCCAAGGACCGGGCCGTGGTCGTGTTGCGGTACTGGGAGGACCGCAGCGTCGAGGAGACCGCCGAAGCCATGAACGTCAGCTCGGCCGCCGTACGCACCCGCTGCACCCGCGCGCTCGCCCGGCTGCGGCTGCTGCTCGGGGACGCCCTCGGCGAGCACGCCAGCCCCTGACGCCGACCCTGACGCCGACGACCGTACCGAGACTTCCGACCCACAGCTCCGACCCACAGCCCTTACGGAGAGCAGAGAGGGTGATTCGCCATGCCCGTTGACGACCGCAATCACGACCACGACCGGTACCACGACCACCACTGGGACACCGACCACGAGGACCGTTTCGAGGAACGGCTCGGCGAGGCCCTGCACCAGGCCGGCGGGGCCTACGAGACCGACCGGCGCGCCCTGGTCGCCGCCGGCGAGACGCGTGGCCACAGACTGCTGCTGCGGCGCAGGGCCGCCGTCGTGGCGGGCGTCGCCTCGGTCGCGCTCGTGGGCCTCGGCGCGGCACTCCTCGTACCGGGCGGCGACGGGCGGCAGTCCGTGGCCACCGGTGCGAAGACCCCCGTCGCTTCGGCCACCCCCAAGGCGTCGTACACCGGCGACCAACTCATCGGCATCCTCGAGAGGCTGCTCCCCCGGGGCGAGTTCGGCTCGGCGGAAGCACGCGGCACGGACGAGCGGCTGCCGCCTTACGCGCAGGTCGTCTACAACGACGGCAAGGGCAAGGCGGCCATCGCCGTCGGCTTCAACCGGGTCCTGCCCGGCAGCGAGCAGGCCCGCCAGACCATCGCGTGCCCGGACAAAACCCTGACCCCGTTCGACAGCTGCGCCGTGACCAGGCTGTCCGACGGCTCGGCGCTCAAGATCTTCCAGGGTTACGAGTACCCGGACCGCCGCGCGGACACGAAGCTGTGGACGGCGAACCTCGTCACCCCCAAGGGGCAGCAGGTCAGCGTGAGCGAATGGAACGCCGCGGCCGAGAAGGGCGCGCCGGTCAGCAGAGCCGAACCCCCGCTGTCCCCGGCGCGGTTGAGGACACTCGCCACAGCCGGTGCGTGGCTGGGCGTCGTCGACGCGATCCCGGTGGACCCCAGGGCCCCGACGGCGGCACCCGCACAGCCCTCGGGCATCGACGGCGGCTCGGTCGCCTCCACGCTCGTCTCACTGCTCCCCAAGGGCGTCAAGGTGGTCGCCAGGAGCGGCCCGGACAGCGGGTACGCCTATGTCGTCGTCGACGACGGCAAGGGCAGGAGCCTGGTCCAGATCAACGTGCAGCCGAACATGTCGGACGTCGAGGGCCAGCTCTTCGGGGCGGGCGCCGAGACGCTGGCCGACGGCACGAAGGTCGTCACGCACGAGGGACCGGGCGAGAAGGGCGGCGCCGGCGTCGTCATGTGGACCGCCGACACCATCAGGACCGACGGGTTCCGTGTGGTGGTCAGTGCCTTCAACTCCGGCAGCCAGGTGACGGCCGCGACCCGCACCGCCCCCATGCTCACGGCGAAGCAGCTCCGGGCGATCGCCCTCAGTGCGAAGTGGCGCGGTCTGGGCTGAGTTCCCTCACCGCTCTCACGCGTCGGGCCCCGTCGGGCGGAACTGCCGGCGGGGTCCGACGCATGACTGGTTTCTGCCACCGGCCCTTTGTCATCTCTTGACCTGCGCATGCCACACACTCACCATGAGCGCCACACCCGCACTCCGTACGTCGCACTGGTTCCACCCCCCACACTCCGCCAAGGAGACTTCATGCGACCTCACAGACGCGGCAGGCGCACCGTCACCCTCGCGACCCTGCTCGCGCTCGCCCTCGCCGCCCCGATCACCGCCACCGCCACCCACGCCACGGCGACCGGGGCGAAGGCCCCCGCACCCTCGGCCGACGACATCCGCCAGTACGAGATCCACCAGAGCACCACCCCGGTGACCCGCACCGCCATCCAGCAGACCGGCGTCACCGTGGACGAGGCGGACGAGGAGACCGTCGTCGTCTCGGGCCGCGCCGACCAGGCCAGGGAGCTGCGCCGGCTCGGCTACGAGGTCTCGCCGCTGGGTTCGGCACCGAACCGTTCGAACGGGCCCGGCGATCTCCGCCTCCTCGACTTCCCCTCGGCCGACTCGAAGTACCACAACTACGCCGAGGCGAACGCGGAGATCGACCAGCGGCTCGCGGCGTACCCCGGCATCATGAGCAAGCGAGTGATCGGGAAGTCCTACCAGGGCCGGGACATCATCGCCGTCAAGGTCAGCGACAACGTGGCGGCCGACGAGAACGAGCCCGAGGTCCTGCTCACCTTCCACCAGCACGCCCGTGAGCACCTGACCGTCGAGATGGCGCTGTACCTGCTGCGCGAACTGGGAGCCGGTTACGGCAGTGACTCCCGGGTCACCAGCATGGTGAACAACCGCGAGATCTGGATCGTCCCGGACCTCAACCCGGACGGCGGCGAGTACGACATCGCGACCGGGTCGTACCGCTCCTGGCGCAAGAACCGGCAGCCCAACAGCGGGAGTTCGTACGTCGGCACCGACCTCAACCGCAACTGGAACTACCGGTGGGGCTGCTGCGGCGGCTCGTCCGGGTCGACGTCCTCCGAGACCTACCGCGGCGCGTCCGCCGAGTCGGCGCCCGAGGTGAAGGTGGTGGCCGACTTCGTACGCGGCCGTGTCGTCGGCGGCAAACAGCAGATCAGGGCCGGGATCGACTTCCACACGTACAGCGAACTCGTGCTGTGGCCCTTCGGGTACACCACCGCCGACACCGCGACCGGCATGACCGCGGACGACGCCGCCGCGTTCAGGACCGTCGGACGGAAGATGGCCGCCGGCAACGGGTACACGCCGGAGCAGTCCAGCGACCTGTACATCACCGACGGTTCGATCGACGACTACCTCTGGGGCTCCCAGAAGATCTTCGACTTCACCTTCGAGATGTACCCGACGACCAGTTCGGGCGGCGGGTTCTACCCGCCCGACGAGGTGATCGAGCGGGAGACCTCACGCAACCGGGACGCGGTGCTCCAATTGCTGGAGAACGCGGACTGCATGTACCGGTCCATCGGCAAGGAGGCACAGTACTGCGCCTGACCGGGGCGGTCCTTGACAGGGGGGAACCGCGCGGCCGCGTACGGCCGGCCGCGCGGTTCCCCCGCGCCTACGGGGTGTCCTCGGCCGGGGTGTCCTCGCCCTTGACGCCCTTGTCGCCCTCGGCGGACGCCTCCTTGGCTGAGGCGTCCCCGACGGAGGCGTCCTCGACGGGGATGTCCCCGTCCGGGGCGTCCTCTTCCGGGGCCCCCTCCTCGAAGTAGGCGTCCAGCACGGCGTCGAGCTGTTCCTCCCACTCCTTGAAACGGGACCGAGCCGTCGCCTCGATCTCGATCGGGTACCAACGGCGTTCCGGCGTGTGCACCGTGACGGTGAACCGCTTCCCGAACCGGGGCGACTCCGTCTCCACGGCCCCGATCTCGTCCCAGCGGAACTCCGCCTCCTGGTCGTCCAGACGAAGGCGTACGCCGCCGTGGTCGGCCTTGATCGAGGCACGCCGGTCGGATGCCTCGAAAACCGGTCCGTCGGGAACGGGTTCGGGGTCGGACTCGGATTCGGTCTCGGAGTCGGTCTCCTCCTCGGACTCGGTGGAGGTCTCGGCGGAGACCTCCTCTTCGGGGGCGACGTCCTCGACAGCCGCCTCCTCGGACACGGCCTCCTCGACGACCGCGTCCTTCGGCTCCGCCGTGGCGGGTGACGTGAGCCCGGGGATGTACGCCGGGTTCACCGCGGCGGCGTCCAGGGGCTGGCTCTTCGAACCTATGCGCTGCTCCACAGCGGGCAGTATGGTCGAAGATCCTGTGCCGGGCACAGCCAGCCCCTGCTTAGCTACGCGGCTGTTATACGAACACACTCACCACGGCGGCCACGGCGAACCCGGCGACGGACAGCACCGACTCCAGGACGGTCCAGGTCTTCAGCGTGTCCCGCTCGCTGATGCCGAAGTACTTGGCGACCATCCAGAAGCCGCCGTCGTTGACGTGCGAGGCGAAGATGGAGCCCGCCGAGATGGCCATGATGACCAGCGCGACGAACGCCTGGGAGTGGTCGCCCTCGGTCAGCAGCGGGGCCACGATGCCCGCCGTGGTGACGATGGCGACCGTGGCCGAGCCCTGGGCGACGCGCAGGACCAGGGAGATCAGGTAGGCGAGGACGACCACCGGCAGGCCGACGTCGTTGAAGGTGTCGGAAAGTGCCTGGGCGACCCCGCTGCCCTTGAGGACCGCGCCGAAGACCCCGCCCGCGCCGACCACGAGCAGGATGTTGCCGACCGGCTTGAGGGAGGCGGTGGACACCGTCTCCAGCGACTTGCGGGACCAGCCACGACGGATGCCGAGCAGGTAGTACGCCAGCAGCAGCGCGATCGTCAGGGCGACGAAGGGGTGGCCGAAGAACTCGATGACCGAACGGCCGGTGGAGGGGTCGAAGGCGATCGAGGAGAAGGTCGCGAGCAGGATCAGCACCAGCGGCGTACCGATGATGGCCAGCACCGTGCCGAGCGGCACCGGGGCCTCCCGCGGCGTGACGCCGGCGGTCCGCTGCTCCTCGACCAGCGCGGCCTTCGCCTCGTCGGCTGCCTCGACCATGTCCTGCGGTACGGGGACGAAGATCCGCTTGCCGACCCAGGCGGCCCAGGCCCAGGCGGCGAGCACGGCGGGGATGCCGCAGACGATGCCCATCAGGATGACCCAGCCGAGGTCGACGTGGAGCAGACCGGCGGCGGCCACCGGGCCCGGGTGCGGCGGCAGGAACGCGTGGGTCATGGACAGGCCGGCGAGCAGCGGCAGGCAGTACAGCAGGATCGACTTGCCGCCGCGCTTGGCGGCCGCGTACACGATCGGCGCGAGGACGAAGATGCCGACGTCGAAGAAGACCGGGATGCCGAAGATCAGGCCGGTGAGGCCCATGGCGAGCGGGGCGCGCTTCTCTCCGAAGAGCTGGAGCAGCCGGGAGGCCAACACCTCTGCTCCGCCGGAGACTTCGAGCACGGCGCCGAGCATGGTGCCGAGCCCGATGATGATCGCGATGTGACCGAGGGTGCCGCCCATGCCGGACTCGATGAGCGAGACGGCGTCGGATCGCTGGACGGTGCCGAAGAGTTCGGTGACCGAGAGACCGGCCGCGAGGCCGACGGCTATGGAGACCGCGAGCAGCGCGACGAACGGCTGCAGTCTGACCTTGATGATCAGGAAGAGGAGCAGCAGGATGCCGAGCGCGGCGACCGTGAGGAGGCCGGCGGTGCCGTGGACGATGGCGATGAGTCCACCGGTGTGGGGTGGGGTCTCGGGCGCGGCGGCGGCGAGCAGGGACATCACGGGGGACCTCGTAATTCCACGAGTCTTTCGGGGCAGGGGGAATCGCGGTGCGGCGCCCCGGGAACGGGCGCCGCACCGTGATGACGTACGGAGTGCGGGGGAAGAGCGGAAGAGCGTAAGAGAGCGGAGCCCGGCGTCAGCTCAGGACGGCCAGCGCGTCGATCTCGATGAGGAGGCCCACGGGCAGACCGACGTAGACGGTCGTACGGGCGGCGGGGGGCGCGGTGAGGCCCTGCTCCTCGAAGTACGTGTTGTAGATCTGGTTCATCTCGGCGAAGTGGTCGACGTCGGTGAGGTAGACGCGGATCATCATCGCGTCGTCCCAGGTGGCGCCGCCCTCTTCGAGGATGGCCCGGACGTTGGCGAGGGTCTGGAGGGTCTGCTCGCGCAGGGTCGGGCCCGCGGGAGTCGGCGGCTCGCCCTCGACGGCGGGCAGGAAGCCGACCTGCCCGGCGACCTGGAGGATGTTCCCCTTCCTGACTCCGTGCGAGAACTTGGCGGGCGGGGTGGTGTGGGTCTTCGGGGTGAGGGCGGTCTTCTCGGTCATGGGGGTCCTTAGCTGGGGTCCTTCGGGGGTCTTCCGGAGTAGTCGCGGCTGATGGCGTCCGCCGTACGGCGCACCAGCGGGAGCAGGGTGAGGAGTTCCTCGGCGGTGACGACGACGTTGGGCGCGGAGACCGACATCGCGGCGGCGACCCGCCCGTCGGCACCCCGGATGGGCGCGGCGACGCAGTTGATGGACTCCTCGTGGCCACCGAGGTCGGTGGCCCAGCCCTGTTCGCGCACCGCCGCCAGTTCTTTGAGGAAGGCGGGGGCGTTGGGGGTCGAACGGGCCGTGTACAGGGGGTAGTCGAGCTTCTCCGTGAAGGCGCGGCGTTCGGCGTCGGGCAGGTCGGCGAGGAGGAGTTTGGCGACCGCGGCGACGGTGATGGCGACGGGCTTGCCGATCCGGGAGTACATGCGCACCGGGTAGCGGCTCTCCACCTTGTCGATGTAGAGGACCTCGTTGTCCTCGTGGACCGCGAGGTGGACGGTGTGCCCGCACTGCTCGTTGAGGCGTACGAGGTGGGGGTGGGCGATCTCCCGGACGTCGAGGTTCTCGACGGCCTCCTGGGCGAGGGCGAAGAGGCGGGCGCCGAGGCGGTAGCGCTGGTCGGACTGGCGGTGGACGAGGCCGTGCTCGTGCAGCGTGCGCAGGAGCCGGAGCGCCGTGGACTTGTGGACGCCGAGACGGTCGGCGACCTGGCCGAGGTCGGCGGGTCCCTCGGCGAGCAGCGGCAGGATGCTCAGCGCCCGGTCGACGGTCTGGCTCATGGGGTACGTACCTCCTCGTCGGCCCGCGTGACGGCTTCGGTCCAGCCGGGGCCGAGTCGAAGTGTCCCCCACGCCTCGTCGTCCAGGGCGGCCAGCCGGTCGGCGTGGTCGCGGGACGGCGGCGTGGCGAGGTCGCCGGGGACGGTGAGGGCGGCGGCGGCCGTGAGGTGGCCGTGCCGCAGCCGGTCCCGGGCGGGCAGTCCGCGCAGCGTGGCGGACAGGAACCCGGCGGCGAAGGCGTCCCCGGCGCCGACGGGCGCGACGACGTCGACCCGGAGGGCGGGAACGCGGGTGACGGTGTCCGCGCGGGGCCCGCCGTCGCGGACACCGCCGGGCTCGGCACCGCGGACACCGCCGGGCTCGCCACCGCTGCCGCGTTCGAACAGCGTCGCGCCCCCCGCGCCCTGTTTCACCACCAGTGCCCGGGGTTCGGGAAGAGCGGCGCGGACCGCGTCGGGGCCGCCGGTGACGCCCCACGCCTCCTCCGCCTCGTCCTCGCCCACGAAGACGAGGTCGCTGCGGCGGGCCAGTTCCAGCAGGACGGTCCGGCCCGTCTCCGGGTGGGGCCAGAGGTGGGCCCGGTGGTTGACGTCGAACGAGACGAGCGGGCGGGAGGGACGGGGGGCGGTCAGTTCGCGGAGCAGGGCCAGGCAGTCGGCGGAGAGCGCGGCGGTGATGCCGGAGAGGTGCAGGACGTGTCCGGAGTCCAGCTCCGCGCGGGGCGTGTTGTCCGGGGACATCGCGGAGGCGGCGGAGCCGGCCCGGTAGTAGAGGACTTCGTGGTCGTCCGTGGCCCGGTCGCCCGCGGTGCGGAAGTAGATTCCGGTGGGGCGGTGCGGGTCACGGCGCACGGCGGAGGTGTCGACGCCGTACCCGGTGATGGCCTCGACGAGATGGTCGCCGAACCCGTCGTCCCCGACCCGTCCGATCCACTTCACGCGGTGCCCCGCGGCCGCGAGGACGCACGCCACGTTGGACTCGGCGCCGCCGATCCCCCGGTCGAAGGAGGGCACGTCGGCGAGCCGCCCCGGCCGGGAGGGCAGGAACGTGACCATGGACTCGCCGAGCGCGACCACGTCGACGGGGCGGGCGCCGCCGACGCGACGGGACTCGGCAGCTGCGGGTCCGGTGGGGGTCACGATGACGGGGGCTCCTCGCTCGCGCGGCTCTGGCGGTCGACGGCGCCCGGCGGCACCGTTGACCCTGCGTTGGCTGGGATGTTAGACAGCACTGAGCGACATACGCAATGACCGTTGCAACCTATGCAACGCACCTCATCAGGGAGGCCCCATGGGCGCCGACACCGCCGCAGCACGCCTCGCCGCTCTCGCGGCGGACCGTGTGGACCACCGCTTCAAGGGGCTGCCCCCGGACGCCCGGGGTCTGACCGTCGGTGAGCTGACCGCCCAGCGCCGCAACCTCTTCGACGACGGCTTCACCACGCCCGTGCTCGCCCTCTCCGCCGAGCGCCTCACCCACAACCTCGCCCTGATGGAGTCGTACGCCGCCCGCCACGGCCTCGCCTTCGCGCCGCACGGCAAGACCTCGATGGCCCCGCAGCTCTTCCACCGGCAGATCGAGCACGGCGCCTGGGGCATCACCCTCGCCGTGCCCCACCAGGTCTGGGTGGCCCGGGAGTTCGGCGTCCAGCGGGTCTTCCTCGCCAACGAGCTCGTCGACGCGGCGGCCCTGCGCCGGATCGCGGCCGAGCTCGCCGCCGACCCGGACTTCCGCTTCGTCTGCTACGTCGACTCGGTGCGCGGTGTCGAGCTGATGGCCGCCGCGCTGCACGGCTCCACCCGTCCGGTGGACGTGGTCGTCGAGCTCGCCGCCGGCGAGGGGGCCCGTACCGGCGTGCGGACGGAGGCGGAGTGCGCGGCGGTCGCGGACGCGGTGGCGGCGACGACGACGCTGCGGCTGGTCGGCGTGGCGGGGTACGAGGGCGAGGTGCCGCAGGCCGACGCCGACCGCGTGCACACGTGGCTGCGCCGGCTCACCGCGCTCGCGGTGGACTTCGACAAGGCGGGCCGGTTCGCCGGGGTGCCGGAGATCGTCGTCAGCGCGGGCGGCAGCGCCTGGTTCGACGCGGTGGCCGACGTCTTCGCGGAGATCCCCGAACTCTCCCGTCCCGTCCTGAAGTTGCTGCGCTCGGGCGCGTACGTCTCGCACGACGACGGTCACTACCGCCGGCTGACGCCGTTCGCCCGGGTCCCCGACGAGGGTGCCCTGCACCCGGCGTTCCGGCTCTGGTCCCAGGTCGTCTCGCGGCCCTCCCCCGAGCAGGCCTTCGTCAACGCGGGCAAGCGGGACGCGGCCTACGACCTCGATCTGCCCGAGGCCCAGGCGGTCCGGCGGGACGGCCGCGAGCGCCCCGCCACCGGTGTCGCCGTCACCGGCCTCTCGGACCAGCACGGGTGGCTGACCACCTCCCCGGAGGCGGACCTGGAGGTCGGGGACTGGGTGGGGCTGGGGCTGTCGCACCCGTGCACGTCCTTCGACAAGTGGCAGCTGATCCCCGTGGTGGAGGCGGACGGGACGGTCGTGGACTACGTACGGACCTTCTTCTAGAACCGGCACGGGAAAGGACGCACGCCATGATGGATCTCGTCATCCGTGACGCGGAGGTCGTCGACGGCACCGCGGGCCCCTCGTACCGCGCCGACGTGGGGATCGAGGGCGGCAGGATCACCACCGTGGTCAAGGAGGGCGCGGCGGCCGGCTGTCTGCGACCGGTCGCCCGCCGCGTGCTGGACGCCGAGGGCCTGGCCCTGGCGCCCGGCTTCATCGACATGCACGCCCACAGCGACCTGGCTCTGCTCCGCGACCCGGAGCACACCGCGAAGGCGGCCCAGGGGGTGACCCTGGAGGTCATCGGCCAGGACGGGCTGTCGTACGCGCCGGTGGACGACCGCACGCTCGCCGAGGTCCGCAGGGCGATCACCGGCTGGAACGGGTACGGCGACGACATCGACTTCAGCTGGCGCTCGGTCGGCGAGTATCTGGACCGGCTCGACCACGGCTTCGACGGCGAGGGCATCGCGGTGAACGCCGCGTACCTCGTCCCGCAGGGCACCGTCCGGATGCTCGCCGTCGGCTGGGAGGACCGCCCGGCGACGGAGCGGGAGCTGGACCGCATGCGACGGCTGGTCGCCGACGGTCTGCGGGAGGGCGCCGTCGGCATGTCCTCCGGCCTCACCTACACCCCCGGCATGTACGCCCCGGACGCCGAACTCACCGAACTGTGCCGGGTGGTGGCCGGACACGGCGGCTACTACTGCCCGCACCACCGCTCGTACGGGGCGGGCGCCCTGGAGGCGTACGAGGAGATGGTGGCCCTCACCCGCGAGGCCGGCTGCCCGCTCCATCTCGCCCACGCCACCATGAACTTCGGGGTGAACGAGGGCCGCGCGCCCGAACTGCTCGCGCTCCTGGACCGCGCGCTCGCCGAGGGCGCGGACATCAGCCTCGACACCTATCCCTACACCCCCGGCTGCACCACCCTCGTGGCGATGCTGCCGAGCTGGGCGAGCGAGGGCGGCCCCGAGGCGGTGCTCGCGCGCCTGGCGGACGACGGGAGCGCCGAGCGCATCCGGCATCACATGGAGGTCGTCGGCGCGGACGGCTGCCACGGCGTCCCCATCGAGTGGGACACGATCGAGATCTCCGGCGTCACCGAGCCGGCGCTCGCGCAGTACGTCGGCAGCACGGTCCGGCAGTCAGCCGACCGGCTCGGCGAGGACCCCTGGACCACCGCCCGCCGCATCCTCCTCGACGACCGGCTCGGCGCCACGATCCTCCAGCACGTCGGCCACGAGGAGAACGTGCGCGCCATCATGCGGCACCGTGTGCACACCGGCGGCTCCGACGGCATCCTGCGCGGCGACAAGCCGCACCCGCGCGCCTACGGCACGTTCCCGCAGTATCTCGGCCGGTACGTGCGGGAGTTGGGTGTCCTCTCGCTCGAGGAGTGCGTCGCCCACCTCACCGGCCGTCCGGCCGCCCGGCTGCGGCTGCCGGACCGCGGCCTGGTCCGCGAGGGCTACCGCGCCGACCTCGTCCTGTTCGACCCGGCCACGGTCGCGGCCGGGTCGACGTTCGAGGCGCCGCGCACGCTCCCGACGGGCATTCCGTACGTGCTGGTCGACGGCCGCTTCGTGATCGAGGACGGACGGCGCACGGACGTCCTGGCGGGGCGGGCGGTCCGCCGTACGGCCTGACCGCCCGCCCCGCCGGGCGTCACGGCTTGGGCAGGACACACCCGGTGGCGCTCAGATCGAGCTTGTTGCCGGTCCCGAAGCACGGGACGATCTGGTAGGTCTCCTCGGCGTAGTTGATGCCCTGGTGGATGGTGACGTTGCCGCCCGCGTCGACCTCGCACGGGTTGTTCACCGTGCAGCGCTCGCCGTCCTCGTTGCCGGTGTTGTTGACGGCGACGACCTTGCCGGTGGCGTTGTCGATGACGGGCGAGCCCGAGGTGCCGCCGATGGTGTTGCAGGCGGAGGTGTAGCGGACCGAGTCCTTCCAGGTCCAGTCACCCTCCTTCAGGCGGTACACGAACCCGTCGACGTTGCAGCTGTAGATCCGCTTCCAGTAACCGGAGACGACCTTGATGGCCGTCCCCGCGGTGGGGTGGGTGTCGCTGAGGGTGAGCGCGCTGATCCCGTACGAGCTCCTGATCTGCGCGTAGGTGCGGGTGAGCTGGTAGATCGTGATGTCGGTGTCGGTCATCGTCGAGTACGCGACCTTGCTCGCGCGCAGCGTCGCGACGCCCGTCCCCGCGGAGTTGAGCAGGGTGAAGGAGCGCGTGGAGGTCTGGCCGACGATGACCTCACCCGGTTCCGGGAAGCCCGTCTCCAGGCAGTGCCCGTTGGAGAGCACGAGCGCGGGGTCGCTGTCGGCGGAGTTGGGCATCCGGATGACGGAGCCGGAGCAGTTGCTGAGCGCGACGGTGCCCGCGTAGTTCACGGCCTGGACGGCCGGCGCCCGGACGGCCGACGTGCTCCCGGCCGGCGACTCGGCGGCCGACGACCGCGCGGCCGGTGCGGACGCGGGTGCGGGGGCGTGTGCGGGGGCGTGTGCGGGGGTGGCTGTGTGTGCGGGTGCCGCGACCGCGGGTGCCACGCCCGCCCCGGTGATCACCAGGGCGAACAGCGCGGCGACGAGAGGCTTTCTCATGTGGGGGTCCCCTCTTGCGACTTGGGCGGCCGGAGGTCTTCCGGCCACGGCCAGTCTTGTCATGCGCATTGTGAAGCGAGGGGACGTGACGGACAAGGAGTCGTTTCCGGCCTCGGGCGACCTCCGCGGGAACCGTGTGGTCGCGGTCACCGACCCGTTCGGGGGAATCCCGCCCGTGACGGGAATCGACCCTTCCCCGGGCCCGGCTCGCGCACCGGTCCGGCCGTTGTGCCAGGACACGGGCGCGCACCGCCGGGATCACGGGGCCCGCGGCGCGAGAGAGGACGAAAGTCACCCAAAACACCACGTCTCACGTGGTGGAAAACACGCCCCGCGAGGCGTTACGCGGCCGTAAGCTCACGGACATGCAGGTGATCCAGTCGACCAAGCTCGCCAACGTCTGTTACGAGATCCGGGGCCCGGTGCTCGAGGAGGCGATGCGGCTGGAAGCCGCGGGGCACCGGATTCTCAAGCTGAACACCGGCAATCCCGCCGCCTTCGGGTTCGAGTGCCCGCCGGAGATCCTGGAGGACATCCTCCGCAACGTCTCCTCGGCGCACGGCTACGGCGACGCGAAGGGCCTGCTGGCCGCCCGCCGTGCCGTCGTCATGCACAACCAGACCCTCGGCATCGAGACGGACGTCGAGCACGTCTTCATCGGCAACGGCGTGTCCGAGCTGATCGTGATGGCGATGCAGGGCCTGCTCGACGACGGCGACGAGGTGCTCGTACCGGCACCGGACTACCCGCTGTGGACCGCCGCCGTGTCACTGTCCGGCGGCACCGCCGTCCACTACCACTGCGACGAGCAGTCCGACTGGATGCCCGACCTCGCGGACGTGGAGCGGAAGGTCACCGACCGCACCAAGGCGATCGTCATCATCAACCCGAACAACCCGACGGGCGCGGTGTACGACGAGGCGATGCTGCGCGGGCTCACCGACATCGCCCGCCGCCACAACCTGCTCGTCTGCTCGGACGAGATCTACGACAAGATCCTGTACGACGACGCGACGCACACCCCCACCTCCGCGGTCGCCCCCGACCTGCTCACCCTCACCTTCAACGGCATGTCGAAGGCGTACCGGGTGGCCGGTTACCGCGTCGGCTGGATGTCGATCTCGGGCCCCCGCGCCCACGCCGACTCCTACATCGAGGGCCTGACGATCCTCGCGAACATGCGGCTGTGCGCGAACATGCCGGGCCAGCACGGCGTGGTCGCCGCGCTCAGCGGCCGGCAGACCATCGGCGAGCTCGTCCTGCCCGGCGGGCGCCTGAAGGAGCAGCGGGACGTCGCGTACGAGCTGCTGACCCGGATCCCGGGCGTGAGCTGCGTGAAACCGAAGGGCGCGCTCTACCTCTTCCCCCGGCTCGACCCGAAGGTCTTCAAGATCAAGGACGACCGGCAGATGGTGCTCGACCTGCTGCGCCGCGAGAAGATCATGGTCGTCCAGGGGACGGGCTTCAACTGGCCGGAGCCGGACCACTTCCGGGTGGTCACGCTGCCGACCGTGGCTGATCTGACCGACGCGGTGACCCGGATCGGCACCTTCCTGGACGGTTACGGCCAGCCGTGACCCTCACCCTGCGTGGCCGTTGGATCCAGATGCGCGACCTGGCTCAACTTTAGACGAAATCCAAGCTAGGATGGTTTCCTGCGAGCGCACAGGAGGCCGTCCCATGTACGAACCGATCCGCACCAAGTCGGTCCACACCGCGCCCGGCACGCCCTCGGACTTCCCCCACCGGTCGCGCGAGGACGAGCTGGACATCCAGCTCGCCGGGCACCTCGCGGCCCTCCTCGCGGTGACGGACGAGATCCGCGCGCTCGCCCCCTCCCCCGACCTGGACACCGCGGCCGGGCGGCTCGCCGAACAGGTCGCGCGGCTCCGGGGAGGCATGGCGCCTGTCCGCGCGTCCGCGGCCGCCCCCGAGCCGCGCGCCACCGCCCTCCACCAGCGCGCCCACTCCCTCGCCGGACGCGCCCTCGTCGTCGCCGCCTCCCGCGCGGACACGGCCGCCGCGATCCTGGCCGCCGAGCGCATGGACGCCCACGCGCTGGCCACCGACCCCCGCACCCTCGCCTCCCACTGAGCCCAGCGCTCTCCCCTTACGGCCCCGGTCCGCGTGCACCCGCAGCGACGCGCGGACCGGGTGCCACACACACCCGGTCAGCCGGGGGTCACGGCAGTCGTCCACGGCCCCACCGCCACGACCGGCGCCGGCCGCTCCGCCGCCTCCGTGCCCGGCGCCGCCGAACGGACCGTGATCCGCGGATCTGCGCCGGGCACCGTGAGGGTGCCGCAGTCCACGACGATCGTCCACGACCCGGGACGCCGGACCGTCTTGGTGTCAGCGGTCCTCGCCACGGCCGCCGCCGGAGCCGGCGCGCCCGCCCGTGTGTTCGTCGAGGCGTCGGGCCCCGCGCCCTGGTGACGGGCCGCACCGCAGGAGGGATCCGTTCCGGTTGCATACCGGGATAGGTCGGTCACTCCCCGTTCACCCGGTGCCTCCGGGAACGTTGGATTCCGGGAGCATTCTCCTCGGTGTGAGACGCATCGTGGGAATCGTCCTGGCGGCCTTGCTGATCGGCGGCGTGGCAGCAGCCGTCGTAGCGGGCCGCGAAGGTCAGGACACGGGCACGGCAACGAAGACCGTGCACGGAGTGATCGGTTCGGAGAAGGCGGAGTTCTTCGCCGACCCCGACGTGGTGAAGGCCCTCGCCGCCAAGGGCTACACCGTGAAGACGGAGACCTCCGGGTCCTGGGCCATGGAGGGCCTGGACCTAAAGGGGTACGACTTCGCCTTCCCCTCGAGCCAGGCCCCGGCCGACGAGCTCGCCGCCAAGTACCACGCGCGGCAGCCGCTGCCGCGCCCCTTCTACTCGCCCCTCGTGGTCGTCGCCCACCGCAGCGCCGCCGAGGTGCTGGCGGCGAACGGGCTCGCGACCCTCGGCAAGCGCTCCGGCACGCTCAGGATGGCCGCGTACCTCAAGGCCGCCGAGCACGACCGGACCTGGCAGCAGCTCAAGGGGGCCGGGGCGCACGGGGAGCTGACGGGCACGCTGTACATCGCCACCACCGACCCCGCCACCTCCAACTCCGGCGCGCTCTACCTCGCCGCCGCCTCGTACGTCGCCGACGGCGGCCGGGTCGCCGCGGACACCGCCGCCGTCAACCGCACCGCGCCCCTCATGCGCAAGCTCATCAGCGTCCAGGGAGCCCAGCAGACCAGCACGGACGCCGCGTTCCGGGACTTCGTCAGCGGGGCCGGAAACCCGCTCGTGCTCGTGTACGAGTCACAGGTCGCCTCGCTGCTCGCCCAGGGCGACGACGTCGGTGACCTCACGGTCCTGTACCCGGACACCACCGCGAACAGCGACCACACCGTCGTACCGCTGACGGAGGCCGGCCGTGCGCTCGGTGAACTCCTCAGCAGCGACCCTGTTCTGCGCAGGCTGGCCGTCAAGCACGGGTTCCGTCCGCAGGGCGCGAGCGCGGAGTTCACGGCGGCGACCGCCGCCCACGCCACCTACCTCAACCAGAAACTGACCGGCGTCCGGCAGGCGCCCGTGCCCGCCTCCGCGGTGCTGCACGAGATGGCCCGCCGGGCGAAGGGCCAGGGGGGAAGCACATCATGAGCATCGAGGACACGTTCACCCTCACGCCGCCCGAGGCCGTCGCGCCCGTGCCGCGTGAGAAGGCCGGCGGGCTCGTTCCCGTCGACCCGTCCGTGCAGGACGAGATGGCGCGCCGGGCCGCCGAGTACATCGGCGGGCTCGCCTCCCTGGACGCCCGTTCACCCGAGTTCGCGGGCAAGGTCGGGGAGATCGCGGGACTGGGCGCGAGCGAGATGCGGGGGGCCGCCGCGCAGTCCAACCGGATGCTGGAGCGCACCCTGCGCAGCCTGCCTTCGAAGGGCGAGGACGCGCAGTCGCACGTCGCGGGCTCGCTCGTCGAACTCCGGCGCGTGGTGGAGGACCTGGACCCGCGCGACGTGCCCGCGAGCAAGGGGCGCAAGTTCCTGTCGCGACTGCCGGGCGGAAACAAGCTGCGCGACCACGTCGCCAAGTACGCCTCCTCGCAGGCCACCCTGAACAAGATCGTGGGCTCCTTGCGCGGCGGTCAGGACGAACTGCGGCGCGACAACGCGGCGTTGCAGACCGAGCGGGTCCGGCTCTGGGAGACGATGGGCAAGCTCCAGGAGTACGTGGTGCTGACCCAGGCCCTGGACACGGCCGTCGAGCAGCACATCGCGGGCGTCGACACCGCCGACCCCACGCAGGCCGACACCCTCCGCTCCGACGTCCTCTTCCCGGTGCGCCAGAAGCACCAGGACCTGCTGACCCAGCTCGCGGTGTGCGCGCAGGGCTATCTGGCCATGGACGTGGTCCGGCGCAACAACGACGAACTCATCAAGGGCGTCGACCGCGCCGCCACCACCACGGTCTCGGCGCTGCGCATCTCCGTGATGCTCGCCTCCGCGCTCGACAACCAGCGCAAGGTCGTCGACCAGGTCAACGCGTTGCGCGGTACCACGGAGGAACTGATCCGCGGCAACGCCGAGATGCTCGCCACGCAGAGCGGCGAGATCCAGCGCATCGCCGCCGACCCGGCCGTCGGCGCGGAGACCCTCCGTACCGCCTTCCAGCAGATCTACCGCACCCTCGACGCCATCGACACCTACAAGGTCCAGGCCACCGAGTCGATGGCGGCGACCGTGGAGTCCCTCACCTCGGAACTCCAGCAGGCGAGCGTCTACCTGGAGCGCAGCCGGTCGCGCGGCGCCCTGGACGGAGGGTCCGCGTGAGACCACGACTGACCGCTCTCGCCGTCCTCGCGCTGCTGACGGCGTGCACCTCGCACCCGCGGCAGGAGCAGCGGCCCGGGCAGAACGCACCCGAACCCGGCACCCTGCGCGTCCTCGCCTCCAGCGAACTCGGCGACATGCGGCCGGTGCTGGAGCAGGTCCGCAAGGACACCGGCATCACGGTCCGCCCCACCTACCTGGGCACCCTCGCCGCCGTGGACCTCCTCGCCCGCGGCAAGGTCGACGGCTCCTACGACGCGCTGTGGCTGTCGTCCAACGACTATCTGCGGCTGCGGCCCGACGCGGCGAAGAAGGTCGTCTCGGAGACGCCGGTCATGTCGAGTCCGGTCGCCATCGGGGTGAAGCCGGCGACCGTGAAGGCCTTGGGCTGGAAGCCGGACGACGTCACCTGGCCACAGGTGGAGAAAGCGGTGGCGGAGGGCCGGCTGACGTACGGCATGACCGACCCCGCCCGCTCCAACTCCGGGTTCTCCACCCTGATCTCGGTCGCCTCGGGCCTGTCCGGAGCGCAGTCGGCGCTCACCGAGGGGGACGTGGTCAAGGCGACTCCACGCCTCAAGGAGTTCTTCAAGGGCCAGAAGCTGACCTCGGGGTCCTCCGGCTGGCTGGCGAGCGCGTACCGGCGCCGCGGCACCGTGGACGCCCTGCTCAACTACGAGTCCGTCCTCAAAGGGATGAAGGACCTGACGGTCATCCGGCCGCGCGACGGCGTCGTGACCGCCGACTATCCGCTCTCCTCGCTCGCCGCCACGGACAAGAACACCCGGGAGACCGTCCGCCGTCTCACCGAGGCGCTGCGCACCCCGGCCGTCCAGCGGCTCATCACCGAGCGCACCCTGCGCCGTCCGGTGGTCGCCTCCGTCGCCCCGGCGGCCGGTCTCGACACGAGCAGACGGCGCGAACTCCCCTTCCCCGGCAGCCGGTCCGTCGCCGACCGGCTCCTCGACTCGTACGAGAACCAACTCCGCCGGCCCTCCCGCACCGTGTACGTGCTGGACACCTCCGGCTCGATGCGCGGCAGCAGGCTCGACCGGCTGAAGAAGGCACTCACCTCCCTGACGGGCGACTTCCGTGAACGCGAGGAGGTGACGCTGATGCCGTTCGGATCGAACGTCAAGAGCGTCCGCACGCACCTGGTGCGGCCCGCCGACCCGGGGGCCGGACTGGACGGCATCCGGGCGGACACCCGGGCGCTCAGTGCCTCCGGCGACACCGCGATCTACACCTCGCTGGAGAAGGCGTACGAGCATCTGGGTGCCGACGACGACTCGTTCACGTCGATCGTGCTGATGACCGACGGCGAGAACACGACGGGCTCGGGTCCCGGGCACTTCGACGGCTTCTACCGCGAACTGCCCGGCGCGCAGCGGGAGATCCCCGTCTTCCCGATCCTTTTCGGCGACTCCGACCGCAGCGAGCTCGGGCACATCGCCGACCTGACCGGCGGCCGTCTCTTCGACGCCCGCAAGGGTTCGCTCGACGGCGCCTTCGAGGAGATCCGTGGCTACCAATAGGTTCGTGGGCTATCTGGAGTCCCGCAAGAACCTGGCCGGGAGCGCCTGCGGGCTCGGCGGGCTGGCGCTGACCTTCACGGGGCTGGCGGGCGTGTACTGGCCCGTCGTCGTCGCGGGTCTGTACGGCGCGGGCGCGCTGATCGCGCCGCCGGAGCGCCCGCCGCTCCCGGACTTCCCGGACCCCTCCGCACAACTGGAGGAACTGCGGGCCGACTTCGCCACGCTGCGCGGGTACCTGGACGGCGTCGAGCTGCCTCCGGCGGCCGCGGGCCGGCTCACCGAGCTGAGCGAGCTCCTGGCCGCGCTGCTGGACCCCGGGTGGGTCGCCGAGGTCCTCGTGCGCGACCCGGAGGGCGTGCACGCGCTGTCCCGTGCCGTACGGCAGGACATTCCCGAGGCCGTCGACACCTTCGTACGGACCCGGTGGTGGACCAGGCTGACGCCCGGCACGGAGCCGCCGGAACGGCATCTGGAACGGCAGCTCACCCTGCTGCACGAGGAGGCCGACCGGCTGGCGGGAGCCCTGCGGGAGGCGGAGGCGCGGCGTCAGGAGACGCACACGCGCTATCTGGAGGACCGCGGCCGCTCGCAGTGACCGGCCGGGGCTCCGGGCCCGGTGCGGTGATGACGGCCGCCGGGGCCCCGCACACGGTCGTGCGGAGCCCCGGCGGGGTGCTGTCACCGCGGCCGGCCCTGGCGACGTCGCAGGTCAGGGCAAGTCCGGCCGGCCGCGGAGCGGGTGGGGCGCGGAGGGCGCGTCGGCCTCTCCCCGCCGGGCGGCGGGCGCCCGGCGGGAAGGGACGGACACGACCTAGCCCAGACGCTGCACCAGCGCCCGGTATTCGTCCCACAGCTCCTTCGGGGTGTGCTCGCCGAAGGTGTTGAGGTGCTCGGGCACGAGCGCGGCCTCCTCGCGCCACACCTCCTTGTCGACGGTGAGCAGGAAGTCGAGGTCCGACTCGGACAGGTCGAGTCCCTTGGTGTCCAGGGCGCCCTTGGCGGGCAGGACGCCGATGGGGGTCTCGACGCCCTCGGCACGGCCGTCGAGACGGTCCACGATCCACTTCAGGACACGGCTGTTCTCGCCGAAGCCCGGCCACACGAACTTGCCCGCGTCGTTCTTGCGGAACCAGTTCACGTAGTAGATCTTCGGGAGTTTCGCCTGGTCCTTGTCCTTGGCGACGTCGATCCAGTGCCCCATGTAGTCGCCCATGTTGTAGCCGCAGAACGGCAGCATCGCGAACGGGTCGCGGCGCAGTTCACCGACCTTGCCCTCGGCGGCGGCGGTCTTCTCGGAGGCGACGTTCGCGCCGAGGAAGACACCGTGGTTCCAGTCGAAGGACTCCGTCACCAGCGGTACGGCCGTGGCGCGGCGCCCGCCGAAGAGGATCGCCGAGATCGGCACGCCCTTGGGGTCCTCCCACTCGGGCGCGATGATCGGGCACTGGTCGGCGGGGACGGTGAAGCGGGCGTTGGGGTGGGCGGCCGGGGTACCGGACTCCGGCGTCCAGTCGTTGCCCTTCCAGTCGGTGAGGTGGGCGGGAGTCTCCTCCGTCATCCCCTCCCACCAGATGTCGTCGTCGTCGGTCAGCGCGACGTTGGTGAAGACCGAGTTGCCCCAGAGCGTCTTCATCGCGTTGGCGTTGGTGTGCTCACCGGTGCCGGGCGCGACGCCGAAGAAACCGGCCTCGGGGTTGATCGCGTACAGCCGGCCGTCCTCGCCGAACCGCATCCACGCGATGTCGTCACCGATGGTCTCGACCGTCCACCCGGAGACGGTGGGCTCCAGCATGGCGAGGTTGGTCTTGCCGCACGCGCTCGGGAAGGCCGCGGCGACGTACTTGGACCCGCCCTGCGGCGGGGTCAGCTTCAGGATGAGCATGTGCTCGGCGAGCCAGCCCTCGTCCCGTGCCATGACGGAGGCTATGCGCAGGGCGTAGCACTTCTTGCCGAGCAGCGCGTTGCCGCCGTAGCCCGAGCCGTACGACCAGATCTCGCGGGTCTCCGGGAAGTGCGAGATGTACTTCGTGGAGTTGCACGGCCACGGCACGTCGGCCTCGCCCTCGGCGAGCGGCGCCCCGAGCGTGTGCACGGCACGCACGAAGAAGCCGTCGGTGCCGAGCTCGTCCAGGACGGGCTGTCCCATGCGGGTCATGGTGCGCATGGAGACGGCGACGTAGGCGGAGTCGGTGATCTCGACGCCGATCGCGGAGAGGTCGGAGCCGAGGGGGCCCATGCAGAACGGGACGACGTACATCGTCCGGCCCTTCATCGAGCCGCGGAAGACTCCCTGCTCGCCGGTGAAGATCTCCCGCATCTCAGCGGGCGCCTTCCAGTGGTTGGTCGGGCCCGCGTCCTGCTCCTTCTCGGAGCAGATGAACGTCCGGTCCTCGACCCGCGCGACATCGGTCGGGTCGGAAGCGGCGTAGTAGGAGTTGGGGCGCTTGATCGGGTCGAGCTTCTTGAAGGTGCCCTTGCGCACGAGCTCGTCGCTCAGCCGCTCGTACTCGGCCTCGGATCCGTCACACCAGACCACGCTGTCCGGCTGCGTCAGTTCGGCGATCTCGTTGACCCACGAGATCAGGTCCTTGTGCTGGGTGGGAACGGTGGAGGGAGCCGCGATGTCGCGCGCCACGATTGCTCCTAGATGAGGGGTTTTGTTTGTTGTGCCCCTTGGGGGCTGCGACCCGGATGCTTCACGGTGAGGGAACCCTGGCGCTCATCCGGTGCCGACCGCACTCATTTGATCATCCGACGCATCCGCCCATATGTCCAGAGGGCCTCACACCTGAGCGGAGTGAGCATCGCCACGTGTACCCGCGCTTCTTTGCGTCCACACGGGGTTCAGCTGAAGGATTTTTTGCCTGAGCGGTGCGGCGCGGCAGCAGCGTGAGAAGATGGCCGTTCTTGACCGGTCGGCGCGGCGTACTGATACGTAACTTACGGTTCCGTAGGTACGATTCGGCGTATGACTGCGCCCGTCCCCGACGCGCCCACGGACTCGCCGGCCACAGGCCGCGGCCCCGCAGCGCCACCCCTGTCGCAGCCGGAATCACATCCGGTCAAGCCCAAACTCCGCGGCTGGCTGCATCTCGGCATGTTCCCGGCCGTCCTGATCTCCGGCCTGGTGCTCACCGCCCTCGCGAGCTCGACCCGCGCCCGCATCGCCTGCGGGATCTTCGTCCTGACCGCCTGCCTGCTGTTCGGGGTCAGCGCGCTCTACCACCGCGGCGACTGGAGCCCGCGCATGGACGGCGTCCTGCGCAGGCTCGACCACGCCAACATCTTCCTGATCATCGCGGGCACCTACACGCCGCTGACGATGCTGCTGCTCCCGGAGGCCAAGGGGCAGTGGCTCCTGTGGAGCATCTGGGGCGCGGCGGCGGCCGGCATCGCGTTCCGGGTCTTCTGGGTCGGCGCCCCCCGCTGGCTCTACACCCCCTGCTACATCGCGATGGGCTGGGCCGCCGTCTTCTTCCTCCCGGACTTCATGCGCACGGGCGGGATCGCCGTCCTCGTCCTGGTGATCGTCGGGGGTCTGCTCTACAGCGCGGGCGGAGTGATCTACGGGATCAAGCGCCCCAACCCCTCCCCCCGCTGGTTCGGCTTCCACGAGGTCTTCCACTCCCTCACCCTCGCGGCGTTCGTCGTGCACTACGTGGGCATCTCACTGGTGGCCTACCAGCACGGCTGACCCCGCCGGCCGGCCTCTTCCCGGCACCCTTTTCCGGCCACCCCAGGGCCGCGGCTCGCAAGCCGCGGCCCTTTGCCGTGCCCAAAAACACCCCGGCGGGCACCGGCCGACACCCACAGGCGCACCGGCAGGCTGCGGCAGACACCCGGCAGACACACCGTACCGACAGACACACCCCATTGACAGTCGACATCTTTTGAGAGTTACTTTCATTTCATGGTGACTCTCACTCAGAATGACACCGTGGGGCGCGATCCCCGCCGCTGGTGGGCCCTGGGGGCCCTGGTCGCGAGCATGCTCGTGCTCGGCTTCGACATGACGATCCTCAACGTGGCGCTGCCGACGATGGCCCGTGACCTGGACGCGAGCACCGGCGAACAGCAGTGGATGGCGGACGCCTACGTCGTCGTCTTCGCCGCGCTGATGCTCCCGGCCGGCCTGCTGGGCGACCGCTTCGGGCGGCGCCGGATGCTCATCACCGGCCTCGGCGTCTTCCTGGCCGGCTCCCTGGTGGGCGCGCTGGTCGACGACGTCACCCCGCTGATCGTCGCCCGCGCGCTGATGGGTGTCGGCGGCGCGCTCGTGATGCCGCTCGCGATGGCCGTCCTGCCGTCGCTGTTCGGACCCGAGGAGCGCACCAAGGCGGTCGGCGCGGTCTCCGCCGCCTCCGCGCTGGGCCTGCCGCTCGGACCGATCCTCGGCGGCTGGCTGCTCGACCACTTCTGGTGGGGCTCGGTCTTCCTGGTCAACGTGCCCATGGCCGCGATCGGCATCGCCGCCTGCGTCTTCCTGCTCCCCGAGACCCGCGACCCCGCCTCGCCCAAGGTCGACATCGTCTCCACGGCGCTCACCGCGGCCGGCCTCAGCCTCCTCATCTACGCGATCATCGAGGCCCCGCAGCGCGGCTGGGGCGATCCGCTGATCCTCGGCCTCTTCGCCGCCTCCCTCGTCCTGATCGCGCTGCTCGTCCTCCGCGAGCGCCGCAGCCCCCGCCCGATGCTGGACCTCTCCCTTCTCACCCGGCGCGGCTTCCTGCTCAACACGCTCGCGGCGACCCTCGTGATGTTCGTGCTGTCCGGGCTGATGTTCGTGCTGCCGCAGTATCTGCAGGCGGTGCTCGGACACGACGCGTTCGCCACCGGGGTGCGGATGCTGCCGATGATGGGCGGACTGCTCATCGCCTCCAGGGGCGCCCAGCCGCTGCTGGCGCGGTTCGGCCCGCGGGCGGTGATCAGCGGGGGCCTGGTCACCCTCGCCTTCGCCGCGGTCCTCGGCAGCCGTACGGCCGTCGACGACGGCTACGGCTTCACCGCCCTGTGGCTGTCGATCGCCGGACTCGGCTTCGGCTTCGCCGTGGTGCCCGCGATGTCCGCCGCCCTCGGCGCGCTGCCCCGCGACCGCGCCGGCAGCGGCTCGGGACTGCTGATGACCGTGCGCCAGGTGGGCAGTGCGATCGGTATCGCGCTGCTCGGCTCACTGATGGCGAGCACGTACGGCGACCGGCTCGACACCTCCGGTCTGCCGCACGCGGCCGCGGACACCGCCGCGGACTCGGTGGTCGGCGCCCACGTGGTCGCGGCTCGGCTCGGCGACCACGCGCTCGCCGCCTCCGCGGACGCCTCCTACATCCACGGCATGGACCTGGTCCTGCTGGTCAGCGGGATCGCGGCACTCGCCACCGCGCTGCTCGCCGCGGCCCTGCTGCCCAACCCCGCGCCCACCCCCGCCCCCGCCGCCGAGGAGGACACCGGCATGGCTCCGACGACCGCCGATGCCCGACAATGAGCGTCATGGCCGCCACCGCACACAGCTCCCCTCCCGCCCCGGGCACCCAGCCGGGGCTCAGGGAGCGGAAGAAGATGAAGACCCGGATCGCGATCCGTGAGGCGACGTACCGGCTGATCCAGGAGCAGGGGTACGACGCGACGACCGTCGAGCAGATCGCGGAGGCGGCCGAGGTCTCCCCGTCCACCGTCTTCCGCTACTTCCCGGCCAAGGAGGACATCGTCCTCACGGACGAGTACGACACGCTCCTCGAGGAGGAACTGCGGGCACGGCCCGCGGACGAGCCGTGGTTCGACTCCCTGCGGTACGTGCTGCGCAAGGCCATCGGCCTCGGGAGCTCCGAGGAGCCCGAGGTGACCCGGCTGCGGGCCCGGCTGATGGTCGAGATCCCCGCGGTCCGCTCCCGGATGATGGAGAGCATGTCCGTCACGGGCCGACTGCTGTGCCGGGCGATCGGCGAACGCGTCGGCCGGGATCCCGACAGTCTCGAAGTGCGCGTCTTCGCGATGTCGCTGATCGGAGGCCTGATGGAGACCTCGCTGTACTGGGCCGAGGGCGGCCACCGGGAGGACTTCGCCGACGTCGTCGAGCGCGCGGTGGACGTCCTGGAACACGGCCTGCCGGTGGCAAAGGGCTCATGACATCCTGACCGGGTGAACGGACCGGAGATCCTCGTCGCCTTCGCCCCGGAGCTGGGCCTGTTCGTCCCCCACGCGCGGCGTTCCGGCGCCACCGCCGTCGCCACCGACGGCTCCTCGACCCTCGGCCATGTCGTCGAGTCGCTCGGCGTCCCGCTGACCGAGGTCGGCGCCCTGGTCGTGGACGGCCGGGACGTCCCGGTGTCGCACGTCCCGGCGGCCGGCGAGTCCGTGCACGTCCGAGCGGTCGAACGCCCTCAGCGGGTCCCCGGCGCCCCGCTCCGCTTCCTCCTCGACGTCCACCTCGGCACCCTCGCCCGCCGCCTGCGCCTCCTCGGCGTCGACACCGCCTACGAGTCCACGGACATCGGTGACCCGGCCCTCGCCACCCGCTCTGCGGCCGAGCGGCGCGTCATGCTCAGCCGCGACCGGGGGCTGTTGCGCCGCCGCGAGCTGTGGGCGGGCGCGTTCGTCTACAGCACCCGGCCGGACGACCAACTCCGGGACGTCCTGGGCCGGTTCGCACCCGAGCTGCGGCCCTGGACGCGCTGCACCGCCTGCAACGGTCTCCTCCGGGAGGCCGCCAAGGACCAGGTCGCCGGCCAGCTGGAGGACGGCACCGAGCGGTCGTACGACGTGTTCGCGCAGTGCCGGGAGTGCGGGCGCGCCTACTGGAGGGGCGCGCACCACGAGAACCTGGAGGCCATCGTGGGGCGCGCCCTCGCCGAGTTCGGACGGGTGCTGTAGACGAACGCGCCCGTCCACGCTCGACTGGTCGCGCTCGTCCATGCTCCGCGGCCCCGGGATCGCCGTCACCGTGTTCGCGTCGCAGTCGTAGATCGCCGACCCGGTACCCGGGGTGCCGTTGCCGAAGACGTGAGTGTCCGAGCAGAAGAGCCGCCTGTCCCGCATCAGGATCATCGGCGTACCCCTCGCAGCCGTGCCCGCCCCCGACCGGGAACGCCTGTCGCCGCTCATCACCGGCACCCACCCGTCGGCGAGCTGGACGTGCCCCGAGCAGAACATGTCCTTCGGCGTGGGGATCACCTTCTACGTGCCGTTCGCCGGGTCGTGGACCGCGCTGGTGGAGGTGCCCGCGACGACGTTCTCCTCGCTGTTGCCGGACCCGGCGATCAGCAGCACCTTGCCGTCGGAAAAGGGCCGGCGAAACGGCAGCGATGAAGGCAGACGTGAGCAACAGATCCCCCCAGATCCCCGAATCCCCCGGGCACGACGGTGTGTCACATCCGCCGTGTCCGGGGGCCAGCCGTTTCAGCCGCTCAGAGCCGTGCGGAGACGGTCGGGATCGGTCGTCGGAGCGTCACAGGTGAAGTTGCGGCAGACGTACGCGGCCGGTTCCCCGTCCACCGTCGGGCGGTCGGCGAGCAGCGGCAGCTCGTCACTTCCCGCGGCGCCCACGGCGACGACGGCACCCGGCGCGGTGCCCAGCAGCGCCGTCCGGTGCAGCGCCCGGGTCATGGCGTCACCGGCCGGTCCCACGACCGCGACCTCGCGCGGCCCGTCGAGCAGTGCCTCCGCGACCGCCAGCCCCCAGCCGACGAAACGGGGAGCACGCGGCCCGAGCGCCTTCACGACACCCAACGCCCGCTCGGCGGCGGCGCGATGAGGCTCGGAACCGGTGTGCGCGGCGTACGAGAGCAGGGCGCCGGCCGCCGCGCTCCAGCCGGAGGGTGTGGCGTTGTCGGTCGGGTCCTGGGGGCGGCGGATGAGCTGCTCCGCGTCGGCCGCGGTGTCGTACAGGCCGCCCGACCCGGGGTCGGTGAACTGCGCGAGCACATGGTCGAGGAGGAACCCCGCGAATTCCAGCCAGACGCCCTCGCCGGTCACGGAGGCCAGCGCGAGGAATCCCTCGGCGACGTCGGCGTAGTCCTCCAGCACCCCCGCGTTCGCGCCCGCCCGGCCGTCCCGGCTGGTACGGGCCAGCCGCGCGCGGTCGTCCATGTGCAGACGGACGAGGAGGTCGGCGGCGCCGATCGCGGCGTCCACCAGGTCCGGGCGGTCGAAGTACGCGCCGGTCTCCGCGAGCGCGGCGACGGCCAGCCCGTTCCACGCGGCGACGACCTTGTCGTCACGGCCGGGCGCCGGGCGCTCCGACCGGGCGGCCAGCAGCAGCCGTCGCACACCTGCCACTTTCTCGCCGTCGAACACCCCTTCCTGCTGGGGGAGTTGCAGCACGGAGGACCCCTCCTCGAAAGTGCCCTCCGCGGTCACCCCGAAGTACTCGGCGGCGAGTTCGGCGTCGTCCCCCAGGACCTCGCGCAGCTGCCCGGGCGTCCACACGTAGTACGCGCCCTCGACGTGCCGGCCGCTCCCGTCGTCGCTGTCGGCGTCGAGCGCGGAGGCGAAACCGCCCTCGGCGGTGCGCAGTTCACGCACCATGAAGTCGGCGGTCTCCAGGGCGATCCGGCGGGCGAGCTCGGACCCGGTGGCGCGCCAGAGGTGCGCGTAGACACGGCACAGCAGCGCGTTGTCGTACAGCATCTTCTCGAAGTGGGGAACCACCCACTCACGGTCGACGGAGTACCGGGCGAACCCTCCGCCGAGCTGGTCGTAGATGCCGCCGCGCGCCATCCGTTCACAGGTGTCCCGCGCCATCTGGAGGGCGCCCTCGGAGCCGGTGCGGGCGTGGTGGCGGAGCAGGAACTCCACGACCATGGACGGCGGGAACTTGGGCGCCCCGCCGAATCCGCCGAGGCTCGCGTCGTACTCCCGGGTGAGCCCGAGCAGGGCCCCGGCCAGCTCCTCCTCGCCGGGCACTTGGTCGTCCCCGAAGCTCATCTCGCGCCCGGCGAGGTCCCGCGTGATCTTCTCCGCGACCTCGGCGACCTCCTCGCGCCGCTCGGTCCAGGCGCCGTGCACGCCCTCCAGGATCTGGCGGAAGCCGGGCATGCCGTGGCGGGGAGCGGGCGGGAAGTACGTCCCGAAGTAGAAGGGCTCGGCCTCGGGCGTCAGGAAGACGGTCATGGGCCAGCCGCCCTGGCCGGTGGCCGCCTGCACGGCCTCCATGTAGACCGCGTCGACGTCCGGGCGCTCCTCGCGGTCCACCTTGACGCTCACGAAGTGCTCGTTCAGATACGCGGCCGTCGTCTCGTCCTCGAAGGACTCGTGTGCCATGACGTGACACCAGTGACATGCCGAGTAGCCGACCGACAGCAGAACGGGTACGTCACGCCGCCGCGCTTCCTCGAAAGCCTCCGGCGTCCAGGGCCACCAGTCGACCGGATTGTCAGCGTGCTGAAGGAGATAAGGCGAGGTCACACCAGCCAACCGGTTCATACGGCCCAGCCTCTCACAACGGCCGGCCCCGTCGGCGAGGCCCGCATGGACTCCGCCTCGCCCGGCCGAACCGCACTCGTGTGCCCGCACGTGGGGGACGAGGCGGGCACGGTGGCCTCCCGCGGTCTGGCGTTCTCGCGCATCGGGCGCCCCGGCACCACAGGACAGTAGGCCGGGCCCGGCAGCGCCGGACCCGTCGGGGCTCCTCGAAGGAAGTACACCGTGACCGCCGGGACGGTGGCGCCCGCGTGGATGCGTACGCAGATCAGCGCGGAGCGGTACGGCTCCTGGTCGCCGAGGTCGTGCCGCCCGGCTCGGAGACCATCGACCGGATCGTGAAGGTGGACCGGTACGCCAAGGCCGGCGTCCCCTTCCACCGGCGTGCCGAACAGGCCGCCGCGCCCTTCTCCGGCACCGTCGGCCTGGGAGCCGTCCGACAGCGCTGGAAGATCGTCCCGGCCCCGCGCTCCCTTCGGCATCCCACCCCCTTCTCGATCTCCGGGGCGGGGTTCACGCTTCCGCGCTTCCCCGCCGTCCGGCACGGCGGGGAAGCGCCACTTCACCGGGCGCGTCCCGCCCTCCGGTGATCGCGGCCCTCTCGCGCTCACGGCTCCTACCAACGACACTGGGCCGCAAAGGAGTTGCCGCCGGAGGGGGACGTTACATGCGGGACAGCCACCGGGCGGAGGCCGAGCGGCTGCTGGCCCGGGCCGTCGAGGAAGAGGTACGGCGCTCGGGCGGACGTACGGACGGGACCGTGCTCCTGTCACGGGCCCGCGCCGAGCTCGACACCCTGGGCCGGGCCGCCGATGAGGAGTACGGGGCCTACACCCGCGCCCTCGACGCGGCGGACGCCGGCCGGCTGACGTTCGCACAGCGCTACGCCCGGGAGGGCGCCGGAACTCCGCTGCTGGTGGCGGCCGTCGCCGCGGTCGCCGCCTGCGCGGCCGACCTGGCGCTGGGCACCGGCGCGGGCATCGCGCTCGGCGCGGGAGCGACGGTCGCGGTGGTGGCCGCGGCGACCACCGTGCTCAAGGTGACGGCCTCCCACGTGCCCGCCGCGAGCCGCCGGGCCGGAGCGCTGGGCCGGCCCGGCGGTCCCGAGCAGCTGCGCCTGCAGTGGCTGACCGCCCTGGACGTCCGCGGCATCCGCCCCTTCCTCGACCAGCAGCGGGTGGTCAGCGCCTCCGCGGGCGCCAAACAGGGTGCGCCGCAACTGCGCCGCACGGACAAGAGCGCGGCCGCGCGCCGGCGCAGCGTGCTGGAGCAGTCGTTCGGGCAACTGCCCGAGCCGGCCGGTCCGTTCGCGGGGCGCCGGACCGAGCTGGCGCGGGTCGCCCAGTGGGTGCACGCGGCACGCGCCGGCACGGAGTCGAAACCGACGGTGGTGGTGCTGCACGGCGCGCCCGGCTCCGGCCGCAGCACCCTCGCGATCCGGGCGGCGCACAGCCTGCGGGACCAGTTCCGGGGCGCGTGCGTGGTGGACCTGCGCGGCGACAGCACCGACGAGGCGCCCCTGACCACCCGCGACGCCCTCCTCCACCTCCTCAACCGGCTCGGCGCACCCCGGGAGCAGCTCCTCTTCCGTGAGCGTTCCTCACCGGACCAGCAGGTCAGACGCCTCGGCGAGCTGTATCACCAGCATCTGACGGGCCTGCCGGTCACGATCGTGCTCGACGACGCCTCCGACGCCGAACAGGTGCGCGCCCTGGTCCCGGAACGCTCGGAGAGCCTGGTCCTGGTCACCGCCCGTACGGCACTCGACCTGCCCGCCGACCTCCCCGCCTGGGTGCACCAGCTCCCCGTCGAGGCGCTCGACGCGGCGGGCGCCGAGGAGCTGCTGAACGCGGCGTCCCAGGACGCGTCGGACCCGTACGACGCCGAAGCCTCCGACCAGGTGCGGGAGCTGTGCGGCGGTCTCCCGCTGGCGCTGCGACTCGCCGGCTCCTCGCTCGGCCCCCGCACTTCGCGCGGGCTGGCCGCCGACCTCGGGGCGTACGGTCCCGTGGAGCCCGTCGAGCGGGCGCTGTGGCTGCGTTACACGGACCAGACCGACGCGGCACGACGGCTGCTGCGCCGCCTCGCGCTGGCCGGCCGGGCCTCGCTGGGCACCGCGGCGGCCGCGTCCCTGCTGGCGACGGACGAACCGGAGGCCACCCGGCACCTGACGGCGCTGGCGCGGGCGGGCCTGATCGACCATGTCCGCGGCAGCCGCTACCGCCTGCACGGCCTCGTCCGTGCCTTCGCCCAGGCACGGCTGCTGGACGAGGAGGAACCCTCCGAGCGGACGGCCGCGCAGGAACGCCTGATCGTGAACTACGCCGAGCTGGCGGACTCCGTGATCCGGCTGGTGGACGGCAAGACGTCCACCCGGGCCGACCAGTTCGGCCCGCACGGGTTCACCTCCCTCGACGCGGCCCTGCGCTGGCTGGACGACGAGTCGAGCTTCATCACGGCGGCGCTGCGGCACGCGGAGGGCGTGGACCAGGCGGCCGTACTGCACCTGCTGGGCGCGCTGTGCGACTACTGCCTGCTGCGCGGCGACCTCTACCGCCTGGGCGAGATCAGCGAGCTGACGCAGGCGGTCGACCAGGGGCTGCTGGTCCGCTCGGTCCAGTGGCGCACCGGCATCGCGGCCCGCCAGCTCGGCGAACTGGACAAGGCCCACACCACCCTGTCGTCCGTGGTGAACCTCTACTTCGAGGCGCACCACGACGCGGGCGCGGCCCGCGCCCTGTGCTCGCTCGGTATCACCCTGCACCACCAGGGCAACCTCACCGAGGCCGCGGCCAGACTCCAGGAGGCCATGGACCTGCAGGTCTCCCCCGACCTCGCGGCGGACCGCGCCTGGACCATGCACGCGCTGGCCGCGGTGGAACGCGACCGCGGCCGGATCGCCACGGCCCTGACCCTGCTCACCGAGGCCCTGGTCCTGCACCGCGAGGGCGAGTCCGTGCACGGCGAGGCCTGGGCCCACTTCCAGCTCGGCCAGCTGGGCCTGCGCATGGGCGACGTACCGCGCGCGGAGCGGGAGCTGCGCGAGGCCCTCGATCTGTACGGACGCACCCGCGACGCCCGCGGCGAGGCCTGGGCGCTGACCCAGCTGGCCCGCGCCCGCCTCGTCGACGGCGACCCGTCCACCGCGGTCACGGGCCTGCGCCAGGCGGCGTCCCGGCACCGGGAGAACGAGGACGCGCGCGGGGAGGCCTGGACGGTGTACTACCTGGGCCAGGCGCTGGAGGAAACCGGCGACCTGGACCGGGCGGTCCGTGAACTGGAGCGCTCCCGCTCGATGTTCTCCCGGATGCGGGACGTCTACGGGCTTGCGTGCGCGCGCCACCACTCGGCCCGCGTCACCCGCGACCAGCGCGCCGCCCAGACCGGCTCGCTGCGCAACTCGGGCTTCGCCCGCCAGCTGCTGGTGGACGCGCGGGCCGACTTCCACCGCATCGGCGTGGCGCACGGCGAGGCGTGGACGTGCCTGGAGCTGGCGGTGGTCGACGCCGGCAACGCCCGTACGCCGCAGGCCCTCGCGCTGTGCGACGAGGCGGCCGGCCTCTTCGCCTCCTACGGCGACCGGCGGGGCGAGGACTGGGCGAGGTTCCTGAGGTGCACGCTGCTGCCGTACGCGTCCGCGGGCGGCCTGGAGGTGGGCAGCGCCGTCGCCCTGGAGGAACTGGCCCAGCTCGCGCGCTCCGGCCACCCCTCCCGCGACGGGAAGCTCGACGACTACGTCGAGGCGTACCAGCTCCTGCTGGAGCGGGGGGCCGACCTGGACGCGGGATGGCAGGCCTGGCGTCTGCGGATGGTGCCCAGCCGGCACGCCCGGGAGGTCATGGGGGTGTCGGTCGGGCGGGTCTCTTAGGGCCGGGTGCCGATCGGGGGCGGGGAAGAACGTCCGTCGCGCGGTCCGTTCGGGGAGAGGCCCGGGGCACGGGGAGTACGGGGTACGGGTCATCGTCTCGGCGACGGTGTCCACGCGTGCGGACGTCCTCGTCCGCGGGAGCGGCCGCGCGGGTGCGCACCCCGGCCTTCCGTGGCCGGAGTACGCCCCTCCGCCGCCGTCCCCGCGGACCGCTCGCGACGGGGGTTCAGCCCTTCGCGGGGGTGGCCTTCCCGCCCACCGGGCCGCCGGTCCCCTTGCCGGTGGCCGCGGTGTCCTTGGCCACGTCCTCCTCGAAGGTGACCTTGCCGAGTCGGCGGTTCATGGACTTCATCAGACCCCACACGGCCAGGGCCATCACCGCGAAGACGATGAAGCCGAGGACGCCGGGGGTGACCTTGTTCTCGTCGACCTCCTTGGCGAGGGGGACGAGGTGCGTCAGTGCCAGGCTTGCGCTCATGTCAGGCATTGTCGCGGATGCCCGCAAAGAGGTCGTCCTCGGGGAGGGAGGTATCGACGAGGGACGTCGCGAGCTCGTACTCCTCGGTCGGCCAGACCTCCTTCTGGATCTCCATGGGGACCTTGAACCAGCCGCCGTCGGGGTCGATCTGGGTGGCGTGCGCGATCAGCGCCTTGTCCCGGATCTCGAAGAACTCGGCACACGGGACATGCGTGGTCAGCGTGCGCTCGGTGCGCTCGAACTCGCTCCAGCGCTTCAGCCAGTCCGCGTACGGCGACTCCAGGCCACGGTCGAGCAGCGCGTTGTGCAGCGCCTCGGTGCGCGGGCGGTTGAAGCCCTGGTTGTAGTAGAGCTTCCGCGGCTGGAAGGCCGGGCCGTACTCGGACTCCGGGTACTTCTCGGTGTCCGCCGCGCCCTCGAACGCCACCATCGAGATCTTGTGCGTCATGATGTGGTCGGGGTGCGGGTACCCGCCGTTCTCGTCGTAGGTGGTGATCACCTGGGGACGGAACGTGCGGATCTGCTTGACGAGCTCGCCGGCCGCCTTGTCCACGTCCTCGAGCGCGAAACAGCCCTCGGGCAGCGGCGGCAGCGGGTCGCCCTCGGGCAGGCCCGAGTCGACGAAGCCGAGCCATTCCTGCTTGACGCCGAGGATCTCGCGGGCCTCGTCCATCTCCTTCTTGCGTACCTCGTGGATGTGCTCCTCGATGTACGTGTCGCCCTGGAGCTTCGGGTTCAGGATGGAGCCGCGCTCCCCGCCCGTGCAGGTCACGACCAGCACGTCCACCCCCTCGGACACGTACTTCGCCATGGTGGCCGCGCCCTTGCTCGACTCGTCGTCGGGGTGGGCGTGCACGGCCATCAGTCGCAGCTGGTCAGTCAAGACTCAATCCTCGGTCAGTCGGCTGTCGCCTGGGTCGGCTGTCGGCGCCCGGCGTGAATCAGCGCGATGGGCGGCTTCTATAGTGACGGAATCGGGGGGCGAATAATTCCGGGGCCCGGTCCCCGGGCCCCTCCCAGGACCTCGGCCATGCCCCGGTCCCGGCCCTGCCGAGAGGACGATCATGAGTACGGCGCGCACGCAGCTGCCCGAGGGCCGGTACGGCCGCTCCGCGGACGAGCGGGCCGACCGGAAACTCCGGATCCTCGGCAGCGTACTGGGGGTCGCCCTGCTCGCCCTGATCGGCTGGTTCGCGTACTACTACGTCGGCGAGAACAAGATCAGCGCCCAGGTGATCACCTTCGACGCCTCGGCCGACTCGGTCCAGGTGCACCTGGAGGTGCACAAGGACGCGAAGGCCCACGGCTACTGCACCCTCCGCTCGCAGAGCGCCGACGGCGCGGAGGTGGGCCGCGCGGACTTCCGCTTCGACCAGGACGCCTCCCGCATCGACAAGGTCGTCACGCTCCGTACGACCTCCCGCGGCAGCACGGCGGAGCTCCTCGGCTGCCACGCCGGCTGACATCGCCGGTCAGCTCAGCCGCGATACCGGCCCTGACCTGGCTTGACGTAATTCTGATGTCTTATGTCCTCCCCCTTGAGCCGCTGAATTGTTAGGCTCGTGGTTTCGCCCACCCGTGAAAGAACATGCTTCTGGGTAGGGCGATGCTTTGTATTCCCAGTACCTACGAGGAGCACCTGTGACCCAGACCAGCGAGAACGTCACCTGGCTGACCCAGGAGGCGTACAACCAGCTCAGGGCCGAGCTGGAGTACCTGTCTGGTCCCGCGCGCACGGAGATCGCCGGCAAGATCGCGGCCGCGCGCGAGGAGGGCGACCTGCGGGAGAACGGCGGGTACCACGCGGCCAAGGAGGAGCAGGGCAAGCAGGAGCTCCGTGTGCGCCAGCTGACCCAGCTCCTGGAGAACGCCAAGGTGGGCGAGGCCCCCGCGGCGGACGGTGTGGTCGCCCCCGGCATGGTCGTCACCATCGCCTTCGACGGCGACGAGGACGACACGCTGGACTTCCTGCTCGCCTCGCGCGAGTACGCCAGCGCCGACATCGAGACGTACTCGCCGCAGTCCCCCCTGGGCTCCGGCGTGAACGGCAAGAAGGTCGGCGAGGACGCCCGGTACGAGCTGCCGAACGGCAAGCCCGCCTCGGTGAAGATCCTCAAGGCCGTGCCCTACCAGGGCTGAGCCCCCCACCGGGCACGGCCGAACCCCGGTCCCGGAACCTTCGCTCCGACGGTGCCCCCGGCCCACGCCGGGGGCACCCTCATGTCCGGTCCCCTGTCACCAGGGCCCCGGTCGCCGACCCGCCGACCCGGTCCGCCGGTTCGGTCACGCCGTGGCGGACCGGTACTTGCGTACGGCCAGCGTCCGGAAGACCAGGATGATCAGGACCGAGTAGATCAGCGAGGCCCAGACGGGATGCTGCATGGGCCACGCGTCCGACGGGGACAGCCCCGGATTCCCGAAGAGCTGGCGGCATGCCTGCACCGTGGCGCTGAACGGGTTCCAGTCCGCGACATGGCGCAGCCAGGGGGTCATCCTGCTGGAGTCCACGAACGCGTTCGAGACGAACGTGATCGGGAAGAGCCAGATGAGCCCGCCGGACGTGGCCGCCTCGGGGGTGCGCACGGAGAGGCCGATGAGCGCGCCGATCCAGGTGAACGCGTACCCGGTCAGGAGCAGCAGGGCGAAGGCGCCGAGCACCTCCCCGACGTTGGTGTGGGTGCGCCAGCCGACCAGCAGGGCGACGACGGCGAGCACGAACAGGGTGAGGGCCGTCTGCACCAGGTCGGCGAGCGTACGGCCGGTCAGGACCGCGCCGCGCGCCATCGGCAGGGAGCGGAACCGGTCGATGAGGCCCTTGTGCATGTCGTCGGCGATGCCCGCGCCGGCGCCCGCGGTGGCGAAGGTGACGGTCTGCGCGAAGATGCCCGCCATCAGGAACTCGCGGTAGGTGGAGGGGTCCGTGCTGCCGCCGATGTTCATGGAACCGCCGAACACGTACGAGAACAGCACCACGAACATGATCGGCTGGATGAGCCCGAAGATCAGCATCTCGGGGATCCGGGACATACGGATCAGGTTGCGCTGGGCGATGACCAGGGAGTCGCGCACGGACTGGCCGAGGATTCCCTTGGGGACCGCCACGGGGGCGGCGTCTGTCACGGCACTCACTTCACGGACTCCTTCTTCGCCTTGCGGCCCTTCGCGTCCGCGGCCTCGTCGTGCTCCTCTTCCTTCACCTCGGCCACATGGCCCGTGAGGGAGAGGAAGACGTCGTCGAGCGTGGGCCGGCGCAGGCCGATGTCGTCGATCTCGATACCGCGGGTGTCCAGCTCGCGGATGACCTCCGCGAGGAGCTTCGCGCCACCGGTGACGGGGACGGTGAGCTTGCGGGTGTGCTCCTCGACGGTGCTCTCGCCCTTGCCGAAGCCGCGCAGCACCCCGGCGGCGGTCGCCATGTGCTCGCGCTCGTGCACGACGACCTCGACGCGCTCGCCGCCGGTCCGCGCCTTGAGCTCGTCGGCGGTGCCGCGCGCGATGACACGGCCCTGGTCCACCACGCAGATGTCGTGCGCGAGGTGGTCGGCCTCCTCCAGGTACTGGGTGGTCAGCAGGAGCGTCGTACCGCCGGAGACGAGCTGCTTGATGACCTCCCACAGCTGCTGGCGGTTGCGCGGGTCGAGGCCCGTCGTCGGCTCGTCCATGAACATCACGGGCGGCGAGACGACCAGCGCGGCGGCCAGGTCGAGCCGGCGGCGCATGCCGCCCGAGTAGGTCTTCGCGGGGCGGTCGGCCGCGTCCGTCAGATGGAACTGTTCGAGCAGCTCGACGGCCCGCCCCTTCGCGGCCCTGGACCTCATCTGGTAGAGCCTGCCGACCATCTGGAGGTTCTCGCGGCCGGTCAGGTACTCGTCGACCGCGGCGAACTGTCCGGACAGGCCGACCCTGCGCCGTACCTCGTCGGGGTGTTTGAGCACGTCGACACCGGCGACGATCACCTTGCCGCTGTCGGGTCGCAGCAGGGTCGTCAGGCAGCGGACGGCGGTGGTCTTGCCCGCGCCGTTCGGCCCCAGGAGGCCCAGGACGGTGCCCTCGGGTACATCGAGGTCGACGCCGTCCAGAGCCTTTACGTCACCGAAGGTCTTGACCAGACCCTCGGCGTAGATGGCGCCTGGCATGTGAGTTCTCCACCTCTTTGGGGATTTTCACGCTGAGTTCAGCTGATTTCTTGTTGGATCCAGCGAGATCTTGGGGTTTCTTGTGGCTTCCGCCGATTCATCCGCACAGGCCCGTGCCCGCTACGCTCCGTCGCGCAGGGCGGACGGAAGACACACCGTAACGCGATGTATCGCGTTGCTCAACAGTTTTTTCCGGGGGACGACGAGAGGGTGTCCGACCCGGCCCGGGACCTGCCTTCGACCTCAGTCGATGACCGTGTAGCCCGCCTCGCGCAGGGCGCGGCCGACCTCGGCGCAGTGCTCCGGACCCTTCGTCTCCAGGTGCAGCTCGACCTCCACCTCCGTGAGCCCGAGCCGGGGATCGGTTCGCACGTGGCTCACGTCGAGGACGTTAGCGTCCGCCACTGACAACACCCCGAGAAGTGTGGCGAGGGCTCCGGGACGGTCCGTCAGCCGCAGCGTGACCGCCAGGTAGCGGCCGCTCGCCGCCATGCCGTGCCGCAGGATGCGCTGCATCAGCAGCGGGTCCACGTTTCCGCCGGACAGCAGTGCCACGACCGGCCCCTCGAAGGTGTCCGGCTCCTGCAACAGCGCCGCCACCGGGCTCGCGCCGGCCGGTTCGACGACCAGCTTCGCCCGCTCCAGACACAGCAGCAGCGCGCTGGAGAGGCTGTTCTCGGAGACGGTGCGCACCTCGTCCACGAGGTCACGGATGATCTCGAACGGCACGTCTCCCGGCCGTCCGACCTTGATGCCGTCGGCCATCGTCGCCGGGTTCGCGACCGGCACCGGCCGACCCGCCGCCAGCGAGAGCGGGTACGCCGCGGCGCCCGCCGCCTGCACTCCGACGATCCGCACGTCGGGGCGGATCGACTTCACCGCGACCGCGACACCCGCGGCCAGCCCGCCGCCACCGATCCCGACGACAATGGTGCGCACCTCCGGGCACTGCTCCAGGATCTCCAGACCCACCGTGCCCTGGCCCGCGATGATGTCGGGGTGGTCGAAGGGGTGGATGAACACCGCTCCCGTGGCGGCCGCGTACTCCTGGGCGGCGGCCAGCGTCTCGTCGACCACCTGACCGTGCAGCCTCACCTCCGCGCCGTAGTCGCGGGTGGCCGCGACCTTCGGCAGCGGGGCCCCGGTCGGCATGAAGACCGTCGAACGCACGCCCAGCAGCGAGGACGCGAGGGCCACCCCCTGCGCGTGGTTCCCGGCGCTCGCCGCGACCACACCGGCCGCGCGCTCCTCCGGCAGGAGCCCCGCGATCCGCACGTACGCGCCACGCAATTTGAACGAACCGGTGCGCTGGAGGTTCTCGCACTTGAGGTGCACGGGGGCGCCGACCAGCTGGGACAGGTACCTGCTGCCCTCCATCGCGGTCATCCGCGCCACGCCCGACAGCATCTTCTGGGCACCGCGTACGTCGTCCGACGTCACCCTGGGCAAGGAGTCAGTCGTGCTGTAGCTCATGACCACCAGTCTCGCAGTTCACGCATGGGGGCTCCTTGTGTGACCACCCTCCGAGACTGGTTTCCGCAGCGCCGGTACGACCCGCCTCCCAGCCGCGTACCCTGTCCCCCAACCCAGCTCCCCACGCATGAATTGAGCCCCCGGCCATGCCCACAACACCAGAGATGTCGATGGACATGACGACCGTCGGTGACACCGGTCTTCTCGAAACGCTGCAGCACGAGGTCGCGGTGTTCGCGCGCCGTGCCGAACAGACCCGGCTCGGCGGGGTGGGGCAGGTGCGCAACTCCATGGACCGCGCCGCGTACCTGCTGCTCAACCGCCTCGACAAGGAAGGCCCGATGGGCGTCAAGGCGCTCGCCGCGAGCATGGGCATCGACTCCTCGACGGTCACCCGGCAGGTGGCGCCGCTGGTCGACACCGGCCTCGTCAAGCGCACCTCGCACCCGGAGGACGGTCGCGCCGTGGTGCTCCAGCTGTCGCCGCGCGGGCACGCCCGCCTCGAGGAAGTGCGCTCCTCCAGGCGCCAGTTGATGGCCGAACTGACGGACGACTGGGAGCCGCAGGAGCGCGAGGTCTTCTGCGCGCTCCTCATGCGCTTCAATGGCGCGCTCTCGGCCCGGATGGCCACCACGGGAGTGGCGTCGCCGGACCGGCCGACGTCCTGACGCCTTCCCCTCACCCGCCGCCTCCCCCTGGGCGTCCCCTCCCCCGGCTCCCCGGCATCCGCGCCTCGTCCCGGTCTCCCGGGACTCCGCGAACCTTCCGGAGTCGCGCCGGCACCCGGAGTCCCGCGCCCGCGCCGCCCCCGCACGCGCGTACCGCGCGCCGCGCACGCGCGCGTGATGTGCGCCGGGCTCTTGACCGGAAGGCCACGTCTGGCCTCATATGAGACCGGGCTCCTGTCGCACACGGTGCGGGCTGTCGTACGTGGCCGGAGCCACATTCCCCTCAGGGTCGCCCTCGGGCGGGAGGCGTGTTGCGAGAACGGCGTGCGTCCCAAGGCGCCCGCCGGGCCCGGGAGTTCGAGGCATTCGTCACGGGCGCGGCAGGGCGGCTGCTGCATGCCGCCACGCTGCTCACGGCGGAACCTCCGGAGGCCAACCCGCGCGCGCGGCGCCTGCTGACGCTGGCGCTGGCCCACACGTACGCCTCCTGGGACCGGCTGCGTGGCGAGGACCCGTACGACCGGGCCCGCCAGCACCTCGCCGTGCGCTTCGCACGCGGCGCCTGGCACCAGTACGGAGGCTTCGGGCGGACCCGCCCCGCCCCCGGCGGGGCCCTGGCGCGGCTGACACCCCAGGAACGGCTGATCCTGGTCCTCAGGCTGTACGAGGGTATCGCCGAGGAACAGGCGGCGGCCCTGCTCGGGCTGCCCACGGAACGCGTGAGAGCGGTCTGCGCCCGCGCGACGGCGACCCTGCTCCACCCGCCGCGCGGGCCGGCCCCGGCGGTGGTGGAGGTGGCGCCCTCGTGACCCTGCACGAGCGAGAGACGGCCGTACGGCGGCTGCTGGAGCGAACGCCGCCCAGGGTGCCGCCCGATCTGTACACGGAGGCCGTGCGCCTCGGGAGTCGCATGCTGCGCCGCAGGACGCTGGCGCGGCGCCTGATGTGGCTGCTGCTGTTCGCGGCGACCGTGGCCTTCGTCGTCTGGGCTGCGACGGCCCGGCCCTGGGTGGAGCCGCCGTCCCAGACGACCCCACCGCTGACGGACTGGTGACCGGCGCGGGACGGACGGTGATCCGGCCGTCCCGCCGTTGACCGGCCGGCTCCTAACCGAGGGCCTGCTGCAGGTCCTGGAGCAGGTCGTCGACGTTCTCGATGCCCACGGAGAGCCGGACGAGGTCGCCCGGTACCTCCAGGGCCGAGCCCACCACGGACGCGTGCGTCATCCGCCCCGGGTGCTCGATCAGGGATTCGACGCCCCCCAGGGACTCGCCGAGCGTGAACACCTTGGCGCGGTTGCAGACCTCGACCGCCGCCTCCTCGCCGCCCTCGACCTGGAAGGAGACCATGCCGCCGAACGCCCGCATCTGCTTGGCCGCGACCTCATGACCGGGGTGGTCCGGCAGGCCCGGGTACAGCACCCGCGTCACGCGCGCGTGCCGGGTGAGCATGTCGGCGACCTTCGTGGCGTTCTCGCTGTGCCGGTCCATGCGCACCGAGAGCGTCTTGGCGCCGCGCAGCACCAGCCAGGAGTCGAAGGGCCCGGCGACCGCGCCCATCGCGTTCTGGTGGTAAGCCAGCTCCTCGCCGAGTTCCTGGTCGCCGGTGATCAGCGCGCCGCCGACGACGTCCGAGTGTCCGCCCATGTACTTGGTGAGGGAGTGCACGACGACGTCCGCGCCGAGCGCGAGCGGCTGCTGGAGATAGGGGGTGGCGAACGTGTTGTCGACGACGAGACGGGCGCCCGCCTCGCGCGCGATCTGCGCCACCGCGGTGATGTCGGTGATGCCGAGGAGGGGGTTGGAGGGGGTCTCGACCCAGATCGCCTTGGTCTTCGGGGTGAGGGCGGCCCGTACGGAGTCGGCGTCGCTGGTGTCCGCCACGGACCATTCCACGCCCCAGCGCGAGACGACCTTCGCGAAGAGGCGGAAGGTGCCGCCGTAGGCGTCGTCGGGGATCACCACGTGGTCGCCGGGGCTCAGCAGCGTACGCAACAGGCAGTCCTCGGCCGCCAGTCCGGACGCGAACGCGAGGCCGCGGCGACCGCCCTCCAGGGCGGCGAGGTTCTCTTCCAGGGCGGTCCTGGTGGGGTTGGCGCTGCGGCTGTACTCGTAGCCGCCGCGCAGCCCGCCGACGCCGTCCTGCTTGTAGGTCGAGACCTGGTAGATCGGCGGGACGACCGCGCCGGTCAGGGGATCGGCGGTGTTGCCCGCGTGGATCGCGAGGGTCTCGAAGTGCTGACTGATGTGCCTGTCGCTCATGGGTCCCGAGCGTAGTGCGCCCGCGGGACTGGTGAGGGCCCACGCCTCCGCACGGTCGCCACGCGCCGACCCGGAGGCCCGCGCGGGGCAGCCGGCCGGGCCCCCTTCCGACCGGGTTGGCCAATTGTCGGACCCGTCTGGTTCGCTTGAGACATGCAAATTCTCTGGGTCCTGATGGCACTGGCCCTGTTCAGCCTGGTCCTGCTGCCGGTCCTCAGGCGTCGGCGCGCCGGTATTCAGCTGGTCTCGCCCGGCGACCCGGACGCCGCGGACCCGGCGAACTACGGATTCCTGCGCCAGGAGGAGCTGGACATCCGCATGCCGGGCCCGGACGCGGATCTCCTCGACGTCCTGGACGTGGTGCAGCACACGCAGGACTACCGCGCCGCCGCGCAGCTCCTGGCCGGCACGGAGACCGCGGGCGAGACGCGCTGGCAGCGGGTGCAGGCCTTCGCGGGCGCCGCGTCGCTGGAGCTGCAGCAGCGCCCCGGCGGGGTCAGTGAGACGCCGGGCGGGCAGTGGCTTCGCGTGTGGCGGGCCGAGACCCCCAAGGACGCGGGCGGCGCGGCGGTGCACGCGGAGTTCCTGGTGCAGCAGGCGTGGCGGACGTCGACGCCGGGCACGGACGAGTTCCGGATCATCATGGAGGAGGCGAGGTCGGCCTGCGGCGAGGCGGCGCTGCTCACCCCCGGTGACCCGATCCCGTACATCATCGAGCTGTCGGTGGCCCGGGGTCTCGCCTATCCCCAGGCGGAGTTCGAGAAGCTGTGGCTGAAGATCCTGGACCGCGCGCCCTCCCACATGGGCGCGCACCTGGCGGCCCTCCACTACTGGTGCGAGAAGTGGCACGGCTCGCGTGAGGTGGCGTACTCGTTCGCGGAGGCCGCCGCCGCCCGCGCCCCGCACGGCTCCCTGCTCGCGGCCATGCCGCTCTTCGCGGTCTTCGAGCACCTGCCCGAGGTGAACCTGGTCCGCAGCTTCTATCAGAGCGAGGTCGTCACCAAGGCGGTCCACGGCGCGCTCTTCGCGGTGCACGCGGCCCGCCCGGACGACCCGATGCTCGCGCACGTCCGCCACCTCCTGGTGCTCTTCCTGGTCCGCGGTGAGCGGTGGGCGGAGGCCATGAACCAGCTGGTGCACGTCGACGGCCACGTCGGCGCACTCCCCTGGACCCTCACATCCGACCCGGCGGCGGACTACGCGGTGTACCGCGCGCTGGCGGTGGCCGGGTACGAGGCGAACGGGGGCAGTCCCGCGTCCCTCCCCCGCTGAGCGGGGCACCACGCGAGCGCCGGGAGCCCCGGCCGGAACGGAATGCCGGCCGGGGCTCCCGCGTTGTAGGCGGCGGACCCCACCCCCCTCGGCCTCGTGCCCCCGTGACCCGTGGAGACCGCATGTTCCCGTACAGCCGCACCCCTCAGCTCCCGACCGCCGAGCAGGCCCTGTCCGGCCGGTCCGAGCCGATCTTCACGGTCCCCGGCCGGCACACGGTCCTCGGCACCACCCTCCTCGGCCCCTACCCCGAGGGCCTGGAGATCGCCGACTTCGGCCTGGGCTGTTTCTGGGGCGCCGAGCGCAAGTTCTGGCAGTTGCCGAAGGGTGTGTACACGACGCTCGTCGGCTACCAGGGCGGCTTCACCGAGAACCCCACGTACGAGGAGGTCTGCTCGGGCCTGACCGGCCACACGGAGGCCGTCCGCGTGGTCCACGACCCGGCCGAGGTCTCGTACGAGGAGCTCCTGAAACTCTTCTGGGAGTCCCACGACCCGACCCAGGGCTTCCGCCAGGGCAACGACTCCGGCACGCAGTACCGCTCCGCCGTCTACACCCACACCCCCGCCCAGGCAGCCGCCGCGCGAGCCTCCCGCGATGCCTACCAGAAGGCCCTCACCCGCTCGGGCCACGGCACGATCACCACGGAACTCCTCCCGGCGGAGGGCCGCACCTTCTATCCGGCGGAGGCGTACCACCAGCAGTATCTTCACCGCAACATAGACGGTTACTGCGGGATCGACGGGACGGGGGTCAAGCTCGGTGACCCGTTCGGGACGAACCGGGGGGCGTCCTGCCCGACGGGGATCGCTCCTGTCCAAGAGGCCACAGAACGGTAGGTCTGCAAGCTCGCGCCGACTGGTCCGGCTGTACGGGGTGTTCAGTCCCGGGCGATGGATAGGCTCATGGACCCGTGCAGAGATCTTCACCCCCGGGCCGGTCCGTGCGAAAGCTGAATCGCTTCTGCCTCACTCGTTCGAGCGGAGCGAAAATGCTCGTGCCCGATAGGCTGAGGCGTGGGACAGAATCGCGCCCATGGGAGCATCCATGACCACCCCAGCCGCTGAGCAACCCCTCATCCCCCAGCCGCCCGCGACGGTCGCCACGCTGAGGCAGGCCGTCAGTCAGATCGCGCCCGCCTCGCTCCCCGCCTTCACGCGGGAACTGGACCAGGCCGCCGACCAGTCCCGGCAGGGGTCCGATCTGGCCCCTCTCCGGCGATTCATCACCCAGTGGGCCATCTATGTCCACATCCAACGCCAGCCCGGCCTGGCTGCGGATTTCCGCCGCTGGGAGGACGCCGCTGAAGCGGGCGACGCCGTGCAGGCACGGCAGGCCGCCGCCGAGATCGGACGGCTTCTCGAGGAAGCCCACGCGGCCGTCGGTCTCTCGACCCGGTGAGTCCGGACTGGCACTGGGAATACGACCCTGATCACGACCACGTGGCGGGCGGCCTCCCGGTCTACGTCGTGGCGGAAGTCGAACGCCTGGCCGACCAGCTCGTCGAGCTCGCCAGTACGGGAGTCGACATCAGTGATCTCGGCAACGGCCCAAGACCGGGCGGTCTACGTCGTATGGACGCGGCCGGCGGATGGTTCTACTTCCTCGTCGCCCCGCGCGCCCCACTCGTCATCATCGTCCGTATCGTGCCCCCGTTCGACGCCTTGTAGCGATTGCGCCAGCGCTCTCTCCCTCAAAGAGCTGTCGGGGACGAGACCGGACAGCGGCTTCCGACGCCGTGGCCGACATGGCCCGACAGTCGCAAGAGGTTCGTGAGCGCGGCTTGGCATGGATCAAGCCGTCCTTTCCGTGGATGACGTATCGCCGCGGGTGGGCGGCGAAGGCCGGTCAGGAGGCTGTCCTGGCCATCGGGATCACCCGCGACGGCTTGCGGGACCGGTGTCTCGTGCCCGACAGGCGTGCCCGAGGCGGACGGCTGAACTCCTCCCGCTGGACGTCGCGACGGCATTGAACGTGCTGACCGGACCCCTCAGGCCCGGGTGACCGGCGCGTGTGGTCGCGGCCGCGTGACGGTCGCCCGGTCCGGCGGCCGTGGCGTCGATCGTCACCGGCGTGGCGCCACGGCCAGGTCGTCCCCCGGGACAACGAACGTGATCACCCCCCGTCGCCCGCACCGTCGCCCGCACCGAGCGTCGCCCTGTCGCTCCTGCCGGACCACCGGCCGAGTCGACGGGAGAGTCGCGAACGGAGACCGCTGGGAGGAACATCGAAGTCACGTAGGCAAGGTGGTGGCCATGGGGATGCCGTCGATGCATTTCAGCGAGAGCCCCGAAGATCCGTTCGCCCTCGAACGCGGCGCCTCGGCCGTGCTCGACCATCGGGGCGCCGTGGTCGGCTGGAGCGCACGTGCCCGGGACCTGCTGGGCTATCCGGCCAAGGAAGTGCTCGGACGGGCGTGGCAGGACCTCCTCGTGGACGCCCGTGACCTGCCGATCGTGCGATCCGTCGTCGTGGAGGCCATGAGGACGGGCGGCTGGTTCGGGGTCCTGCCCGTGCGGCACCGCGACGGGCAACGGGTGGAGATGGGTTTCCGGGCCCGCGCGATCACCCGGGACGGGGACGCTCAGGAGTGGTTCCTGGTCGGCGCCCCCGCCGCGGAGGTCATCGCCTGGCAGCGGGACCGCGCGCTGCTCGACGGCCTGTACCACCGGTCCCCGATCGGCCTGGTGGTCCACGGCACGGACACCAAGGTGATCCGGGTCAACCGCGCGATCGAAAAGGCGAGCGGTGTCCCGGCCGAGGCGCCGGTGGGCCGTCGCCCTCGCGAATTCATGGTCGACGAGGACGCGGGTCCGGCCGAGGAACGGGTACGGCACGTCCTGGAGACCGGCGAGCCGTTGATCTTCACGGAGCAGTCGGCCCGCGCACGCCATGATCCGGGCCGGGAACGGATCGTTTCCGTCTCGGCGTTCCGGATGGAAGACCCCGCGGGCCGGGTTCTCGGCGTGGCCGAGACGATCGAGGACGTGACCGACCGCCACCGGGCCCGGCGCAGGCTCGCCCTGATGAACGAGGCGGGCGCCCGGATCGGAACCTCACTGGACGTGGCGCAGACCGCCCGGGAGCTGGCCGAGGTGGCCGCCGACGGCCTGGCCGACTACTGCTCGGTCGACCTTCTCAAGCCGGTGACACTTGGTGACGAGCCCCGCCCCGGTGTGACAGGCGCCCTGCTCCGCGTAGCCCTGTCGCCCCCGGAACGCCGGGTCCCGTACCAGGAGGGCGAGGTGGTCCCGCTCCTCCCGGGCTCCCCGCAGGCGCGGTGCCTCACCGAGCGTCGCCCGATTCTCGAACGGCTGCTGTCCCTCCGGCCCGAGTGGTACGCCATGGACCGGCGGCGGATCGAGATCGCCATGGGTCTCGGCGTCCACTCGCTGATCGTGGTGCCCCTGGTGGCTCGCGGCCTGGCCCTGGGCGTGGTGAGCCTGTGGCGGGTCCGTCATTCGGAGCCCTTCGAGGACGACGATGCCGCGGTGGCCCACGAGCTTTCCTCGCGTGCGGCCGTCTGCATCGACAACGCCCGCCGCTTCACCCAGCAGCAGAGCGCCGCGCTGACTCTGCAGCGCAGTCTGCTGCCGAGCGCCGCGTCCGACCTGCCGGCTGTCGAGGTGGCCTGCCGGTACCTCCCGGCGAGCGGTGAACCGGGCATCGGCGGTGACTGGTTCGACGTCATCCCGCTGTCAGGGGCCCGCGTCGCACTCGTCGTGGGTGACGTGGTCGGCCACGGGATCCACGCCGCGGCCTCCATGGGCCGCCTGCGCGCCGCCGTGCGCACCCTGGCCAGCCTCGACCTGGAACCGGACGAGGTGGTGGCGCGGCTGGACGACTTGGTCAGTCTGCTGTCCACCGAGCTGGAGGCGAACACCGACGGCGGGTCCGCGGTGGAACAGATACTCGGGGCCACCTGCGTCTACGCGGTCTACGATCCGGTCTCCCGGCGCTGCTCCCTGGCACGCGCCGGTCACCCGGCACCGATGGTGTCCACCCCGGACGGCGAGGTGACCGTGCTCGACCTGCCCGCCGGTCCGCCGCTGGGGCTGGGCGGGCTGCCGTTCGAGACGTACGAGCTCGACCTCCCCGAGGGCAGCCTGCTCACGCTCTACACCAACGGTCTTCTGGAGGCGCGCAACAGCGACATCGACGCCGCGCTGGAACGCCTGCACGAATGTCTCACCCACACCGACGATTCCCTGGACGACACCTGCCGCTCCGTGGTCGAGGCGCTGCTGCCGAAGGAACGCCTCCCCACCGACGACGTCGCGCTGCTCATCGCCCGAACCCGCGTGCTGCCGCCCGGGGATGTCGCCACCTGGCAGTTGCCGGTGGAAGCGACCGCCCCCGCCCGGGCCAGGGAGCTGACCACGGCGAAGCTGACCGAATGGGGGCTCGCGGACATGGCCTTCACCACCGAACTGGTCGTCAGCGAGCTCGTCACCAACACCTACCGTTACGCGGACGGCCCCGTCACCCTGCGCCTCATCCGTACGCACTGCCTGATCTGTGAGGTGTCGGACGCCAGCCACACCTCCCCGCACCTCCGACGGGCCCTCAGCACGGACGAGGGCGGACGCGGGCTCTTCCTGGTCGCGCAGCTCACGGAGCGGTGGGGCACCCGCTACACCCACGACGGCAAGACCGTCTGGACCGAACAGCCTCTGCCTTAGGCGAGGACCCGGGTCCTCGGCTCAGCGTCCACCTCTGAGACAGCTCGGGTGTGCGGACGGGTCCTGTCGTGATCACGGCGCCGGATCTCGCCCGGTGATCACGGATCCGTTAGCCTCTCGGTCCATGTCTGACCTGCGCGATCCTTCCAGTGCGACCATCGACGCGATAGTCGATCACGTCGGCCGCTCGACGCTTCCCTTCCAGCGAGCCCACCGGGAGGAACAGCACGCGACAGCCTTCTGGTTCAACGAACTCGTGGAGAAGACCTCCGAGGGCGAGGTCATCCGGCAGTACCTCGTGACCGCCGGTGAACCGGCGCGAGTGGAGCTGGCGGAGTTCACCCTGCGCCCTGAACTCTGCGCACCCGTGATGAGCGCTCAGAAGCTGATGATGCTCGACTTCGCGGAGGGGTGGACGCATCTCGGTGATCTGGGGGTGGCGGTCATGCCGTCCACCGGGCTGCACGCGCACGGCGCCCGCAAGGGCTGGCACTGGACGACCGACGAGATCACCGACGGCATCGCAGCCACGGAACAGGACATCGCCGGCCTCGGTGAGCCGCCGGTCCCGGCCTACCTGCTGGGTCACGTCACCGACGGGGACACCCCTAGGGAGCAGGCCGTCGTGATCGGGCAGATCACACGCGCGGGCGACGGCGTCATCCGGTGGATCGGGGACCTGCCACAAGGGTGCGTGGGCGCACCGGTGTTCATCGGAGCGCCCCTCGGTGACAACAGTTTCAAGCTGGTCTGCGTCGGAGTGACGCTGCCCTCCGGCGACCATCACACCGTTGCCCCCTTCGACCGCATCCGCGCCGCCCTGGCCGCCGTCCCGCCCAACAGCACGTCGGCTCCGCACGAGGCCGTAGCCACGCCTCGGGCAGCCGAACCGAAGCGGCGCTGGTGGCGGCGCGGCTGACCCGCACCGCGCACCGTCAGGCTCACGACCACGCTCGACCGGCTTGAACACCGCTGAAGGGGAGGGTCGTGAACGTCGACGGGGCCCGCCGGCCAATCCGGGCACCCTTGGTCACAGAGGCCGGGCGCCCTTGGTCACAGAGGCCGGGCACCCGTGGTCACAGGGGCCGGGCGCCCGTGGTCACAGGGGCCGGAGCCGGGTGCGCAGGAGGCAGAATTCGTTGCCCTCCGGGTCGGCCAGGACGTGCCAGCTCTCGGTGCCGCTCTGGCCGACGTCGACGGGCGTGGCGCCGAGCGCGAGCAGCCGCTCCAGCTCGGCGTCCTGGTCGCGGTCGGTGGCGTTGACGTCGATGTGCAGTCGGAGCTTCCCGGTCCGCGGCGCGCTGCTGGGGCTGAGGACGAGGGTGGGCTGCGGGCCGCCGAAGCCGGCGTCGGGCGGCCCGATCTCGACGCTTCCGTCGTCCTCACGGCCGAGTTCGACGTAGCCGAGGACCTCGCTCCAGAAGGCGGCGAGCCGGTCGGGGTCGGCGACGTCGATGACCAACTCGCTGATGCGGCATGCCATGCCGGTCAGTGTACGAAGAGGGGCCCCGCGCGGCGTGCGTCGGGCCGAGTGTCCGCCGCCCGGGAATTCGGTTGCCCCGCCGGGCCGTCGGGGGCTAGAAACCAGGCATGGCCGACATCCAGGGCTCGTACGACGACCTGTTCACCGCCGTGCCCAGCGCGCTGTCCGCGTTGCTGGACGAAGGGGACGCCGGCGCCTCGGTGGCCGTCTTCGTGGACGGCGAACCGGTGGTGGACGTCTGGGGCGGGTTCGCCGACTCGGAGCGCACGATTCCGTGGCAGCGGGACACGATCACCAATGTCTGGTCCGTCACCAAGACCATGACCGCGCTCTGCGCGCTGGTCCTGGCCGACCGTGGCGACCTCGACCTGGCCGCGCCGGTCGGCCGGTACTGGCCCGGATTCGCCAGGGCGGGCAAGGAGAAGGTGCTGGTACGGCACCTGCTCGGGCACACCGCGGGCCTGCCCGACTGGGACGGGCCGGTCGAGGACCTCTACGACTGGCCGTCCGCCACGGCACGGCTGGCCGCACAGACTCCGCAATGGGAGCCGGGAAGCACGGCCGGGTACCACTCGCTCACCCAGGGGTTTCTCGTGGGCGAGGTCGTGCGCCGGATCACCGGCCGCAGCCTGGGCGAGTTCTTCGCGGAGGAGGTGGCCGGGCCGCTGGGCGCCGACTTCCACATCGGGCTGCCGGCCGAGCACGACCACCGGGTCGCGCTCGCGATCCCGCCGGCTTCCCGGGACGAGGACTACGTCGCGGGCTCGTCCAGCGGCAAGGCGCCTCCCACCACCGCCACCCGTGTACGCCTCCGTGACGGCAACAGTGTGGCCTGGCGTCGTGCGGAGATCCCCGCGGCGAACGGAGTCGGCAACGCCCGCTCGGTCGGCCTCGTGCAGTCGGTGATGGCCTGCGGAGGAACGGTGCGCGGGACGCGACTGCTGTCGCGGGCGGGCTGTGACCGTGCGAGGCAGGAGCAGTTCAGCGGCGAGGACCGCGTCCTGGGCATGCCCATCCGGTGGGGTCTGGGCTACGGGTTGTTCGACCAGACCTACGGATGGGGCGGTTGGGGTGGCTCACTGGTCGTGATCGACCCCGAGGCCCGTATGACGGTGGCCTACGTGACGCATCAGATGCGCGAGCCCGCGGAGGACAACCGGGGGCTGGAGATGGTGATGGCCGCCTACGACGGGCTCAAGGGTCTGCGGGCCTGATCCGACGACGGACGAGGCGCGAACCGGCGGCACGGGCGCACGGCGGAACCACCGGCGGTACCGAGATCTCGCACGAGGTGCCCGTGATACACACCCGCACCTCCGAAGTACGGGCGGACCGGACCCAATTCGATGGCGGCCCGCACGCGGCCGACGCCACGCCCGCCCCGTGGAAGAACCTCCACGTGGAATCCGTGCGGTCCACGGCGAATCCACGGCCACCGTCCACCAGCCGGGTAGACCGGAGATCGGCCTGCCCGCCGCCAGGGAAGGCCGCTTCCCCGCCGCGTGGAAGCGGTACAGGATGACATGAGGTCGTCAAGCCGCGTCCACAGACTTATCGCGGTCTCATGTCCCTGTCCGGTGCCGAGGCAACCGGGCTGAGCCTTGATGTCAGCCGTCGAAGTGGGTCCACTCGACCGCGGCGTCGGCCAGTGGGGCGAGAGCATGGCGGTGGGTGGCGCCGGCCCAGGTGCTGAAGCTGTCGTCACGCTCCTGCGTGATGTGCAGGACAAGCCCCGGGGCGACATAGAAGCGCGTGGGAGGCCCCGGCCAGAAGGGGCGCAGGGGCACAGGGTGAAGTCCCTCGGTGAAGAGCTCCACCTGCTGTGCGGTGAGCCGACCGGACAGCGCCATGTAGTCAGCGCCCATCGCAGCCTCGAAGAGAGAGAACTGGATGAGGAAGCCGCTGAGCGGTTCCTGCTCGGCGACCGGAGGTTCGCCGTACTCGCAGAACCAGACCGTCGGATCGGTTTCGGGGCCGTCGAGCGTCCACAGCAGCGACCAGAAGAACCCTCCCTGGTTCTCCTCGCCGAACACGAGCATCTCCCCGTTGGGATCGGTCCCGCACCTGGAAGCGGGAAAGATCCGGTTCTGCACTCCCAGAGAGCGAGGGCGGTGCTGCGCCAGTCGGTAGAAGCGCCGCAGCCCCTCCGGCAGGCCGAAGGCATGCGCCCATACTGATGGTGGCTCAGGAGATTCGGATGCCGCGGGATACCAGCCGGTGATGAACTGCTCGAGCGCGGCCGCTCGGTCGCCGTTCACGTGTCCGAGCCACTCCAGGCCCGGGAGATCCGGCCGAGGAAGCGGCGGGCGGACGCGGTCGAGGTCGGACTTGTTCAGAGGAGTATCGAGCCGAAGGGTGCAGCGGGTGAGAACGCGCTCGACGTGGCCCGGAAATACTGTCGTGTGGGTCTGAGCCACGGTTCCGGTGCCGAGACGGACGAGGCCCTCCGGGACTCGGGCCATCAGGTGAAGAGGCAACTTCGTGTCGTCCGGCGCCCACGCCCAAGGTGCGAGTCTCTCCTTGACCGGCGTCGGTGCGGGACCGATGAGACGGACCTCCTCGGCGTTCCACACACTGCTCCTGTCGAGCGCGTCCCCCGCTTCGACGATGATCACTGTCCCGGTGTCTCCGACGACGACGGTGGCACTGCCGAAGGTGAAGCTCTCCGCGGCCGTCGTGTCACCGCAGAGCGCGTACGCCTGCACGTCGTTCACGAGGGACATCAGAGACATCGCGGGAGAGTGATCAGCCATGTGCACATCTTCCTGGACGGCCGGACAGCGGCTTCCGACAAGGGGGTTGTCACGTACCACCAGTCCCGCCAGAGGTCTGCGAACGCGCCTTGCCATGGATCACCAAGCAGCGTTCGCAGACCTTTGCCGTGAGTGGCCCGTGGGTGGTCCCGGCGGTCGTGCCCCTGTTGCCGGTCAGGAACTCAGGTGGGCCAGGAGCTCTTCGCCGGCGGGGTATGCCTGCTCTTGGGGGAGCAGTCGGGTCGCTGTGTCCAGTTCGCCGTCCTTGACGAGGGCGTGGACCTCGTGGGCGAGCGGGGTCACGTCGCGGATGGACACGATCCACTCGTCCGCGTAACGCGCCGATGCCTCGCCCGAGAGCCCCAGTTGGAGCGAGCGGTGTGGCAGGGGACGCAGGTGCAGATCGCGTTCGGGATCCCACTGGACGCGGGCTGGTGCGCGCTTGAGGTCGCGCTGCCAGGCGCTGCGATCCGGGTGCAGGCCGCGGACGTAGTGCGACAGGCAGGCATGGCGCAGCGCCCAGTCGAAGCCGTCGCGAGTGATCTCGACGGCGAGGACGGTCTCCTGACCCTCCTTCGTGCCCCAGCCGGAGCGGTACATCATCCACATGAAGCTGGGTTTGATCCACGTCATGCGGTCAGGCTTCCACGCGGCGGGGAAACGGCCCTTGCGGGCGGCGGGTCCGCCGATCTCCGGGCGGTACGCCTGGTAGACGGTGATCGTGGACGCCGTGTGGAGCGCGCGGATCCCGCGGAGCGGTTCTTCCATGGCGTACAGCGTGCGCCCGGTCAACTCAGATGACCATCGATTTTCGACCCGCTGCCCGATCCGACGGAGCAGGCCGAACGCGGGCAGAAGGCAGCCGCCCGTGCCAGCAACATCGCGTCAGGGACAGTCGGTCTCGTCATATAGCGGCCGAAGATCTGTGGCAGCCACCCACGGCTCGCCGTCGTAGTAGTCGGTACGAGTGCCCGGACGGCGAAACTCGATGCCGCCGTGGATGTCCGTGCTCACGGCAGCGCCACCTGACAGCGCCCGGATGGACGGATCGAGCATCGCAGGTCAGCGACGGAGGCGCGCTCTGTCCCCGTAGATGCGCAAGATGCAGTCCCTGAAGCAGATCAGAGGCGCGCCCCCGTCCGAAGAATGCAGGGTCAGTCCCAGAGCCATCAAGGGGCGGATGGCCTCGGCGTTCCTGCTGCCGTCGAGATCAGGCCCTTGCACGGCTGCCCATGCCTCGAACAGTGCCCTGGCACCCTCCCAACCCGGTCCGGGCACGAAGTGGCACAAGAAAGCCGGCTGGTCGACACCGTACTCGTGAAGCTCACCGACCCGAATGTCTCCGCGCATGAGCCACCACGTCTTCACCCCGTCCCTCCCTCGATCCGCTCCACGAAAGGACGCTAATGCCGTTCGATCGCACTCGGGATGTGAGAACCAGCCGCTCCACATCGGAACAAGGTGGTCGGACCGCCCTTCGTAAAGGTCTGCCAACGCGCCCTGACATGGGTCAAGCCGAGCTTTCTGTGGATGATGTACCGCTGCAACTGGGCCTCTCGGGTGAGGCGGCGCGACGCCACGTGGACGAGTGGACGGTCACCATCCGCGACGTCACCCCGCTCGCCCACGAGGTCCACGGCCTCGTCAGCGCCGGCGACTTGGACTCAAGCCGCCCGGCTGCTGCCCCCGGAAAGCGCCTATGCCGGCCAGGACGAGCTCATCGCCCACCCGCGCGGATGAGCGGGGTTCCGGTCTTGCCCCTCTCCGGCGATTCGTCACCCGGTGGGCCGTGCAGGCCGCCCGGTCCTGGGCCGTGCCGACATCCATGACGTCGGTTCCGGTACCGGCGAGTTCGACGACCTGTCTGGACAAGTACGCGACATCCATGACCTGCGCCTTTACCTGCCACTGAAGATCTCGTCGTGTACTGGCCATCTGTTCTTGGTCAACCTCCCCCCAAAGAACCTTATGTTCACGGTCAAATGATGGGCAAGAACAGCAATGGAGGACGTTGTGTCCCTGGATGCCCGTAGCGCTCGGCGATTCGCCGCTCCCGCAGCCGCCGCCGTCGCCGCCGCCGTCGTGACGATGGTGGTCAACCCGTCGCTGGGCGCGTCGGCCTCGGCTCCGCAGGCCGCGGCGAAGGCCAAGGCCCCGACCGCCAAGAACGTCATCTTCATCAACGGCGACGGCATGGGCGCGGCACTGCGCCAGGCCGCCCGTCTGCACTTCACGGGCCTGAACGGCCAGCTCGCCATGGACAAGCTCCCCGTCTCGGGCCAGCTGACCACGGAGCCGGACGACCCGAAGGCCGTCGTCACCGACTCGGCCGCCGCGGCGACCGCGTGGGCCACCGGCGAGAAGACCTACAACGGCGCCGTCAGCGTCGACGTGGACGGCAACCCGCTGGCCACCCTCGGCCAGCAGGCCAAGGCGGCCGGCAAGGCCACCGGCCTGGTCACCACCGCGCAGGTCACCGACGCCTCGCCGGCGGCGTTCTTCTCGAACACCGCCAACCGTTCGGCGCAGGACGAGATCGCCCGCCAGTACATCGAGGTCAGCAAGCCCGACGTCATCCTGGGCGGTGGCGAGGACTGGTGGCTGCCCGCGGGCAGCGCCGGCGCGTTCAAGGACCAGCCCGCCGAGGACCCGTCCGAGGCGAGCAAGGGCACCAAGGGCGACCTCATCAAGAAGGCCAAGAAGGCCGGTTACTCCTACGTCAACAGCGCGGACCAGCTCAGCCGCGCCAAGGGCGGCAAGCTCCTCGGTCTCTTCGCCAACGAGGAGATGTTCCAGCAGCGCCCCGAGGGCCAGGGCGACGTGTACAGCCCGGTGGTCGGTCTCTCCACCATGACCAGCAAGGCCCTGGGCACGCTGGACAAGAACAAGAAGGGCTTCTTCCTCATGGTCGAGGAGGAGGGCACCGACGAGTTCGCGCACTCCAACAACGCCGCCCGCACCCTGCAGTCCATGCAGGAGCTGGAGAAGGCCGTGGCCGTGGCCCGCGCGTACGTCGCCACGCACTCCGACACCCTGCTGGTCATCACCGGCGACCACGAGACCGGTGGCCTGGCCGTCGAGGAGTCGGACGCCGCCGACGAGTCCGGCACCGGCGTCTCCGCCGAGGACGGGCCGTTCAGCATCCGCGGCAGCGACAAGAGCTTCTACGTCGACTGGACCACGTCCGGCCACACCGGTGTGGACGTGCCGGTGACCGCGGCGGGCCCGCTGTCCGACCGATTCACCGGCAAGCACGCCAACACCCATGTGTACGACGTGCTGCGCGAGGCCCTCACGCGTCGCTGAGCCACACACTGACAGCGGGGCCCCGGAGCGTGATCGCTCCGGGGCCCCGCTGCTGTCACGGCACGCCGCGCACTTCGTGGCCGTCGGCCGACGGCCACGAAGTGCGCGGCACGCGGTGCGGGGTGCGGGGTGCGGGGTGCGGGGTGCGCGGCGCTCTTCGTGGCACCTCGCCCTTCGCGGCACCTCGCCCTTCGTGGCACCTCGCCCTTCGCGGGCTCAGCTCTGCTCGACGTGCAGATGGACAGGACCCCGCAGGACGGGGCTGGGCCGGTACGGCGGTGGATCGACGACCAGCCTGGGCTGTTCGAGGCGGCGTACCAGCTCGGTCAGTGCGATCTGGGTCTCCAGCCGGGCCATCGGTCCGCCGAAGCACAGGTGGATACCACTGCCGAATCCCAGGTGCTGGTTGTCCTGCCGACCGGGGTCGAAGCGGTCGGGGTCCTCGAACCGGTCCGGGTCCCGGCTGCCCGAGGCGAGCATGAGCATGATCTGCGAGCCCTTGGGGATGACGGTGTCGCCGATGGTGATGTCGCTGTACGCGGCCCGCCAGGGAATGATCTGCACCGGGGGCTCGTAGCGCAGCAGTTCCTCCACCATCGGTACGACCAGCTCCGGTTCGGCGCGCAGACGCCGCAGCATCTCGGGGTGGCGCAGCAGAGTCAGCATGCCGTTGGCGATGAGGTTGACCGTGGTCTCGTGGCCGGCGATGAGCAGCAGGTTGGCGGTGCTGATGATCTCCTCGTCGGTCATCCGGCCCTCGGGCCCGTCGTCGTTGGCCAGCCGGGTCAGCAGGTCGTCACCGGGGCGGCCGTGGCGTTCCTCCAGCAGTCCGCCGAGGTACTGGCGCAGGTCCTTGGTGGCCTGCACCCCGTTGTCCAGTTTCTCCGGGGGGTCGGTGCCGGGGTCGTAGTCGATCGACTCGATGATGGCGTTCACCCACACGTGGAAACGGGGTTCGTCCTCGCGCGGCACGCCGAGCAGGTGGCAGATCACGGTGACCGGGAACGGGTAGGCGAAGTCGTCGACGATGTCGATCCGCTGTTCGCCCGCGAACCCGTCGATCAGGCCGCTGACGGTGGCGGCCAGGTCGGGTTCCATGCCGGAGACCAGTCCCGGGGTGTGCGGCGGCCCGAAGTGACGCATCGCCAGGCGTCGCAGGCGGTCGTGCTCGGGCGGGTCCAGGTTGATGAACGACGGCGTGGCGCGTCCCTCGACCGCCGCCATCGGCCGGGTCAGGTTGCGTACGTCGGAACTCAGACGCGGGTCGTGGAGTATGCCGGTGAGCTCACGGTAGGTGCTGATGACGTAGCTGCCGTCCTCCTGCAGGGCCACCGGGGTCCTGCGCAGTTCGGCGTAGAGCGGGTAGGGGTCGGCCCGGGAGGAGTAGTCGAGGATCCGGCGCAGGGTGTCGGGTGTCTCGGTCGTGGTCATGTCGGTTCCCTCCTGATTCCCTGTACCGGACTTCGTCCTCCCACCGGGGCTTGGCCCACCGGGGCTTGTCCCACCGGGCTTGTCCCGCCGGCCTCGTCCCAACGGGACTTCTCCCGCCGGGGCCTGTCCCGCCAGGACTTGTCCCACCGGGACTTGTCCCACCGGGACTTGTGCCACCAGCCTCGTCCGCCGGGCTTCGTCCCGCTACCGGCCCTGCCGCATGGCGGTGACGCGCCGTTCGCCCGGGTCGTGCCCGGTGACGACGACGGTGGCGCCCTGGGCGAGCAGCGTGGGGCCGGGGAAGTCGACGGGCACCGGTTTCGCGTCCACGGGCTGGTCGGGTGTGGGGCAGGGCGGCGGGAAGGGCGCGGCCGTCTCGATCAACTGCCGGTAGTGGTCGAGCCACTTCGCGTTGTTGAAGCTGACCGCCGCGGTGACCCGGCCCTGATAGCCGTACGCGGCGACGAAGCGGCGGTCGGCCACGGATCCCTGGGCGAGGACGACCTCGTCGGCGTAGGTCGGTACACCCACCGACTTGATGTTGACGCCGAACTGGATCGACCAGAACGCCGGGATCGACAGGTGCGGCCAGCGGTCCGCCTGGGTGCTGACCATGTTGTGGGCCGCGATCTCGGCCTGTTCCACGGCGTTGGCCCAGTGCTCCAGGGAGATGAACCGGTACTCGTAGATCGGGTTGGGACTGCGCGCCACGTCTCCGGCGACGAAGATGTCGTCGGTGACCAGGCCGTTGAGGTCGAAGGCGCGGCAGCCCGTGTCGCAGGCGACTCCCCACACGCCCACCGCGAGGCCCGAGTCCCGCAGCCACTCGGTGTTGCGGATGCCGCCGAGCGCCACCACCGCCACGTCCGCGTCGGCCGTGCCGCCGTCGGAGAAGTGGGCGCGGCGCAACCGCCCTTGCGCGTCGCCCTCCAACCGGGTGACCCTGACCCCGCAGCGCAGGTCGACGCCGTGGGCGCGCTGCATGTCGGCGGCGACCTCACCGATCATCGCGCCGAGTCCTCCGACGAGCGGGGCCGGCCCGAGCTCGGCGACGGTCACCGGGAGGCCGCGCTCGCGGCAGACGGAGGCGATCTCGGAACCGGTGAAGCCCGCACCGATGATCAGGACACGGGAGGGCCCGGCGGCGATCGCCCGCTGCAGACCTTCCGCGTCCTCACGGGTACGGACGACGAACACGCCGTCCAGGGCCGCTTCGGCCTCGACGGGCCAGGGCCGGGCCCGTACCCCGGTGGCGATCAGCATGCGGTCGAAGGGGATCCTGCGGCCGTCGGCGAGCCGCACCTGATCGGCCGCCAGGTCCAGGCCGTCGGCGGGGACGCCCAGGAGCCACTCCGCGTCGATGGCGCGACGCCGCGGCAGGGTGGTGCCCCCGGCCGGCACCCATCCGGTCAGTACCTGTTTGGACAGCGGAGGACGGTCGTAGGGCTCACCCAGTTCGTCACCGATCATGGTCAACGAGCCGGCGAAACCCTCGCCGCGCAAGGCCTCCGCCGCGCGCAGTCCCGCCAGTGACGCCCCGACGATCACGATGCGGCCGTCGCGCTTGAACCTCCGCAGGGTGTGGGCGCTGCTCATGACGGCGACGTCCCCACCGACGCGTCCCGCCCGTCCACCCGGTCGACCAGAATGGCCTGGAGCGGGCAGGCCGCCGCGGCGCGCAGTACCTGCTCACGCTGGGCGTCGTCGGGGTTCGGGACGTACATCAGCGCTTCCTCGCCATGCATCCGGAACGCGTCCGGGGCCAGGAACGCGCACTGTGCGTACCCCTGGCAGCGGGAAAGATCGACGACAACTCTCATCCCGACCTCCATTTCGCGGGGCCGCACGGCGGCGGACCCCGGGGCGGCACCCTCAGGGCGCCCACGCGGCACCGCCATGGCGCCCAGAAGCGAGAGTCTTGCCTTCGAAGAAGGGACACGGCTGTCGCCCACCCGCGTACCGGTGGAGGAGCACCACGCTCGTCGAAGGTCTCGGTTGAGGAACTGGTCATCACGACTGGGGCTCCGGCGTCTGGAACACCGCCCGGAGAACCTGACCTTGCCGTCGAAAAGCGTATCCCGCACGCAACTGGCCCGCACCTGGGACCGGGGTCCGCGGGAGGGTGCCAGAGGTCGGAAGGTAAGGAGGCCGCGCGGTCGGCCGGTCACGGGGTCAGGCCGACACGCGGACACCGCGGACACGCGGACACCGCGGACACGCGGACACCGCGGACACGCGGTCACGCGGTCACGCGGTCAGGACGGCGATGCCGTCACCGAGCAGCTTCAGCCCCATCACGAAGAACAGGACCGCCATCACGGCGACGTTGTGCCGGGCGGCCCGGTCCTTCCAGCCGCCGAGCGTGCTCCTCGCCCGGTCTCCCCCGACCAGGAAGACTCCCAGCGGGGCCAGCAGTCCGACGGTGCCGATCAGCACGAAGACGGCCAGCGACGCGATCTGCTGTCCGGCCGGAAGCCCGGCCGCGGCGATCGTGGCGCCCGCGGCGATGGTCAGCGGGGCGTTCTTGGCGTTGAGCGCGGCCAGTGCCAGGCCGAGTCCGAAGACCTTCGGCGGCGTGAGCCGGTCGATCGTGGCCATCCACTTCGGCAGCTTCGCCTCCGAGACGTCCGACGGGCGCCGGCGCCACAGCCGGGCGCCGAAGAGGGCGAGCAGCACTCCGAGGGCGAGTTTGAGGCAGCCCACCCAGGTGGCCGGCCGGCCACCGGACGAGGCGCCCTCCGGTCCGACGATCGCGAGCACCACCCCGCCCACCACACAGAGCCCGACGACCCAGCCGGCCGCGAACAACAGGCCGTTGAGCCGTCCGCGCGGTGTGGCGAGTACGAGGATCATCGCGATGATCGGGAGCGGGCTGACGGCGACGGCGGCCGCGAAACCCAGGATGTCTCCGAGCACTTGCCCCATGACGGCCTCCGGCAGGGGATGAGGATGATCGCACCGGGAAGGGCCGGCGAACCGACCCGGCGGCCCGAGCGAGGAGGGCCCGAGCGAGGAGGGCCCGTGCGCCGCGGACCGGGCACCGGGCACCGGGCACCGGGCACCGGGCACCGGGCACCGGGCACCGGGCACCGGGCACCGGGCACGGAACCTCGGGAGCGTCTCCCCCTACATCGTCGGCCGCGCGTCGTCCGCCCGCACGACACGGGCCGCGCGGGACGGGAAAGGTAGGGGCGCGGGACGGGAAAGGAGGGCGCCGACCGGTCCTGTGACCGGTCGGCGCCCTCCTCACCCGCGTCAGCCCACTAGATCGTCGCGGTGTCGATCACGAAGCGGTAGCGGACGTCGCTCGACAGCACCCGCTCGTACGCGTCGTTGATCTCGGACGCGCTGATCAGCTCGATCTCCGCGCCGAGGCCGTGCTCGGCGCAGAAGTCGAGCATCTCCTGGGTCTCCTGGATGCCGCCGATACCGGAGCCGGACAGCGACTTGCGGCCTCCGATCACGGAGAAGAGGTTGAGGGAGATCGGCTCCTCGGGGGCGCCGACGTTGACCAGCGCGCCGTCCGTCCGCAGCAGCGAGAGGAAGGCCCCGAAGTCGAGCGGAGCGGACACCGTGGACAGGATGATGTCGAAGGTGCCGCGCAGTTCCTCGAAGGTCCTCGGGTCGCTGGTGGCGTAGTAGTGGTCGGCGCCCAGCTTGAAGCCGTCGTCCTTCTTGCGCAGGGACTGCGACAGCACGGTCACCTCGGCGCCGAGCGCGTGCGCGATCTTGACGCCCATGTGACCGAGGCCGCCCATGCCGAGGACCGCGACCTTCTTGCCGGGGCCGGCGTTCCAGTGCCGGAGCGGGGAGTACGTGGTGATTCCGGCGCAGAGAAGGGGCGCGGCCACGTCGAGGGAGAGGCCGTCGGGAATGCGGACGGTGTAGTTCTCGTCGACGACGACGGCCTGGGAGTAACCGCCGTAGGTGGGTTCGCCGTCCTTGCCGATCGCGTTGTACGTACCGATCATGCCGTCGCCCGTGCAGTACTGCTCCAGGCCCGCCTTGCAGTTCTCGCACTCGCGGCAGGAGTCGACCATGCAGCCGACGCCCACGCGGTCGCCGACCTTGAACCGGGTGACGCCGGGGCCGACCTCGGAGACGATGCCGGCGATCTCGTGACCGGGCACCATCGGGAAGATCGCCTCGCCCCAGCCCTCGCGGACCTGGTGGATGTCCGAGTGGCAGATACCGGCGAACTTGATGTCGATCAGAACGTCGAACTCGCCCACGGGGCGGCGCTCGATGGTGATGCGCTCCAGCGGAGCCTTGGCGGCGGGGGCAGCGTACGCAGCAACAGTGCTCATGCGGGGGGATCTCCTAGGGAATGGTCTGTGGCCGGCTGTCATCTTCCGCCGGGCACGGTCACCAGCCTGCCCCGCCACGCGCCGTTCACCCAGGCCACGGCGTTGCGTACGACCGCTGGTCCTACTACTGGCGGGGTCAGCCTCCACCGCGTAGGACCGTGAATACTGGACGTATGAACGAGCAGCCCTTCCAGGAGATCGCCGGGGAAGCCGGGCAGCCGCTGGACCGGCGGGCCGAGCTCAGTGAGTTCCTGCGCACCCGCCGGGCCCGGCTGAAGCCGGAGGACGTGGGGCTGCCCGACTTCGGACGGCACCGCCGGGTGCCCGGACTGCGGCGCGAGGAGCTGGCGCAGCTGGCCGGGGTGTCCGTGGCGTACTACACACGGCTCGAGCAGGGCAACGGACGGAACGTGTCGGCGGAGGTGCTCGACGCCATCGCCCGCGCCCTGCGCCTGTCGGACGCGGAGCACGCGCACCTGACCCACCTCGCCAAGCCGAAGCAGCACAAGAAGAAGCAGACGGCCCGGCCGCAGCACGTGCGGGTGGCGCTGCGGCACCTGCTGGACATGCTGGACGGGGTGCCCGCGTACGTCACCGGGCGGCGGGCGGACATCCTGGTCTGGAACCGGATGGCGGCGGCCCTGTTCGGTGACTGGGCGGAGCTGGCGCCCGGCGAGCGGAACTGGGCGCGGCTGGTGTTCCTGCGGCCCGAGTACCGCGAGCTGTTCGTGGACTGGGAGCAGAAGGCGATCGACATCGTGTGCATGCTGCGCATGGACGCGGGCTGTCATCCGGACGATCCGAGGCTGTCGGCGCTGGTCGGGGAGCTCTCCGTCAAGAGTCCGGACTTCCGGCGGCTGTGGGCCACGCACGACGTGAAGGAGAAGAACCACGGCGTGAAGGAGCTGCGGCATCCGCTGGTGGGCGACCTGGACCTGCGGTTCGAGTCGTTCCGGATGGCGGACGACAGTGAACAGGCGCTGATCACGTACCACGCGGAGCCGGGGTCCGCCTCGGCGGAGGCGTTGCGGCTGCTGGCCAGCTGGGGCACGGACGCGACCCGTGCGGGGGCCGGCGCCCAGTCGTAGGCGCACCGCCCCTGTGCCCGGCGCCCTGGGAACGGCCGGCGGCCACCCGCCCGGCGCTCACCGGCCCGGCGCTCACCGGCCCGGCCGCCACGCCGTCAGGCCCTCACCCGCCGGGCCGCCCCTGCCGTCACGCCTGGTACGGCGGTGCCGCCCCCCACGTCCACCGCGGTACGGGCTGCTCGGCCGGAGGCACCGCGTCGGGGCCGGAGAAGTACACGGCGAGCCGTGTGCCCCACTCCGCGTAGGCGAGGAACGCGGAGCGGAACTCGGCGTCGGTGGGCAGTTCCGCGTCGTCCGCCGCGTCCTGGAGGACGTTGACCCAGCGCCGGCGCTGGGTCTCGGTGATGTTCCTGCCGAAGTGTTTGGCGACCATGTGGCCGTGGCCGCCCTGGGTCTCGGAGTAGGCGGGCGGTCCGCCGAAGACCTCGCCGAGCCAGAGGGCGACGTGCGCCGCGTGCTCGGGTGCCATGCCGGCGAAGACGGGTCCGAGGACGTCGTCCTTGAGGACCTTGCCGTAGAAGACCTCGGTCAGCCGGACGAAGGCCTCCGCGCCGCCCGCCCACGCGTACAGGGTGGGGACCGCGGCGCCGGTGCCCCGTACCGTCGTCGCCTTGTAGTGGCGCGTCTCCTCGATGTGGGGGATGTAGGGGCGGATCTCGGCGAGGAAGGCGGGGAAGAGCTCCGAGGTGCGGAAGTCCTGTTCGTGGGCCTCGGTGGAGGTCCAGGTGATCCGCAGGACGAAGTGTGCGAAGTCCTCCTCGCAGCGGGCGAGTTCGTAGTCGACGCACTGCGGGGCGGCGGACAGCTGGGCCGCGGCCCGGGTGTAGGCGGCCAGGAACTCCGCGGACCGTTCCTCGGGTATGTGGTACCGGACGTACTCCACGGTGTGGGCGCTCATGGGGACCACGGAAACACGGACGGCCCGCCGGAAGCTGTTCTTCCGGCGGACCGTTCGCTACGGGCTCATCCCACCTGGGTGGGGAGCGGGCTCACTTTCCGTAGTACGCGTTGTAGATCGAGACCGTCGACTTGTTGCCCTGCTTGTCGGTGATCTTCGCGTGGAAGGAGATGCCCTTGCCCTTCGCCGGGTTCTTGACGGTGATCTTCCCGTCCTTGACCTTGAGCATGGTCCAGGTCTGGCCGTAGTCGTACGAGACGTACACGTACAGCGACTTGAGGTTCCTGCCCGCGGCCGAGCCCTGCACGGTGAGCGGGACGGTGACCTTCCTGCCGGCCTCGACACGGCTGTCCAGGCCGGTCGCGGCGTTGAAGCGGACCGTGGAGGCGGGCAGCTTCGCGAAGTCGGCCCTCTTGGACTTGAAGGTCCAGCTCGCGTCGATCCGGGTGGAGGCCGCGGCGACCTTCACGCTGCGCTTGACCGAGGTCGTCAGCCGGTACTCCGCCTGGCCGGCCGGGACCTTGAACTCCTTGTCCCCGAAGAGCGGGTCGTCGTTCGATCCGACCTTCGTCCCGTTGCGGTAGAGCGTCGTGGTGACCGAGCTGAACAGCGAGGACCCGGCGTGGGTGCTTCCGTCGGCGTACAGCGGCAGATAGCCGACGAGGTGGTCGCCGTCCCGGAAGACACCGAAGTCGGCGCTGATCTTCGGGCCGAAGACGGCCGTGTTGAACCGCTTGGTGTAGCTCGTGCCCGCTTTGAAGGTCTGCGGGACGCCGAGCGTGTAGTAGGCGTCGACCACCGGGAACCCGGCGGCGTCCGTGCCGGCGTGCTGTTCGAAGTCGAAGGCCCACTGGATCTTCTCACCGGCCGACAGGTAGAGCGTGCGCGCGCTCGGCAGCTTCTGGTCGACGCCGATGCCGGCGCTGTCGTCGTCGGGCAGATAGCCGTACGCGGTGATCGCGCCCGTCTTGCCGGCGGCCGCGCCGCCCATGTCCGCCCGGACCTTGGCCAGTTCGCCCGCCTTGTAGTGCTTGACGTGCGCGCCCTGGAGCCTGCTGACCTCGGCGCCGGTGAAGGTGTCGTACTCGGCACTGGCGCCCTTGGTCCACTGTCCGGCCCAGCTCTGGAACAGACCGGGGCTGAGCGCCGGGCCGAGGTGTGCCACCCGCACGTTCCGGAAGGAGTCGAGGCCGAGGCCGATCCCGATGCCCGTGGTGTCGTCGAAGTAGTTGACGACCGCCGACAGCGGCTCGGCCCGCGTGTCCGGCACCGTGATGTCGGCGCCCGCGGCGGTGCGGGCGTCCAGCGTCAGCGTGGTGTTCCCGGTGACGTCCAGCCGGGGCCGGACCAGCCAGTCGACCCCGCCCTTCGCCTCCACCAGGTCTTGCACGGAGAGGGAGTTGAGGAGGTACTTGCCCTTGGGCACCCGGAGGGTCACGCTGTCCGCGGTGTTCTGCGACGCGTAGTCCCGCTCGGCGCCGAGCCCGGTGTAGCCCTCCAGGTCGGTGAGGTGCGTGGGCGTCCGGCCGGGGCGGTCGACGTACTTCAGGGTGACGTCGTACGACTCCGGCTCCCGCTCGACCGCGACGGCCGTGCGCACCGACTGGCCGCCGCCCGTCGCCGTCACGTACGCGGCGTACGCGCCGTCGAGGGTGCCGCCGAGCCTGGTGTTCGCGTCGACGCCGACGGACGCCTGGCCGCCGGCCGGGACGGTGAGGGTGGTGGCGGCGAGTGCGAAGAAGCCCGCGGGGGCCGGGTGACCCTTGGGGTCGGTGGCCTTGATCCCGAGGACCAGGGTGACGTCCTTCGTGCCGAGGTTGCGGTACGTCAGCTGCCGTGTCAGCGCCGTGTCGTCGGCGTGCGGCCACCGCGCGACGCCGAAGCTCACCGAGGAGGGGTCGGCGATCAGGGTCTGCTTGATCGCCGCGTCGACGGCGATACGGCCCGCGCCCTGCTCGAACGGCGTGTACGAGCCGCCCTTGGCGGAGCCCGTCAGCGCGCCCTTGAGCTCGGTGTACGTCCAGTCCGGGTGTTCCTGCTTGAGGATGGCGGCGGCGCCAGCGACATGCGGGGTCGCCATCGACGTACCCGAGATGGTCAGGTAGCCCGCGGGCTTCTCGCCGACCTCCGTGTCGATGACGCTGCCCGGGGCGGCGGCGGCGGTGATGTCCACGCCGGGGGCGGTGACGTCCGGCTTGATGGCGCCGTCGCCGAGGCGGGGGCCGGTGCTGGAGAAGTCCGCCAGCCTGTCGTGGTCGTCGACGGCGCCGACGGTGAGCGCGGCGTCCGCGCTGCCCGGCGAGCCGATCGACTCGGGGCCCTCGTTGCCCGCCGCGATCGCGAAGAGGATGCCCTTCTCGGCCGAGAGCTTGTCGACCTCGGCCTCCAGCGGGTCCACGTCGGGGGTGTCCGGGCCGCCGAGGCTCAGGTTGACGACGTCGGCGCCCTGGTCGGCCGCCCACTCCATGCCGGCGAGGATGCCGGAGTCGTCACCGTTTCCGGTGTCGTCGAGGACCTTGCCGTTGAGGATCTTGGCGCCGGGCGCCACGCCCTTGTACTTCCCGTTCGACTTGGCACCGGTGCCCGCCGCGATGGACGCGACGTGCGTCCCGTGGCCGTAGTGGTCGGTGGCGTCCGCGGCGGCGGAGAAGTTCCGGGACGCGATCACCTGGTTCCTGAGGTCCGGGTGGGTCGCGTCGACACCGGTGTCGAGGACGGCGATCTTGACGCCCTTGCCGTCGTATCCGGCGGCCCATGCCTTGGGGGCGCCGATCTGCGGCACGGACTTGTCGAGACTCGCCCTGCGCACGCCGTCCAGCCAGACGTGCGCGATGCCGGAGGCCGCTCGCCCGTGGTCGGTGACCGCGGCCCACAGCTCGGCCGCGTCCCGCTGCGGCGTCCGCACCGCGTCCGCGTTCAGGGACTTCAGGGTCCGGCGGAGCGTGCCCGACTCGCGGACGCCGGCCCGCGCGGCCGTCGCGGTTCCCCTGTAGCCGACGATGACCTTCAGACCCTGCTTCTGGGAGGCGCGGGTCGCGGCCTTGTTCAGCTCGGTGACGTCGAAGAGCCGCCGGTCCACCTTGCCGGCGGCTATCAGCGCCTGCGCGTCGGCCGGCACCACGAGGGTGTGGCCGTGGGCCTTGCGGATCTGAACGGGCACATGCGCACGGCCCTCGGCCCGGTCGAGGCCGACGACGCGCCCCTTGGCGTCGACGACCACGCGGTCGCCGGTGATCAGTGTGATGCGGTGCTTGGCCGTGATCCCGGCCGCGGAAGCGCTCTTGACGTGTCCGGCCTTCGCCGGGACCCTCGCGGACGCCGGGCTGGTCATTCCCGCCGCCAGGGCCACGGCCGCCGCCGTGGCGACGGTCGCCGCGCACGCTCTCTTCACTTGTCTGCGCAAGTCTCCCCCTGGAGATGAGGTCCGGGTGAATTCCCCATTCACCCGGCCGGGGGAAGTCTCGTACGCATGCACGATCACCCCTCGGAAAGCGCAAGTATGCCGGGGGGTGATCGGCCCCTCAAGAGCGGGGCTGCGGCGAAGAGTTGACGGAATTGTTCCGCTAAGCTCCGTAAATTTCCTTTTTGCGCTCGTTCACGCGCCCGCGTTCTCCTTGACGCTGATCTTTCCCTTGCGGATCGTCGCGACGCGCGGGGCCTTCCTCGCGATCGCCGAATCATGGGTGACCATGATGAAAGTGAGCCCGCGCTCCTTCCACATGGTCTCCAGCACGTCCATGATCTCGTCGCGCATGGACTCGTCGAGATTTCCGGTGGGCTCGTCGGCGAGGAGCACCTTCGGCTGCTTGACCAGGGCACGGGCGATGGCGACGCGCTGCTGCTGACCGCCGGAGAGTTCGGCGGGCAGATGTCCGAGCCGCTCGGCGAGCCCCACCGACTCCAGCGCCTCGGCGGCCCGCGCGCGCCGCTCCTTCCCCTTCACCCCGAGGGGTACGAGAGCCGTCTCCACATTCTCCTGGGCGGTGAGTGTGGGAATCAGGTTGAAGCTCTGGAAGACGAATCCGATGTTCTCGCTGCGCACCTTGGTGAGCTTCGCCTCGGACAGCTTCGCCAGATCGACGCCGTCGAGTTCGACGCTGCCTCCGGTGGGCCGGTCGAGTCCGCCGAGCATCTGCAGCAGGGTGGACTTCCCGCCGCCCGTGGGCCCCTGGATGACGAGCCGGTCTCCGTCCGCGATGGTCAGATCGATGCCGGCGAGAGCGTCGACCGTGTCCTTGCCCCGCCGGTAGCGCTTGATGACGCCTCTGAGTTCGTACATGGTGCTGCTCCTGGTTGTGCGTGAGGGGGCGGTCCGTGCGGGTGTGGGCCGCACGGTCCGTGCGGGGGTGTGGGCCGCAGGGTCCGTGCGGGGGTGTGGGCCGCAGAGTCCGTGCGGGGGGCTGGGCCGCAGGGTCCGTGCGGGGCCGGTCTATTCGACGCGGCGCAGGGCATCCGCGGGCCGGAGCCGGGAGGCGCGCCAGCCGCCGAAGGCACCGGCGATCAGGCCGCCGGCGACAGCGAGGGCGACGGCTGCGGCGATGGTGGAGAGGCTGACCGGCGCGGTGAGCGTGACGTCCAGCGCCTTGGACGCGACCCTCCGGCCGGGACCGCCGAAGCCGCCGAAGCCGCCCTGCCCGCCACCGCCGCCCGATCCGCCCACCTGTGCCTGCAGGTGGGGGCTGATCTCGGTGACCACGTACGCGCCCGCCAGACCGAGCGCGATACCGAGAACCCCGCCGACCAGACCGTTGACGATGGCCTCACCGACGACCTGCCGGGTCACCCGGCCCGACTTCCAGCCGAGCGCCTTGAGGGTGCCGAACTCGCGCACACGCCGGGAGACGGCCGAGGAGGTGAGCAGACCGGCGACCAGGAACGCGGCCACGAGCACCGCGATCGACAGCCACTTGCCGACGTTCGAAGCGAGGTCGGAGGCGGTCGACAGGGAGCCGGAGACGGTGTCCGCGAGGTCCGCGGAGGTGGTGACCGTGGTCCCCGAGATGTTCTTCTGGATGGTGCTCTTGACGCTGGAGATCTGCTGCGAGTCGGACGCCTTGACGTAGATCGTGGTGACCTTGTCCTTGGCGCCGGCCAGCGTCTGCGCCTGCTGGAGCGGCATGTAGAGGTTGGCCGCCGCGTCACCGCTGTCCGGAGTCGCGATCCCGATCACCTTGTACTTGACGCCTTTCACGGTGACCGTGCCACCGACCGAGAGCTTCTTCTCCTTGGCGTACGACGTGTCGGCGACGACCACCTCGGCGTTCGTCTCGGACGTCGTGAAGGTACGGCCGCTGGTGATCTTCGAGGAGGTCAGCGGGCCGAGCGCCGGCTTGGTGACGTCGGTGCCGTAGACGGAGTAGTTGTTGACGTCGAAGTCGGCGCCGCCGCCCTCCACTCGGCCCTGCGGGGGCTGCTGGCCGCCCTGGCGCCCGCCCCGGCTGCCGCCGCCGTTCCCGTTCTGCTGGAACCGGCCCCGGGTGAACTGTCCGTTGACCCGGATGACCTGGAGACTGAGGCCGCCGACGGAGTCCGCCACGCCGTGCTGCGAATCGACCTTGGAGACCGTCGAGGCGGCCAGGGTCTGGAATCCCTGGACCAGGACGCGGTCGCTGCTCTGCTCCTTGTCGGAGCCGTTGTCGTTCGCGCCGAAGTTGAAGCGCGGGCGCTGACCGGTGGTCGTCGGTGGCGCGGCGGCCTTGGTGACGGTCATGTCCGTACCCAGCCCGTACAGCGACTGGAGGACCTTGCCCTGGGCCTTCTCCATGCCGGACGACACGGAACTGACCACGATGACCAGGGCGATGCCCAGGGCGAGCCCGGAGGCGACGACGAGCGCCGCCTTCCTGCGGCGGCGCAGTTCGCGCCTCAGGTAGGTGAAGAACATGGCCGCAAGGTAGGTACGGCGCGTGATGAAGCCATAAGGCCGAAATAAGAGAACGATGAGAAGGCTGTGCCGGCACGGAAGTTCACCTGTGCGCGGCCCCGGAAGCCGGGGTTCTCGTGGGTGGCGGGAGCCGGCGTCAGACGGCCGAACCGGCCTTCCACGACGCCCAGTCCAGGTTCCAGCCGTTGAGGCCGTTGTCCGGGGCGATGGTCTTGTCGCCGGTGTTCTTGACGACCACGACGTCACCGATCAGCGAGTGGTCGTAGAACCAGGCCGCGGCCGTGTTCGGGTCGTTGGCGCCCTTGGTGTCGGACAGGCCGACACAGCCGTGACTGGTGTTCACCGAGCCGAAGATGGACTTGGCGCCCCAGTAGTTGCCGTGCACGAAGGTGCCGGAGTTCGACAGCCGCATGGCGTGCGGCACGTCCTTGATGTCGTACTCGCCCTTGCCGTCGGAGTTCGTGAAGCCGACCGTCGAGCCGTTCATCCGGGTCTCCTTGAACTTCTCGGAGATCACCATCTGGCCCTGGTACGTCTTGTGCTCCGGGGATCCCGAGGAGATCGGGATCGTCTTGATCGTCTTGCCGTCCTGCGTGACCTTCATGGTCTTGGTCTGGGCGTCGACGACCGAGACCTGGTTGCGGCCGATCTTGAACGTGACCGTCTTCTGCTGCACGCCGTACACACCGCTCGCGCCCTGGACGCCGTCCAGGTTCAGCTTGAGGGTGACGGTGGAACCGCCCGTCCAGTAGTTCTCGGGACGGAAGTCGAGGCGGTTGGCGCCGAACCAGTGCCCGACGACCTCCTGGCCGCTGCTGGAGGAGACGGTGATCCCCTTCTGCACGGCGGCCTTGTCGGTGATCGCCTTGTTGAAGTTGATCGAGACCGGCATGCCGACGCCGACGGTCGAACCGTCCTCCGGCGTGAAGTTGCCGATGAAGCTGTTCGCCGCGGAGACCGTGGTGAACGACGCGTTCTCGTGGGCCACCAGGCCCGCGGAGTCCGTGGCCTCGGCGGCGATCTTGTACGTGGTGGCACGGTCGAGCTGGGCGGCGGGCTTCCAGCTCTTCTTGTCGGCCGATATCTGGCCGGACACGGCCGTGCCGGCCTCCGTCTTCATGGAGACGGAGGAGAGTGTGCCCTTGGTCACAGTGACCGCGGCGGCGTTGTTGATGGACGCGTTGTCGGAGCCGTCGGCGGGGGTGATTCTGATCTGCGCCTCGGAACTCTTCTGGGCCGCCGCCTCGTCGGCCTGGGCCTGAGAGGACCCGCCGCCGTCCGAGGCATTGGCCTTGCTGCCGCTTCCGCTGCACGCAGAGAGCACCAGCACTCCGCCGAGCAGTGCGGACGCGGCCATCAGGCCCCGGCCCCGCTTACTGTCCGTCATCACACGCTTCTCCATCGTTGCCGAATCACCAAATACCGCAAAAACCCCGTAGGAACCTTCAACGTACGACCGGTTCGTCCCGTTCCACACCCCTCGGGCATGTGGGACACACCACGTAGGTCAACGGCGCCGACCAGGCCGATCGGGGCCCGCGGGACCTCGATCGGGTGGATCGGCGGCCGGACCGAACCCCATGGTGCGGAAGTGGCCGGTGTGTCGTCTGAGACGAATGAACCCCGGGCGGCGGTTGCCACCCGGGGTCACGAATTTCCCAAGGGGCCTCAGCCGACTCCGACTTCTTCGTCGTCGTCCTCGTCGTCATCATCCTCGTCGAGGTCCCATTCCGGCGAATCGGGGTCGTAGTCGATCGGCTCGCTGCTCCAGGACGCCTGGGCGAGCTCGACCCCGGGCACCTCGCTGACCAGGTCGAACGGATCGACGAGATAGGCGAGGGCTTCGGCAGTGTCTTCCGTCACCGCGTTCTCGGCGTGCGCCCGCTCGTCGGCCTGCATACCGGAGTCGTCCGCGATGCGACGCAGCGCGGCCTTGGTGACGGCGTCCGCGTCGTCGACTTCCAGCACCAGCTCCACGCGAAGCCGGACAAATCGTGATGTCTCAGGAGTACTCATGAGACGGAGCGTACGGCCCGAGGTCCCCGCGACTTTCCCACGACCCGCGCCTTTCATTAGCATCGGGCCACACGGCCAATTCGCCAGCGCCACAAGGGGATCGATATTACGTGTCCGCCGCACGTCGCTCGTTGCTGACCGCCACCGCAGCGGGGACCCTCCTGGGAGCCCTGTGGTTCGTCCCGTCCGCCAACGCGACTCCGGAAGCGCCTGCTCAGCACGGGTCGGCACCGACCGCCGACCGGTCGGCCGCCACCACCACGGCCACGACCACGACAGCCGCCACCACCACGGCCACGACGGCCGGAGCGGAGCAGGCCGTCACGGGGCCGAGCGACGACGACCACACCCGGCTCGCCGACACCGGAAGCGTCAACACGACGCCGTACGTCGTCGGCGGCACCCTTTTCCTCGGCCTCGGTGCCGGCTTTGTGACCTACTCGGTGCGCCGGGAACGCATGGCGGCCTTCTGAGCGCAGCGCTCCGGCCCGGAACCCCACGGGATGCCCATGCGAGACCTGACCGAGCTGACCGATGTCGAGGAGCCCGCGTGGCCCCTCCTGTCCGAGGCGATCTCCACCAGCACGGTGTCCCTGGAGGTGCTCCCGGTGGAGCCGGCCCAGGCACGCGCGTCCCTGCTGCAACTACAGGTCACCGCGCGCTCATGGCTCGGCGCCTTCGTCCTCAACTGCGGCGGCGTGTCACTCGACAGCGGCTGGCTGCGCATCTACGGCAGTCCGGGCGACGGATCGCCCAAGGGTCCGCCGGGCATCGCCGACGTCAACGAGTTCCCCGCCCGCTTCGACCCGGCGTGGCGGCCGGACGGCGGGCTCGTCGTCGGCCATGACGTCCTCGGCGGGACCTACGCGCTCAACGGAACCGAGCCGGGCGCGGTGGGCCGCCCCGGGGGGCCCGGCGAGGTGGTCTACTTCGCGCCGGACGCCCTGCGCTGGGAGGCCCTCGGCGTGGGCCACGCGGCCTGGCTCAGCTGGCTCCTGGAAGGCGGCACGGAGGACTTCTACGACAACCTCCGCTGGCCCGGCTGGCGGGCCGAGACCGGGCCGCTCCCCGGCTCCCAGGGCATCACGTTCGACCCGGTGCTGTGGTCCGCGGACGCCCGCCGCGACCTTCCCGCGGCCCGCCGCCGCGCGCTGCACATGACCGAGCTCCTCGACCTCCACCGGGACGTCGGCCTGGAGCTCGACAAGATCGATCCGGGCTTCCTCGGCGACTTCCACCCCTGACAGACCCGACGGGTCCCGGGCTCCCCGAGGAGCCCGGGACCCGTGAAGTCCGCGGCTGCGGCGTGCGGTCGGGAGCCGGCTCGGCCGGCTCCCGACGGAGCGCCTACGCGGCGCGCCGGCCGCCGCCGCCCTGGCCGCCCCGCTCCGTACGGCGCTGCGGAGCACGCCCGCGGGTGCCGCCGCCGGTCCCGTTGCCACCGCCGGTACGACGTCCACCGGTGGCGCCACCGCCGGTGGCACCACCCGTGCCGCGCTGCGGCTGACGCCCCTGCGCCTGCCGGCCCTGCGACTCCGCGCCCGTTCCCGAACCCGTGGAGCGCCGTGCGCCGCCGCCCGTGCGGGGCCGCGACCGGGGGCGCTGCTTCGGCTGCTCGACCGGCTGGGGCACCTCGATGACGACCGGGACCCCGGAGGGCTCACGGGCGCCGGTGAGGCGGGCCAGTTCCTCGTCGCTGGACTTGACCTGCGCCGAACGCGGGGTGATGCCCGCGTCCGCCATCAGACGCGTCATCTCCCGCCGCTGCTCGGGCAGGACGAGGGTGACGACGCTGCCGGACTCGCCGGCCCGCGCGGTACGGCCGCCCCGGTGCAGGTAGTCCTTGTGGTCGGTCGGCGGGTCGACGTTGACGACGAGGTCGAGGTCGTCGATGTGGATGCCGCGGGCGGCCACATTGGTGGCGACCAGCGCGGTGACCTGGCCGTTCTTGAACTGGTCCAGGGTCCGGTTGCGCTGCGGCTGGCTGCGGCCGCCGTGCAGCGCGGAGGCCCGTACGCCGTTGGCCAGCAGCCGCTTGGTGAACCGGTCGGCACCGCGCTTGGTGTCCACGAAGAGGATCACGCGGCCGTCGCGCGCGGCGATCCGCAGGGCCACGGCCTTCTTGTCGGTCTCGTCGGCGACGTGCAGCACGTGGTGCTCCATGGTCGTCACCGCGCCCGCCGACGGGTCGACGGAGTGCACCACGGGGTCCGTCAGGAACATCCGGACGAGCCGGTCGATGTTCTTGTCCAGCGTCGCCGAGAAGAGCAGTCGCTGACCGTCCGGCTCGACCTGCTTGAGCAGCGCGGTGACCTGCGGCATGAAGCCCATGTCGGCCATCTGGTCGGCCTCGTCGAGGACGGTGATCGCGACCTGTCCGAGCGTGCAGTCGCCGCGCTCGATGAGGTCCTTCAGCCGTCCCGGGGTGGCCACCAGCACTTCGGCGCCGCGGCGCAGCGTACCGGCCTGGCGGCCGATCGACATGCCGCCGACCGCGGTGACGACACGCAGGTTGACGGCGGTCGCGTACGGCGTCAGCGCGTCGTCGACCTGCTGGGCCAGCTCGCGCGTGGGCACCAGGACCAGGGCGAGCGGCGCCCTGGGTTCGGCGCGACGGCCGGCGGTGCGGGCCAGCAGCGCGAGCCCGAAGGCGAGCGTCTTGCCGGAGCCGGTGCGGCCCCGGCCCAGGACGTCGCGTCCGGCCAGCGAGTTGGGCAGGGTCGCGCCCTGGATCGGGAACGGGTCGGTGACACCCTGCGCCGCGAGGGTCTTGGTCAGGGCGGCCGGCATGTCCAGCGCGTCGAAGGAGTCGACGGCGGGCAGCGCCGGGGTGATGGTCTCGGGCAGGGAGAACTCCTGCGGTGCCACCGCCTTGCGGGCGGGGCCCTTGCCGGCGCCCCGGCCGCCACCGCGGCCCGCGTTCCTCGCGGAGCCGCCGGTCTGGTCGCCGCCGCGCGCATTCGCCGGCCGCTTACGGACGGGACGTTCGGATCGAGTCATGCTGGATCTGGATTTCCTTCCTGGGCCCCACGGACTGCACGCACAGCGCCCGCCGCCAATATGAACGGCATTCATGAGCACTCACAGCACGAGCCGGGACCCACACCCGAAGGTGCGGGCCCCGGCTCTGGAAAAGCGCGTCCCCGAAATCAGGCGGGGATGATGTTCTCCGCCTGCAGGCCCTTCTGGCCCTGCGCGACGTCGAACGAGACCTTCTGGCCCTCCAGCAGCTCACGGAAGCCGGAGCTGGCGATGTTGGAGTAGTGGGCGAAGACGTCGGGGCCGCCGCCGTCCTGCTCGATGAAGCCGAAGCCCTTTTCCGAGTTGAACCACTTCACGGTGCCGGTAGCCATGTTTCTCTCCTGAACAGGTAGGGCCCCAATCCGGAGATGCACCGGGAAATGCCGGAGATGCCGGTAAAACAAAACGCGCCTGCGGAGGATTCCGATCAGGCGCACAAAGTAAATGGGTACCAAAAACGTATCAATGAGACAGTAGCACACTCTGCGGTCCCGTGAGGGCGCCGCCCTGGTCGGCGGCGCCCTCAGCGGGGTACGGCGGTGGCGCCTACAGCAGCGGACCGGTGACCGCTTCCACCGCGGTCACCACCTGGCCGCCGCGCACGAAGGCGTCGGCCGCCTCCAGGTCCGGGGACAGGAAGCGGTCGGGGCCCGGCCCCTGGACACCGGCGGCGCGGACGGCGTCGATCACGGCCCGCGACGCCGGGGCGGGGGCGAGGCCCTCGCGCAGTTCGATCGCGCGGGTGGCGGCGTACAGCTCGATCGCGACGATGCGGGTCAGGTTGTCCACCGCGGTGCGCAGCTTGCGCGCGGCCGACCAGCCCATGGAGACGTGGTCCTCCTGCATGGCGGAGGACGGGATGGAGTCCACGGACGCCGGTACGGCGAGCCGCTTCATCTCGCTGACCAGTGCGGCCTGCGTGTACTGGGCGATCATCAGACCGGAGTCGACGCCCGCGTCGTCCGCGAGGAACGGCGGCAGTCCGTGCGAGCGGTTCTTGTCGAGCAGCCGGTCGGTGCGGCGTTCGGCGATGGAGCCCAGGTCCGCGGCTGCGATGGCCAGGAAGTCGAGGACGTAGGCGACCGGGGCGCCGTGGAAGTTGCCGTTCGACTCGACCCGCCCGTCGGGCAGCACGAGCGGGTTGTCGACGGCGGCGGCGAGCTCGCGCTCCGCGACCAGCCGGGCGTGCGCGAGGGTGTCGCGGCCGGCGCCCGCGACCTGCGGGGCGCAGCGCACGGAGTAGGCGTCCTGGACGCGCGGGGCGCCGTCCTGGTGGTGGCCGGTGAGCTCCGAACCCTTGAGCACGGCCAGCATGTTGGCGGCCGAGGCGCTCTGTCCGGGGTGCGGGCGGATGGCGTGCAGCTCGGGGGCGAGGACCTTGTCGGTGCCGAGCAGGGCCTCGAGGGAGAGGGCCGCGGTGACGTCCGCGGACTTGTAGAGCGTGTCCAGGTCGGCGAGGGCCATGACCAGCATGCCGAGCATGCCGTCGGTGCCGTTGAGAAGGGCGAGGCCTTCCTTCTCGCGCAGCTCGACGGGTGCGATGCCGTGCTCGGCGAGGAGCTCGCCCGCGGGGCGGACCGTGCCGTCCGGGCCCTCCGCGTCACCCTCGCCCATCAGCGTCAGCGCGCAGTGGGAGAGCGGCGCCAGGTCGCCGGAGCAGCCCAGCGAGCCGTACTCGTGCACGACCGGGGTGATGCCCGCGTTGAGGATGTCGGCCATGGTCCGCGCGACCTCGGGCCGGACGCCGGTGTGCCCCGAGCAGACGGTCTTGAGCCGCAGGAACATCAGCGCGCGCACGACCTCGCGCTCGACGCGCGGGCCCATCCCGGCGGCGTGCGAGCGGACGATGTTGCGCTGCAGCTGGGCGCGGAGTTCCGGGCTGATGTGGCGGCTCGCGAGCGCGCCGAAGCCGGTGGAGACGCCGTAGACGGGCTCCGGCTTGGCGGCCAGCGCGTCCACGATCTCGCGGGCCGCGGCCAGGGCCGCCACCGCCTCGTCGGCGAGCTCGATGCGGGCGCCGCCGCGCGCCACGGCGAGAACGTCGGACGCGGTCACGCCGGACGTCCCCACCACCACAGTATGCATATCCATATTCAGGAGCGTACGCAGTGAATTCTGCGATGTCACTAGTGGTGTCACTAGTGGGTGGCCGGTTCGCCCCTTACTTCGCCGTACGTCCCGACGTCACGGGCGGCGCTGCTCGTGCCGCCCCCGGAAGCGGCGGCGCTCCCCCTCGGCCGGGGGCGGCGCGTCGGCCAGGCGTACGACCGGGTCGTCGGGCCCCTCCCGCCCGGCGACGACGGGCTGTGCGGCGCGAACGGCCTTCGCCCGGTACTGGGCGGCGTCGGCCAGCCGGAAGAGGCGGCGCGCCGAGCGCACCGGCCCGATCGGGTCCCCGGTAGAGGCGACCCCGCACGCGACCCCCTCGCCCATCTCCAACTCGGCGGCGCGGCGGCAGAGTTCACCGGCGATGCGCACGACCTCGCCGGCCGGCGGTCCGACCGCGAGAAGACAGAACTCGTCGCCGCCGAGGCGGGCGGCGAGAGTGCCCGGGAGCATGGCCCCGCACAGCGACAGCACCGACCCGAACCGCTCCAGGAGCCGGTCCCCGACGGCGTGCCCCCGGGTGTCGTTCACGCGCTTGAGCCCGTTGAGATCGCAGACGACGAGACTGACCACGACGCCCTCCGCCCGGTGCCGTGCGATCGCCTCGTCCAGACGCACGTCGACGGCCCGGCGGTTGGCGAGCCCGGTCAGGGCGTCCGTGAACGCCAGCCGCCGGGCCTCCTCCAGCCGCTCGGTCTGGGCGATCCCGGCCGCGACGACGGAGGCGAGGACGGTCGCGAAGTCCGCGTCCGCCCGGTCGAAGAAGGGCTCCGACGCGGGTCGGGCCACGTACAGCTCGCCCCAGGCGCGCCCGTGCAGCACGACCGGGGCGACCACGCAGCAGCCGCGCCCTCGCCTGCGCAGGGCGGCGACCCGCTGGTGGCAGTACCCGGCACGGCCGCCCGCCGGGCCGTCCGCGGTCTCCACCCAGGCGTTCGGGCCGCCGCCGCCGGCCCAGCGCTCGTGCAGGAACTCGGCGATCTCCGGGAACTGGTGCACCGGGTAGGCCTCCCGCTCGGGGAACTCCTCCTCGTCGGGCGCGCGTTCACCGACGTTCACCAGCACGCGGAGCCGGCCGAGTTCGCGCTCCCACACGGAGAGCGCGGCGAAGCTGCCGCTGAGCGCGTGGCAGGCACCGAGCGCCGCGGCCCGCCAGGATTCGCGCGGGGTGTGCGCCGCCGCCATCCCCTGCGCCAGCTCCACCACGGCCCTCAGCCGTCTGTCCTCACCCATCACTACAGGCTAGGGACATTTACCTTCATTTGGGATATCGGTACGGCGGACAGGGGTCCGAGTGGCCGTACCCGGAAGCTACTGGCCGGGCCACTGCGGCTTGCGCTTCTCGTTGAAGGCGGCGACCCCCTCCGCCCGGTCCCCGGAGAAGGCGACCGACCGCCAGGCGGCGTCCTCGACCTCCAGGCCCGCACGGAGGTCGAGCCCCTGCCCGAGCCGCAGCGCCCGCTTGGCCGCCCGCAGGCCGACGGGCGAGTTGGCGGCGACACGGGCGGCGAGCGCCAGTGCCTCCGCACGGTCCCGCCCCGCGTCCACGAGCTCGTCGACAAGCCCCAACTCCCGCGCCTCGGCCGCCTCCAGACGGCGCGCCGAGAAGATCAGCTCGGCCGCGCGGGCCGCACCGACGCGGCGCGGCAGCAACTGCGTACCGCCGCCTCCCGGGATCACCCCGACCGACACCTCGGGCAGCCCGAGCACCGCCGTACGGTCGGCCACGATCAGGTCGCACGAGAGCGCCAGCTCGAACCCGCCGCCGAGCGCGAAGCCGTGCACGGCGGCGACGGTCGGCATCGGCAGCTCCAGAACGCCCGTGTACGCGGCCCGCGCCACGGGGCGCTGCCGCATCAGGTCGGCGTCGGTGAAGGAGTTGCGCTCCTTCAGGTCGGCGCCCACGCAGAAGGCCCGCTCATGGGTCGAGGTCAGCACCACGACCCGCACACCGGGGTCCGCGGCGAGCGCCGCGCAGGCGCCGGCGAGGGAGCGGGCCATCTCCGTGGACACGGCGTTCATGGCCTTCGGCCGGTCGAGGGCGAGCTCCGCGACGTGCTCGTGCCGACGCACGACGACGAACTCCCCGAACCGCCGCTCGCCCTCGGACCGCCCCTCGTCCCCGGACCGCAGCTCGTCCCCTTGCTCCGCCATGACACCCTCCCTGTGAACGGTTAACGCGGGTTAACTTCCGCCTGCCCCGATCATCGCAGCCGACGCCGTCCGACGAAACCCGTCCCTTCGGCCGCGCTTCCACGTTCGGGTGACATCCCACCCAACTCCCGCCCCAGGCCCCCAAAAGACGCATAACCTGCGCACCGCCAAGGACATCGGGGAGCGTCCGCACACCGGGGAGGGATGACCATGACGAACGGCACGACGACGGACGTGGCGAGGGGGCCTTGGGTACGGGTGCCCCTGGTCCCGCCGGGGCCCACGGAGCCCACCACCCGCGTGGCGACGCTCTCCCAGGCACTCGGCCCGGACCGGCCGGGGGGAGTCCCCGCCGCGCCGCCGCCCGCCCGACCGCGCGGCGGGGAACCGCGCCGCCCCGAGCCCGCCAGGGCCTCCACGCCGCCAGGACGGACCCGGGACACGGACACCTCGCCGGCAGCCGCCGGGCGCGCGCCGGAACCGGAGGAGGCCGCCGGGACCGCCCCCCTCGCGTTCCGGCAGCGCACCGGCCGCGGACGGCACCGCAGGCCGCGGTCGCGCCGCGCGCTCCTCGCGGTGGGCGGGCTCGCGCTGGCCGCCGGGGCGCTGAGCCTGGCGCGGATGGCTCCCGACGGGGTCACCGGGGGCGGCAGCGGGGGCGCGGAGGCCGAGCCGAGGCCCGGGGTGGCCGACGACGGGGCGCTCGACGCCTCGCCGACCGTCTGGGCCGTGCCCTCCGCGCATCCCGCGTCCGCCGGTGCGGCCGCAGCGAAGGGCGGGGCGGCCGCGACCCCGACAGCGGGAGCGAGTCCCGGCGCGACGCCATCCGCGGCATCGACGGCGTCCCCGGGGCCCGCCGGAGCCGCCGGGGCGCCCGGGGTGACGGACCCGTCGGCCACGGCACCGCCCGGGGCGCACCGGCCGGGCCGCGCGGACGCGCCCGTGGACGACGCACCGGACGCGACCGGCATCCCCACGGCACCCGTACCGTCGCAGCCGCCGGCCGCGCCCGCGCCGCACCCCACGCCGAGCGCCACCACCCACGCCCCGGCCCCGAAGCCCGGTTCCCCCGGGCTCTGCGTGCCGATCGTGGGGATCTGCGTCAACAGCCTGACGAACCCGCTGGGACACGGGTAGCGGGGGCCGGGCAGGGCGCTGGGAGCGGTGCGCGGGGGAGGGACGGCCCGGCGCACCGCCGGGGCTCGCGGGACAGCCCTCAGGGCGTGTCCGACAGCTCCCGTCGGGCCAGCAGCCACGGTTCGATCACGCCGAGGCCACGGACCGGGCGCTGCCACATCGGCTGGAGGGCGAAGCGGTAGGCGGGCGGCTCCTCGCCCTCCTTCTCCGCGGTGGCCGCCGCCTCGGCGGCCTCGGCCTCGGAGGCGGGGGCGTCCTGGGTGCGCACCAGTTCCTCCGCGAAGGCGCCGTCCACCAGGACGGCGTCCCTCGGCGCTATCGACGTGAGCCGGGAGGCGAGGTTCACCGTCGTGCCGAAGACGTCGCCCATCCGGGTCGTGACGGTGCCGAAGGCGATACCGACACGCAGCTCCGGCATGGTCTCGTCGTTGGCCATCGTCTCGATGAGCCGCAGGGCGATCTCGGCGGCGACGCCCGCGTCGTCCGCGGAGTACAGCACCTCGTCGCCGAGGGTCTTGATGAGCCGGCCCCCGTGTGCGGCCACCAGGTCGGCGGCGGTGGTCTCGAAGGCCTCGACGAGCTCGCCGAGCTCCTCCTCCTCCATGCGGCGGGTCAGCCGGGTGAATCCGACGAGGTCCGCGAAGCCCACGGCGAGGCGGCGGTCGACCATCTCCTCGTCGTCACCGGCCTGGACCACCCGGCCGGTCGCGGCGGCGAGCTGGCGCCGCCAGACGTAGACGATGAACTCCTCCAGCTCGGGCAGGAGCAGCTCGATCAGGGGGTACGTGACCTCGGTGCGCGTCATCCCCGGTTCCGGGGGCTCGGTCAGCCCCTCCAGGAAGGAGTCGATCTGCCACTCGGCCAGCCGCGCGGTGGTCTGGCCGGTGGAGCGGGCGACCTGCACCGCCATCGCCTCGCTGAGCAGGCCCGCCTCGACGAGACCGGCCAGCCGGCGCAGGGCGAGGACGTCGGCCTCGGTCAGCGCCTTGGCCTGGCCTATGTCGGCGAAGCCCATGGCCCGCCAGAAGCGGGAGGCCAGTTCCATGGAGACACCGGCGCTGCGGGCGGCCTGGAATGGGGTGTAGCGGCGCTCGGCGCCCAGGATGAGCCCCTCCAGGCGCAGGGCGAGGGGATCCTCCCCGGAGTCGGCGGCCTGCTCGTCGAGCCGGTTCTGGGCGTCCAGCCGGCCCTGGCCGTCCAGCCGCCCCCGCGGGTCCGGCGGCGGGCTCGGGGTGTCCGACAGATTGCGGTCCGGACGCACGTTCGCATCCGATCGCTCCCGTGGGTCCCCGGCGTCCTCGTCACCGCGCAGGTCCGCGTCGGCGGCCGCGGGCGCCGGGTCGGTGGCCGACCCGGCGGTACGCCCCGGCTCACCGTCGGGAGCGGGATGCGCACCCGTGCCGGAGCCCGTGTCGTCGACGGTCACGCCTGCTGCCTTTCCGATCTGCCACGGTCAGGTATCGACCGCGCTCAACTCTACGGCAGGTGTGCGCTGGCTCACTCCTGACTCGTACGCCTGACCGGGACCCGGAACCACGATCGGCTCCGGTGCCCATCGCTGAGTACGGCCCGCCGGCCTCCAACGCTCAGGCCGGCCGGAGGTGGACGATGTCTCCCGCGCCCACCGGCTGCTGCACCCCCTCCTCCGTGGCCAGGACCAGACGCCCGTCCCCGTCGACGGCCACCGCCTCCCCGGTGATCGACCTGCCGCCCGGCAGTTCGGCCCGCACCACTCGTCCGAGCGTCGCGCACCCGGCGGCATATGTCTCCTGGAGACCGGAGGCGTCGGGGTCGCCGCCGGCGGCACGCCACTTCTCGTACCACTGCTCGAGCGAGCGCAGCACGGCCCGCAGCACGGTGTCACGGTCCGTGGTCGTCGCTCCGGCGAGGGCGAGCGACCCCGCGCCCGGCACCGGGAGCTCGTCCTCGCGCAGGGTGACGTTGATGCCGATGCCGACCACGACCGCGTCGGTCCCGGCACGTTCGGCGAGGATGCCGCCCGCCTTGCGTTCCGCGCCGTCCACCGTCACCAGCAGGTCGTTGGGCCACTTGAGTGCCGTGTCGACACCCGCGACCCGGGACAGGGCCGTCGCCACCGCGACCCCGGTCAGCAGCGGGAGCCAGCCCCAGCGCTCGACCGGGATCCCGGTCGGTTTGAGCAGGACGGAGAAGAACAGGCCCGAGCGGGCCGGTGCCGTCCACCGCCGGTCCAGGCGGCCGCGTCCGGCGTTCTGCTCCTCGGCGACGAGGACGGCTCCCTCGTCCGCCTTCCCGGAGACGGCCAGCCCGACCAGGTCGCTGTTGGTGGAGCCGGTGCCGGCCACGACCTGGAGATCGCTCCAGAGCCCGCCGTCCGCGCCGTCCCGCACCAGCGCCCGGCGCAGGGCGGTGGCGTTGAGGGGCGGACGGTCGAGGTCGGACCATCGGTTGTCGTTCGCGTCTGAGGCATCTCGCGGCGTCATGCAACCCACCCTAGGTGTGGTAAACGCCGCACTGCCGAACCGTATGGGCACCACTACCCTACGAGTCAGTAGCAACCCCCTGAGCACATCACCCTCATGTCCCACTGAGCAGGCAGGGAGCCGCATCCCGATGTCCGAGCCGGAAGAGCTGCACCACCCCGACATCCACACGACCGCGGGCAAACTCGCGGATCTGCGGCGCCGCGTCCAGGAGGCGACGCACGCCGGCTCGGCGCGGGCTGTCGAAAAGCAGCACGCCAAAGGCAAACTGACGGCCCGTGAGCGGATCGACCTGCTGATCGACGAGGGCTCCTTCGTCGAACTCGACGAGTTCGCGCAGCACCGCTCGACCGACTTCGGCATGGAGCAGAACCGGCCGTACGGCGACGGTGTCGTCACCGGGTACGGCATGGTCGACGGCCGTCCGGTCGCCGTCTTCTCGCAGGACTTCACGGTCTTCGGAGGCGCTCTCGGCGAGGTCTTCGGGCAGAAGATCATGAAGGTGATGGACTTCGCGCTGAAGACCGGCTGTCCGGTCATCGGCATCAACGACTCGGGCGGCGCCCGCATCCAGGAGGGCGTCTCGGCCCTCGGCATGTACGGCGAGATCTTCCGCCGCAACACCCACGCCTCGGGCGTCATCCCGCAGATCAGCCTGGTCGTCGGCCCCTGCGCGGGCGGCGCGGTCTACTCCCCCGCGATCACCGACTTCACGATCATGGTCGACCAGACCTCGCACATGTTCATCACGGGTCCGGACGTCATCAAGACGGTGACGGGCGAGGACGTCGGCTTCGAGGAGCTCGGCGGCGCCCGCACGCACAACGCGGTGTCAGGCGTGGCCCACCACATGGCGGGTGACGAGAAGGACGCCATCGAGTACGTCAAGCAGCTGCTGTCGTACCTGCCGTCCAACAACCTCAGCGAGCCCCCGGTGTTCCCGGAGGAGGCGGACCTCGCGATCACCGACGAGGACCGCGAGCTGGACACGATCGTGCCGGACAGCGCGAACCAGCCGTACGACATGCACACGGTGATCGAACACGTCCTGGACGACGCCGAGTTCTTCGAGACGCAGCCGCTGTTCGCGCCGAACATCCTCACCGGCTTCGGCCGGGTCGAGGGCCGGCCGGTGGGAATCGTCGCCAACCAGCCGATGCAGTTCGCCGGCTGCCTGGACATCGACGCCTCGGAGAAGGCCGCCCGCTTCGTCCGCACCTGCGACGCCTTCAACGTCCCGGTCATCACCTTCGTGGACGTCCCCGGCTTCCTCCCGGGCGTCGGCCAGGAGCACACGGGCATCATCCGCCGCGGCGCCAAGCTGATCTACGCGTACGCCGAGGCCACCGTCCCGCTCATCACGGTCATCACCCGCAAGGCGTTCGGCGGCGCGTACGACGTCATGGGCTCCAAGCACCTCGGGGCCGACCTCAACCTCGCCTGGCCGACCGCCCAGATCGCCGTCATGGGCGCCCAGGGCGCGGTGAACATCCTGCACCGCCGCACCATCGCCGCCGTCACGGACCCCACCGAGGCGGAGGCCACCCGGGCCCGGCTGATCCAGGAGTACGAGGACGCGCTCCTCAACCCCTACACGGCGGCCGAGCGCGGCTACATCGATGCGGTGATCATGCCCTCCGACACCCGCTCCCATCTCGTACGGGGTCTGCGTCAGCTGCGCACGAAGCGGGAATCACTTCCCCCGAAGAAGCACGGCAACATCCCCCTGTAGACCCGGGATCCTTGGGAGCGGACATGAACATCAAGGTCGTACGGGGCAATCCGACCCCGGAGGAGCTGGCCGCCGCACTGGCGGTGGTCCAGGTCCGCGCCGCGGCGGCGGCCGGCCCGCCGTCCGGCGCGCCGGGAACCAGGGACGCGTGGGCGGACCCGTCCCGCATCGCCGCCCGCCGCCTGCCGCAGCCGGGCGCGTCGACCTGGTCCCGGACCTACTGGCCCGGCTGACGGGAGCGCCCCGCGGGGACGCGGGGCCTCCTGCGGGCACGGGGCCTCGTGCGGGCGCGCGGCCGAAGAGGTGGCGAACTGCCTACGCGGGCCCCCCGCAGGCGGTTCGCCACCTCTTCGGCCATCGCCGCCGGGTCCGCTAAAGAAACCTCAGACCCGTTTACGGCGTGGAGGGAAAGGTTGAGTACGCGTACTCAGGCGCCCGGCACCCGGGCCGCCGCACGATCGGGGACATGCTGTGGTCCGACCCCGAGAACGAGCCGCCCAAGGAGTTGCGCGACATGCAGGACATGTTGCGTCGGCTCGGCGTTCTCATGGCGCTGGCCATGCTGCTCGCGATGATCGTCCTCGGCGTGATGTGAGCGGCGGACGACACGCCCGCGCCGATACGCTGACCGCATGACCGATCAGCCGCGCCGCCGCCTCGTCCTCGCCTCGCAGTCCCCCGCCAGGCTCAACCTGCTGCGGCAGGCCGGACTCGCCCCCGAGGTGATCGTGAGCGGGGTCGACGAGGACGCCGTCTCCGCCCCGACACCCGCCGAACTCGCGCTCGCCCTGGCCGAGGCCAAGGCCTCCGTCGTGGCCGCGCGGCCGGAGGTGCAGGGCGCCCTGGTGATCGGCTGCGACTCGGTCCTCGACCTGGACGGGCAGGCGCTCGGCAAGCCGGCGGACGCCGAGGAGGCCACCGCGCGCTGGAAGGCGATGCGCGGCCGGGCCGGGACCCTCCAGACGGGGCACTGCGTCCACGACACGGCCACCAAGCGCTACGCGTCGGCGACCGCGTCCACCGTGGTCCGCTTCGGCGAGCCGACCGACGCCGAGATCGCCGCGTACGTCGCCTCGGGCGAACCGCTCCACGTCGCCGGCGCCTTCACGCTCGACGGCCGCTCGGCCCCGTTCATCGAGGGCATCGACGGCGACCACGGGAACGTCATCGGCATCTCCCTGCCCCTGGTCCGCCGACTGCTGGGCGAACTGGGAGTCGGCATCACGGAGTTGTGGACACCGCGGGAGAAGTGACGGCCGCGAGGGCGGTCAGGAGGCGCTGGGCGCCGGAGGGGCCGCGACCGGGGCTCCTCCCTTGCCGCCGTTCGCCCCGTCCACGCCACCGCTGCCGTCTCCCGGCGCGGCGTCCGCGGGACCCGCCGCGGGGCCGAACGCCAGCAGCGTGAACACGATCAGTCCGAGCACCACCATCATGAAGGCGAACGCGCCCCAGCCCACCAGCCCCACCGTGAACGCGCCGAGCAGTCCGTGCACCACGGCGGCGCTGATCAGCAGGACACGCCCGAAGACCCCCGGCGCGCGGTTGCGCACCCCGGCGAGCAGCGCGGCGACCCCGCACAGCGCGAAGTAGAGACCGAAGACCAGTCCCCCGATCTTCGACGAGGCGGACATCATGTCCGAGTCGAGCCCCGCCAGGGACATGTCCTGCCGGTCGACGACCTCGCCGAGGAACCAGTTCAGCAGCGCGATACCGACCGCCTCCACGAAGAGCACGATCGCCGCCACCCACGCCACCGGTCTGCGTACCACCGGTCCCCACCCACTTCCGAGTGCTGTTACCCCAAGTACGTTCGAGCCACCCTGAACGCTACTAACGGGTAAACCACGGGACAAGGGTTCTGCCGAGGGCAAAGAATCGTTGGGCCATTCGTAGGGACTCCACAAAGAAACGATGTGCGGCGCGGCACAGCCGCACAGAGACCTTGACCACACAGGAGAGCTAGGGTTCAACCAAGGATTCCTGCGTACCGCGGTGTGACAAGGGATCTCGCGGGTCGAGCGAGCCTCGAATCACGCTCCGTGTGGGCAAGCTCACCATTGGGGACGGGTCGATAGGCCGTGTCGGCAGTCCCTAAACTCGGCTTGTTTCAAGGAGGGAGCCATCGTGCGCAAGGTGCTCATCGCCAACCGTGGCGAAATCGCTGTCCGCGTGGCCCGGGCGTGCCGGGATGCCGGGATCGCGAGCGTTGCCGTGTATGCGGAACCGGACCGGGACGCTGTGCATGTCCGAGCGGCGGACGAGGCGTTCGCGCTGGGCGGTGACACTCCGGCCACCAGTTATCTGGACATCGCGAAGGTGCTCAGGGCCGCCGGGGACTCGGGGGCGGACGCGGTTCATCCCGGGTACGGCTTCCTGTCGGAGAACGCGGAGTTCGCGCAGGCGGTCCTGGACGCCGGGCTGATCTGGATCGGGCCGCCCCCGCAGGCGAT
>NZ_JBHVPP010000008.1:0-326634 GCF_042887295.1 Streptomyces sp. NPDC057950
ACACGCTGGAACAACTCCCACAACTCATCCGGCACCAGCCGCTCAACAATCCCCACCACGACCGGAAGCCTACCCAACCAAATGAGATGGCTTCTAAGCGTGGTGTGAAATTCTCAGGGCATCAGCTACGACCTGGCTGCCTGGGAGGGCGAGCGGCCGGGGGGATACGGTCACGCCCACGCCCTGCGGAATCTGTGACGCCGCGGTGGCGTCCCGCAGACACGGGAGCCCTGTCGCGGGGCGCTCCTGCCGTCGGACGGCAGGAGCGAACGCGCCGGCCGCTCCCGGCGCCCACTACAGAAGGCCGGCGAGTTGCCGCGGGGCAGGTGGCAGCCGAAGTCAGCGTCGGTGACCCCGGGGACGGAGACGCGCGGGATGGTGTGGGTGGCGCGCAGCTTCCTCGCCGACCCGGGCGGCGCGTAGGCCCGTGTCAGGGAACGGATGTCGAGATCGTGTCCGTAGTGATCTCGTCCGTTCTCAGGCGTGTCTCAGGACTGTCATCGGCTGAGGGAGTGGCGCGGGTGCCCCCGTGATGAAGGGAGAACGACCGCGGATCCTCCGCGGATCGGCTATCACGGGGAGAACGACCAGCATGTTCAAGCGTTTCGCGACCATCGCGATGACCGCCGCCACCGGCACCCTGCTGCTGAGCGCCTGCAACGGCGAGGACACTGCCGCCAACGCGAATGTCGCCCACCCCGCGGCGCGTTCGGCGCAGCACTCGGGTGCGGCGCAGGCGGCGGGTGTCATCGGCCGCTCTTCCAAGAACGCCCCGGGGGCGCGGTACTTCACCTCGGTACTCACCGGCGACAACGAGGTGCCCGTGAAGGGCAAGCCTGCCGTGGGTGACAAGGACGGCAGTGCGGTGGCGCTCATGCGCATCCAGGGCGAGGAGGTGTCCTTCGCCTTCGCCTGGACCGGTACCGGGACTCCGACCATGGCCCACCTCCACCAGGGGGCACGCCGCACGAACGGTGACGTGAAGATCCCGTTCTTCATGGACAAGCTCAAGGACGGCAGTCCGTTCGTGTTCGGCAGCGTGAAGATCACGGACGAGCGCCTGCTGCAGGCCGTCGAAGCCCACCCTGACCAGTTCTACTTCAACCTGCACACCGGCGAGTTCCCCGGCGGCGCGGTCCGCGGGCAGGCTGTCGCCCTGCCCGGAGCCGTCTCGCTGCCCGACGCCATCCGCCACTCGGCCCTGGCCGGCGTGATCAAGGGAGCACAGATCTACGCCTGCACGAAGCAGGACGACGGCTCCTACGCCTTCACCCAGGACAACGTCGACGCCACCCTCCACGGCGGCATTCAGCACAGCTTCGCCCAGCACGGGCCCGCCGGCCCCCCGCAGTGGATCGCACCCGACCACTCCTCGGTGACCGGAACCGTCCTGAACAAGTTCGACAACGGCCCCGGCAACATCCCCCAACTCCTCCTGCGCGCCCAGCAGACCGGCAAGAGCGAGGGACTGCTCTCCAAGACCACCAGCGTCCTGCGCCTCAACACCCACGGCGGCGTCGCTCCGGCCGGCACCTGCGACCCGAAAACCCACCCCACCGCGCACGTCCCCTACACCGCCGACTACCTCTTCCTCGCCACCAAGTAACAGCAACCCGCCCCCCGGCACACAGCAAGGCGATGCCGGTCGCCACGGACCGGCATCGCCGCACCTCGCTCGGTGGGTCGGCTTCCACGAGCAGCGGTTCGGACGGGACACAGACACAAGGTGAGGCGTGAGGGGGCGGCTCGGCCGGCCCGGCCGGGACCACTTCGACAGATGCGGGGGCGCGCCGTTCAACGTGCATGTCCTTCCTGGTGGTTCCGGTGGTTCCGGTGGCGGCGGTGGGAGAGGACGAGCGCCGCCACCAGGCCGGCTGTCAGAACGGCAGCGCTGGTGAGGAGGAGCGGATCGATCCAGCCGCTCACGAAGTCCTTCCGCGCGCCGTTGTCCCAGTGGCAGATCGCCCGGGGCGGTAGAAGGCCGCTTTCGTAGCGGACGAGGTGGACCGTGGGGCGCGGTTCGAGCAGGTCGGGGCACGCGTGTGCCGGGATGGTCGTGACGACCTGGAGGCAGCCGAGCAGATAGCAGACGATCCCCGTGATCGCGGAGGCCTTGACGATACGGACGAGCCGCCGGCGCTCTTGGGACCGGATGAAGGCGAGGCCGCACGCCGCGAGAAGAACCGCCAGGAGGAGGGAACCCGTCAACCGGCGGAGCCCAGGGGGAGCTTGGCGGGGTTGGCCGGCGACTTCGTCCGGCCGTTCTTCTCCAGCCCGGTGCGGGCGAACAACGGGTCGAGTCCGCGCGGTCGGCAGGAGAGCCGGGCGACCCGGCAGGTTATGTCCACCGTGCGCACTGTATCGCTCAGGGCAGGGGCGGCTGCTGGTCCGGACGTCGTGCTCGGGCACGCGGCCGCAAGAGGGGCCGTCGCGGATCAGGCCGGAGTGGGAGCTGCCGCGACACGCACCCACGGCGCTCGATGCCGCACGCGGTGTCAACTAGGGCGTGCGGGGCGGCGTGTGTCTGTCGGTGAGCGTCTGCTCGGCGTGCTCGGATTCGTACGCCTGCGGGAAGAGCCGGCGGACTCCGGTGGTGTTCATGATGCGTTCCAGGAAGGGGGGTGGGTTGTCGAGGTGCAGCCGTATGTTTCGCGCGGTGGTTTTGCGGTGGATCGTCAGCAGGGTGGAGAGGCCCATGGAGTCGCAGAACTGGAGTTCTGCGCAGTCGAGGCGCAGTTCGCACAAGTCTGGCTGTGCTGCGAGGCATTGGTCGGCGTGCTGAAGGAGTTCGTCGCTGGTCTCGTAGTCGAGTTCACCCACGAGGTAGAGGTGTGCGGTGCCCGGGCCGGCTTCAGCGGTGAGGGTGAAGGAGGAGTGGGGCAGGGCGGTCATGCGGGGGCTCCGGGGTGTGTTCCGGCTGGTGCGGATGCACTGCCCAGGGCGAGGCGGGCCTGGTCGATCAGCCGGGTGGATCGGGGGAAGTCCTTGAGTTCGGTTGCCAGGGTGTTCAGGGCGGGGTGCAGGGACTGGGCGGGGACGTGGCGTGCGGTGAGGATGCCCGCGGTCCAGGTGATGAACGTGGTGAAGAGGTCGTCGTCATCGGTGTAGAGGGCGACGGTCAGGAACTCGACGATGTGGGCGATGTCTTCAGCGGTGCGTTCGCGCTGTTGTGGGGTGTAGGCGGCCATCGCGGGAAAGCTGTTTTCCAGCTGTGCGAGGACTTCCTTGACCAGTTGGCCCTGGGCCCGGGCCACGAGGGTGTACTCCTGGTCGGCGAGGTGGGGCAGGTCGTCGATCTGCTGTCGTGCGGCGGCGAGGTCGGGGGCGGGGATGCCGTCGGCGAGGTGCCGGGCTGCGGCGCGTGCGTCGGGGGCCCAGGCGTTGGCGCCGAGGAGACGGGCGTAGCGGCCGTCGGTTCCGAAGGCGGCCCCGCCGGCGAGAACGGGTACGCCGATGGCCTGGCAGGCGGTGATTGCGGCGTGGGCGGCGGGCAGTCGGCTGGGGATCGAGGAGGAGAGTGCGACCGCGTCCGCCCCGCTGTTGTGGAGGTGGGCGATGAGGTGGGGGGTGGGTACTTGGGCGCCGAGGAAGTCGACCTGCCAGCCACGCAGGGTGAGGACTTCGGCGAGGAGGCGAGCGGGCAGGGCGTGCCATTCCTGGTCCACGCATGCCACGGTGATGCGGCCCCGGGTGGGCGGGGTGCGGGTGGCGGGGTGGTGGGCGAGGGCGGCGATGATGCGCTCGGTGATGGCGCTCGCCGCGTGTTCCTGCGCCACGCTCATACGGTTCGCGGCCCACTCGGTGCCGACTCTCGCCTGTACGGGGGCGATGGCGTCCAGCAGGATCGCTTCCGCGCCCAGGCCGTCTTCCAGGGCGGCGAAGACGATGTCCGCGGCTCGGTATTCGTCACGGTTGGTCACTGCCGTCCACAGCATGCCTTGCAGGGCCTGGATGCCGGCGGTGTCGGGGTCGTTGGGGTCGTGCCCTTTCACGTGGTGTACCTGCCTCGGGTGTGGCCGTTCACCGCGCTGAGCCGGGTCGTGCGGGGGGCGCTGATCGCGACGACGGCCATGTCGTCGTGGCCGGCGTCGCGCAGCCACTGGGAGGCGAGCATCTGGATGTGCTCGACGACGGCCTCCGCGGGCATGTCGGCGCACTCCGAGAGGGCTCGTTTCAGGCGCTCTTCGCCGAACAGTTCGTCGCCGCGCGGTCCGCCGCGGGCCTCGGTGAATCCATCGGTGTAGAGCAGGCACGTCTCGCCCGGTCGCAGGATGGCGTCGGCGGAGTGCACCGCGATCGTTTTGAGGGCTCCGATGAGAGTGCCGTGGGTGCGAACCTCCTCGACGCTGCCGTCCGTACGGACCACGAGGGGGACGGGGTGGCCGGCCGAGGTGAGGTGGAGCCGCACCTGGTCGTCGGTGCGTTGCACCGAGGCCATCACCAGGGTCGCGAAGCGGGCGTGGTGGGAGGTCAGGAGCGCGCCGTTGAGGAGCTCGAGCATCCGCCCGTGATCGTCGGCCATCGGCAGGAGCGCCTGCAGGGTGTTGCGGATCTTGCCGGTCAGGACTGCCGCGTCCAGGCCCTTGCCGCACACGTCGCCCAGGACCACCAGTGACGCGTCGGCCGGGGTGCTGCCGGGGTGGACGTCGTAGAAGTCTCCGCCCACCCGCTCCCTGGCCCCGGCCGGCCGGTAACCCCCGGCGATCTCCACCCCGTTGTGCCGCTGCAGTCGTGGGGGCAGCAGATCCCGCATCAGAGTCTGCGTGATGGAGCTCTGCTCGCTGTAGAGGAGGGCCGCCGACAGGGCCGCGCCGGCACGGGCGGCGAACAGCCGGGCGAAGAGCTCCTCGTTCTCGCTGAACGCGGCGTGGTCCGTTACGCGTAGCAGGATCAGGGCTCCGGCGGGCACGCCGTGGCCGGGCAGGGGGGTCACGACGACGGACCCGATCGTCCCGCTGAAACCGTGCGGGATGATCCAGTCGGGCAGTGTCGTGGGATCGATCCAGCGTGAGGCCACCGGGGGGAACCCCTGCAGCGCCTCGCTGAGGCCCGGGACCTGAGACGGGTCGGCTGTGATCAGGGTGCGGGTGACGTCCTGGCCCGCGATCGCAGTCGCGACGGGCAGTTTCCTTCGGGATGACGGGGTGACGACGATCGCCACGTCCGCGAGATGTTCGGCGGCCAGTCGTGCGGTGGCGGCCATGCACCGCTCGGTGTTCAACGAGGCGAGCAGGACGTTGGACGCCTCCGCGAGGAATCTGGTGCGTGCGCGCTCGGTGGCGAGTGCGTCTTCGGCGAGCCGCCGGTCGGTGTCGTCGACCAGCCACCACACCACGCTTCCGTCCTGGCCCCGGGTGGGGTGCGCCTCGAAGCTGTGCTCCGCGATCCGCCCCGATACCGGAGCAAGGACCTCGACGTCCTGGTGGTCGCGGGCCGCCTGCCTACGTACGACCGCGTCCTGGTGGGCGTGCGCCAGCCAGCTCGGAACCGCGTCCGACATGCTGGCCCCCGGTACCGCGCTTTCCAGCAGAAGGGAGGCCGCGCGGTTCACTTCCACGACGCTGCCCGCCGCGTCGGCCATGATCACGGGGTAGGGGGCCAGAGCCCACAGCCCGGCCGTACAGGGCTGCTCGGTTCTGGTAACGCAGATGCCCTCGGTAGAGGCCATGAAGAGGGCCCGCCCGGGGCGAACCGCACCACCCTTCCCACTGGAAAAATACTTGCCTTGCGGCAAGCATTTACCAGGCGTGTCATCGATAGCAACCCACCCCCGCGGGCGACCGGCCCCGGGGGGTGTGCAGCGCGGCGTTGCTCACAGCGCAGATTCGAAACCTTCACAGGAAGGTCATACGGCTGGTGTGCGGGAGTGAGCGGGTCGGCCGTGCCAGTCCAGGCACATCACCAGGGAGTCGTCCACGGCCGGGCTGGAGCCGCGGTACCCGAGCAGTTCCTCCAGCATCGCTCTGGGCACCTGCGAGGCGGGCAGCAGACGGGTACTGGTGATGGATCCGGCCAGCGCGCGCAGGCTGTACTTCTCACCGCCCGGTGACAGCGCGTCGTAGACGCCGTCGCTGATGAACAGCAGCCGGTCTCCCGGTTCGACGTGGAAGTGCTGGGCGACGTAGACGGTGTCCTCGAACATGCCGAGCGGAAACTGCGCTTCCAGCTCGATGGGCTCGATCGTTCCTCTGCGCACCCGCCATACGCGCGGCGAACCGGCGTCGATGATCTCCACGTCCCCGGTCGGGAGGTGGAAGCGGAGCAGCAGCATCGACAGGTACTGGCTTCCCCGGTGCTGCCCGTAGACGGCCTGATCGGCCAGATATGCCTGATCGGCCAGGTCCAGGCCGGCCCGGCGGGCATTGCGCAGGGCGTTGATCCCGAGGTTCGTCAGCAGCGCTGCGTCGATTCCCTCGCCCATGCCGTTGCTGACGGTCACATACAGGTCATCGGTCGAGGCGGACCAGTCGAAGCTGTCGCCGAAGATCGCGTACGCGGGTTCCAGCTGGGCGCCGAGGCTGTACTCGGGGCGGGCGCAGGAACGTCCCGGCAGCAGTTGCCACTGCATCTCCGCGGCCAGTGTCAGCCGCTCAGCCCGGCGCGCCTGCAGGAACAGATCGGTGTCCCGCTCCGCGACGACCACCTCGTGTGCCAGCGCGTCGGCGCACTCCTGGAGCTCCTCCATGACGTCTTTCGCGACTCTGTCCTCCCCCTCCCCCCCGGCCGGCAGGGTGACGCTCAGGATTCCCAGCCGGTCCCCCCGGACGCTGACCGGCAGGTGAGCCGTCACCGTGGATGCCGATCCGTCGTACACGCAGTACGGTTCCTGGGCGCCGAACGCGCGGCCCGGAGCACTCGTGTGCGCGGAGACCGGGGGGCGGGTGGTGGGCAGTAGCCCCACGGGCTGCAGCTTCGTCATGGCGTAGTCGGCCATCAACAGCTCCACCCTCCGGGCTTGATGGCGGCGCTCGATCAGGCTGCGGATCACGTCGAAGATCTCATGGGGCGCGGCCTCGCGCAGGGAACGCTCGACCGTGCTGGGTCTGTCCACCGGTGCCGGTCCTTCTTTCCTTGACATATCTTCATCTGTGCGACTGTCGGTATCGACCAGCCGGAACGAGCACAAAAGGCTCACGCGGGAGTGTCACATGCGCAAGGCCCCCACCTCCTTCCACCAGCACGCCTCCCCTGCCGTGCCCGAGATCGGCCTTGTCCTCGAGCTCCTCGAAATCGCCTGGGAGCGCGGCCGCAGCACGCTCAGCACCGCGCCGCTCTCCACCGCTCAGACCCGCGTGATGTACATCATCGAACGCGAACCCGGCATCAATCTGAGCACGCTGGGCCGCCACCTTTCGGCAGCCGCGCCGTCCGTCACCCGCCTCTGCGACCGCCTCCAAGCAGCCGGATATCTCCGCCGGACCCCACGCCCCGAGGACCGCCGCGAAATGCAGCTGGAACTCACCGACATCGGTATCGCGCACCTTCACAAGCTCAGGCTCCGCCGGGAACAGGTACTCCACCAGGCCATGACCCGCATGACCCCCGACGCACAGCACGCCCTCGCCACCGGACTCAGCGCACTGTGCGACGCGGTCAGCGAACCCGCCATCGCGATCGACCGCGAGGAAACCGCCTGAGTTTTCGCCTTCGACGAGTTCGGGCCACTCGGCACCCGGCCCACCACCGGCTGCGGCCGGACGCCAACTCCAACCGTCCCGACCACCCGGCGCAGACCCGGGCACCGCATTCCCACCTGTGCCGGTGCAACGCCAACGCCCGTATCTGGCACGGGTCTGGCACGGGTCTGGCACGGAGCACGTTCGGGGTTACGCATGATCAATGCTGTGCGACGATCTTCGGTGAACGCGAGGAGAAGCCGGTGAGACTGCGCAACGTGTCGCCTGACGATGTCGACGCGTATGTCCGGATGCGGTGCGATCCCGTCATGATGGCTGGCCTAGGTGGCCCCCAGCCGCCTGAGGAGATGGCGGCCAAGGTATGCCGGGATGCCGAGCAGGCGGCGGCCGACCTTGCCTGGTTCAAAATGATCGTTCCTGATCCGGCCACCCCCGAGATGGTGGCAGGGACGGTCACCCTCTGGTCCCACACCACCGATGACGGACCGGTCTCCGAGATCGGCTGGATGGTTCTGCCTCAGTTCCAAGGGCAAGGACTGGGCAAGCGCGCCGTGCGCGCACTTCTGGAACAGGCTCGGGACGAGAACCGCTGGGGAGTCGTGCACGCCTTCCCGGCAACGAACAACGCCGCCTCGAACGGCATCTGTCGCTCGGTCGGTTTCCGCTTCGTCTCCGAGACCGACCTGACCTTCGCCGGTCGGACCTTCAAGACCAACCACTGGGCCGTGGACCCGAGGACGGACCTGACCTGACGGGACAGGTGCGACCGCACCGGCGCCCGGACGACCCGGACACGGTTCGGCTCGGCTCGGCTCGGCTCGGCTCGGCTCGGCTCGGCTCGGCTCGGCTCGGCGAAGATCGTCCCATGGCGTCGGACGGCGAAGGTGATCGGGTGTTCCTCCGCTGTCGGCCCTTTCGCTCCGCCAGGGCTTTGGAGCGGGCCGGCAACGCACGAGGCTCCCGTGCCGTGGGAGGAGGTGTTCGGAAGCCTCAACCCGTCGGCAGACGTGTACGCGGGTGGGGGCGGTTGCGCCTGGGCTGAGGGCCTTGTCCCAGCGTGAGCCGATGGGGATCATGACCGGGTGCAGCACCGACAGGAACTCCATGAACTACTCGCACACGCCGGACTCACGGTCGTCGAGGACGTGTGCCCGGGCAGCTTGTTCCCGCCGGAAGCCGGCTGGCGGATCGCGCGGGGAATCGCGGCACCGGACGGCGCGGCCCGGGAAGCTCTCGACGCCGCGTGGTGGCGCCGTCTTTGCGATGCCGACGGCGAGTTCCTGGTGGCCGTACTCGGGCACCGGACCGGCGGCAACGACTCCTGGTGGACTCGGGTCCGGTACGCAGGGAGCGGTGTGCCGGAGCTGACCGGCGACCCCGGGTTCGTGGCGCTCTCCCCCGACGGGCAGGTGTTGCTGGCGGAGGTGTCCGGCGCGTACGGGTCTCGGGTGACGGCCCTCGACCGACTGCCGGAGCGGCTGGAGGAGGCCGCCGCGGCCGCCGGGCGCGAGACGGAGGTCGAGCGCGCCGAGGTGTGGGCGGCGGTGCCGGGCCGACGTGCGTGGCCTCTGCACTGGGCCGAGGGGATCGGGTCCAATCCGGCCGCGACGGACGAACTGCTGATCCGGCTGCTGGATGTGGAGGCGGGCTTCCTGTACAGCTGCGACCGGCCTGCCGTGCTCGACGCCGCCGTGGCGCATCCCGATCCGCAAGTGCGGTCGAGGCCCGCGGACACCTTCCGGCCCAAGCTCACATCCGATCAGTGGGTACGCCTGGTCCGCGCCGAACCGTCGCCGGGCCGGCGCGTGCACTGGGCCGAACATGCCTGCGTCTGGGGCGTCGAACTCCCCGAGGACCTTTACGACGACCTTCTCGCAGGCCCGTCCCGCGCTCAGGCCGCCGAACTCCCGGGGCTCCCCGCACACCACTTCCCCGGCCTCGCGGCCGACGCCGATCCCCGGGTGCGGGCGGCTGCCTGCGCGCGGTGGGAAGACCTCGCCGCGCCGCTGCGGGCGCGACTGCTGGCCGACACCGACGACGCGGTGCGTACGGCGGCGCTGCTCGCCCACCACAACGGCGTCCCCATGCCCCGCGAGGTTTTCGCCGCGCTGCCCGCGCCTCTGCGCGCGCTCGAACAGTGCCGTCTCTCGCCCGACCTGGAGGCGGAACTGGTCCGGGACGGGGACACGGAGGTACGCCGAGCACTGGCCGCCAACCCGCGGCTCAGTGCGCACAGCGTCGCCGCCCTGGCCGAGGACCCGTACGACGACGTCCGCTCGGCGGTGGCGCTGCGGCCCGACCTCGACGAGGAGCAACGCGCCGCGGTGCGCCACGACTTCGACCCGACGTCGATGTCGCGCACTCTGCTCTGGGTCGAGGTCCTGCACGGTGACGACGAGGCGATGCGCCGCCTCGCCGTATCGTCCCATCCACTCATCCGCCGAAGCGTGGCCCGTGCCCGGCGTCTTCCCCCGGACGTCGTGGAGCGGCTGGCGCGGGACGAGGACCGGGCCGTCCGCCTGTTCCTCGCCGAATCGTGCGATGACGCGCCGGCCGGGATGCTGCTGGACGTCTGGCGCTGGTGGGACGGCAGCTTCACTCATCCCGACCGCCCCCGCAGCCACCCCAACTTCCCCCGTACGGGCCTGCTGCGCTACGCCGGCGACCCCGGTGGGCGGATGCGCCGCCTGGCCCTGGACGATCCGGAGTCCACGCCTGCCGACGTCGCACGTCTCGCCCGCGACCCGGAAGTCGAGGCGCGCCGCCGCGCGGCCGAGGACACCCGGCTGTCACCGGCTGACGCGGTGCGGCTGCTGAACGACCCGGCGGCCCACGTCCGCGGCATCGCGATGCGCAATCCGCGGCTGCCGGCCCGCGTCCTTGCCGAGCTGCTGCACGAGCGCGACACGGCGTGCACAGCGGTCACCAATCCGGCGATCCCGGTCTCCGTCCTGCACCGCATCCTGGCCGTGGCCTCGGCAGCCGTGGCAGCCCGGCGCTGAACACCGCACGTTTCGACGAAGGACTCGGACGCTCCCGGGGCGCCCCGACCTGCACAATCCGCCTCGCCGGCAATGGCTCCACCGGTCAGGGCCGGTGCTCGCGCTGACCGGCCGTCACTCGGCGGCCGAGTTCCCTTCCGCCACCTCCACCGCCAGAGCGCGTCGACCCGGTGGTCGTGCTCGAAGCCGTCACCGAGAGGCCCCACCCGCTCGATCGCCTCGGCGGTGCGCGGGTCGTCGCGCCGCGAAGTGCGGTGCGCGGCCCGCTCGGAAGCCGGGGCGGCGGTCACGGACCGCTTCGTCCAGTGTCCGGACAGCCGTTGCGGCGTCGAAGCCAGGGCGTGTTGCGAAAATCCCGCCTGCCTCGCGGGCGGGCGGGCGGGCGGGCGGGCGGGCGGGCGGGCGGCGGGACTTTCGCAACACGCCCTAGTCGCAACCGGGGACAGAGAACAGGCACTTCGAGGTGAAGCGGTCGTTGCCCGCGACCAGCTCCTGCGTGATCAGCTGGTTCCTCTCGTCGTTGACCTCATCGATCTCGTGCTTCAGTTCGACGATCCGCAATCGCAGGCTCGCGTTCTCATCCCTTGTGTCGTCCAGGGCCTTTGCATAACTGGCGATCCGCAGGGCGGTCACGGCGACTCGACGGTCCACGGCGTACTCGAGCTGCTCCACGGCCCGCTCGCGTGCCCGCATGTCCGACTCCATCCGCCGCCGCTCTTCGGCGATCTCGTTGAGGTCCCGCCGAGTCCGTGCCGCGGAGACCACCAGCAGCGAACGCATGGTCGCGGCCAGGAAGCCGACCGCGCCGGCGGACAGGAACCCCGTTCCTCCTGCGGCCAGTTCCCAGGTGTGGCGGAAGACGCCCTCGCCGACCAGTATTCCGCCGGCAGTGCAGCCCGCAGTGGACGCGATCGCCAGTCTGTACCCCACTTCGTCCTACCCCCTTGCCAAGGTTCCCCGGCCCTCTGCTGCGTCCGTCTCTTTTTGCAGCTGGATGGCGTGGAAGATGCCTCCGAGGAGCATCGAGCGGATTTTGGGATCGGAGATCCCCCATGCGTCGGCCGCGTCTTCCGGGGTGAGTGTTGATGAGGGTACCGCCCGAATTGATGGTTCGGGCCCGTGTTCCGAAGGAAGCGCACCACTTTCAACCAACATTTCCCGTGGATCTACGCGGAGGATCTTTGCCCACTTCGTGACTTGCTGCGGAAGGGGAAGGGTCTCGCCGTCGAGGGTCCGCGAGATCGTCGTGGGCTTCGTGTCGAGCAAACGGGCCAGCTCGGCCCGGCCTCCCTTGTAGGGCCTCACGTCGAAGCCGGCCTCGATCGCTTTCCGTGTGAGGTAGGTACCGAAGGCCTTGACGCGAGCTTTTCGCTCCTCGCGTGTCTCCTGGTGGGGATCTTCCATGCTGCGCATGTTCGGAGAGTAGCGCGCATGCGAGCTACCTAAGCAGGAGTCTCACGCATGCGTTTTCGCAGGTCAGGAACGCAACACCCGTTTGTGCAGGCCAGATAGGCCAGCCCAGAGCCCGTCCGCGTCGAAAAAAGTTTCATGCGACATAAGTGAATAGTTGCGCTCATGCGAGTTATTTGATTGACTCTCACACGCGCGAGTGAAGTCGCACTCGTGAGAGTTGCTGCCCCGAGTGCCTCGCCGGCGACGGAAGCAGGCGGCTGCAGACGCCACCCGCCCTCCCTGCCCACAGGTGCGGGTCCGGCCGCCGCCGGTGTTCCAAGGGCGCGCCCCGAGGCACGGAGGTCGCCCCGGGGTCGGGCCCGGCCGGAAGCAATCCTCGCGACGCCGGCCCACCGCGGTTCATCCACTCATGAACGGAGCAGGCCTTGACGGCAGAGTCTCACGGAGTGTCCCCCGGTGGCGACATGAGGGAACCGGACCTCGTCGCCCGTGCTCAGCAGGGCGACCCGGACGCCTTCGCCGAGCTGTACCGGCAGCACCACCGCGCGATTTTCGGATTCGTTTACAAACGCGTCGGGAGAAACCGGGCGCTGGCCGAAGACATCACGGGCGAAGTGTTCCTTCGTGCATTGTCCTGGTTGCGCACAGGTACATTCTCCTGGCGCGGAGCCGGGTTCGGCGGCTGGCTGTGCGTCATCGCCCGGAACAAGATTGCCGACTACTTCAAGAGCGCTCAGCGCCGCGAGTTCCCCGTCTACGACATGCGAGATCACGACGCGGCGGTCGACAGCCCCGAGGAAGCCGTACTGGACCATATGGAACATGACCTGGTCCGGCAGGCACTCGCCCGGCTGCTGCCACCTCAACGCCAGGTTCTCGAGTTGCGCTACCTGCAGGATCACTCGGTGGCCGAAGCCGCCCTCGCGATAGAACGCAACACTGGTGCGCTCAAGACGCTCCAGTATCGGGCCGTTCAGTCACTCCGTGCCGTCTACGAGGAGGGCCCGGCGTGACGACCATTCTCGATGTCCCGACCACAACGGAACGAGAGCTGGCTGAGCGGCTGCAGAGGCTGGCCGCGAAATTCATCGTCGACCTGGACAGACAAGGACGGCTGGTGGAGCCTGGCGGAGCGGAGGCCCTCAAGCGCCTGCGCGCGCAATTCGAGGCACGGCGCAGCCATACGGCGATCTATCAGGCGGCCGTCGAGACCATCGTCGACGACTGCAGCTACCCCCGTGCCGTGGCCATACAGATCGCGGACGTCCTGCACCTCAGGGGCCTCCTGGCCGAGGACGACGGTCCTGAGGCCCAGCACGACGGCGAACCGGGCGGTGCGTCCCTCGCACCGGATGCGGCCGGCGCCCGGGTCGTGCACCGCGTCAAGTCGCCGAACGCGCCGCACGAACACGCGCTGGCGCCGGAGCTCGTCGAAGACCAGCTGCCGCGGATGCGCCCCTTTGCCGCCATCGCCGACGACGAGGCGGCCGTGGCCGAGCGGGCCGCGGAATCCCCGGCGGAGTGGTCAGAGGAGTACGCGCGCGCTGTCACGGTCGCGGCCAAGCTGCAGTCCGACCATGCGACGCGCCCGGAGCTGTCAGCCGTAGCGGCCCAAGGAGACCGCGTCAGCGTCGCGATCAAGGCCACCTCGCTCGACGACTGGGGGTACTGGCTGACGGCGATCGGCACGCCTGTCGCTGTCACGAGCCACCAGGCGGGATACGCGCAGCTCGCTGTCGGAACCGTCGAGGGGGTAGAGATCCACCTCACCGCTCACGAGGTTCCGCGGCTGCTCCAGGAGGCGGCCGACGCCACAGGCGAGCCCTTCATGCTGTGGGGGCGGATCTACGACCTCACCCGCGGATACCGCGACCGGTTCGACAACTTCTGGGTCCACCTCGGCGAGCGGCAGGAGAGCGGGATGCCGCTGCTGTGCCTACGGGGCACAGACGGACCGATGTACCCGCTCGGATCGATCATCGTGAGCAACGGACCGCTCAGTCTTGTCGAGATGCCCGCCATCGGCCCTGCGGCCGACGTGGCTGGAGGCGAGGCATGAACCTCGCCAGGGACATCTGCCTCGGCCGGACGCCCTTCACCGAGCCCGGCGGGCCGACCGCCGCACAACAGGTCTCCCGTACCGACCGATTGCGCAACAGGCGCTGCGCACGGTTTCGACAAGCCTCGGACAAGGCAGTCATGCCCGACGGTGCGCATGTGCGCATCAACCGCGCGCCGCCATGGCCCGATCACAGGCCCGGCCATGGCAGTTGTCAGCGTTGCGCGGTCGACCCGCACCGCCGTGGCGTCGTTCCTGGCGGACGCGGCGATGTGACCGGGCAGGGCACACTCGGCCTGGTCGTCAGTGCGGAAAGCGGCGGGGTGGGCGAGTGACCGTGGATTCGCGGAACTCGGCGATCCGAGAGTGGACTTGGCGCATCAGGTGGGTGTCCTCGATCCGGTCCAGGTAGAGGCAGCGGGCTGCCAGGCCCGGGAGGTCGAAGGTGAAGTACAGGGACATCAGCGGGTTGACGAACAACTCGCTGCCCCGGGTGCGGTCAGTGAACCGGACATCGCCGAACGAGCCGCGCACGGCTGCCGCGATTGAACCGTTCACGATGCTGGGGTGCTCCGGGGTGTGGTGCTGAGCGTGCGCCACCGCGTCAAGGTAGAGGGCTCCCTCACGGGTGGCGCGCGGTATCGAGAACGCACCGAGGTACGCGCCGTCGCGCTCCAGCGCGGCGATGTTCTCCAATACCTGCACATGGTTCACCCCGTGGTAGGCGTCTACGCCGAAGCCGACCGACACGACGAGCCGGGTCGGTATGCCGTCCAGCGCGGCCAGCGCCGCCACGCTCGTCAGGTCCTCCTCCGGAGTGCCGAGCCCGGCTTCATCGCCGCGCATCAGGATGTCCGTACCGCCGTCGACCAGCACCACGGCGTCGACGCGGTGCAGCTCGATCAGTGCTTGGTAGGCGGCGCGCAGCGGGCGCACCCCGGTCTGGGGAAAGGCGTACACGGTGAACGGGTAGCCGTGCCGGCGCAGCCACTGCGCGAGGGTCCGCTCCGGGAAATAACCCTGGTGCAAAGCGGAGTCGGGAGTGACGGCGGCCAGGTCGGGGGCGACCCAGTCATCGATCGGGAGACCGGCGAGTGCGCTGAAGGAGAGGTTCGCGAGATATACCTGCTTGCCCTGATGCAGGAGGGAGAGCGCCAACGGCAGGCCGGAGTAGATGTCGAAGCCGCCACCCGCGCCCGCGACGAGGATCCGTTCGGCATCGGCGAGCCGGGTGAAGAGTGGGTTGGAGTGGAGGGACGTCATGACGATCATTGTCCGGGGGCCCGGCCCCGGGCGCTCCCGGGTTCTCGAAGCGTCCGGGGAGCCGGTCGGCGCCGCGTCGGGTGTGGGGCAGCGGGAGGTTTCCTGCTGCCCCGCACGCCGTCGCCGTGTCGACGTGTTCCTTGCTCAGTTGGCGGTGAAGGCGGGGTAGTCGGTGTAGCCCTCGGCCTGACCGGCGTAGTAGGTGTTCCGGTCGCTGTCGGCCAGCGGGTGGCCCTGCGCGAAGCGCTCGACCAGGTCGGGGTTGGCGATGAAGGACTCGGCGAAGGAGACCGCGTTGACGACCCCGTGGTCGAGGATCTCGTTGCCGAGGGTCTGGGTGAAGCCGAGGTTGGCGACGATGTTGCCCTGGTAGTGCGCGCGGTAGCGGGAGAAGAGGGCGATGCGCTCCTCGATGGTGCCGGGGGTGCCCAGGAGGTGCAGGTAGGCCAGGTTGCTGTCGTTGAGCTTCTTGAGCAGCTGGTCGTAGTCGGCGAGTGTCTCCTCGTCCGCAGTGAACGTGCCTCCGTTGTCCCAGGTCGGGGACATCTTCACGCTGACGCGGTCGCTGCCCCACACGTCACTGACGGCGTCGAGGATGTCGAGGAGGAACTGGGCCCGCTTCTCGCTGCTGCCTCCGTAGGCGTCGGTGCGCTGGTTGAGACGCGGGTTGAGGAACTGCGGGATCAAGTGGGACTGCTGGGCGTGGATCTCGATGCCGTCGAAGCCGGCGCGGCGGGCGTTCTCGGCCGCGTGGCGGTAGTCGGCGATGGTGGCGGTGATCTCGGCGGCGGTGTAGGCGCGCGGGGTGACGGTGTCCTTCGGGCCGGAGGGGGTGAAGGACTTCTCGCCGGGGTTGACGGCCGAGGGTCCGGCGGGCAGGCGGCCGCCGAGGTGGTCGGGGTGGGAGGCCGTGCCGAGGTGGCCGAACTGGGAGACGATCCGCCCGCCGGCCTCGTGGACGGCTTCGGTGACCTTCGCCCAGCCGGCGGTCTGGGTGTCGGTGTAGATGCCGGGCACGTGGATCAGACCGACCCCGTCGGCGTTGACCCAGGTTCCCTCGGTGACGATCAGGCCGGCGCCGGCGCGCTGCGCGTAGTAGGTCGCGTGCAGGTCGGTGGGGGCCAGATCGGCGTTCTGGGCGCGGGCGCGGGTCATGGGGGCCATGACGACGCTGTTGGGGAGGTTCAGCGCGCCGAGGCGGACGGGCTGCAGCAGGGGCTGGGGGGTCATGAGCAACTTCCTTGTGCTGGGGGGTGGATGAGGAGGAGAGCGAGGAATGGGTGAGGGCCCGGCTCAGTCCTGTTTGAGGGCGTGGAGGCCGGAGAGCGGGCCGCCGAGCTGCATGAGGCGTCCGCCCTCGCGCAAGGAGCCGAGGTCGACGGGGGCGAAGCCGAAGGCGGCGGTGAGGTCCTTGACGGTGGTCTTGGCGTCGGCGTCGTCACCGGCGAGGAACAGCACCTGGCGTCCGGCCCGGTGGCGTGGGTCGGCGGCGATGTACTGGCCGTAGAGGGTGTTGAACGCCTTGACGACGCGGGCTCCGGGCAGCAGGGAGGCGACGTGTTCGCTGCCGGTCAGCTCGCCCAGGTCGGCGATCTTCATGGGCGGGGGCGGGGAGGCGAACTGGTTGGTGGCGTCGATGACGATGCGCCCGTCGAAGGGGGGCAGGCCGGCTACCGCGTCCGGGATCTGGGGCCAGCCGACTGCGAGCACGACGAGTTCCGCAGCGGCGGCTTCGTGCGCGGTGCCGGCGTGGACGAGCGGTCCGAGTTCGTCGGCGAGGCCGGCCAGGGAGGCCGGGCCGCGGCTGTTGCTCAGTACGACCTGGTGGCCGTGGGCCACGGCGTGGCGGGCGATGGCCTGGGCGACGGTTCCGGCGCCGAGGGTTCCGATCTTCATGGCGGTGCCCTTCGTGGGGCTCAGGGTGCGGGGCTGGTGAGCAGGACGGTTCCGTCCTTGCCGGGGCGGCGGACGTGGTCGATGGCCTTCGCGAAGTCGGCGAGGTCGTAGCCGGCGGCGACTTCGAAGAGTTCCGGGGCGGTCGCGGCCAGACGGGCGGCGAAGGCGACGCCCTCGGCGCGTTCCTCAGGCGTGCGGGTGGTCATCCACTGGAAGACGGACGTGCCTCGCACGGTCAGGGCCCGCGGGGTCAGCGCGAGTGACTCCAGCGGCGTGCTGCCGGAACCGAGGTGTCCGTAGGTGATCAGCGTGCCGCCGTCGGTGAGCAGTCCGGCCAGCTCACCGGTCAGGGATCCGCCCACCGCGTCCAGTACGACCTGGGCGCCCCGGCCGCCGGTCGCGTCCTGGACCTGAGCGCGCCAGTCCGCGTCGGCCGTCGAGATGGTCGGCAGTGCGGGGAAGCGCTGCCGCAAGGTCTGCGCGCCCGTGGCGCTGCGTACCAGGTTGACCAGCGGGATGCCGTGCCTGAGTGCTGCGGCGCTGACCAGCTTTCCCACCGCCGAACCGGCGGCCGTCTGCACCACCGGACCGGGCCGGCCGTGCTGGGCGTCCTCGACCGCCCGCATCAAGGAGAGCAGGGTCAGCGGGTTGACCAGCATCAAAGCCGCGGTCTCGTCGCTGAGGTCCTCGGGCACCGGCACCACAAGATCGGTCGGCGTCGTGACGAGTTCGCTCCACGCACCCGGCACGGGGAAGAACGCCACCCGCTGACCGGGCCGCAGATCCCGCACACCCTCGCCGACGGTCTCGATGACGCCCATTCCCTCCACGCCGGGAGTCCGGGGCGTGGCGAACGGCTGCCGCGGCCCGCCAGGAAGGCCCTCCACCCCCGCCAGGTCGCCGGGGTGGACCGGCCGGGACAGCACCCGCACCCGCACCTGTCCGGCGGCGGGCGCGGCAGGGGCCGGCTGCTCGCTCAGGCGTAGTACCCGCCCGGCTTCTCCGTGCTGGTCGTAGGTGATGGCGCGCATGACGCTCTCCTTCCACGAACTATTAATGATGGGCATCATTGAATCTCTTGCTATGATGATAGACATCCTTAAAAAGGTCAAATCGAGAGCGACGCGAGAGGACGGCCATGCCGCGGATCACCCAGCAGGACAAGGCCCGCAACCGGCAGAACATCCTCGAAGCGGCGAGCCGCATGTTCCGCTCGCAGGGCATCGACGCGGTCGGCATCGCCGATCTGATGAAGGAAGCCGGACTCACCCACGGCGGCTTCTACAACCACTTCGCCTCCAAGAACGACCTGGCCGTGGAGGTGTGCGCCGCCTCCTACGCCGCCTCGCTCACGGTCCTGGCCCGCACGATCGAGGACGGTCCGGACCAGACCGGCTCCCCGCTGGAGCGGGTCGTGGCCGGCTATCTGTCCACCGCGCACCGTGACGCCCCGGACGGAGGCTGCCCCTCCGCCTCCCTGGCCACCGACGCCGGACGGCACAGCGAAGCCGTGCAGAGCGCGTACGCCGAAGGCGTCGAGGGATACCTCACCGGCTTCACCGCCGAGTTCCTGCGCGAAGCCGAGGACAAGGACCACGAGCTCGACCCGGCCGAAGCCCGCCACAGGGCCATCCGCCTGCTCAGCGAAATGGTCGGCGCGCTGACACTCGCCCGCGCCGTCCACCACGTCGGCCCCGAACTCTCCGACGAGATCCTGCGCACCGGCCGCGACCACTCCCTCGACTGACGCGACTCAGGGCCGCTGCGGGACATGGAGCTGAGGCGTTCCCGTCCTGTTCACAGCCGCAGTGGGTGGCGCGGTGGCGGCTGCTTCTCCGGCGGCTCGTACGAGACGCGAGCGACAGGGTGTTCCCGGATCCGCCATGGGGGCCGGGGACACGGTCGGCGAGGGAGGGTGACGAGCCCCCTCTCGCAGGCGGTGATGACGAACTGGACCCGGTCCCGGGCGCCCAGCGTGGGATGAATCGCCCGACCCTCCACCGAGCAGCGCGATCATCCCGCCGCCTGCCCGCTCCTGGAATGCGGCAAGCCGCACTCCAGGGGAGAGCGGGCCGGGAGTATGAGTACGCGTGCCCATGCGGGGCGCGGGAGGCTCGCCGGAGACTGCGCGTATGACATGTATCCGCGCCTTCGTCAGCGCGTTCGCTCCTCCGCGGCGCAGCCTCGCAGCAGCTGTCGCTCTCGCATCCCTGGTACTTACCGGCTGCGGAAGTGACAAGCCGGGTGCCACCGGGTCACGGGGTGAGCCGGGCGGAGGTACCGGCTCCCGGTCGAGTGCCCCGCAGTCGTCCCCCGAGCAGGCGGCGTTCGCGGCCATGCTGGACAAGGTGGCGCAGCCGTGTTCTTCCACCGTCGGTGCCGCCTCGGGACCGACGGACGAGAAGCCGACGGGGCCGGAGGGGAAGCCGAGCCTCGCCCCTGGCGAGACTCCCCCGACCGCACCGGTCGAGCCCGGCGCCCCGGCTGAGCCCGCGGCAGGGTTGAGCCCCCGCGATGCGTGCGCGAGCGTCCAGCACGAACAGCGCATCATCCAGTCCTTGCAGGCGGTCTCGCAGCCCACTCCCGCCAAGGTCCTCAACACCCTCGGCTACCTCGACGAGCGCATCCACGGCCTCGAGCAGGACGGAAAGGCCACCCGCTTCCACCTCGACCTGCGGGAGAAGGGTGGCCAACTCCGCGAAGCGGGTCATGCCGCCGGAGAACAAACGGACATGACCGCGTGCACAGCCCCTGCCACCGGACCGTTCACGGTCACAACGACGGCGGGGCGACAACCCTGACGGTGGGTTCGTCGGGCCGGTTGAAGGCCCGACACCTGGTCAGGCGGAGGCGAAAGCCTCCTCGGGAGCGTCGTCGAGGATGAATCCGTTGTCGAGCCGGACGCGGACCGTGACGCGCAGCATCCGTCGCTGATAGGCGACCCACTGCTCCTCCAAGGCCCCTACCTGCTCCCCCAGTTGCTTTCTGCTCGCCGTCGGCATCTGGTGGCCGAAGTCATCGAGGAGCGACTTGAGGCGCAGGTACTCACGGACCTCGTGGCTCTGCTGCCGGTGATGCTCGTCCACGTGCTCGACGGTCCCCTCGATGCCCGCCGCCAGGGCCAGAGAGGCGGCGAAGGCGCCCGTCTCCCGCGGAGGCTCCCCGGCCGGGGTCACCGGCCCGGCCAACCGGAGCTCCGCCGCCAGCCGCACCCGTTGGCCCACGTTCAGCGTCATGGTTCCTTCGTCTTCCTCGTCGGTCACCGGCGATCCGGTACACGTGGCATCGCCAGGCGTACCGGAGGGGACAGGATCATCCCACCCTCACCTCCGGTTCCGACACGATCGAAACCCCCGTCGACCTTCGCGGATGGCGTCGGGTGAGGCCCGCTCGCGCGACTGGGCGGTGTCCACGAGAGCGGGAGTCGCTCGGCCTGGGCCCCCGGCCGACACGGCCGTGGCGGAAGGCCAGGGGGGAAGGCCAGGGGGGAAGGCCGGCACTCGGCGAGCGGTGGAACCGTTGGGGACCACCTGCTCCAAGGCGGCTTTACCCGTCGTGGATTGAACGACTCATCGCGGCGTGATCGGCTACGGCTGACATGACGCATGCGGGCGCAGCGTCACCGACCGCTGATCCCTCGACCCCGGCAGAGCCCCTGGGGCCGCCGCGTGCCCAAGGCGCCGTCCCGCTGTGAAAAAGAAGGGGAGCCGCTCATCGGCGCGGCGGCCCTCGGCGAGTTGCCGGCGGACAGCTACGAGCGGTTCCCGGACCTGCGCGCTGTCAGGCGGGGCCGCCTCTGCCGCTGTGAAAGGAAAGCCTCTTGTCCATGTCGATTCTCCATCGGGTTCTCGAGCCTTTTCCCGATGCGCCGAGCGCGCTGTCACGGGCGCGCGCGATCATGCGCGAACTGTCCGACTGGAAGACCATCCCCTGGCCCCAACTGGAGCTGATCGACACAGCCGAGCAGTACGTGCACGCGGTTCGCACGTTCGGCGCCGCGCTGGCCGCCTGGGACCGGGACCTGCCTGGATTCGAACCCGTCCGGGACGAACTGCGGCACCGCGGTGTCGCGTTCGACTGGGAAGAGCGGAGCCACATGTTCATTACGGACATGCGGCTCCGCCCGGACCTGGCCGACCTGTGGCCGCTGCCCGAAGGTCTGTCCCTCTCCCTGGCCGGGACCCCGCCCTTCGGTGGCCCCGGCAGCGAGCCCGAGGATGACTGCACCGAGGAGGAACTGGACCGGATGGTCTCCGCACTCGGGCCACTGACCATGGACGTCCGCTGGAACTGCGGCTGGCGGGGCCTGTCCGATTTCAAAGGCTGCGGCGTCCGACTCTGCCTGAACAGCGTCTGGGCCGATCAGTGCGCCGAGCCGGCCCCCGGTGATTTCGGGGTCTGGGTCTCCCTCGGGTCCCGCGTCGCCTGGAGTCCGGCCGGACAGGCATGGCTGCGCGACTCGGGACTGCCGCTCGGCGAGCCCCAGACAGGCTAGCGACCCACCGGAGCAGCCGCCCCGCACCCGAGCGACGCCAACCGCGGCAGGCGGCGGTCCGTGGCCACCCGGCCTTTGCTGAACATGCTCATGGCCACTGGGGTGAAGACGCCGTCATCCGCGGCAGCGCGCGACACCCGCACCCTCTCTCGGCCTGACCGGCGCCCCGTGGCCCGCCGTACTCACCGTCGCGCTCGCCGGCCTGATCGTGGTCGCGGTGAACCGCCGGGTCCTTCGCGCCGTCAGCCGGCCCGGGACACCACACCGTCCCGGGCCGCCTCCAGCACAAAGAGCCAGGAGGCGACGTCCGGCTTGCGCCGCAGCAGAACTCTGCGCTCCCGCTCGGTCATGCCGCCCCACACCCCGAACTCGATACGTTCATCGAGGGCCTCAGCCAGACACTGCGTGCGCACCGGACACCGCGCGCAGATCATCTTGGCCCGCTTCTGGCGCGGACTGTCCGCGAACAGCTCGTCCGCATCGGCGCTGCCGCAGGCGGAGTTCTCTCTCCAGTCGGTCTTCGCACTCGTCATGACGTCCCTCTCCCCCACGGCTGAGCGCGCTGAATCACGTCGCCGCAGGTTGCCGTCTCGGCTCGGTCCCCGGACCGCACTCATCGTCCCGCCCCGCCCCTCCCCATCGCGGCGTCGTCGCCCCGACGCTCCCGCCTGTGAGGCGCGCCTCTGTTCAGGGCTTCGGCCCCTTCTTCACTGTCCAGCCCGATATACGCAGCGCGACCCGCTTCCTCTCAGGCTCGTTGAAGGCCGCTGCGCATCAACTGGCCGGTTGGGCCTGCGCCACGGATCGAACCGGGTCGCCATCGGGCGCGCGGCACGCCTCCAGGAGCAGTTCCTGCCGTGAGGCCGGCTCCGTGTACACGTGCGTCCACAAGCCGTCGGCGGCGGCCTGGGTGGCTTCCGGTTCCCCGAGCTCCGCCGCGCGGGGGGAGGCCGCCGCGGGTTCCGGGAAGAAGCCGGGTTCCCGTGTACGGGCCACAGCGTCCTCGCAGGGGCGGTCACTGCCCACGCCGCCCCCTGACCGCCTTCCGCAGGGCGGTGCGTCGGCTTCGCCCCAAGATCTCCGATTGCTACGCTCCGTAATTGGCAATTGCACTCGGTAATTGCTGGTTGGATTTTCCAGCCCGTCGTAGACAGCAGAGGAAGATCCATGCGGATCCGCTTCGTCATGCCCGCCCTCGCAGCCGCGGCCGCGCTCACCAGCACGGCGTTCACCTTCACCGCTCCGACGGCGGCGGGCTCTTCGGCCCCGCACGAACTGACCTACGGCAGCAAGATCCTGCTGCGGAACCAGTACCAGGGCGACGGCGGCTACCTGGACGCCAACGGCCTGTCCCAGCAGCATGGCGCCAAGTACGACGTGAGCACCAACCAGACCCCCAACAGCCGCGGCCCCCAGACCTCCGTGTGGAAGGTCGTCTCCGCCACCGGCAAGGCCAGCGGAAGCCACGTCACCAGTGGCGACGTCGTCTACCTCGTCAACCAGTACTCCACCGGCACCTACCTGGACACCAACGGGCACTCCAACCGCTCTGGCGCCAAGTACGACGTCTCCACCACCGCCCGCAAGGACCGCGGCCCCGGCACCGGCAAGTGGCACATCTTCGGCGAGACGTCCTCCCCCGCCGACGGCCGCATCCGCACCGATGACGTCGTCAACCTGCTCAACGACTACGGCTCCGCCAACGGCGGCTTCCTCGACGCCAACGGCCTCTCCGGCCAGCAGGGCGGCGCCAAGTACGACGTGACCACCAGCCACTACACCGACCGCGGCCCCGGCACCGGCTCCTGGAAGGTCCTTCCGGCCTCCTGACCCCGGCTCACGAGCCACCCCGCCGGCCCCGCGCCACCCCGCGGGGCCGGACACCTCGCCTCGACGAAGGGCGCCTCGACCCGGGAGGGACCGGAGAGGCGCCCCGGAGGGCGCCTCCGACGCTCGAGGACAAGTCCACGGACGGTTCAGCGAGGTTCGTGGGCTGCCAGCCGGCAGGCGCCGTTCGCGGCGCCGCCCGGCACTCCGGCCTCGGTCAGCCCGTTCACGCAGCCCTGGAGGTCACCGTTCACGCCACGGTGGCACGCCGACGTGATGGTGCCGGCGTCGGCATCCGTCTGTCCTGCCATCCGAGTGCAGGCGGGGATGTCCGCGTGGGCGGCGGGGGCGAGGAGAGCCGGGGTGCCGAGCGCGAGTGTCAGGCCGGTGAGGACAGCGGCGACGCGGGACGACGTGGGCATGGGGCGCACCTGCTTTCCGGGATTGTCACGCGGCCCGGTCCCGGCGGTGAACCGTGCGGGAGCGGCGCCGAGCGGCGCTCGGCGAGGGCTCGCCCACGGCCTCCGCTCTCGGAGCGGCCGCATGGGGAACAGCCGCAGGGTGGATACGCGGCCTCTGACGGGGCGGGCACCACCGCAGGGTGCTGCGGAGGCGTACCTCCCGGTGCTTCCACCGTACGACGGGGGGCGCCTTGTCACGAGCCGATCAGCTCCGACGCCGGCCGGCCCGGGGCCCCGACCGTCCGCCGCTCAAAAAGGGGCGCGGACGACCGATGACTTTTCGCGTCGCTTCTTGTCTGCAGTGCGACAACCCGCAAGAGCGAGCCAGGGAGCACAAAGTGACCGCAGAACAGACGACGGCCGAGCGTTTCTCCTACACGTCGGAACGGACGCTGGAAGCCCCCGTGGCGGGGGTCTGGAGTGCCTGGACCACCGCGGAGTCCTACGCGCAGTGGTCCTATGCCGCCCCCGGGTCCGTCGAGATGGACGTACGGCCGGGCGGGGCGTGGAAGGCGACGGTGGTCACCCCGGACGGCGGCCGGTTCCCGCTGACCGGCTCGTACTCCGAGGTCGCTGAGAATCGGCGTCTGGTGATCGGCATGGACGTACCGGGCAAGGACGAACCTGCGGTCATGACCGTCGAGTTCGTCGAGCAGGGTGCTCACCGGACACGCGTCGTGGTGAGCCAGACCTGCGACACCGCCGACGAGCGCGACCTCGCCGAGCAGGGCACCACCATGCTCCTGGACAGCTTGACGGCCTTCCTCAAGACCGCGACCTGACGCACCGCGGCCCCCAGCGCCCATCTACCGCGCTGCGGTCGGCGGGCCGGGGCGGCCGCCGCCCGCGTCGACGTCCTCCGCGCCACCGGATCCCATCAGGCACTCTCCAGCTTCCACGGCGCCCGCCCCTCTCTGCACGAAGGCCCGCCCTCCGAATTCGACCTCCTGGCCGATCGGTGGTTCGGAACCTCGCTGATCCGGTTCGGCCGCACGGTTCGGTCTGTCCGTCTCAGCGCAGCCGCTCGGCCAGTCCGACGATGATGCCCTCCGGGCCGCGGAGGTAGCAGAGCAGAAAGCTGTCCTCGAACCGGGCGATCTCGCCGACGAGTTCGGCGCCGTGGGGGCGCAGGCGGGCAACGGTGTCCTCGATGTCGTCGACGGCGAACATGACGCGGTGCGTGCCCAGAATGTTGTGCGGCCGGTTGCGGGGCCCGGCGCCGATCACCGCGGGACTGCGGTACTTCGCCAGCTCGAGTCGGCTGTGGCCGTCCGGGGTCCGGACCATCGCGATGTCACAGCGGACGCCGTCGAGTCCGGTGCACTGGTCGGCGAAGAGTCCCTCGACCTCCGCCCTGCCCTCCAGTTCCATACCGAGTTCCACGAAGAACGCGATGGCGGCGTCCATGTCCTCGACGACGATGCCCACGTTGTCCATCCGCTGAATCGCCATGCTGGTCTCTCCTTCTGCCTCGAGCGGCCGGTGGTGACCACTGATGTCCCCGGGACGGAGCCGGTGGCACGTTCTCGACATCCGCAGACCACCGAACTCCAGAAAACCCGGATCGCGCCTCAGCACCGTTACGGCAGACCCGCGAGCCGGACGCCACCACCGGGGGTGAGTGCGGCGCGGGTGGCCGCCCCCGTGAACACGCCTGACCCGCCGGCCTAGGGTGTGTCCATGCTGTTGGTCCACGACGGGGAATCCGCCCCTGACGCACCCGGATGGCGTACCGGCGGTGTCCCGCTCGCGCCGGGCGGGATCGTCTGGCCCGTATGCCGGGAGTGCGGTGGGGCCATGCAGTTCCTTGCCCATCTGCCCGTCGACGGCGGTGTGGTCGCGGTGTTCTTCTGCCAGAACGATCCCGGCATGTGTGACGACTGGGACGCCGGCTCGGGCGCCAACCAGGCGTTCCTGTTCACTGGCGACCTGACGCCGGTCACCGTCCCCGCCGAGGGCGAGACGCGTCTTCGCGCCGTCACCGCCCTGCGCCCCCATCCAGCCGGCACGGCCCCCGGCGTTCCCGTACTGGGGCAGTTGGGCGGCGCCCCGGAGTGGCTCCAGGGCGACGAGACGCCGGCCTGCACGTCCTGCGCCGCCCGGATGGTGTTCGCGGCGTCCCTCGCTGAGGGCCATGACTTCGCCACCGCCGCGAACTTCGGAGGCGGCGGCCGCGGTTACCTCTTCACGTGCCGCCCCTGCGCGGAGGCCGCCTTCCTCTGGCAGCGCTGAATCCCACCCCGGCCGTTCCGTTTCCGCGCAGGACGGCCTTCGGTCCAGCGGTGTTCTCCGTGCCTCGGTCGGCGAACAGGCCCACAGCCGCGTAGCCCGGATCGAAGACGCGGTCGAAATCGTCCGTCGCAGGCCCTTCGCTCCGCCGGACGGTCCCAGACGGACCGCGGCTGAGGGATACCCCTGATGAGGCTGGTTGAACTCGGCCCTCACCTAGGAGCCGGACCCGTCGCACCGGACGTACGACGTACGCGGACCGGGGATCCTCTCGCACGGCCACGCGATGAGGGGCCGGGCGGTGGCGGCCTCGACGACCCGTCCCCGGGCTCGGTCACGCAGTCACGCAGTCACGGCCGCTCCCCCATGGCGTCGTCGGCGGTGTGACCGGACCTCTTCGCGCCGCCGAAATGTTCCCGGCGGCTCATCGAACAGCTCGTCCGTGAATCGTCGGAAGAACCTTCTCGGCGATGCCGAGGAGAACGCTGTCGTCCGGGAGCGCTCCGGACGTGCTCCACACGGTGATGTCGTAGTAGCCGCCCTTGTCGTCACGCTCGAGGGCCACGGACAGCGTCCTGGCCAGCGGGCCCTGTTCGACCGGTCCGCCGGATCCGCCACTCCCGAGATTGATCTCGATCTTCATGGTGTGGTCCGAGGAGAGGACCGCGGGCCGGCCGAGAACCGTAAGGGTCTTGATGTCCCTCTCGTCCCCGAACTTCATCAGCTTCACGTACTGGCCGGTCGACATCTCGTTGTAAGTGGCCGAGACGTTCACGGTGTACGTGTCGAACGCGACCTCGGCCTCGGGCTCGGCGACCTTCCCGTCGGTCAAGGGAGCGGTGTCGCTGGTGCCGGAAGCGGTGGTCGCCGTCTCGCCGGGCGTTCCGAGGAGCTCGGCCAGGTCCGGCCGGTTGAGCGCCTCGCACAGCTCTTCGCCGGTCACCGGCTGGGGCGTCTTCTTGTACGCCTTCGGCAGTTCCTCGTGCTCTCCGTCCGAACACGACGCGGGCCGCGGGGAGTTGTCGTCGGACGGCATGAAGCGTGGGGCCGCCCACAGCACGGCCGCGATCACCCCGAACACGGCCACGGCCGCGACGGCCTGGGCCCACGCGTTGTGCTCCTTCTCCGGAGCGTCCGGGATGGAACGCGGCTCGGTTCCGGCCTGGTCCTGGAACTGGGGCTGGTCCTGGAACTGGAGCTGGGGCTGGGGCTGGGGCTGGGGCTGGGCGGCAGCGTCGGCCGTCGCTCCGTCTTCGGGGGCCGCGGGACTCGGGGGCCGGCGTGCACGCAGGGCCCGGACCACCGTGTGGACACGTATCGCGGTGAACACGAGGAACACCACGCCGAGGCCGGCCGCGACCCGATCGTGATCACGGACGGCGAGATACATGATGCGTACGCCGAGAACCGACCCGATAGCGATGAGCAGGGGCTCGCGGACCCAGAACGGCAGCAGACGGAGGAGGAAACCGAGCATCCGGTGATCTCACCACAGCAAGATCACATTCGCCGTGGTGGAAGCCACAGTTCCGGGCATGTGCAGGGGCGGGTGCTCATCGGCGAACTGGACGTCGCCCGCTTCCAGGCGAGCCGGCCATCACCTGTCGCCGGGCCGCGGGGCGGTCGACCGGACGGGGGCCTGGTTCGGGGCCTGGTTCGGGGGCCGGGTCCGGGGCCTGGTTCAGGGGCCGGGTCCGGGGCCTGGTTCGGGGCCCGGTTCAGGGGCCCGGTTCAGGGGCCTGGTTCGGGGGCCGCAGTGGTCGCAGAAGTACCTGTGTTCGTCTCGATGCGGGTGCGGACCGCCGTGGGGCACGCGATGCGGGATCCTGGCCGGCCGGGTGGGCGACGGTGCTGCCGTCCAGGCAGGCGCCGGTGTTCCGGAGCGGGGCGGCTCGGGCCGCGTCAGCTGTGGTTCAGGGACCACACGACCTGGTCCTCGTACCAGCGCGCGGCACTCACGCCGTGCCACGACGCCGCTTCGTCGACCTGGTCCTCGTACCAGCGCGCGGCACTCACGCCGTGCCACGACGCCGCCTCGTCGACCTGGTCCTCGTACCAGCGCGCGGCACTGACACCGTGCCACGACGCCGCCTCGTCGACCTGGCCCTCGTACCAGCGGGCAGCGCTCACGCCGTGCCACGACGTCGCTTCACCCTCGTGGCCCGCGGCCCGTACCGAGCTCACAGCGGAGGTGGCGGACACGTACTGCGTGTGCTGCGCGGGCGCCGACGCCGTGGCCGCCGACGCCGAGCCGCCGGCTCCGAGAAGGGCTCCGCCGGCCAGTGCCGTGGAGGCGAGTGCGATCGAGACGCGCTTGGTCATGCTGTTCATGGTCATTTTCCTTGCGGGACTGCCGCGGTTTCGCCGGTCTGGCGGGCGCCGCTTCTATCTGAACCGCGATCCGGAAATCCCGGGTCGGTCGGCTGGCTACAAGGTCATCCGGAGGGGTGCCTCACGTTCGACTCCGCTACCGTACCCGAGGAGTGCCTCATGTTTGCGGTGAGGCTCATCACAGCACGTCGGAGGGGTCGAGATTGCGATCGGAAACACGACAACAGTCGAATCCGAGGGGATCCTCATGTTACGCTCGCGCCATGAGTCACCATCACGCCCCGTCCGCGAGCGAGACACCGGCGAAGCCCCTGCGCCGTGACGCGCAGCGCAACAGGGACGCGATCGTGGCCGCCGCCCGCGCGGCCTTCTCCGAGCAGGGCCTCGGGGCGTCCCTGGAGGGCGTCGCCCGCGAGGCCGGTGTCGCGATCGGCACGCTCTACCGCCACTTCCCCACCCGGCTCGACCTGGTCGAGACACTCTTCAACGCGAAGTACACGGAACTGCTCGCCACCGCGGAAGAAGCCGCGGCCATGGACGACGCCTGGGAAGGGTTCTGCCGCTACCTGGAGAAGTTCTGCCAGCTGCAGGCCTGCGACCGTGCCTTCAACGACCTGGTCTCGGCACGGCTGCCCCTTCACGTGGCCGGCCGCGAGATGTACGAACGCGCCAAGGAACTCTGCGTCCAGATCATGCGCAACGCCCAGGAACAGGGTGTCCTGCGCGGCGACGTCACCGCGCAGGACATCGCCTTCGTGGTCTGGTCCCAGGCCGGGATCATCCGGGCCACCCGTGCCGTCGCCCCCACCGCCTGGCGCCGCCACCTCCACCTGATGCTCGACGCCTTCCGCACCGAGGGCGCCCACGAACTGCCCGAACCTCCTCTGACCAGCGAGCAGGTCGACCAGACCCTCGTCACTCTCGAGTGCACCGAAGGGGACTGCCGCGAGCAGTCCTGACCACGGCAGACGAAGCCGCGGACGACGGCCGCGCATCACACCGGACCGGCGCCGCACCAGGCCGGCGCCGCACCGGACCGGACCGGTAGCTCGGCCGACCGGCCGGGAGGGCCCCGGACAGCACTCCGGACAGCCTCCGGGCGGCAGGACCACGGGCTGTCCGACCACCGTCCTCCGGCTGCCCCCCGGCGCGCCCCCCATGTGCTGTTCCCGTAAGCGGGGACGCCTCCGGCTCAGGCCGTGGCGGTCAGGGGTGCGGTGGCCTCCCAGACGAACCCGTCCGGGTCGCCGAACGGGCTGCCGGCGCCGGAGAGCACGAGCCGGTGCGATCCGGTGCCCTCGACGGGGACACCCGCGTCCTTGGCGAGAGCGCGGCGCTTGTACAGGGCCAGCTTGACGGGACCCGGCCCGGTGACGAACTCGACGTACTTGCCGCCGAAGCTCTTGCCCACGGTGAGTCCCTGCCCGACGTAGAACCGCTTGCTGGCCTTCACGTCCTCGACGCCCAGCAGGAGCACGAGCTCGTCGAAGTCCCGGGTGACCGGGCCCGTGTCCTTCTTCCCCGACGTCGCGATCTTCCAGATCGCGCCGTCCGGGGCCTGGACGACGCCGCCGTAGCCCCACAGCGACTTCGAGGCGGCCTTGAGGGCGGTGGCGCCGGCGTCGAGGGCGGCTCCGACCAGGGCGTCGACGTTGCCCGGCTGGGACACCACCAGCGACAGGGTGAACCCGCGGAAGCCGGTCGTGGGAGCTTCGGAGGCACGCAGGCGTACGTGCGACGGGTCCAGTCCGAAGGCGGTGGAGTAGAACCGGGCGGCGGCCGTGGCGTCGGCCACCTCGAGGGTGACGGAATCGATGGACTTCATGGCTTCGACGGTAGGGGCGGCCGGGCCACCGACGCTTCTCGAAAACTGCCCGGTCCGGCGTGGCCGAACCCGTCCTGCCGAACCCGTCCTGCCGGAGCAGCAGCCACCGCGAACGGCGCGGGCACCGCCCTTGAGAACTGCCACACCGCCGGTGGGGCCCCTTCCCGGTGCGTCTTGGAAAAAGGTTGTGGGCCGCTGTCGATCCGGTCACGTCCCGTTCGACGTCATGGTGTGTGGCGCCTCGCCACACGGTGACGCGACAGGATCGGACGAGGAAGCACGTGGATCAACTGCTGAAAGTCATGAACTTCAACGTCTCGAGTGACGGAATCGGTGCCGGTGAGCACCAGAGTCTCGAGAGTCCGTTCGGCCATGACCATCCCGAGAGGCTGTTCGCCTGGGCCGGCGCCACGGCGAGCTGGCCCATGCGTACGGATCCCGGGGGGAGCCGGGGTCTCGACGACTATTTCACGCGGGACTTCGCACACGACATCGGTGCCGAGATCATGGGCCGCAACAAGTTCGGGCCCCAGCGCGGGCCCTGGCAGGACCACGAGTGGCGTGGCTGGTGGGGGGAGGAACCCCCGTTCCGCACGCCGGTGTTCGTCATGACCCACTACGCGCGTCCGTCCTTCACGCTCTCCGACACCACGTTCCACTTCGTCGACGGCGACCCGGCCACGGTTCTCGAAGCGGCGCGTGAAGCGGCACAGGGCAAGGACGTCCGGCTCGGCGGCGGGGTCACCGCCATCCGGCAGTTCCTTGCCGCCGACCTCGTCGACACCATGCATGTGGCGGTCTCGCCGGTGAAGCTCGGGTCCGGACTCCGGCTCTGGGAGTCCCCCGACGAGCTGCTCGACCGGTTCCACCTGGAGGTCGTGCCCAGTCCGAGCGGCGTGACGCACCACCTGTTCTGGCGAAGGTGACCCGAGGGTCCGCTCGAGGTCAGGCTGCGACGGCGCGGGCCGTGCGGGAGCGGCAGCCACGCACGGCCTGACGTCGGCCTCGCCCTCCGGGGGGATCGCGTCAAGGCCCTGCCGGGACACCCTGGCCGCGCTGGCCGCGCTGCGCTCGGGTCGCCCGCTCGCCGCGCCCGAGGCCGGTCGGCCGACCGGGGGCACCGGCGAGGCGTCGCCAGGGACTATTCCTCGGGACGAATCCAGGTTCGGGCGAGTTCCGCCACCCAGGTGGCCGCCGCGCCGGGATCGGGCGGGGGTGCGCCGACGACGACGAGTTCGGTGACGCCCGCCGCACCGAGTGCGGGAAGGTGCTCCGGGATGCCGTCGCTCAGCGCGACGGCGACCGTGAGCTCGTCAAGGGCACGACCGTGGCGGGCGCACTCGTCGGCGAGAACGGTGACGCGCGCCGGGACGTCGGCCGCCGGGATGTTGAAGCCGTACCAGCCATCGGCGAGCGTGACCGCGCGGCGCAGGGCGGCGTCGCTGTTGCCGCCGGCCACGACCGGGAGCCGGCCGCCGCGCAGCGGCTTCGGGTTGACCCGGATCCCGTCGAAGCGGGTGAACTCCCCTGTGAAGGAGGCGGGGTCCTCGGACCAGAGGGTACGCATCGCGGCGAGGTACTCTCCGGTGCGCCGCCCGCGCCTGGCGAAGGGGACGCCGAGCGCCGCGAATTCCTCGGCCGACCAGCCGACTCCGACCCCGAGGGTGAACCGCCCGCCGGAGAGGACGTCGAGCGTGGCAGCCTGTTTGGCGACCAGGACCGGATTGTGCTCAGGCAGCAGGAGGACGCCGGTGGCGAGCTCGATCCGGCTGGTGACCGCCGCCGCGAAGGTCAGGGCGAGCAGCGGGTCCAGCCAGTCCGCGTCCGCGGGCACGGCGATCCGGCCGTCCGCGGCATAGGGGTAGCGGGAGGCGGGTGTGTCCACGAGCACCACGTGTTCGCCGCACCAGAGTCTGGCGAAGCCGTGCGTCTCCGCGGCTGCGGCCACCGAACGGATCACCTCGGGACGGGCACCGTCACCGATACCGAGCGCGTGCAACCCCACTCGCATTCTCCACCTCCGGTTCCCCGCCTCCGGCCGTCACCTTAAGCGTGAAGCGCACGGGGTCCGGGCCCATACGGTGCGCGGCTGTTCGTGGCGAGCGGCACGGGGGCGTACACGCGGTTGTTCGTGGCGAGCGGCACGGGGGCATACACGCGGTTGTTCGTGGCGAGCGGCACGGGGGCATACACGCGGCTGCCCGCGGCCGCGCCCAAAATCTCCCGCGACATCCGTGGTCAGGGCCTCTCGTTGGGGAAACTCAACACGTGAACGACGTCCAGTCCAGCGGGGAGTATCTGTGACCCGACCTGAAATCGCCCGCACCCTCGGCGCCACCGTCCTCGCATCCGTCGGGAGCGCCACCGCCTTCCATCACCTGTGGTGGCAGACCGGCGTGTTCTGGGCTCTCGCGCTCTTCCTGGCCCAGGGCACGGTCCGGGAACGCCGCGCACGCCACGACCGGCGGCGCCGGGCCCGCGTCGCGGCGGAACGTACCGAGCTGGCCGCCCGCGGCCCCGCACCGCTCCCGGTCCCCTGCTGTCCGATCTGGAAGTCCTCCCAAGGCGCCGTGCACGGCGCCGACTGCACCCGGCCCCCGCCCGCACGCACCACACTCCACGACGCGGAGCAGCGCATCCTCGACCAGCTCGACGACGACACCCGGGACACCGCGTGACCGGCCCGTCGCCCACGCCCGAAGGCGAACACACCCCCGTCGCGCCGAGCCCGGCGCAGGATCCGGCGGCCGCGCCGCCGGTACCGCCGGCGATCGGGATGCCCCGACGGGGGATTTTCCCCCGCGCGGCTCAGCCTCAGTCTGCCCACGCGTACGCCGGTGCCGTGGAGACGAACGACGTCCTCGTCTGCGCCGCGCAGGCGCCGCACAGGCGTGCCGGCTCGTCGAGGCAGACCGTGGACCTGCCCGGCCCGCCCGGCCGGGTCGAGGCAGACCGTGGGCCTGCCCGGCCCGCCCGGCCGGGGCGCGGGGTCACCGCCTGTACTACTACCTGCCCTAACCCGTGGTGCGGTAGGCAAGGGCCGTGTCGCTGCCGCTGTCCGGGGCGATGCCCACGTAGCCGTTCACGGCGACCGGGGCGATCCCCGGTGATGTCTGGATGTCGCGTCCGGTCCGGGAGTCGAGGACGACAGGACCGGCTCCCTCGGTGCCGGTGACCTTCCCGTAGACCGCGCCGTTGAACACCGCGGTGACCGATGGAGCCACCCGGTCGGTGGCCTTGTCGGGGAGTTGCCAGACGAGGTCCGCGCTGGTGGCGTCGAGGGCGAACGCGTACGCGGGGAAACCACCGCCCGTACAGACGATCACGGCTTTGCCGTCGTAGGCGCAGCCCATGTCGGCGAAGGAGCCGTCGATCGTGCTCCTCACCTCGCCGGTGCGTGCGTCGAGAAGCTGCACGAACCTGTCGCCGATCCCCCACCCCCCGGTGAACTGGACGAGGCGGGGACCGGCCTCTCGGGCGGACGCGGCCCCGGAGGACTTGCGGCTGGTCCACAGCGGCCTGCCGGTGCTGATGTCGAAGGCCGTCAAGTGCCTCTTCGTATAAGGGTCGGCGACGTTCGGCCCGACGACCGCGCCACCGGTGACGGCCCAGGGGGCGAGTTCCTTCTGCCAGAGGGTCTTGCGGGTGGAGAGGTTCACGGCATAAGTCATCTCGTTGTCGTCGTTGGAGGCTCTGACGACCGCGATGCCGTTCTCGACGCCGGCGACTTCGGCGCTCAGGGTCAGATACCTGTCGCGGGACCAGGTGGGGAGCACGATCTCGGTCCGCCATGCCGGACGTGAGGTCGCGGCCTCGACGCCGATGATCTCCAGGCCGTAGTCGGCCGGCGTGGTACCGGATCCCGGGATCTTGACCACGAAGAGCGTGATGACTTCCGCGTCGGCTCCCGTTCCGCTGACGGCCGGTGGCCGAGGCGCCCTGCGCAGCACGTCGGTGACCTTGAACGCCGCTTCCCGTTCGGGGGTGACACGGGCGAGGACGGCGCCGGTGCCGGTGTCGACGGCCTGGAGGCTCTCCGGGGACCACACATAGGCCGTGGTCCCGTGCAGGGTGACCTGCTTGCCTCCCTCGGCCTCGTCGGGCAGGGGGACCGCACTGGCCAGGTCGAACAGGTGGGGCGAGGGATAACTCGTCCTGGGCGTGGCCGAGGACGGGCTCTTGCCGGCGGAGGAGCCGCCGGGACGGCTGGCGCGCGGCCGTTCGGAGCTCTCGTCCCCGTCATCGCCGCAGCCGGCCACCAGCAGCAGAGCCCCCAGCGCGCAGACCCCGGCAGCCGCCTTGATGGTGCGTCCGAACCACATCGGAACCCCCTGACGGTACGCCTGCGGAAACGGCGCCGTACCGGCCGTGTTCAGCGTAGCGCCGGACGTCCGGGCATGGACAGATCAAGCACCTGTAGCGGATCCGGGATCCGTTGCGAGCAACGGGAGTTGTCGCGGAACGGACGCGGTGGGGATAGGGCCCAGGGGTGGAGGTCAGCGGTGGCGGTCAGGGGTGGGGCAGTGGTGGACGGTCGGACGGATGTGACTTGCCGCTCCGGCCCGCCGGAGCCGGTCCTGTCTTTCCCGTCATGCCGGAACAATGAGTTCCGCATCCTCCGGGCGTCACCGGTCGTTGGTGCGGTGTCCGTGTCGGTTTTCGAGTCCGGAGCTACCGTGCCCGCTCCCGTTGTGCCGTCCCCGCCCCCCGGTCTGCTGGCCGTACGGGTGCGGGACCCCTACCCCTACTTCGCGTGGTTGCGCCGGCATGCGCCCGCCCACGCGGACCGCAGACCCGGGCGTCCCGCCGTGTGGCAGATCTCCCGCTACGACGATGTCCGGGCGCTGCTGAACGACGGGCGGCTGAGCAAGGAGCCCGGCCGGGTGCCCGGCTATGTCGCGGGGCCGGCCGGTCTGAACCAGCACCTGGTCCACGCCGATCCCCCGGACCACACCCGTCTGCGGACCCTGGTGAACGCCGCGTTCGTACCCCGGCGTATCGCGCAGCTGGAACCCTTCATCGCGGACACCGCGAACCGGCTGCTGGACCGGATCGAGCAGCACACGCACGTGGACGTGATCGCTGATTTCGCGGCGCCTCTGACCTTCCGGATGATCTGCGCGATCCTCGGTGTCCCCGACGAACTCGACAACGCGGCGACCCGGGACACCCTGATGGCCACCATCGCCCCCGCCCCGGGCCTGGACCCTGCCCGGATGGAAGCCGGTCTGCACGCCCTGCTGGACAGCCTGATCGCCGACAAGCGCGCGGGCTCCGAGCGCAGCGGAGTGGACCTGCTGAACGCTCTCGTACGGGCCAGTGACGACAGCGGGGCGATGAGCGAGGAGGAACTGCGCTCCACCGCCTACCTCCTGCTGCTGGTGGGCCACGACACCACCATGAACCTCATCGGCAACGGCATGCTCGCCCTGCTCCGCCACCCCGGCGAGGCCGCCCGGCTCACCGGACCGGAGGCAGGAGCCGGCCTGGTCGCCTCGGCCGTCGAGGAACTGCTGCGCTACGACTCCCCGGTGCGGGACGCCACATTCCGGTGCGCCGCGGAGCCGATCGGTCTCCACGGCCGGCTGATCGGCGAGGGGGACATCGTCAGTCTTCTGATCGGCTCCGCCAACCGCGACGAGACCCGCTTCACGGACGCGGACCTGCTCGACGTGAGCCGAACGCCCAACGACCACCTCGCCTTCGGGTACGGGCCGCACTTCTGCATCGGCGCCGCCCTGGCCCGCCTCGAAGGCGCCGTCGCCTTTCCCCTGCTGCTCGAACGCCTGGGTCCCGTGACGCTGGCCAAACCGGCCGACGAGTTGCCCTGGCGGCCGGCCCGGGTGATGCGCGGACTGGCCGCGCTGCCCGTCGTACGGAACTGACGCTCCCGCCCACTCCACCGTGACACCCCCATCCAGGAGCACACCCGATGGACACCCAAGACCCCGTGGTCGTGACCGAACCATGCCCCGGCGTCCTGCTCATCGCCCTCAACAGGCCCCGGGTCCGCAACGCCATCGACCAGTCACTGGCCAAGGCCATGGACGCGGCCCTCACCCGGCTGGAAACCGACCCGTTGCTGACCGTCGGCATCCTGACCGGAACAGGGGGCCACTTCTGCTCAGGCATGGACCTGAAAGCCTTCCCCGGCCAAGGCGTCCCGGTCATCGCCGACCGCGGGCTCGCGGGGCTGACCCGCGCGCACCTCCGTAAGCCCCTCATCGCCGCCGTCGAGGGCGCGGCCGTCGCCGGGGGCTTCGAGCTCGCCCTCGCCTGCGACCTCATCACCGCCGCCGACACCGCGTTCTTCGCCCTGCCCGAAGTCGCCCGCGGGCTCGTCGCCGCCGAGGGGGGAGCCATCCGTCTCCCCGGTCGCCTCCCCTACCACGTGGCTATGGAGATGCTCCTGACCGCGGCTCCCCTGCCCGCTGCGGACGCCGCCCGCTACGGACTCGTCAACCGGCTCACCCGCGAAGGCGAAGCCCTCCACGCGGCTCTCGCCCTGGCCGAACGCGTCCAGACCCACTCCCAGGACGCCGTCCTCACCACGAAACAGATCGTCCGCCATACCCGCGGCCTCGACGACCACACCGCCTACACCGTCCAAGACCCCCTCAGCACACCCGTCTTCACCACCACCGCCGCCACCGAAGGCGCCCACGCGTTCACCCAGAAGCGCCCACCCGCCTGGCACCGCTAGGAGGTCGTCCGGATCATCCGGCGGTCGACAGGACTTCGCTGGTCCGCGGCTGTGTCCGCCGCCCCGTTACGGGTCATCGCCGTGGTCGTCGCCCGGCCGGACGCGGCTGAGGTGACCGTCTGCCTCACCAGGTGTGGGCGACATCGACCACCAGGCGGTTGGGGAGCTGGGACACCTTGAACGGCAGCCGGGCCCGTACACCGAGGCCCACTTGCGTGACCCCTTCGAAGCTGGCCCCGAACTTCGCCTCGCGGAAGGTGCGGTAGCCGGTCAGGTCGACGCCCGGAAGCGCCTGGCCGCCCCGGCCCGGGTAGGTCGCCGCGTGAGTCTGCGGATCGTAGGCGGGGGCGGACACCCTGATCTCGATGATCGCCCCGCCGGAGATCGGAATGCGGATGCCGGACGGGTCCTGATAGAACGCGTCGACGTAGCGCACGGTGTACCCGATCGGTCCGGTGCCCGCCGTGGGTACGTCGAAGACCATGCGGTCGTAGCAGTCGTGCCCGCCGGTCCTGATGTCGGTCAGCGATCCGGCGTCGGTGTCCGGCGCGGTCTTCGGAAGGCTGCCCCAGCCGGCCGGGCACGCGACAGCCGCCGTGGCCGCCCCCGCCGTCGCGGGCGCGGCCACTCCCACGCCCACACCGGCCATCGTCAGGGCGGCCAGCACCGCTCCGTATCGTCTTGTGCGCATCGTTCCCCCTTGCGCCGTGGTTCTCGGTTTCCTGCCATGTACGACATGCCGGTCACGGAATTGGTTGTGCGGGCCGCCCCGAAAGTGGTGGCCCGTCAACTCACCGGCCTCTCCGGCGCGGACGGGTACCGGGGACCGGCCCGCACCTGGTACGCACGAGGTGGCACTGTCGCGGCGGCCCCGACGGGCGACCGGTCGGCGTGCGGTGCCTTCCGGCCCCGGCCGCGGCCCTCGGCACGCCCGCGTCCGGCGCGGGGGCGACCCGGCAGGAGTGCGGACGCGGCGCTCTCCACACGTGTGCGTGAAGGGGGGCGGCGGTCCGAGTGGCCACCTGGCGGACCGGGTTCGGTGGGGGGATTCAGAGCAGCGCGTCGGTAAGTGCGGCAAGGCGCTCGCGGTAGTCCGGGTCGTAGGCCTCGGCCGCTGCCCGCGCCTCCTTCTCACCGTCGTAGTACCGCCCGGTGACACCGGCCAGTTCGGGAGCGTCGACCAGGCGCCGGGTGGCTGCCACTCCCTGCTCCAGGGAGTCGACGACGTCCATGCCGGACGCGCGGGACATGGCCGTCGGCATGTAGGACGCGGGGTGGAGGCTGTTGACGGTGACGCCGCCGGCGGACAACTTCTCGGCGAGGTCCAGGCCGTGGCTGATGAGGGCCAGCTTGGAGCGGCAGTAGGCGTCGACGTCGGTGTAGGCGCGGGTGAACTGCGGGTCGTCGAAGTCGATCGGCTGCTGCCCGACCGAGGCCACGTTGACGACCCGGGAGGGCTTCGCCCGGCGCAGGAGCGGGAGCAGTTCCCGGGTCAGGAGGACGGGCGCCAGGTAGTTCACGGCCAGGCGCAGTTCGTGTCCGTCCGGGGAGGTCAGCCGGCTGGTGCCCGTGGCGTGGAAGCCGACTCCGGCGTTGTTGACGAGCACGTCGAGCCGGTCGTGCGTGGCGGCGACGTCGGCGGCGAGCCGCCGGACCTCGGTGAGCGAGGACAGGTCGGCCCGGTAGGTCTCGGCGCCCGTGGCCGCGGCGACCTCGGACAGACGGCCCTGGTCACGGCCGTGCAGCAGCAGGGTGTGCCGGCCGTCGGCGGCCAGGTCCTCGGCGAGGGCGCGGCCGAGTCCGTCGGAGGCTCCGGTGATGAGGATCGTTGCCATGTCGTACACCTTTCGGGCCGGGCGGCGCCGTGGGGGGGCCGCCCGGCAGCGGTTTCGGGAAGGGACGAGGGTCCGGGGGCCCGGCTCACAACCGGCGGACCGGTTTCGCCCCGGTACTGCCCGCGGTGCCCGGTGGCCGGCAGACGGCGGAGTCACGGTGGGATCCGGTCACCCCGGAGCGGGCGAACGCCGCGACCGGAGCAAACGCTCCACCGGCCACGGGCCCGGACGTGCCGGTCAGCCGAGGGTCTTCAGCAGTGCGGCGGCAAGCGGCGCGGAGGAGGCGGGGTTCTGCCCGGTGTGCAGGGTGCGGTCGACGACGACGTGCGGCGCCCACGGTTCGCCCGCCGAGTAGATGCCGCCGAGGGCGATCAGCCGCTCCTCCAGCAGCCACGGCAGCCGGTCGGCCAGCCCGGTCTGCCGCTCTTCCGCCGCGCTGAAGCCGGTGAGCCGGTAGCCGGCGAACGGCGAGAGGCCGTCCGCGTCCTCCGTGGCGAGGAGCGCGGCCACTCCGTGGCACACCACGCCCAGTGGCGTACCGGCCGTATGAACGGCGCGCAGCAGCCGGGCGGAGTCGGTGTCCTGGGCCAGGTCCTGCAGGGGCCCGTGGCCTCCGACGTAGAAGACGGCGGCGTAGCGGCCGGGGTCGACGTCCCCCAGGGTCAGCGGAGTGCGGAGTTCGGCGGCGGCTTCCACGGCGGCCGCGATCGCGGCGGCGCCGGCCGGGCCTCCGTTGACCTCGGGGGCGAGGCTGACGGGGTCGACCGTGGGGACGACGCCGCCCGGGGTGGCGACGGCCACCCGGTGGCCGGCCTCGGTGAAGGCCCGGTACGGGGCGGTGAACTCCTCGGCCCAGAAGCCCGTGGGGTGCTTGGTGCCGTCGGTCAGCGTCAGGTGGTCGGTGCCGGTCAGCACGAGAAGGATCTCTGACATGTCGGTGTACTCCCTGATCGGCCCCTGGTGTTCCGGGGGCGCGGGGTCGTGTCCGCCGGCGTACCGCGGCGGAACGTTGACGACCCTAAATCTCCTTTTCATCAGGAAACCAATAGGATGCCTCGCATGAGTCATCAGGAATCCGATGAGAAACCCGATGGGAGGGCCGCTCGGTCCCGTACCGCCCGGCGCCCGGCCGAAGCCCGTCCGAAGGAGGCGCGGAAGGCCCGCTCGATCGCTCCGGCTGCCGACGGGCCCCTGGACATCGGATTGCTGCGGACCTTCCTCGCGGTCCACCGCGCCCGCTCGCTGACCACCGCCGCCCGGATACTGGGAATCTCCCAGCCCACCGCGACCGCGCAAGTGCGCGCTCTGGAGCAGCAGCTCGGCCGGCAGCTCTTCGAGCGGCTTCCCCGCGGAGTGGCCCCGACCACGGTCGCCGACGAACTGGCCGGGCAGATCGCCGGGCCCCTGGATGCTCTGGCCGAGGTCGCCGACCGCGGCCGCACGGGGCTGGAGGCACCATCGGAGCCGGTACATCTGGGCGGCCCCGCCGAGATGGTGTCGGCCCTGGCGCTGCCCGCGCTGGCGCCCCTCGCGGACCGCGGCGTACTGCTGCGCGTCACCCTCGGACTCGCGGAGGACCTGCTCGACGGCCTGCACACCGGGCGGTTCGACCTGGTCCTGTCCGCGGTGCGGCCGCGCGGCCGCTCGCTGGCCTCGGTCCCGCTGATGGACGAGGAATTCGTCCTGGTCACGTCCGCGGTGTGGGCCCGGCGGATCGGACCGGTCGCCTGCGACGACCCGGGCCCCCTCCACAACGTCCCCCTGGTGGCGTATGCCGAGGACCTGCCGATCCTTCGCCGATACTGGCGCCATGTCTTCCGGACGCGCCTGACCGCTCGGCCCGCCTTCGTCGTGCCGGACCTGCGCGGAGTGCTGGCCGCCGTGACCGCGGGAGCGGGGATCACGGTGCTGCCCCGCTACCTGTGCGAGACCGAGCTGGCATCCGGCGCACTGGTGCCCCTGCTCACACCGGACGACCCGCCCATCAACACCGGATTCCTGGTGGAGCGGACCGGCGCACCCTCCCGCGCGCCGGTCACCGCCGTCCGCGAACAACTCCTCACGGCAGCCCGCTCCTGGTGACGGATGCGGACCCCGCGGGCTACCCCTGTCGGGCACGGACGCACCTCGGGCTCCGGGTGCGGCGCAGGCGCTCGTCGGCCTGTCGGTACCCGGCGTCCGGATACGGCGTCGGTCCCGCTGAGGGGAAGACGTGACACGTACGACGCCACCGCGCAGGTGGATGTGGCCGCGGAGTTCCCGGACCCGGTGGGCTTGGCCAGGAGGGCCACGCGCGTGAACCGACGCTGGTCGGCGCCGCGCCCCGCACACACGAGAGCGAACGGATGCCCTCCGCTGAGGAACAGGGACATCGTCGCGGGGTGGCGCGCCGGACCGCTTGGCGTGCCGGCGGGTCCCACTGCTACGCGGCCAGCGTCTCGTTCGCTCGCTTGGTGCCCTCGCGGTCAGCGCCGTACCGCTCCAGCAGGGCGTCCGCGGCGAGCAGAGCCTGCTCGGCCGTCCGGGCCCCGGTCATCACGCACAGCGTGTACGTCACGTCGTCCAGTGCACGGCTGGTACGGCCGGTGGGGCGGACATCGTGTTCGATACGCGTCTGCGCGAACCGGGCCAGTACCGCGCGCAGTTCCCTCTCCGCCGGAAGGATCATGATGTTGTTCCTCTCCCCAGAACACAGCTCGCGTGACAGATGGCCGGCATCGCGAGAAACAGGTCGCATGTGTGGCATCCGGCGCCGCGCTCGTCACTGAGCCGGCGTCAGGCAGGTCTTCGTGTGCCCCGGGTCGAGCGGCCCATGCCACCGTGCGCGGGCACCGTCCCCCGGCCGGCTCGGCCCGCGCGATCGCCTCCGCCTCCCGCCCAGGCTCTCCGGCGGTGCCGCACGGCCCCTTCGCGTCCCCGACCCGTCCGGGAAACACCTGGGATCCGCGGGAGTGGAGATCGTTCCGCAGGGCACACGGGGCGGCGGAGGTTGATAACCATGGTTCCCGTTCTTCTTGTTCTCCTGCTCGCGCTGCTCCTCTTCGGTGCCGGTTTCGCACTCAAGGCCCTGTGGTGGATCGCTGTCATCGTGCTGATCGTGTGGGTCCTCGGATTTGTGATCCGTCCTACGGCGAGCGGCGGTAAGCGCGGCCGCTGGTACCGCTGGTAAGCGGTCCTGACAAGGTACTGGGCTCAGGTCCTGAGCCGGCCTTGAGCAGGGCATTCACACGGGTGGGCCCCGACGCCTCGGTGTCGGGGCCCACCCGTGTGTCGCACCTCCGGGTCACCGTGGTGACGAAAGCGGTCCTCCCCCGGCGTGAACGTGTGGGCTCCGGTGACCAGGCACCCGGATTCCTGAGGAAACGTCACCGGCCGCACGGACGGCGGTGTTCAGCGCGGGAGCACCCAGTCCGGCACCCAGGTCCCGGCGGCGTCGTGGCCGGCCGTCGTGGCGGCGAGGTGGGCGCGGAGCGTGGCCAGCGCCGGGTGGGGGTTGTCGCGGTGCCAGAGGAGCGAGTGCGGGTAGACGGGCGTCGGGTCGGTCACCGGGATGCGGCGCAGACCGTGGCCGGCGGGCCAGACGAGGCGGGTCTGCCCGCCCATGAAGGTGGCCAGGGCCGGGGTGTCGGCGATGGTGTCGAGAAGCGCGTCGGAGCCGAAGTTGGGGCCGGTCGCCTCGATGGTGAGGCCGAACTCGGCGACGAGGTCGTCGTAGTAGGCGGCCCACTCGGTACCGGGGACGATGCCGGGCATCCAGATCCGGTGCCCGGCGAGCTGGGCGAGGGGCACCGACCGGGCGCCCGCCAGCGCGTGGGCGGGGCCGGTGAGGAGCTCGAGCGGCTCGTCGAGCACCCGGACGGACCCGATGTCCGTGGGAAGGGGCCGGCCAGGCACGGCGACGGCGCGGAAGGACGCGTCGATCGCACCGGAGCGGACGGCGGCGACGGCCGTCTCGATGTCGAACAGCATCACCACGTCGAGGTCGATCTCGGGGTGTGCGCGGTGGAAGCCGCGCAGCAGGCCCGCCGCCGCGCCGCGTGAGGCGATCACGTCGACGCGCAGCGGACGGCGGCCGGTGCGCACGGACGCGACCGCGCGTTCGGCGACGCGCAGCAGCTCGCGCGCGTGGGGCAGGAACGCCTGCCCGTCGATGGTGAGTCGGGCGCCGCGCGCGGTACGGGTGAACAGCCGCACGCCGAGGGTGCGCTCCAGCGCGGCGATGCGCTTGGAGACGGCCTGCTGGGTGACCGCGAGCTCGGCGGCGGCCTCCTGGAACTGCCCCGCGTCGGCGGCGGCGACGAAGGTCCGGACGGTGTCGAGGTCCATGTCGGCACCCTACGGGCACAACCGTTGGTTGTGGCCGGGCGGTCCCGCGGTTGTTTGACCCCTGGGTGTGGCGCTCGCTTTGATGCTTCCGGTCGCGGATCGGTTGTGCGGGTGAGGGGCGGGGGACGGCGGGCATGGGTAGCGGGGACCGGCTGGGACGTCTGCGCGGGCACGGGCCGGGACGTCTGCGCGGGCATCGGCTGGGGCGGCGGTTCGGGTGGTTCTGGGGAGCGTACGGGACCAGCGCGCTCGGCACGTGGCTCGCCTTCGGCGCGTTCCCGCTGATCGCCATCCGGGTGCTGCACGCCGGACCGGCCGAGGTCGCCGCACTCGCCTCCGTGGGGGCCGCGGTGGGCGCGGCCGTGGCGGTGCCGCTCGGTCCGTGGGTGGAGTTCCGCCGCAAGCGGACGGTGCTGATCGCCACGGACCTGGTGCGGTTCGCGGCGCTGCTGACGATTCCCGCCGCGTTCGCGCTCGGCGCGCTCACCTTCGTCCAGCTCCTGCTGGTCTCGGTCGTCGTCGCGGCGGCCGACATCACCTTCCGCGCCGCCTCCGGCGCGTACCTGAAGACGCTGCTGGCGGCCGAGGACCTGCTCGTCGCCAACGCCCGGTTCGAGTCCACGGCCTGGACGACCACGATCATCGGACCGCCGCTGGGCGGCGCCGCGATCGGGCTCCTCGGTCCGGTGGCGACGGTGGTGGCCGACGCGGTCAGCTACCTGCTCTCGGCCCTGGGCATCCGCGCGGCGGGCGGGCACGAGCCGCCGCCCGGACGCCGGGAGACGGCACGCGTGCGGGCCGGGGACCTGTTCGACGGCTGGCGGTTCATCCTCGCCGACGCGACGCTGCGTCCGCTCTTCTTCAACACCGCCCTGTTCAACGGCCTGGTGATGGCCGCCCAGCCGCTGCTGGCCGTCCTGATGCTCGGCCGGCTCGGGTTCGCACCGTGGCAGTACGGCCTCGCCTTCGCCGCGCCCTCGATCGGCGGCCTGCTCGGCTCGCGGCTGGCCCGACCGCTCGTCACCCGGTTCGGGCAGCACCAGGTCCTGGTCGGGGCCGGGGCGCTGCGCGCGCTCTGGCCCGTCGGCCTGGCCTTCCTCGGGCCGGGCACCGGCGGGCTGCTGCTGGTGACGGGCGTCGAACTCGGGCTCATCTTCTGCTGCGGGGTCTTCAACCCCGTCCAGGCCACCTACCGCCTCGAGCGCACCGCGACCGACCGGGTCGCCCGCACGCTGTCCGCGTGGGCGGTGACGACCAAGGCCTCGACCGCGCTCCTGACGGCCGTCTGGGGCGTGCTGGGCAGCCTGTTCGGCCCGCGTGCGGCCATCGGACTGGCCGGCGTGCTCCTGCTGGCGACCCCGCTGCTGCTCCCCCGCCGCGCGCCGGCGCGTCTCTCCGATCCGGAGCCGTCACCGAGCCGCACCTGACGGGGCGCGCGGCCTTCACGGCGACCGGGCCGCGCCGCACTTCCGGGAGCGGACCGGTGCCGGTTCCGTCGAGGGCCGCGGCATGTCTGCATGTCTGCCTGCCTGGCTGGCTGGCGCCTGGCGCCTGGCGCCTGGCGCCTGCCAGGAGAGGGCCGCGCTTCGGCACGGCGGTGGTGCGGGTGCGGGTGCGCAGTACCCGGGCCGTCGCCCCCGCCACCCGGGTGCGGTAGGAAGTCGGGTGTGAACGACCAGACTCGACCCGCGACCGTTCGCGTGTTCATCGCCCTCGCCCCGCCCGACCACGCGAAGGAAGAACTGGCCCGGGAGCTGCGCCCCGCCTACGGCACCCACCCTCACATGCGGTGGAACCGCATCGAGGACTGGCACATCACCCTGGCGTTCCTCGGGGAGCTGCCGGCCGGGACGGTTCCGCTCCTGCGACCGGCTCTCGCCGACCTCGCAGCCGACCACCAGCCCCTCCGTCTGGCACTCCGCGGCAGTGGAACCTTCGACGACCGGGTGCTGTGGAGCGGAATCGACGGAGACCTCGACGAGCTGCACATGCTCGCCGCCGATGTGCGCACCACCGTCAAGAACTGCGGGGTCGCCTTCGAGGACCGGCCCCTGCGCCCCCATCTGACACTGGCCCGCGCCCGCCGCGGAGACCGGTCCTCGGCGGAAGAGATCGCCGAAGGGTTCGCGGGATTCACCGGCCGCGGCTGGCCTGCCGAACGTCTGCACCTGGTCGGCAGCAACGCCGGCCGCAGCCGCGGACCGATCCACTACCGCGACATCGACGCATGGGCCCTCGGCGACGAAAGCACCACGGGCTCCTGAACGAACCGGCAGTGCCCGAGAAAACGGGATCACCCCGGGTGCCTCGCGGAACGGCAGCCCCTCGAAGCGGGCGGTCTCCCGCGCCCTGAGAGCGTCGTCGCGGACCACCCGAGCCCACCCGAACACCTCCCCCGGCGAAACACGCTGACCGATCGTCGGGTACGGGCGGAAGCTGTACCGAAGCCGCATGCCGAGGTCGTCAGACACGTGGTTGACGGCTGGCCCGCAGAACATCCCCACTGGCAGGCACTGCCCGGCCTCGGTCCGTGCCTTCGAGGCCCACGGTCGCGGACGCGGAACGGCTCCGGATCGCGCAGTGTCCGCACGGCCCGATCGGGGCCGGCCGGCGGCCGGGGCCCCGCTGGTAAAATGGGAGCACGCTTCGATGTCGCCGGGGCCCGTACCGAAGGGGTACGGGCCCCGGCGCGTTTCGGGCGTCGCATCGAGGAAGGTTCCCCATGAACGCGAAGCCGCCCGTCTCCGGACTCCCCCGTGCCGGCGAGCACCAGTCGGCGACGGCGCCACAGGGCGAGCCCGCGACGCCGCAGACGGTCTCCGCCGGTCTGCCGCCGGCCGCGTCCTTCGACGCCCTCGGGCTGCCCCCGGAGCTGGTGGGGACGATGAGCGGCCTCGGGGTGACGGAGCCCTTCCCGATCCAGGCGGCGACCCTGCCCAACGCGCTGACCGGCCGCGACGTCCTGGGCCGAGCGCGCACCGGTTCCGGCAAGACGCTGGCTTTCGGGCTCGCGCTGCTCGTGCGGACGGCGGGTCTGCGCGCGGAGTCGAAGCGGCCGCTCGCACTGGTCCTGGTGCCGACCCGGGAGCTCGCGCAGCAGGTGAGCGACGCGCTGGAACCGTACGCGCGGACGTTGAACGTGCGGCTGGCGACGGTGGTCGGCGGTCTGTCGATCAACCGGCAGTCGGCGCTGCTGCGCACCGGTGCCGAGGTGGTCGTCGCGACGCCGGGACGGCTGGCCGACCTGGTGTCGCGGCGGGACTGTCATCTGGGCCAGGTGCGGATCACGGTGCTGGACGAGGCGGACCAGATGTGCGACCTGGGGTTCCTGCCGCAGGTCTCGGAGATCCTGGACCAGGTCCGCGGCGACGGTCAGCGGCTCCTGTTCTCCGCCACGCTCGACCGCAACGTCGACCAGCTGGTGCGCGGCTACCTGCACGACCCCGTCGTCGTCTCGGTCGACCAGGTGGCCGGCTCGGTCGCCACGATGGAACATCACGTGCTGAACGTGCACGGTGCCGACAAGTACGCGACGGCGACCGAGATCGCGGCGCGGGACGGCCGGGTGCTGATGTTCCTGGACACCAAGGCGGCCGTGGACCAGTTCACCCGGCATCTGCGGGCCAGCGGGGTACGGGCCGCCGCCCTGCACAGCGGGAAGTCGCAGCCGCAGCGGACGCACACGCTCGCCCAGTTCAAGGCCGGTGAGGTCACCGTGCTGGTGGCCACCAACGTCGCCGCGCGCGGCATCCACATCGACGCGCTCGACCTGGTCGTCAACGTCGATCCGCCGGCCGACGCCAAGGACTACCTGCACCGGGGCGGGCGTACGGCGCGCGCCGGGGAGTCCGGGAAGGTGGTCACCCTGGTCACCCATGGCGAGCGGCGCGAGGTCAACCGGGTGATGTCCGACGCCGGTATCCGGCCGACGGTCACGCAGGTGCGCTCCGGCGAGGAGGCGCTGACGGCCATCACCGGGGCGAAGCGGCCGCCGGCCGGGGCGAAGGGCGGCGGCCACGTCCCCTTCGGTGGCCTCGGCACCCGTCCGGGCCGTCCGGCCAAGGAGTCCCGCAAAGCCGCCGAGGCCCGCAAGGTCGCGGAGGCCCGCGCGGCGGCCCGGACACGCAAGGGGCGCTGAACACCGGGCCCTGCCGGGCAGGTGACGGATGTGGCACGTGCACGTGCCACATCCGTACGGGACATCGAAGGGCTCACCAATCAGCAGGCCACCCAGGACATCCAGGCACTCACCAGAGCGGGCCTTTCGACGCCGATCGGCAACACCAAGGCCCACTACTACGTAGCGGGCCCCGACTTCCCCCGCGGCGTGCTGGACACCGCCGACCGCCGCCACATCATCAGCGACCCCTACCAGCAATAGGACAGGGCCGGCCAGAGGGCGGGCGCCGTACGCCTATGCCTCGGCCGTGGTCAGCCAGGTGCTGATGCCCTTCAGCGCGCCGGGGCCGGAGTCGGAGCTGACGTTGCGGGCCAGGTCGGCCACGGAGACGGATCGCAGGGCGTCGCGCCAGGCGGTCTCGGCGCCGGCCATGGCGCGGCTGATGGCGCAGGGGGCGGGGCAGGACTCCGGCGGGGCGGCCAGCGGGCCGCGTTGGCGGATCTCGGTGCAGACGAAGGCCGGGCCGGGTCCGTCGACCGCCTCGACGACGTCGAGCACCGTGATCTGTGCGGGGGAACGGGTGAGGACGTAGCCGCCCGCCTTGCCCTGGACCGACCGGACGAGGTCGGCGCGGGAGAGTGCCTGGAGCTGTTTGGCCAGGTAGCTGGGCGAGACGTCGTGCAGTTGCGCCAGCCGTGCGGCCGGTACCGGTTCCTCCACCGAGGTCAGCACGACACAGCAGTGCAGCGCCCACTCGACCCCACCAGACATCTTCACCGCTTCACTCTAATCCACCCCTCCTTGACTCGGACATCAAATATCCGAGTAATATCCCGGACATCAGATGTCCGAGTAAGAGGCATGGAGTGCGCGCACGCCTCTTTGGCTATATAGCGGACATAAGCCATCAAAGAAGGGCAGGGCGTGTCATGAAGATCGCGGTCATCGGCGGAACCGGGCTCATCGGATCGCAGGTCGTACGGGACCTGAACGCGGCCGGGCACGAGGCGGTCCCGCACTCGCTGTCCACCGGGGTCGACATCCTCACCGGCAAGGGCCTGGACGCGGCGCTGGAGGGTGCCGACGTGGTCGTCAACCTGACCAACTCCCCGACCTTCGACGACGCCTCCCCCGCGTTCTTCCGGACCTCGATGGACAACCTCCTGGCCGCGGCCGAGCGCGCGGGCACCGGGCACTTCGTCATCCTGTCCATCGTCGGCGTCGACCAGGTCCCCGAGCTCGACTACTACCGCGCCAAGACCCTCCAGGAAGACCTCCTCAAGGGCGGCCCCGTCCCCTACTCCATCGTCCGCGCCACCCAGTTCATGGAGTTCATGGACGCCACCCTGTCCTGGACCGCCGACGACGACACCGTCCGCCTGCCCAGCACCCCCCTCCAGCCCGTCGCCGCGGCCGACGTCGCGGCCACCGTCGCCGAAGTGGCCGTCGGATCCCCTCTCGACGGCACCCTCGACCTCGGCGGACCCGACACCTACCCGCTGGACGAGATCGGCCGCATCACCCTCGCCGCCAAGGGCGACAAGCGCTCGGTGACCGTCGACGACACCGCCGGCATGTTCGCCGTCCCCCAGGGCGACGTCCTCACCACCAAGGAAGGCGCCCGCATCGCCCCCACCCGCTACACCGACTGGCTGAAGTAGACCCCGAGAGGGCTGCCGGTGCCGGCTCGCGCGGAACCTTCCGAAGACACCCGTCCGCGGGGAAAACGGCGCGCGCCGGCCGGCCCGCGGGCGGTACGGTCCCGAAATGCTCGATGAGGACGGCTACTTCGGAGAATCCATCGCGGCCGGCTACGACGACTCGGCGGCGGACATGTTCCGGCCGGGCGCGGTCGACCCGGCGGTCGACATGCTGGCCGAGCTCGCGGGCGGCGGCCGGGCACTCGAGTTCGGCGTCGGCACCGGCCGGATCGCGCTGCCGCTGGCCCGCCGCGGGGTCCCGGTGCACGGGATCGACATGTCCCGGGCCATGGTGGCCCGGCTGCGCGCGAAGCCGGGCGGCGACGCCGTCGGGGTGACGATCGGCGACTTCGCGACAGCGACGGCGCCGGGTACGTTCGCGGTGGCGTACCTCGTCTTCAACACGATCAACAACCTGACGACGCAGGACGCCCAGGTGGCCTGCTTCCGCAACGCGGCCGCCCATCTGGACCCCGGCGGCCGCTTCGTCGTCGAGGTGGGAGTGCCGGACCTGCGCCGGCTGCCGCCGGGACAGAACGCCGTGCCGTTCCACATCAGTTCGACACGATGGGCGTTCGACACCTTCGACGTCGCCACCCAGGCGATGAGTTCGCACTACGTCACGATCGTCGACGGGCGCGCGGAGCACTGGTCCCTCCCCTTCCGGTACGTGTGGCCGGCCGAGCTGGACCTGATGGCGCAACTCGCCGGGCTGCGGCTGCGCGACCGGTGGGAGGGATGGACACGGGCCCCGTTCACCGGCGAGAGCACCCGGCATGTCTCGATCTGGGAGAAACCGGCCGGCTGACCCCGGCCGGGCACCGCCAGGGGACGGCGGAGAGCGGCGGGGGCGGCGCGGGCGGGACGCGGATCATGACGGGGCCTCACCTCGCGCTGCCCGCCGGCCGTGCGGGACCGGTCTCAGGTCGCCTGCGGCAGCCACGTCGCGCCGGTCTGGGCGGCGCGGATGAAGGCGCGTACATGGGCGGGCAGGACGGCGCCGTTGAGCCAGGCCAGGGCGATCGGCGCGCTGGGCAGGTCGCTCACCGGGACGGCCCTGATCCGCGGTGACAGGCCCGCCTCGACCGAGCGGAAGGAGAAGTGGAGTGCCTGCGTGGTGGTCAGGGTGTGGGTCAGCGCCTCCTGGGTGGTGAGGGTGTGGACGCGGCGGATCGGCGTTCCGGCGGGGGTGCGCGGGGGGACGATCAGGTCCCACACGGACTCCGGGAACCCCTGCGGCCGGTCGAAGGCGTCGTAGGAGGCGGCCTCCTCGACCGACACCGTGTCGCGGGAGGCGAGCGGGTGGTCCGTGCCGACGAGCACGGCGCGGGCGTCGAAGCCGACCGGCGGGCCCACCGCGATGTCGTTCTCGTGCGGGCTGTACTTCACCAGCATGACGTCGACGCGGCGGGTGCGCAGCTGGGTGAACGACTCACGGACGCTGGACGGGACCAGGACGAAGTCCTCGATGCGCGCGCCGGTCCGGGCGATGACGCCCTTGGCGAGGTCCGGTGTCACGTGGATGCCGAAGCGGATCGCGGGGGCGTCGGTGGTACCGAGGCCGCGGGTGGTCGGCTCGGGGTCGGTCAGGTGGACCATGTCAGAGCTCCTCGGTGAGGGCGGCGTGGATGTGGAGGGTCGGGGGCGCACCGGAGGTGCGGGTGGGCGTCGCAGGGGCTGTGGGGGGTGCTGTGGGGCGCCGTACGTCGGTCTCGGTGCGTACGTACGGCGGTGAGCGTGCGTCCGTGGCCCGCCGGGCGGCGTACCGGACGCGGCGTCAGCCGGTCGCCGGGGCCGGTCAGTGCGTCCACGACGGCTCCGGCCGGGCAGGGGGCCGGCGGGGTGGGCACCCCGGGCGACGGTGACCCACGCGGTGGGCGTGGCGCGGGGCGCGGCCGGTGTCCGTCGGCTGCGGCGAGGGCGCGGCGCTCCCGCCCATGTGCGGCGGCGCTCTCGGCGCGGATCGGTGAGAGGACGCCCGCCCGTCCCGGTGCGGCGGCGGCCCCTCTGCACGGGACACCGGGTGGGGGTGCCGTGCGGTGGGCGTCCGTGCGCGGGCAGGCTGTGGCCGGTGTCCGCGGGGCCGGGTGGGCGGGGTGCCGGAGTACGGCCCGGTGGGCTCGCGTGGCGCGGGTGCGGTGCGGGTGCGGTGCGGGTGTGGCGCGGGTGCGGTGCGGCGGTGGAGTGCCGCGCGGGGATGTGCGGTCGCCGGCGGCTGTCACCCACCGGCCGGTGGCCCGCGGGCACTGGGGCGTGTTGCGAAGGCCCCGCCCGGTGTCCGTGGTCCGGGCGCACGCGGGCCGTCCGGTTCCCGGTGTCGGTACATCCGGGAATCCGGTGGCCGCCCGGTGTCGGAGGGCGGGAGGCAGCGCGTGCGCGGGAGGACATCCCGGTGGCCAGGGCCGCTGACGCCGGGTCAGAGACCCGGTGCCCGGACGGGTTCGGCCTTGTCCCTGTCGCGCGGTCCGCCCGGCCGGCCGGTGCGCCTCGCGGCGGCGCCGCTGACGCTCAGTGGTGTGCTCATGCCGTCAGCCTCACGGGTCGGGCGCACCGCGCGACAGCCGGGAGGGGCACATCTAATAATTCACTTACGGATCGCTTCCCGTTCGGACGGCGCGCGGCGCGGTGGCGGTGCGGGGTGGGTCAGGCCTGGCGGCCGAGGTCGGCCAGCGGCTCGCCGGAGAGGCGGAAGACGGTCAGTTCCTTGCCCTGGACCGAGGGGATCTCCGCGCCGAGCGACCGGTAGAAGGCGGCGGTCGGCTCGTTGGTGACCCTGCCCCACCACTGCATGTGGCGGTAGCCGCGCGTGGCGCACAGGCCGGCGAGGGTGCTCAGCAGGGCCGTGTCGAAGCCGCGTCCGACCGCGTCCTCGCGGACGTAGATGTCGTCGATGTGGATGGCGGTGCCGCGCCAGGTGCTGTAGACGAGGGCCCACAGGGTGTAGCCGACGATCTCGTCGGTCTTGTCGTCGACGGCGAAGTGGGCCCAGGCCACCGGGTGGGGGCCGAACAGGGCGCGGCGCAGTTCGTCCTCGTCGGTGCTGATCTGCTGGGTCGCCTCCTCGTTCTCGGCCATCCCGTGCACCATCGTGTGGAGCAGCGTGACGTCCTCGGCGGTGACTGGACGAATCATGTGTGCCATCCCCTGATCCTGGTGATCCGATGAACCGGCCGCGTGGGTGCGGCGAGCGGGCGGTGCGGCGTCGGGGTGCCGCGGCGGCCGGGCCCCCGGGGGCTCAGGTTCGCACGCGTGCGCAGATGCCACGGATCGGCCGCGGGGGAACTGGTGGAATTCCCAGACCTTGCCGCGCGTGCTTCCCGGGGAAGGGTTCCGGAGGTAAATACGGGGGTGGCTGGGAGGGTTCATGCCCGTCCGTCTCCGGAATACCCTCGAATGCGGGTGGCCAAGCGGGTGGGGACATGCTTGTACCACATGGCCGGCCGGGAGGAAAAGGTCTGTCGGGCTTCGTCCCGCTCTCTCGTGACGTTCCATTGTTTTCCCTACCACCTGCCTGCCGAGGTATCCGGCCGGTGGCTGCGGCGGCCAGAATTCATTGTCCGGAGGCGGCCTGCAGGTGTGGTGACACAAGAGCCCGGCGGTCGCGTGGCCGGAGTGACGATTCAACGCGCAGAGAGGCAGCCATGATAGAGCCGGTACGGTTCGAGCTCAGCGCCCGGGACATTCCCGAGACCTGGTACAACATCGCCGCCGACCTCGACTATGTGGCGCCGGTGTTGAGCCCGGCGACCGGTAAGCCGGTCACACGTGACGAGATGACCCGCACCATGCCGGAGGCGCTGGTCGACCAGGAGCTCAGCAGGGAAGCCGAGTTCGAGATTCCCGGAGAGGTGCGGCAGTTCTACGCCCGGTGGCGGCCGGCGCCGCTGCTGCGTGCCCGTGGTCTGGAGAAGGTTCTGGACACGCCGGCGCGGATCTACTTCAAGTACGAGGGTGTGGCGCCGACCGGCAGCTTCAAGCCGAACTCCGCGATCCCGCAGGCCTACTACAACAAGCGCGCGGGCCGTACCGGTCTCATCGCGGAGACCGGTGCGGGCCAGTGGGGCAGCGCGGTCGCGTTCGCCGCGTCCCTGTTCGGCATGGACGCCAAGGTGTTCATGGTGAACGTGAGCTTCCAGCAGAAGCCCTACCGGCGGGCGCTGATGGAGACCTTCGGGGCGAGCTGCACGCCGAGCCCGAGCATGGAGACCGAGGCCGGGCGTGCGGTGCTGAAGGAGAACCCGGACCACCCGGGCAGCCTGGGCATCGCCAAGTCCGAGGCGCTGCAGGTCGCCTTCTCCGACCCGCGCTGGGGCTACACCCGCGGCAGCGCGCTCAACCACGTGTGTGCGCACCAGACGGTGATCGGGCAGGAGGCGCTCCTGCAGATGGAGATGGCCGGGGACTACCCGGACATCGTGGTCGGCTGCGCGGGCGGCGGCAGCAACCTGGCCGGGCTGTCGTTCCCGTTCCTGCGGGCGCAGTTGCACGGCGGGCCCAAGATCCGGTTCATCGCGGCCGAGCCGGCCGCGTGCCCCTCGCTCACGCAGGGGCGGATCGCCTACGACTACTCCGACACCGCCGGGCTGACCTCGCTGACCCGCACGCACACGCTGGGCCACCAATTCGTGCCGCCGTCGGTGCACGCGGGCGGGCTGCGGGCGCACAACATCGCTCCGCTGGTCAGCCGGGTCGTGGAGGAGGGCCTGATGGAGGCGGTGGCGCTGCGTCAGCGTGACTGCTTCGAGGCCGGTGTGCTGTTCGCCCGTACCGAGGGCATCGTGCCCGCTCCCGAGTCGACGCACGCGATCCGCGGCGCGGTCAACGAGGCGATCCGGTGCCGTGAGGAGGGCGTGGGCAAGACCATCCTGTTCGGCCTGTCCGGGCACGGGAACTTCGACCTGAGCGCCTACGACCGTTATCTGTCCGGCAGTCTCGCCGACGACAGCATCGACCCCGGCGCCCTCGAGCACGGGCTGGAGAGCATTCCCAAGCTGGTGAACGCCTGACGCAGTCCGGGCCGCCCGCAAGCAGGAGCACAGGAGAAGGGACGGGACGATCCCGTGAAACGTGTCAGCGCCGTGCAGTTCGTGGTCCTGGGGGTCATCTGGGGCTCCAGTTACCCCCTGATCAAGGTCTCCGGCGAGGGGCTGAACCCGGGGCAGCTGGTGCTGGCCCGGCTGGTCCTGGGGGCGGTGGTCCTGATCGGCATCGGTGCGGTGACGGGCGCGGGGCTGCCGCGCTTCGGCTTCGTGTGGGTGCACATCACCGTCACGACCGTGCTGGGCATGGTCGCGCCGTTCCTTCTCCTCGCCTGGGGCGAGCAGCACACCAGTGCCGCCATGGCCGGTGTGCTGACCGGCGCGACTCCGCTGCTGACGCTGGCGCTGGCCACCGTGCAGCTGCGCACCGAGCGGGCGACGCTGCGCCGCAGTGCGGGGCTGACGCTCGGCTTCGCGGGCATCGTGCTCGCCATCGCGCCCTGGAACGGTGCGACGGGCACCGCGGGCGGTGAGATGGCGTGTCTGGCGGTCGCCGTGATCTACGCGGGGCATGCGGTGTTCGTCCGCAAGTTCCTGTCCGACCGCGGTATCCCCCCGATGTCGTCGGCCAGTGCGCAGGTTCTGGTGGCGCTGGTCATCCAGGCGGCGCTGCTGCCGTTCCTGGGCTGGCGCACCCCGTCGTTCACCTGGTCGGTCTCCCTGAGCATCGTGCTGCTGGGGGTGTTCGGCACGGGGCTCGCCTATGTGCTCTACAACCGGCTGATCGCGGACATCGGTGCGACCGGTGCCTCCGCGGTCAACTACCTCGTGCCGTTCATCAGTCTGGTGGTCAGCGCCGTCTTCCTCGGGGAGCGGTTCAGCTGGAACGTGCCGGTCGGCGGTGCGGTGATCGTGGTGAGCATCCTGCTCGGCGAGAACCAGCTGTCGCGGCTGGGGCGGCGTCCGGTCGTCACCGGTCCCGAGCCGGAGTTCACGCCGGCCGCGGTGGCCGTGGGCGCCGTGCAGGCGCAGCCCGCGGGTGAGGCGGGGCGCGTCCCCTGACCGTGCGGGCGCGCCGCGGTGCCGCCGTGCGGGGCGAGGTCCCCGTGCGCAGGCGGCGGGCCGGGCGCTGCCGGTCGCGGTGGGACGGATCCGGTGCGCGGCGCGCACAGCCGGGTGCGCGCCGGGACCGGCGCGTTCACGAGCCGGGGCACCTGTGGTCCCGGTGCCTCATCCAGGAAGTTTGGAGGTTGATGTCGCAGATGGCCGCCACCGATTCCCCTACCCGGCCGATCCGGATCGCCGTTCTGGCCCGCCGGCCGCTGCTCGTCACGGCGCTGCGTGCCCTGCTGGGCGCGGAGGCGGAGCTGGAGGCGGTCGGGGTGGCCGATTCCCGGCCGCAGCTGCTGCGTCTGCTGGACGAGCAGGAGCCGCGGGTCGTGCTGATCGACGACTCGGATCCGGGCTGGGAGACCGGTGACATCCTGCGTGCGGTCGCCGGGCGGGCCGGCGGGGTGGCGGTGGTGGTGCTCGTGGACCAGTGCGTGGACGAGACGGCGCTGGAGTATCTGCGGGCCGGGGCGGACGGGTTCGTGCCGCTCGACGCGGCGCTGAGCGAGATCGCCACCGCGATCCGCGCGGTCTCGGACGGGTACGCCGTGCTGCCGCCGCCGCTGACGCGCCGGCTGGTGGATCTCCTGGTCCGGCGTGGGCCGGCGCAGGTGGTGGTGCCGCAGGTGTCGACGCTGACGTCGCGGGAGCGGGAGATCTTCGATCTGATCGCGGCGGGCATGTCCAACGGCGAGGTCGCCCAGGCGCTGGTGCTGAGCGAGAAGACCGTGAAGTTCCATGTGTCCAACCTGCTGCGCAAGCTCGGTGTGCGCAGTCGTGCGCAGGCCATCGTCCGTGCGTGGGACCGGGGTGTTCTGGCGGGCCCGCAGGGCGGGGGTTTCTAGTGCCGCGGCACTGAGACCTGTCGCGGAAACGGGTGTGGGATTTCCTGCGGTACAAGTGTCACCGCTGTTGTGACGGATGCTCGTCGAAGGCGGTCCGGACCGGTTTGAATTCACGGTCCGTGCCGTCCCGATGAGTTTTTCTGTTTTCCGGGAAAGGGCAGCGATAATGCGCCCGAGACGCCTGTCACGGTTTATTCACCGCGCCCGTACAATCCGGTCCTGATACAGGTCCAAAGAACGGGTACAAAACCAGGCCGCTAGTCCGAAGAAATCGGCTGGGCGACACCCTCAGAATGTTCGTGACGGTATATCCGGTCGGAGGACTCGAATGCTCGGGTCCATCGATTTTCGATCAATGGGGAGTCATGTCCAGATCGGTGGCGGCGGACGTCGCAGTGCGTGCGAGGCAAAGCCCGGACGATCCGGCGCTGCTGTTCGGCGGCGGGCCGGACGAGGTCGTCACGTATGCCGAACTGGTCGGGGCGGCGGAGCGGATCGGTGCCGAACTGGCCGGCCGGTATCCCGACACCCGCCGCCCGCTCGCGCTCCAGGCGTCGAAGTCGACCGTGGCGATCGCCACGGTCCTGGCCTGCATGCGGGCCGGACGGCCGCTGCTGCTGGCCTCCACGGAACTCGGCCGGGAACTTCTGGCCGAGCTGGTCGGACGCAGCGGCTGTCAGGCCGTACTGGGTGTCGTCGAGGAGCGTCTGACGCACCGTCCGGTGGCCGGCGACGCGCAGGGCGGGCCGGTGCTGCCCCAGGACACCAGCCTGCTGCTGACGACGTCCGGTTCCACCGGCGTCCCCAAGCTCGTTCCGCTGGGCGGGGCCGGCGTCGACGCCTTCACCTCCTGGGCGGGCAGCGCGTTCGCGCTCGGCACCGGTACCCGGGTGCTGAACTTCGCCCCGCTCAACTTCGACCTCACTCTCCTGGACGTCTGGGGGACCCTGCGGCACGGCGGCTGTGTCGTACCGGTCGACCACGACCGGGCCGTCGACACCAAGTACCTGCTCGAACTGCTGGCGAGCACCCGGCCGCACGTCGTGCAGGCGGTGCCGATGTTCTTCCGTCTGCTGACCGAGGCGGGTACCGCCTCCGAGTTCCCGGGTGTGCGTGAGCTGCTGCTGACGGGTGATCACGTGCCGCGGTCGGTGCGGGCCGGACTCGCCCGGCTCTTCCCGGCGGCGCGGCTGCACAACGTGTACGGCTGCACCGAGACGAACGACAGCATGATCCACACCTTCTCCGCCGCCGAGGCGGCCGACCGGGAGGTGCTGCCCCTGGGCAGTCCGCTGCCGGGCGTACTGGTGGACGTGGTGGCCGACGGAGAGGTGCTGCGGGGCGCCGGCAGCGGCGAACTGCTGGTCTCGACGCCGTTCCAGACCGCCGGGTACCTCGGCGAGGCCGGGGCGAAGGACCGGTTCGTCGTGCGCGGTGACCGCGTCTGGTACCGCACCGGCGACGTCGTCACCCGCTCCGCCGGCGGTGAACTGGCCCTGGTGGGCCGCACCGACTCGCAGGTCAAGGTGCGCGGTGTGCGGATCAACCTGGAGGAGGTCGAACGGGTCCTCCAGGGCCACGGAGGGGTCGCCGAGGCGGCCGTGGTGGCCGTGCCGCACGCCGTCTCGGGACGCGCACTGCACGCGTTCGTCCGTCGCAGCGACGACGCGGTGACCGGACTGCAGCTGCGCAGCTACTGCGCCGCCAAGGTCAACCGGGCGGCCATTCCCGCCGCCTTCCATCTGATGACCGACCCACTGCCGATCGGGCCCACCGGCAAGGTGAGCCGTCGCCTCCTCATGGAGAAGATCGAATGACCATCCAACGCGACATCACCGCGCACATCGTGGCGGAGTACCTGCCCGGCACCCCCGTCTCGGAACTGGACCCGTCCTACGACCTGCTGGAGAACGGGGTGATCAGCAGCCTGGATCTGCTGCGGCTCATCGAGTGGCTGGGTGACCGCTTCGACATCCCGTTCGCCGACCTGGAGATCTCCCCGGACGACTTCCGGTCCGTCTCGGCCGTCGAGAAGGTCGTCCGCCGCTACGCGGGCGTCACCGCTCCCGAGTAACCCCCCGCTCCCCCGCACGTCCCCACCCAGGAGAAAGAAAGGAAACCATGTTCATTCGCGAGAAGTCGCAGGTCACACCGGTCGAGTGGGGAAGCGGTCCGAGTCACCGCCTCCTGGTCGAAGCGGACAACATGGGCTTCGGCATCTGCCACACGGTCGTCCGCGCGGGCACGAAGTCACGGCTGCAGTACCGGCGCCACCTCGAGGCGTGCTACTGCATCTCCGGCTCGGGCCGCGTCGAGGCCGCCGACGGCAGCGTCGCGCAGGACCTGACCCCCGGTGTGCTGTACGTCCTCGACGAGCACGACGCCCACTTCCTGATCGCCTCCCCCGACCAGGACATGGAGCTGGTCAGCGTCTTCAACCCGCCGCTGAGGGGCGACGAGAGCCACGCGCTCAGCGACGAAGCCTTCTCCCAGTACTGAGGATCGGAATCTCCCCCGTCATGATGCGCTGGAGCGAGGAACAGCAGGAACTGCGTGAGGCGATCGGCGCCGTGGCCGCGAAGCTCGGCGCCGACCACCTGGAACGCGACCAGGCCGGCACGTTCGACCGGGACGGCTGGCAACGACTCAAGGACGTCGGCCTGTTCGGGCTGCCGTTCGACCCCCGGCACGGGGGTCTCGGCAAGGACCTGCTGACCACCGTCCACGTGCTGGAGCAGCTCGGCCACGGATGCCAGGACTCCGGGCTGAACTTCTCGGTCTCCACCCACATGGTCAGCACCGGTGTCCCGCTCCAGCGGTTCGGTTCGTCGGCGCTCAAGGCCCGCTACCTGCCGGAGATCTGCGCCGGCACGATGATCGGCGCGCACGCCATCACCGAGCCCTCCGGCGGTTCGGACGTGATGGGGATGCAGACCACCGCCGTCCTGGACGGCGACGACTTCGTCCTCAACGGAAGCAAGTCGTTCATCAGCAACGCCTCGATCGCCGACGTGATCGTCGTCTACGCCCGTACCGGCGCGCCCGGTGATCTGGCCGGGATCACCGCGTTCCTGGTGCGCCGGGACTCGCCGGGCCTGTCGGTCGGCAACCCCATCTCGAAGATGGGGCTGCGCACCTCACCGCTGGCCGAGGTCTTCCTGGACGACGTCCGGGTCCCCCGCGACCACGTGGTCGGCAGCAAGGGCGCCGGGTTCCTCATCTTCGACCACGTCATGAAGTGGGAGATCCTGTGCGGCTTCGGGATCAACGTCGGGGAGATGCGCCGGCGCCTGGAGCGGTGCGTGGAGTACGCCCGCACCCGCACCCAGTTCGGCTCGGTCATCGGCGCGAACCAGTCGGTCGCCAACATGATCGTCGAGATGCGGATCGACCTGGAGACCTCGCAGAAGTGGATCTACGACACCGCCGAGAAGGTGCAGTCCAAGGCCGACGCCGCCGCTGACGTCGCGATGACCAAGCTGGTGGTGAGCGAGGCGAACGTGCGCTCCGCGCTGAACGCGATCCAGGTCTTCGGCGGTTACGGCTACGTCAGCGAGTACGGCGTCGAGAAAGACCTGCGGGACGCCGTGGGCGGGCGGATCTACTCCGGCACCTCGGAGATCCAACGCCAGCGTCTGGCCACCCTCATGGGCCTGAACCGTCCGCTCAGGCCCGCGCAGGCCTGAGGATCTGGAAGGAATCCCGAGAAACATGGCAGAGACCACCGGTGCCGCCGCTGCGGCCGGCACCGCCACCGAGACGGCCACCCTGGCCGCGACCGAGTTCCTGGACCACCGCTCGCCCACCGTCCGCGCGTTCGTCGACAAGACCCTCGCCCGCGCGAAGGAGAGCGAGACACAGACCCAGAAGGCGACAGCCCTCTACTACGCCGTCCGGGACGGCATCACCTACGAGGTGTACGGCGCCGATCTGACCCGGCACGGCCTGAGCGCGACCGGCGTGCTGGAGAAGGGCTTCGGGTTCTGCGTCCACAAGTCCATCCTGTACGCGGCCGCGCTGCGTGCCGTGGGCATCCCGAGCCGCGTCTACTACGGCGACGTGCGCAACCACCTCGCCTCGCCGCGGCTGCGGGAGCTGGTCGGCGGGGACGTGTTCCGTTTCCACAGCCTGACCGTGGTCAACCTCGACGACCGGTGGGTGAAGGCGACCCCGGTCTTCAACAAGCTTCTCTGCCGGCTCTACAAGATCAAGCCGCTGGACTTCGACGGCCGCACCGACAGCCTGTACCACCCGTTCGACGAGGACGGGCGGCAGCACATGGAGTTCATCCACGAGCACGGCTCCTTCGACGACGTGCCCTACGACCTGGTGGTCGGCGGGATCCAGCAGGCGCACCCGCAGCTGTTCGCGAGCGCGCACACCACCGTCTCCGGATCGCTGGCCGACGAGGCCGCGACCGCGACGGTCTGAGACGGCGTCCGGTGCGGCCCCACCCGGTCTCCCCCGCCGGGCGGCCGCACCGGACCGCCCACACCCACGCACCCGCACCCGCACCCGCACCCGCACCCACAGGAACGGAGATCGCTGTGTCGGCAGCGGCAGGAATCGTCGACGACCTCACCGGATACGCCGAGTACGCCGGCTGGTCGCACACGCTGCACCGCAGCCGTCCCGGAGGGCACCTGGTGCTGCCGGGCGCCTACCTGAAGTGGTACGACATCCGCGGCGCGGAACAGGAGGCGACGCCCGCGGTGAGCGACCGGGCGCGGGTGTTCCTGCGGGCCGAGGAGGCGGCCGGACGGCTGGCGTTCCGCAAGGAGTTCGGCTACGTGCTGCTGCACCGCTGCGGCGAGAACCACTTCATGCAGGTCTGCGTGTGGCGGGACCGCAACGAGCTGGTCCAGGCGATCTACGCCGACACCGGCGGCGGCTTCCGGCCCTACGAGCAGGAGCCCGGCCTGCAGCTCGCCGCCCAGGACGTCGTCGAACTGGACGTGACCGGGCACGAGCGGCGTGCCTGGTCGCGCTATCTGCGATCGGCGCGTGACACCGCCGCGAAGCGGGCCTACCTCGACGACTTCGACGCCGAACGCCCGGTGGGCTGACACTTGCGAAAGGCAGGAAGCGCCGTGTCCCTTCACCCGGTCACCGACCACGCGTTGTGCCCCCGCCTCCTCGGTGAGATCCGCTCCGACCGGCCGCTGATCGTCGCGGCCGTGGAGGAGGAGGCCGCCCGCCTGGACGGCCGGTTCCCCCTCCTGGTCACCGGGATGGGAAAGGTCAACGCGGCGGCGGCCCTCGCCCTCGCCCTGTCCCGGGGCGAGCGCCCCGGCGAGATCGTCAACCTGGGCACGGCCGGGGCGCTGAAGGAGGGCCTGTCGGGCCTCCACGAGATCTCCCGGGTCGTCCAGCACGACCTCGACACGGCCCTTCTGCACAGGATCAGCGGCCACGTCTACGGTGCTCCCCTCACCGTCGGCGCGGGCCGCGGGCCCACCCTGGCGACCGGGGACACCTTCGTCACGGACTCCGCCGTCCGTGAACGGCTCGCCCTCGAAGCCGACCTCGTCGACATGGAGGGGTACGCCGTCGCCACCGTGGCACAGCACCTCGGCATCCCCGTACGCCTCGTCAAGTTCGTCAGCGACAGCGCCGACGAGGACGCACGCACCACCTGGCCCGAGGCCCTCGACCACGCCGCCGGGATCCTGGCCGGCTGGGTCGACAAGCACGTCCCCGCACCCCGCACGCCCCGCCGTCTGCCCCGCCGCACCCGCACGTCCGTCACCTTCACCGTCCACCCGCTGTCAGCGCCCCACGCCGCATAGGGCTGCACCGCCGACAGCCCCCGCACCCAAGGGAGCGCTGTGTCTCATCGCCTGTTCACTTCGGAGTCCGTGACAGAGGGACACCCCGACAAGATCGCCGACCAGATCAGCGACACCATTCTCGACGCCCTGCTGCGCCAGGACCCCACCTCGCGCGTGGCCGTGGAAACACTGATCACCACCGGTCTGGTGCACGTAGCCGGCGAGGTCGCGACCACGGCCTACGTGCCCATCGCCCAGCTCGTCCGCGACAAGATCCTGGAGATCGGCTACGACTCCTCCGTCAAGGGCTTCGACGGCCTGTCCTGCGGGGTGTCCACGTCGATCGGCACGCAGTCCCCCGACATCGCCCAGGGCGTCGACTCCGCGTACGAGAAGCGCGCCGGGAACGGGGAGAGCGACGACCTGGACCAGCAGGGCGCCGGCGACCAGGGCCTGATGTTCGGCTACGCGACGGACGAGACGCCGGAGCTGATGCCGCTGCCGATCCATCTGGCGCACCGGCTCTCCCACAGGCTGTCGCAGGTCCGCAAGAACGGGACGATTCCCTATCTGCGCCCCGACGGAAAGACGCAGGTCACCATCGAGTACGACGGCGACCGGGCGGTCCGGCTGGACACCGTCGTCGTGTCCTCCCAGCACTCCGCGGACATCGACCTGGACTCCCTCCTCGCCCCCGACATCCGGGAGTTCGTGGTGGAGCCGGAGGTGCGGGCGCTGGCGGACAACGGCATCAAGCTGGACACCGAGGGCTACCGCCTGCTGGTCAACCCGACCGGCCGCTTCGAGATCGGCGGCCCGATGGGCGACGCCGGCCTGACCGGCCGCAAGATCATCATCGACACGTACGGCGGCATGGCCCGCCACGGCGGCGGCGCCTTCTCCGGCAAGGACCCCTCCAAGGTCGACCGCTCGGCCGCGTACGCGATGCGCTGGGTCGCCAAGAACGTCGTCGCCGCGGGTCTCGCCTCGCGCTGCGAGGTCCAGGTCGCCTACGCCATCGGCAAGGCGCGGCCGGTCGGCCTGTTCGTGGAGACCTTCGGCACCCACACGGTCGACGTCGACCGGATCGAGAAGGCCATCGACGAGGTCTTCGACCTGCGCCCGGCCGCGATCATCCGCGACCTCGACCTGCTGCGCCCGATCTACGCGCAGACCGCCGCCTACGGCCACTTCGGCCGCGAGGGCGACGACTTCACCTGGGAGCGCACCGACCGCGTCAACGCGCTGCGCACCGCCGTCGGCCTCTGAGGGCTGTCGGGGAGAGCGCGTCACGACGCGCCCTCCCGCAACGCGCGGGGGCCCGGCATCCGCGGGGATGCCGGGCCCCCGCGCGTTCCCTCGGGGCGGGCCGGGGAGGAGGTTCAGGCGTGGGGCGCGTACGCGTGCAGCCGCTTGGTCCACTCCGGTGCGAGCAGCGCCTGCGCGGCCCTGCGCGGGACGCTGAAGTGCACGTCCCGGCTGTGGTCGTCCAGCGGCGTGGGGGTGATCAGCAGCGACCACGGCACGGGGCTGGCGGGGAACTCGAACCAGAACGGGCGTCCCGCGCCGAAGTCGATCTCGTAGACGGGCAGCCGGCTGACGTTGTTGACCGCGACGGTTCCCCCGAAGGCGTCCAGGGCCATGCGGCTCAGGACGAGGTGGGTGCGGCGGGCGTCGCGCTGGGCCTGCAGGAAGGCGACTTCGTCGCGGACCCGGTCGGCGGTGACGCCGTCGACGGCCCGGCGGACGGCCGCGCCAGTGTCGGCGAGGGAGGCGGCGCGCAGTTCTCCGGCCGGCAGGGCCGGGGTGACGTTGCTGACGGCGTTGCCCCAGTATCCGTCGGGCAGGGCCGCGCGCAGGGCGGAGCGCAGGCCGACGACCATGCCGAGCCGCTCCACGCTGTCGTCGGGGCGCGCCCGCAGCTCGGCGAGGACCTTCCACAGGTGGGCGCTGAGGGCGTCGCCGCTGGAGACCCGCAGGCCGCTGCCGGCGAGCCCGGCGCGGGCGTGCTCCTTCAGCGCCCGCACCTCGTCGGCGGCGAAGCGCAGCGTGATGGTACGCACGCGCCGCGCACCGGCGTTGACCCGGAGGATGAAGCGGGCCTTTTGCGGTCCGGACACCAGGGCGTACTGGGTGCTGTGCCGGGCGGCGTCCGGCGCGGCGCCCTCCGCGACACCGTCCAGGAGCGTGCGGGCGAACGGCGCCGCACGGTGCTCCTCACCGTGGTGGACGCGCGACCAGTGCCGCAGGAAGTCGAGGTATCCCGCGCCGTCGACGATGCTGTGGTTGATCGCGACGCCCAGGACCGAACCGCCGCCGCGCATATGGGTGACCCGCACGGTCAGCAGGGGGGTGTCGTGCCCGACGATCCGGAACGCGCTGGCCTTGTGGACGTAGGAGCCGATGTCGTCCTTGGCCGAGCGGCCGAGTCCGTACGCGGGCATGGGCCGGTCGCTGTGGCTCTCGGTGAACGGGACGCCCGCGTCCTCGCAGACGACGCTGAGCCCGCGGTCGTCGTCACGGACCAGCCGTCCGGTCAGCAGCGGGTAGTGCCGCAGGGTCGCGGCCAGCGAGGCGCGCAGCGCCGCGGTGTCCAGCGTCCGGCGGTAGTAGAAGGTGCGCGGGGTCGCGAACGTGCCGGTCATGAGGTCGTAGACACCCAGGCGCACGCGCTCCGCGCTCGCCGCGCCGGCCCGGACGGTGACGGTGTGGTGCCGTGTCCGGGACGCAGCTGAAGAGTTGGTCACTGTGCCTCACTGAAATCGGCCTGCGGGCGCGCCTGTTGGCCTGACACTCCAGCGTTCCGCGGACCGGGCGAGGAAATCCCTAGTCCTCTTCCGTGGATCGTCCCGGTGGGCGCGCGGACACCCAACAACCTTGCGCGAAGCCGGTTTTGGTGGATCCCTAAGAGTCATCCTGTATTGGGATGCCCGCCAACCGGTTCTCGTGCAGGTGGACTTCCGCTGTTGGCGGCGTCTCCTGTGCGAGCGGCTGTTCCGACGTGGGCCTTTGGCCGCATGGTTGCGGGTCGGGTCTCATTCGGGGTGGGCCGGTCCGGGTCGGGGGTGTTGTGTCGAGCAGAGGCCTGCGGCCGGGGGATCTCGGTCGTGCGGGCTGCCGCGTGGGTACGCCCCGGGTGAGGAGGGCACCGCGCTGCGGTTGACTCGACAGGGCTTCTTGCAGCCCTGGTGAGAACAGTATTTGTGTGGTGCGGGCCTGGACAGTGTCCAGGCCCGCAGTGCTGGGGTCGTTGGGGTCGGTGAGCCGGACATGCGCGGCAAGCGCGGCGGAGACCATGTCCCGGTCTGCGGTGAAGCCGCACATCGGGCAGGTGTGGATCCGGTCGGCCAGGGTTTTCCGCACGTCGGCGCCACACAGGCATCGCTGGGACAGCCTGGTGGTGAACGTTGATGCCCGCAGGAGGCGGCCGCCAGCCCTCTCGCATTCACGGTCGATCGCGGTGATGAGTCTGCCGGGGGTGGTGGCCTGCAGGGCTTTGCCCCACAGCCGGTACCAGGTGCGGATGTCGCAGTCCTCGACGACCAGGTTGGCGCCGTGACCGGCGACAATCTGTTCGGCGATGCGTCGGGCACGGTGGTCTTTCGCCACGGCCGCGGTCGCGGCGGTTTCGGCGAGCCGGGCCCTGCCCAGGCGGTAGCCGGCTGAGAGAGTATCCCGGCGGTAGGCCTGCTCCGGCACGCCGGCCCTGTTCGCCGCCCGAGCGCCCCCAGGTGTCTCGACGTGCCGTCCCGGGAGCCCGGCGGCGCCACGTCGCACTGCCCTGTCTTGCTGGCGTTTCGACGGGCTGAACTGGCCGGGGTTGGTGGCGCGCCGGGACCGGTCGAGGGCACGCTTGCGGCCGCGTTCCTTGCGGCGGGCTTTCTCGAGCTCAGCCCGCTCGTCAGGGGTAAGCATGACGCGGGTCGCGTGCACATCTGCGTCTGCGGGGTCGAAGGTGTCAGGGAGGGAGACGATGGAGAGGTTGGTGACGTTGCTATCGATCCCGCCGACTCGCTTGAGGCTCACCGCGGCGGCCCTTCGCGCCTGGGCGGCTGGTGACGCGTATCCGCCGGACATGATCATCAGGTGCGCTTCGTACGCCCACCCGCCCGGCGCGGATGCGTCGCGGCGACGGACTAAGTCGACCTTGTGCCACGCTTCCGGATTTCCGAGGAAGTGCAGCAGACGTGGCCAGCGGCCGGCACCCGCAGGCAGCCGGACTGGAAGAACGATGTCACCGCGCACCGAGTCGACGCCTCCCGTGAACACGAGGACGAGAGGTCCGATATGGTCCCACCAGGTCGCGGCCCGCGTCTTCAGCCGGCCCTTCGCGGTGACTTCACCAGTAACGGCCCCCGAGGGCCGGACAGGCACGGGCATTCGCCGCGGCTGCGCGAGAACACTCGTCGTTGGCATCAGCCCGGCCGCCTGTTCTGGCGTGATGACGGCCTGGTCGAGGTTCCGGTGCCGGTAAGTGTCCAGGTGCCCGGCCAGGGTGCCATGGAGGCGGAACGTCTCCCACTTCCTCGCCGTAGTGTGAGAGCGGGCCCGGCCCGGGATGCGGCTGTACTCCCACCACACGCCGGTCCTCGGACGCCCGGCCCGGCGGCCGGACGCGTCCAGAAACAGGTGCCTGCTGACGCCTTGCCACACTTCGTCCGCTTGATGCATCACCAGGGCCTTCGTTACATGATGCCCAAGGTATCGGGAGCGTTCCATGTGACGGTACCCGCGACGTTCCATGCCTTCCCGCGAGAGGCCGAGCTCAGCCCGCCACGCTCTCGCGTCAGCCTCCCGGCGGACATCGCCGGCCCAGTACGCATCAACGGCATCCCGTGCGTCGCGCTGCAGGGCACGCTTCACCGACCACATCGCCGAGAACAACTGCACCACACGGTGTCGACCCTCGGGCCGGCTCACGTCCAGCGGGAGTCGGACGACCGCGAGTTCGGTGTCCTCACCACGCGTCCACCGCGTGCCCTTGTTCTTCCCCCGGACCTTGCGGGGAAAGGCTCCGTCGGAAGTTGGTGCCGCGCCGAGCAGCATAGTGCTCACGGCATACCTCCTTTCGTTCACGGCAACAACGGCATTCAGTCTGGAACTTGGCGGCTCCGACAAGGAAGGCCAAAGCTACAACGGACCGCCGACAACGGGATCACGACAACGCACCGGGCGGGGTTCTACGCTGCACGCATGTGCTGGCTCTGGCCCACTGCGCCAGCAGGGAACTCCGGGTCCGCAGGCGCAGGACCTGCACACCAGATCACGTCACCGCGCCGCGGACGGCCGGATCATCAAAGACCGGAACTACAAACGGTTCCGGCTACGGCGCGCCATAGCTGAGCACGCCACCGTGCACCTCAAAGGCCGTCAGATCCCTCGCAGTGTCGTCGCACCAACGCCATCAACCATGCCGTCACCGCACCGCACGAACTGAAGCTCAACGTCGCGTAAACGAGACCACTGGCCGTCGGCACACGAGCCGAGTCACATTACGGGATAACTCTTAGACTTCTCCGGCAGCGCTGGGCACGCCGGTGCGCGGTGTGTTGGGCTGGGCTTCCCGGACGGCACAAGCCCGGTCCGGGGACCCCGCTCGCACTTCCTGCCGTCGAGGCCACGGCTCCGTCCCCGCCGGCAGCCACAGGAAGGCCACCAGCCGATGGGCAACGACAAGACAGAGATCCTCGACCTGGTACGCGAGTACCACCGCAGTAACGCGTCCTCGGGATTCGTGCCGGGTATCACGTCCGTCATGGCCTCCGGTGCCGTCCTCGACGAGGAGGACCGTGTCGCGATGGTCGAGGCGGCCCTGGACCTGCGGATCGCCGCCGGACCGAGCTCGCGCAAGCTGGAACGCGCGCTGGCCAAGTACTTCGGCCTGCGCAAGGCGCATCTGACGAACTCCGGTTCGTCGGCGAACCTGCTGGCCCTCAGCTCGCTCACCTCGCCCCAGCTGGAGGACAGCCGTCTGGTGCCGGGCGACGAGGTGGTCACCGTGGCCGCCGGGTTCCCGACGACCGTCAACCCGATCCTCCAGAACGGTCTGGTGCCGGTCTTCACCGACATCGAGATCGGCACCTACAACCCGACGCCGGAGCGCATCGAGCAGGCGATCGGGCCGCGCACGCGGGCGATCATGGTGGCGCACGCGCTCGGCAACCCGTACGCCGTCGAGGAGATCGCGCAGATCGCCGACGACCACGGTCTGTTCCTCATCGAGGACAACTGCGACGCGCTGGGCAGTACGTACAAGGGCCGTCTCACCGGCACGTTCGGTGACCTGGCGACCGAGAGCTTCTATCCGGCGCACCACATCACGATGGGTGAGGGCGGGGTGGTCCTGACGGACAACCTGGCGCTGGCCCGCATCGTGGAGTCCATGCGTGACTGGGGCCGGGACTGCTGGTGCGAGCCGGCCGAGGACAACCGCTGCTTCAAGCGGTTCGAGCACCAGATGGGGACGCTGCCGGCCGGCTACGACCACAAGTACATCTTCTCCCACGTGGGCTACAACCTGAAGTCGACCGACGTGCAGGCGGCCCTCGGGCTGCAGCAGCTGTCGCACATCGACGAGTTCGGCAAGGCCAGGCGCCGCAACTGGGCGCGGCTGCGGGAGGGCCTGGACGGTCTTCCGCACCTGATCCTGCCGGAGGCGACGCCGGGCAGCGACCCGAGCTGGTTCGGTTTCGCCATCACCGTCGTGCCGGGGGCCCCGTTCGCGCCGGGGGCGCTCATCGACCACCTGGAGTACAGCAAGGTGGCCACCCGGCGCTTCTTCGCGGGCAATCTCACCCGTCACCCGGCGTACGAGGGGCGGGAGTTCCGGGTCAGCGGTCCGCTGACCAACAGCGACATCACCACCGAGAGCACGTTCTGGATCGGTGTGTTCCCCGGCCTGACGGACGAGATGATCGACTACAGCATCTCGACGGTGAGCGAGTTCGTCACGCTGCCCCACTGATGTCGGCCGGCCGGCCGGTGCGGTGCCGGCGGTGCTGCGCGGCCCAGCCCTGAAGGGTGTCGGCGGCGCGGGCGGCACCGCCGGCGGCGCGGACCGCGGCGCGCATCCGCCGCAGGGCGGCGGGGGTGCGTGGTTCGGCCAGCAGCCCGTTCACGGTGCGGGCGAGGACCTCGGCGTCGAGGCCGGTCCGCGACAGGGTGCGGCCGACCCCGCATTCCTCCAGCCGCCGTGCGCTGAGGCCGAGTTCGTGGGCGCGGGGGATGGCCACCACGGGCGTGGCGAAGTACAGGGCCTCCATGAGGCTGCCCATGCCGGCGTGGCAGACGAGGACGTCCGCGTGCGGCAGCACGGCCGGGTGCGGCAGCCACTCGTGGACCTCGACGTGCGGGGGCAGCGGTCCCAGCTGTGCGCGGTCGGCGCCGTGTCCGAGTGTCATCACGACGTGCCAGGAGGCCGGGTCGAAGGCCTGGGCGCAGGTGCGGAAGAAGTCGCCGCGGTCGCCCGACTCGGTTCCCAGGGACACCAGCGCGGTGCGCCGGCCGTCCGCCGGCGGCGACCAGAGGCCGGCCGGGGCCTCGGTGACCATGGGGCCCACGAACGCGAAGCGGTCGTCGAAGGTGTCGCCCTCGATCTGGAAGTCCCGCGGCAGGAAGACGAGGTTGTGCTCGTCCCACTCGGTGCCGTAGCGGCTCATCTCGTCGAGGCCGATGCCGTGTTCGCCCATGAACTCGATGAGGACGCCGGCGCCCTTGGCCATGACCGGGTCGGCCCGGTCCCACATCTGGGCGCGCAGGGAGAAGGTCTCGTTCGCCGCGTGGCTGGGGAACATCTGCACCGGCAGGGCGTCGAGGACCCGGGCGGCGACCCGTCCGGCGGCCACGTTCTCGAAGTCGTAGAGGACGGCGTCCGGGGGGTCCTGGGCGAGGGCGGTCAGGGCGGCGGGGAACACCGTGCGGATGGTGTCCACCAGCAACGCGTAGCCCTCCGCGGCCAGTTGGCCGGGGGCCGGGTCGGCGGCGCGGTAGAACTCGCCGCGCGCGGAGGTGTAGGTGACGGCACGGGCGCCCGCCTCCTCGACCAGGCCGGCGTACCGCTCGTCCACGACGTAGGTCACCCGGTGGCCGGCGGCGATGAGCGCGCGGGCGACGCCGAGGCTCGGAGCGACGTGCCCGAAGTCCGCGAAGGGCAGGACGGCGCAGTGGAGCGGGCGGGGGTCGGTGCGGTGCGGCATCGGCTGTTCCTTCGGTACGGCGGTGGCCTCGGACGGTGCGCCCGCGGCCGCCGGGGAGAGGGACGGGCCCGCTGACGGGGAACCGGTCACGTGCCGCGCAGCGCCGCGTAGTGGGCGAGGCAGTCCTCGTAGCGCGGCAGCAGACCTGTGCGGCGGGCGGTGGCGACGGAGACGGCCCGGGAGTCCTTGGCCGACATCAGCGGGGTCTCCGACAGCTGCCACGGTAAGTCCAGTTCGGCGTCGAGGGGGTCGATGTCGACCTGGGTGCCGGGGACGAACTCGGTGGAGCACAGGTAGGAGACGCAGGTGTCGTCGGTGAGGGCGAGGAAGCCGTGCACGAGTCCTTCGGAGACGAAGACGCTGTCGCCGGACTCGGCGCTCATCCAGTTCGCCTCGTGTGTGCCGAAGGTGGGCGAGCCGAGGCGCACGTCGACGACGATGTCGAGGATCGCGCCGCGTACGACGCACACGACCTTCGCCTGGCCGGGTGGCAGCAGGGTGCCGTGGAGCCCGCGCAGGGTGCTCCTGCGGGAGACCGAGTAGTTCACCTGCACGAGGGGCACCGGTCTGCCGATCTCCTCGGCCAGCCTGTCGTGGCGGAACGACTCGTAGAAGTTCCCGCGCACATCGCCGATCTTGTGCGGTGTGATGTGGAAAGCGTCCGGCACAGCCATCTCTCGAACCTTCATGGTGGCAGCACCATAGGGCGGGCCGGTCGAGGACCGTTGAAGAGCCGCACAGGGCACGGTCGAGTCGAACGGTCCTGGAGGGGTCCTCGATCGCCGGGTGCCACAGTGACCGCACAAAACCGACGTCCGCCGCCGTGGCGCACCGGGACGACGTACGGGTGCGGGGCGATCCGGACCAAAGGGGGGAGCGGCATGTCGCTGGTCGGTACGCAGGCAGTGCCCGGAGCACCGGACGGATCGTCCGGCCGGGTGATCGTCCTCGGCGCGACCGGTTTCGTCGGCCGGCACGCGGGCGCGGCCCTGGAGGCGGCCGGTCACGAGGTCCTCGCCGTCGCGCGGCAGGCCGCGAAGACGCCGGCCTCGTGGCAGTTCTGCCCGATGGACCTGGTCGAGGACGGGCCCGCCGCGCTGACGCGGCTGATCGACGCGGAGCGTCCGGTGGCCGTCGTCAACGCGGCCGGCGTGGCCTGGTCGTCGTCGGTCGGCGTGATGCGGCAGGGCAACCAGCTGCTCGTGGAGCAGCTGCTGGCGGCGCTGGACGCCGCCTCGTGGCAGCCGCGGCTGGTGCATCTGGGCTCGGTGCACGAGTACACGCCGCAGCCGGCGGGCGTCCTGCTCGCCGAGGACTCCCCCACCCGCCCGGCGACGGACTACGGGCAGTCGAAACTGCTCGGCAGCCAGGCCGTCCTGCGCTCCGCCCGGGAGGGCCGGACGAACGCGGTGGTGCTGCGGCTGTCGAACGTCATCGGTTCCGGGATCCCGCCCGACAGCCTGCTGGGCCGGGTGGCGCAGCAGCTGCTCGCCCGGCCGGCGCCGGGTGAGCCCGTCACGGTGCAGCTGTCCCCGCTGCGCAGCAGCCGGGACTTCGTCGATGCCAAGGACGCGTCCGAGGCGGTCGTGGCCGCGACGCGGACGCCGCGGGCGCGGGGCAGGGTGGTGAACATCGGCAGTGGCACCTCGCTGCATGTGCGTGCCGTGGTCGACCGGCTGATCGCGGCGAGCGGGCGGGCGGTGCGGCTGGTCGAGGACACCGGCGGTACGGTGCGGCCCGCCGCGGACGCGGACTGGATGTGCGTGGACGTCACCGCGGCGCGCGAGCTGCTGGGCTGGTCGCCCCGCCGTGGGCCCGAGGATGCCGTACGGGACCTGTGGAAGGCGGCGGAGTGCTCCGTCTGAGCCGCGCCGCCGGGACGCGTGCGGGCCGGCGGCGCGCCGACGCGCGGGCACGGGGAAACCGGTGATCTGCCCCGCCGAGCAGCTCACCGCGCGGGCACCCGGGCAGGGAGGGGCCGGGGCGGGCGTGAGCCCGTCCGGCGGCTCCCTGGTCAGCCCGGCAGCAGGCTGAGGTCGGCGGTGGTGACCTGGTCCATGAGGACGTGCTGGCGGATCTGCTGCAGTCCCGCGGAGGGTTCCAGGCCCAGTTCGTCACGGAGCAGCCGGCGCAGCCGCTGGTAGACCTGGAGGGCCTCGCTGCTGCGGCCGCAGCGCTGGAGCGCGATGATGAGGCCGCCCTGGAACCACTCGTGGAGCGGGTAGGTGCTGGCCAGTTCCTTGAGTTCGGCGACGAGTTCGCGGTGCTGGCCGAGTCCGAGCCCCGCGGTGATGCGCAGCTCCAGGGCGTGCATGTGGAGCTCCTCCAGGCGCAGCGCGTACGCCTGGAGGCAGGGGCCCTGGCCGATGTCGGCGAACGGCTGGCCGGACCACCAGGCCAGTGCGGCCTGGAGGCGTTCGGTGGCCGTGCGGGCGTCACCGGCCTCGATCGCGGACCGTGCCTGGACGGTGAGCCGTTCGAACTCCTCGGCGTCGTAGTCGCCGGGGGCCACCCGCAGGATGTAGCCGGTGGCCCTGGTGACGAGCGGTCCCGTTCCGGCGGCCGTCTCGTCGTCGCTCTGCAGGAGTTTGCGCAGCTGGTAGACGTAGGTCTGGACGGTGGCGGTGGCGCTGCGCGGCGGGGTGCGCTCCCACAGTTCGCCGGCGATCGCGGAGATCGGCACCAGGGTGTTGCGGCGGGCCAGCAGCAGCGCCAGCATCTGGCGGACCTTCGGTGCGGTGGGTGTCACGGGCCGTCCGTCCCGGGTCACCTCGAGCAGTCCCAGGGTGCGGAAGGTCAGCATGCGGGGGTCCCGGTCGCGGGCCCGTCGGCCTCGGTGACGGCGGGCTCCCACCAGTCACGGTTGCCGCGGTACCAGGCGACGGTCTCGGCGAGGCCCTCGGTGAAGTCCTTCTGCGGTTTGTAGCCCAGTTCGGTGTGGGCCTTGCTCCAGTCGACCGAGTAGCGGCGGTCGTGGCCCTTGCGGTCGGTGACGTACTCGACCTGGTCCCAGGACGCGCCGCACGCTTCCAGGAGGCGTTCGGTGAGCCGGCGGTTGTCGAGCTCGGTGCCGCCGCCGATGTTGTAGATCTCGCCGGCCCGTCCCCGGGTGCGGACCAGTTCGATGCCGCGGACGTGGTCGTCGATGTGCAGCCAGTCGCGCACGTTCATCCCGTCGCCGTACAGCGGGACCTTCCTGCCCTGCAGGAGGAGGCTGACGAAGAGCGGGATGATCTTCTCGGGGTACTGGTGGTGGCCGTAGTTGTTGGAGCAGCGGGTCACCCGTACGTCCAGGTCGTGGGAGCGGTGGTAGACCAGGGCGAGCAGGTCGCTGGCCGCCTTGGACGCGGCGTAGGGCGAGTTGGGGTTCACGGACTGCTCCTCGGAGCAGGAGCCGGTCGAGATGGAGCCGTAGACCTCGTCGGTGGAGACGTGCACGAAGGTGCCGATGCCGTGCTGCAGTGCGGCGTCCAGGAGCACCTGGGTGCCCATGACGTTGGTGCGGACGAACTCGGCGGAGCTGGACAGCGAGCGGTCGACGTGCGACTCGGCCGCGAAGTGGACGACCTGGTCGTGCTCGGCGATGAGGGGGCCGACGACGTCCGGGTCGCAGATGTCGCCGACGACGAGCCGGAAGCGGGGTGAGTCGGCGACCTCGTCGAGGCTGGCCCGCTTGGCGGCGTAGGTGAAGGCGTCCAGGACGGTCACCGAGACGTCGTCGGGGCCGAGGGGGCCGAGGAGGGTGCGGACGTAGTGGGAACCGATGAAGCCGGCACCGCCGGTCACCAGGATGCGTGTCTGACTCATCGGGATTGCGGCGCCAGGTACCCCGTCGGGGTCGCGGTTGACGCCGTCCTCCTTCCTCGTGTGTGCGGTGTGGTGCGCGAATCCGGCCGGTGGGCCGGTCTGTACGGGGCAGCGGGCTCGGGGCGGTGCGTTCGGGCCGTGCGTTCCGGGCGTGCGTTCCGGGCGTGCGTTCCGGGCGTGCGTTCGGGGCGGTGTCAGCGGTCGGCGACCAGTTGTTCCAGTCGGCCGACCAGGGCGCGCGGGCTGGGCAGGGCCGCGGACTCGTCCCGCAGCCGTCCCGCGGCGGCCGCGAACGACGGTTCCTCCACGAGCATGCGGGTGTGCACGAGGACCTGTCCGGCGTCGACGTCGCTGTGGTGGACGAAGATCCCGGCGCCGGCCTTCTCCACCGCGCGTCCGCGCAGTTCCTGGTCGGCGACGTTGGTCGACAGGGCGAGCTGCGGGACGCCGTTGACGAGGGCGGTCGCGAAGGAGCCCCAGCCGCCGTGGTGGATGACGGCGGAGCAGGTGGGCAGCAGCGTGTTCAGGGCGATCCCGCTGACGGCGCGCACGTTGGGGGGCAGGTCTCCGAGCTGTTCGGCCTGTTCGGGCATGAGCGCGGCGACCACGTCGACATCGAGGGCGCCCAGCGACCTGAGGATGTCGTAGAGGGGGACGTAGTCGCCGCCGTAGGCCTCGCTGTTGGTGCGGCCGAGCGTGACGCACACCCGGGGCGACTTGGGCCGCTCGCGCAGCCAGTCCCACTGCACGGCGGGGCCGTTGTAGGGGATGTAGCGCATGGGCAGCTGGTGCAGTTCGCTCGGCAGCCGCAGGCTCGGGGGCAGGGTGTCGATCGTGAACTGGCCGTTGAGGAGTTCCTCGTCGCAGGACACGCCGTAGGTGCGGGCCCGTTCGTCGATCCACTCGGCGAGCGGGTCGGTGCGCTCGGCCTCGGGGACGTCGCGGGCGAGGTCGACGAAGGTGCTCCTGGCCTGCCCGTACACGTCGGCGCACCACAGCAGGCGGGCATGGGCCGCGCCGCAGGCGCGTGCGGCGACCGCGCCGGCGTAGGCGATGGGGTCGCGGATGACGAGGTCGGGCCGCCAGTCGCGGGCGAGGGCCACCATGTCGTCCATGACGGGGTCGTTGTAGCGGGCGAAGCCCCAGGGCACGCTGATCTCGTAGCGTTCGCGCAGGGTGGCCCAGTCGACCTGGCCGGGGCCGAGGTGGCTCCAGTTGGCGACGTCGGCGTCCTGGGACTCGCGGGCGAGGGCCATGTCCGCGTGCAGCAGGGTGTGGTCGTCGCTGCCCACGGGGGCGGCCACCAGACCGACCCCGGTGATGGCGGGGGTCAGCGACGGAGAGTTGGCCATCAGCACGTCGTGCCCGGCCGTGACGAAGGCCCAGGCCAGCGGCACCATGGTGTTCAGGTGCGACTTCTCCGACAGGCCGGCGAACAGAACGCGCATGGCATCCTCTCGTTCGTAGAAGGTCTGCGGCCGGGCCGCGGGACATCGAAGAGGGCCCGGCGGAAGGTGAGCCGGGCGCTGTCACCTGGCCGGCCGCCGGACCCGCTCAGTCCTCCTGGAGGGTGATGGCACCCAGCGGGCAGGAATCGTGCGCTTCGCGGATCGCCTCGTGGTGGTCGCCTCCCGGCCGCTCGATCAGGAGAAGGGCGCGTCCGTCGGTCTCGTCCTGGTCGAAGACCTCGGGCGCGATCAGTACGCACTGACCCGCTCCCATGCACTTGTCCTGGTCGATCGCGATGTCCATGCCGGCCTTCCGCGTCGGGCGGTACGGGGGTGGCGCCCCGCTGCCGGGGCGTGCCCATCTTGGGCCGCGGGCACAGGTGTTGCGGCCGTGGGCCGTCACTGTCTGGGATTTCCTCCAGAGATTGCGGCCGCCGCCGTGCCCTCGCGCGGGGCCCGGCGGGCGGTACTCGGTGAATCCCTAGACTGCGCGGCCGTTCCTGGCCCCGGTCCGGCGCCGCGTGCTGGAGTGACGCGAGAGCCGGGCCCGTCGGGGCGCCGGTCGGATTCGGCGCGTCGCGGGCCGCGACGGCGACCGGGCCGCACGAGAGGGGGAACCACTGGTGGCGGAGGAAGGCACCTCGGACGTCGGTGTGACGCGGGAAGCGGCGGATCCGGCGCCGGGACCCGGCATCGGCAAGGCTCCCTCGGTGGAGCCGGACGGCGGGACGACGTTGCTCGCCTGGCTCGCGCGGATGCGCGAGGAGTGCCCGGTCTGGCGTGACGAGGCGGGCCAGGTGCACCTCTTCCGGTACGAGGACGTCCAGCGTGTCCTCGCGGACCCGGCGACGTTCTCGTCCGACACCGTGGGCCGTCTGTCGGGCGGTGAACGCCAGGCTCCGCGCGGCACCCTCCTGCTGCTGGACCCGCCGCTGCACGGCAAGATGCGCCGCCTGGTCAGCCGCGCCTTCACGCCGGGGCTGATCTCCGGTCTCGAACCGTGGATCACCGAACTGACCGCGGAGCTGCTGGAGTCGGCCGGCGATGACCGCTTCGACCTGGTGGACGTGCTCGCCAACCCGCTGCCGGTCACGGTGATCGCGCGGATGCTCGGCGTGCCGACGGCCGACCGGGATCTGTTCCAGGGGTGGGCGGACCAGCTCCTGTCGACGGACCCGGAGGATCAGGCGAGCGTGCAGTGGATGGAGGAGACCGGCACCACCATCTCGGCGTACCTGCAGGGCTTCATCGACGAGCGGCGCCGGGAGCGGCAGGACGACCTGCTGGGCACCTTGGTGCACGCGGAGCTCGACGGCGAGCGTCTGGACGACGAGGACATCGCGAGTTTCGCGACCCTGCTGCTGCTCGCGGGGCATGTCACCACCTCGGTGCTGCTGGGCAACACGCTGATGTGCCTGGACGGGGAGCCGGAACTGTTCGAACGGGTCCGTGAGGACCGGTCATTGGTGCCGGCCGTGATCGAGGAGACCCTGCGGCTGCGTCCGCCGTTCACGCGGATCGAGCGGGTCACCACGGCCGTGACCGAGTTCCACGGGACGAGCCTCGCCCCCAACACCCTGGTGCATCTGTGGCTGTTGTCGGCCAACCTGGACGAGGAGGTCTTCGAGGACGCGGCCGCCTTCCGCCCGGACCGCTCCAACTCCCGCCAGGCCGCCTTCGGCCACGGCATCCACTACTGCATCGGGGCGCCGCTGGCCCGGCTGGAGGGGCGTGTCGCCCTGAACGCGCTCCTCGACCGGTTCGCCCGGATCGAGGTCGACCCCGACGCGCGGCTGACCTACCACGGCACCAACGTCTTCGGCGCCCGACACCTGCCGCTGGCCGTCAAGCGTGCCTGACACCCCACCAGCTCTCGCCCCACGACACCCGACGGCGTAGCCGGCTCACCAACGGAGTGACCATGAAGACACGGCCCGACGCACCCGTCATCCCGGCGGACCGGGGAAAATGCCCGTTCGATCCGCCGGCGGCGTACGCCCGCCTGCGCGCGGAGAACCCCATCAGCCCCATCACCTTCCAGGTGGCCCCGGCGGACACCTCGGGCTGGCTGGTCACCCGGCACGACCTGGTGCGGCAGATCCTGGCCGACAACCGCTTCAGCCACCGCAACGAGCTGCTGGCGCACGTGGTCGCGCCGCCGTTCCCGATGGACGAGTACAACCCCCAGCCCTCCCCGCCGGGTTCGTTCGCGAAGACGGACGCGCCCGAGCACTCCAAGTACCGCCGTCTGCTGGCCGGGCACTTCACGGTCCGCCGGATCCAGCAGTTCGAGCCCGAGCTGACCCGCATCATCGGCGAGACCCTCGACGAGATGGCGGCGCAGGGCTCGCAGGCCGACCTGCTGACGTCGTTCGCCGAGGTGGTGAGCGTGCGCACGGTGCAGTCCCTGATGGGGGCCTCCGCCGAGCTGATGGCGGTCATCTCGAAGCACTTCTCGGCGATGATGACGCTGACGTACACGCTGGAAGAGTTCATCCATCACGTCGAGTCCATGGACGCGGCGCTGCGGCCCATGGTCCGTGAGCGGATGAGGGAACAGGGCGACGACCTCTTCGGACAGCTGGCCTCCACCGGGGAGCTGACCGAGGAGGAGATGGTCAACCTCGCGGTCCTCACCCTGGGCGGCTCCCTCGACACGACGCCCAACATGCTGGCCCTGAGCACGTTCGCGCTGCTGGAGCAGCCGGAGCAGCTGGCGCTGCTGCGCAGCCGCCCCGAGCTGTACGAGGCCGGTGCTGTCGACGAGTTGATGCGGTACCTGACCATCTCGCAGATGGGGTCCAGCCGTTGCGCGCTGGAGGACGTCGAGATCGAGGGCGTCACCATCAAGGCCGGGCAGACCGTCGTCCTGTCGCTGCCCGCCGCCAACCGTGACCCCTCGGTCTTCACCGACCCCGACTCCCTCGACGTCACCCGTATCCCGCGCAAGCACCTGGCGCTCGGCTTCGGGGCGCACCAGTGCCTGGGCCAGCATCTGGCCCGCGCCACCCTCAGGATCGGTCTGCGCACACTGTTCGAGCGTTTCCCGAAGCTGCGGCTGGCCACGCCCGCGGACCAGGTGCCGCTGCGCGACCGTGCCGTGCACTACGGGGTCGACAGCCTGCTCGTCGCCTGGGACTGATCGGCCGCGAGGAGGACCACCGTGACAGCGAACACGACCAACCCGACGGACACGCCCGACCCGACCGGCACGCCCGGCACGCCCGGCACCCCCGACCCGACCGGCACCCCCGGCATACCCGGCACGCCCGGCACGGAGAAGACGACGAGGACGGACACGACGAGCACGACGGACACGACGAGCGCGACGAGCGCGACGAGCGCGACCGCCAGGACGCGTAGGGCGGGAAGGGCGAAGGGCGGGAAGGGCAAGGCGCCCGTGTCGGCCTTCCGCCACACCGTGGAGAGCCGGGAGGAGCGGACCTTCCTGGTCCGCGCCGGCACGGCCGGCGGCGGCCGGGTCCGGCTGAGCGGTTACGACCTGCTGACCGGCCCCTGGTACACGCCGATGACGTTCTTCTACCGGAACACGCTGGACGGCGCGGAACTGCGCGCGTCCCTGGCGCGTACGCTGCGCGGCTACCCGCCGCTGGCCGGGCGTCTCACCCGAGACCGGGACGGCGGCCTGAGTGTGCTCTGCAACGACGCGGGGGTCCGCTTCACCGAGGCGGTGTCGTCGGAGTCCATGCGGGAGTACGGGCCCGGCCTGCGCACCGAGCCGGTGATCGGCGGTCTGCTGCGGGAGGTCAGCGCCTTCCGTGTCGTCGACCGGGACACCCCGCTGCTGAAGATCCGGCTGACGCAGATGCGCGGCGGCGGCTCGATCCTGGGCGTGACGATCAACCACAGTCTCGCGGACGGCGGGAACACCCTCGCGTTCCTCGAGAGCTGGTCGCGCGAGCACCACGGGCTGGCCTCTCCGGAGCCGTCCCACGACCGTGACGTCATGGACGCGCTGGGCCGGGAGTCCGCGGACCCCGCGACGGTGGCCTCGCGCGCGTTCATCGGGGTCTCCCGGCTGCGCCTGCTGAAGACGAACCTCAAGGTCGGCCTGCACAAACTCGCGACCGTCGCCACCCGTTTCGAGGCCGCCGAACTCGCCGCGATGAAGAACGCCGCGCAGCGGCAGCTGACCGGCGAGGGTTCCTGGGTCTCCACCAACGACGTGCTGAGCGCGCACATCTGGCAGGTGCTCGGCGAGCTGCGCGGCCGGCCCGACGAGGCGGCCGAGTGGCTCGGCATGATCGTCAGCGTGCAGTCCCGGCTCGGCGACGCGCTGCCCGCCGGTTACTGGGGCAACTGCGTCAGCAACAGCTGGACCACCACCCCGGCGGCGGCGCTGCGCGAGCGTCCGCTGGGCCGTGTCGCCCAGGACGTCCGGGCCTGTCTGGACGCCAACACCGCCGAGAAGATCCGTGACGAGATCGCCTTCCTCAACTCCTATCGCGGGGCGGGGGTGTCACGGCACGTCATGTCGGTCCGGGCGCCGGACGTCTTCGAGACGGCGCTGTCCGTCAACAACTGGTCGCAGTTCCCGCTGTACCGCATCGACCTGGGCGGCGGAAAACCGTTCTGGTACGAGTTCCCGGACCTTCCGGTGCCGACGGTGCACATCGCGCCGACGCCCGCCGAGGACGGGGGCCGGGACGTCTATCTGTGCCTGGCGCAGGAACACGCGGCCGTGGTGCGGGACCCGGCCTGGCTGGAGCGCCTGCACGTCCACGGGCGGACCGGCGGGGGTGGCGTTCCCGGCGGGAGGTGAGGCGGGCGGGCCGGTGTCCCCGGCGAGGCCGGGGCCACCGGCCCGCCCGTGTCCGCTCCCCCGCCATGGCGGTCCGGGTCCGTCGTGGGGGGCCGGGTCCGTCACCGGGGGGCCGGGTCCGTCATGGGGGCGGTTCAGGCGCGGGTGGCCTGGAGCAGCGTGATGCGGGCGGTGCCCGGGACGGTGGGGTCGAAGGCGGGCGGCACCGGCCGCCCGTACTGGCCGGCGAGGTCGGTGATCTCGCGGGAGCGGGCGGACCAGCCGTGTCCGGTGAGGCGGGCGAGGGGGTCCGCGGTGCTCTCGTTGCGCCACAGCGCGGCGAGCGTGTGCAGGGTGTCGGTCGCGGTGGCGTGGTCCAGGGCCGCCCTGGTGGTGTCGGTGGCGAACATCGTCCGGCTGCCGTACTCAAGGGCGAGCCGGCTCGCTGGGGCGCTGAGTTCGCCGATGCGGCCGAGCACCTCGTCGCCCTCCTGCTCGGTGAGGTAGACCAGGATGCCCTCCAGCAGCCAGGCGGTCGGGACGTGCGGGTCGAAGCCGTGGGCGCGCAGGGCGGCGGGCCAGTCGTCGCGCAGGTCGCCGGCCATCGGGACGCGTGCGCAGCCGGGTGCCGGTTCGCGGGCGGTGACGATCTTCTCCTTGAAGGAGAGCACGTCGGCCCGGTCGAGTTCGAACAGCGTCAGCGGTGCGGGCCAGTCGAGCCGGAAGGCTCTGGCGTCCAGGCCGGCGGCGAGCACGACGACCTGCCGGCAGCCCGAACCGACCGCTTCCAGCAGCCAGTTGTCGAAGTAGCGGGTGCGCAGGGCGAAGTAGTCGCCCATGGCCCTGCGCAGCCGTTCGCCCCTGGGGCCCGACCAGGCGGCGAGCGCGGCGCCCGCGGCGACGGTGACCTGGAGGGCGACCTGGTCGTCGAAGAGCCGGTCGGGGCGGCCGCTCTCCCTGGCGCGGGCCGCGGCGAGCGCCAGCGCGGTGGAGCCCACGGCCGTCAGCTCGCCGTCCGCCGTGGTGCCGCCGTCGTGCCGGCGGCGGGCTGTGCCGTCCGTGTCCGGTGATGGTGCCGGGGTCCGGGTGGGGCGTGCCGGGGTCTGCCGTGCGGTACGGAACCCCTCGCGGTCGAAGGGGACTCCGCGACGCCAGATGCGCCGGATGGCCCGGGTGGCGGTGATGTCCGTGGTGGGGTCGCCCTCGACGAGCAGCAGATCGGCCCGCAGGCCGGGGGCGATCCGCCCGCGGTCGGACAGTCCGAAGAGCCGGGCGGGTGCCGAGGTCGCGGCCCGCAGCGCCTCGACGGGGGTGAGTCCGGCGGCCACGAGCAGTTCGAGTTCGCGGTGCAGTGCGGCGCCGTGGACCACCGGGCAGGCCCGCCCCGGCGCGTTGTTGGCGTCCGTGCCCGCGACCAGGGTCACTCCGGCCTCGTGGAGCCGGCGGGTGGTGGCGAGCGCGTGGGCGAAGTCCAGGTCCGGGGACGGGACGGTCACGGCGAGTCCCTCGGTGCCGTTCCTGATCGCGGCGTCGGCGTCGGCGGGCAGGTGGGCGGCGACGCGGTCGTCGTCGGCGAGGGCGCGCCCGCCGCGGGCGCCGCTGGACATCTCCATCATCGCCAGGGTGGGGATGACGAACCGGCCGTCCGCGGCGGTCCGTGCGACCAGGTCGCCGGGCAGCGGTGCCGCCAGCGGGACGTGGGTGAACGCGTCGACCCCCGCGGCGAGCGCGGCGCGTACCGTCTCCTCGTCGGCGACGTGGGCGACGGTCGGCAGGCCCTCCCGCCGGGCCGCCGCGGTCACCGCGCGCGCGGTCGGCCCGTCCAGCGTCGGCAGGTCGGCGCCGTGGTGGCCGCCGTCGTCGAACATCATCTTGATGTGGTGCGCGCCTTCCTTCCGGCGTGCCGTCACCTGTTCCTGTGCGTCGTCGGGGCCGGCCAGCGAGGGGAGGAAGGGCATCGAGGCCGCCGGGTGGCCGCCGGCCGCGCACAGCACGGTTCCGGAGCTGCGCAGGTCGGCGACGTCGTCGGTGCGTGCCGCGGTGTCGCAGAGCCAGCCGGTCAGTGCGGGCGGGAAGCTGAACATGTCGAGTTCGGTGGTGACTCCGAACGCCAGTGCCAGCCGCAGGTTGTGCAGGGTGCCCATGACATGGGTGTGTCCGTCGATCAGTCCGGGCAGCAGGGTGTGGCCGGTGGCGTCGATCACCTCGGTCACCCGGGGGTCCGTGGCGGCGTCCGCTTCCGGGGCGGGTGTCACCGCGGCCACGAGTCCGTCGTCGATCAGTACGGAGATCCCGTCCCGTACCCGTTCGCCGTCGAAGACGCGGGCATGGTCAACACGGATCATGGAGGGACCCCCATCGATTGAACCGCCGGCCTGGACAGTGGGAGCAGCCGGTCACTGGTGTCTCACCGACCAAGGACACACGGTGCGAGGACCGCGTCCCAGGTCCGGCGCGAGAGTGTAGAAGTTCGCTTAGGCGAGTCAACTCGACTGATTCCAGGGGGCTTTGTTACCCCATGCTCATTCCCGTTGCGCTTACCGCGATGAGGTGAGGTGGCGTGAAGTCAGTGGACAGTGGGCCGAACGGCCCGTACGAGCAGGAGAGTTCGCGGACCGAGCCGCGGCCCGGTCCGCTCGTCCCTCCGGCGCCCGGTCCCTTCGGGCCGCGGTCGGCGGTCGTGGCCGGGCTGGGTGGCTCGGTGCCCGCCACGGTGGTCTCCAACGACGACCTGGCCGCCGTCCTCGACACCGATGACGAGTGGATCCGCCGTCGTACCGGCATCCGGCACCGGCGTGTGGTCGCGCCCGGTCAGTCCACGGGCGACCTCGCCGTCGAGGCGGCGCGCAACGCGCTGGCGTCGGCGGGCCTGGAGCGCGTGGGGGCCGTCGTCCTGGCGACGAGCACTCCGGACCGGCTCTGCCCGGCGACCGCGCCCCAGGTGGCGAGCCGGCTCGGCCTGGGCCCGGTGCCCGCGTTCGACGTGCAGGCCGTGTGCACCGGTTTCGTGTACGCCCTGGCCACCGGTGCCGGACTGATCTCGCTGGGGATCACCGACAGCGTGCTGGTGATCGGCGCCGACACGTTCTCCACGATCCTCGACCCCGCGGACCGGGGCACCCGGGTGGTGTTCGGCGACGGGGCGGGCGCGGTCGTGCTGCGCGCGGGCCAGGCCGCGGAGCCGGGTGCGCTGCTGGGGTTCAGCCTGGGCAGCGACGGCGGCGAGGCCGACCTCATCGAGATCCCCGCGGGCGGGTCCAGGCAGCGCTCCACGGGCCTGCCGACGAAGACCGAGGACACCTATTTCACGATGCGCGGCCAGGCGGTCTTCGCGCAGGCGGTGCGCCGGATGGCGCAGTCGGTGGAGGACATCGCCGCGCACACCGGGTGGCGGCCGCGGGAGATCGACGCCTTCGTGCTCCATCAGGCCAACGCCCGCATCCTGACGTCCGTCGCCAGGCGCCTCGGCCTGCCCGCCCGGCGGTTCCCGTCCAACATCGCCGCGCTGGGCAACACGGTCGCCGCGTCGATCCCCCTCGCGCTCACCGACTGCGCCGCCTCCGGCGAGCTGAGGCCCGGTCAGAAGGTGGTGCTGACCGGGTTCGGCGGCGGGCTCACCTGGGGTTCGGCGGCCCTCATCTGGCCCGAACTGCGGCCGCTGCGTACGGAACTGCCGGGGTCGGCAGTGAACTGCCCGTGAACTTAGGTGAATACCTACGACCGTCATCGCGGAAGTCTTTCGCGGAACCTGCCGTGAGACCTTCGGGAGGGAAACCGATCGACTACCCGGAGGGAAACCACGTGTCGCCCAGCGCGGGATCCGGCCAGCAGTCCGCAACGTCCTTACGTGTCCTCACCCGCACCGGTGAACCGGCCGAAATCGCCGAATGGGCCGGCGGAAAGGGAAAGAACCTGCATTCCCTGACCGCCGTCGGATTCCGGGTACCGGACTGGTCGGTGATCGGCCTCGACGTCTTCACGGAATTCGCCCGGCGCAGCGGGCTGGACACACGTCTGACGGCCCTCCTGGCCGGTGCGCCGCGGGGCGGGGAGCGGCGGACGTCGGAGGAGATCGCCGCGCTCATCGCCGGGGCGCCCCTGGACGAGGACGTCACCGAAGCCGTCCGCCGGGCCTACGAGCACGTCGGCGGCGGCCTGGTGGCGGTGCGTTCGTCGGGGGCGGACGAGGACGGCGCGGAGCACTCGTTCGCCGGGCAGTTCGACAGTTTCCTCAACGTCTCGGGGTTCGACGAGGTCGTCGCGCACGTCCGCCGCTGCTGGGCCTCCGCCTTCTCGGAGCGTTCCCTGCACTACCGCGCGCAGCGCGCGCTGGCGCCCTCGGCGGGCGGCGTCGCCGTCATCGTGCAGCGCATGGTGCCCGCGGAGCGCAGCGGGGTGCTGTTCACCGTCGACCCCACGACCGGGAGCACCGGCCGTTACGTCGTCAGCGCCGTGTACGGGCTGGGCGAGGGGCTGGTCTCCGGGGCCGTCGACGCCGACACGGTCGTCCTGGACGCCGCGTCGGGTGAACGGCTGCACGCCGTCGTCGGCGACAAGCAGGAGAGTTACGGGGCCGGTACGGGTCCCGGCTGTGCGATACGGCCGGTCGCCGAGGCCGACCGGGAGGTGCTGTCGCTGAGCGCGCGCGACCTGGCCCGGCTGCACGACGTCGGGACCCGGGTGGCCGGGCACTACGGCGCCCCGCAGGACATCGAGTGGGCGATCGCCGGGGACACCGTGTGGGTGCTGCAGTCCCGCCCGGTCACCACCCCGCTCGCCGGCTCCACGGCCACGCCGTCCGTGCCGGCCGAGGAGGCCCGGGGAGAGCTGCGGATCTGGGACAACTCCAACATCATCGAGAGTTTCAGCGGCATCGTCTCCCCGCTCACCTACAGCTTCGCCGCCGACACCTACGCCAAGGTCTACGAGAGCTACGCCCGCGCGCTCGCGGTCACGCCTGACCAGTTGCGGGAGGTCCAGGAATGGACCCCGCATCTGCTCGGCTATTTCCACGGCCGGGTCTACTACAACCTCCTGCACTGGTACCGGATGGTACGGCTGGCTCCCCTCTACCGGCTGAACCGGCGCGTGCTGGAGAAATCCCTCGGGGTCGAGGAGAGCATTTCCGACGAGGCGGCCGACGCACTGCACCCCTTCACCCCCCGGCCGGGACTTCGGGGCCGTCTCAACCGCCTGTACCGCACTCTCGTCTTCACCCGGAAATTCCTCACCATGAGGAAATCCGTGGACGCCTTCCACCGCGATTTCTACCGCGCCTACGAGGTGTTCAACAACGTCGACTACGACGCGCTGCCGGGCGAGGAGACCTACCGGCGTTTCCGGCGGCTGCAGCGTGAACTGATCGAGAAATGGGGGCCGATGCAGGCCCTCGACGCCGCGATCCTGCTCTCCGTCGGACTGCTGGCCCTGCTCACCCGCAGGTGGCTGCCCGGCGCCCCCGAGTGGTTCACCTGGGCCGCGGCGAGCCCCGGCGGCGACCTGGAGTCCGCCGAACCGGTGTGGGCGCTGGCCGAGTTGGCGGCCCTGGCCACGGCGGACGACGAGGTGCGCCGGCTGCTCGAGGCCACCTCCGACGAGGAGGCGTACCAGGCGCTGCGCGAGGGCGGTCACACCGAGGTGCTGGCCGCCGTCGACGCGTACATCGCCTCCTACGGGTACCGCAGCCCCGACGAACTCAAGCTGGAGGTGCCGGATCTGCACGAGGACCCGGCCGGGCTGTTCACCATGCTGCGCGGCGCCCTGACCGGCCCCGCCACCGCAGCGGGCCGCGGCGGGGACGCCGACGCGTACCTCGACGGGCGGCTGCGCGGTCCGCGCCGCCGGGTCTACGAACTCGTCCGCGGCAAGGCCCGCGGTTCCCTCGCGGACCGCGAACGGCTGCGGTTCTGCCGTACCAGGGCGTTCGGGGCGGCCAAGCGCATGCTGCGGGCGATGGGCCGCGACCTGGCGCGGGCCGGGGCGCTCGACGCCTGGGACGACGTGTTCCTGCTGCGTCTGGAGGAGGTCCGCGGGGCCTACGAGGGCATGCTCGCCGACGCCGAGCTGAGGGACCTGGTGGCGCTGCGCCGCCGGCACCTGGCCGACGACGGCGCACTGCGCGCCCCCGCACGGTTCACCACCCGGGGCGCGGCCTACTGGGCGGGCAACCTCGAGCGCGGCGGCTGGACGGCGGCCGCCGTGCGCAGCGGGGCCCGCGAACTGCGCGGCACCCCTTCGTGTCCGGGCGTCGCCGAGGGACCCGCGGTGGTCCTCGACGCCCCGCGCGACGTCGGCGGCGGCATCCTGCTGGCCTACCGCACCGATCCCGGCTGGGTGACCGCGCTGCCCTCGGCGTCCGCCCTGGTCATCGAGCGCGGCAGTCCGCTCACCCATGTCGCCGTGGTCGCCCGCGAACTGGGCATCCCCACCGTCGTCCAGGTCAAGAACGTCACCACCGAGATCCGCGGCGGCACCCGGCTGCGCGTCGACGGCGCCGCCGGCACGGTCACCGTGCTGGACGTGCCGGACGTGCCGGTGTCCGTGGACGCCGGCACGTCCACGTCGTGAAGCCCCGACACCCGCAGGACGGAGACCCCGAACCGTGATCCTCACCGACGAGCAGTTGCAGGACCTGCTCGACAAGTCGCTCGCCGCCCTGCCGCCGGGCCCCGACTGGGCGGTGGTCCTCGAAGGCTCCATCGCGGAGGGGTTCGGCAACCCCTCCTCCGACATCGACTTCCTGCTCATCGGCCGCGACGGGGCGGATCTGCCGACCATGCCGTCGCTGCTCTTCGTCGACGGCCGCCGGGTGGAGATACGGACCCGGTCGGTGCGTCAGCTCGCCGAGCAGTTCACGGCTCTCGAAGCGGGCGCCGGGCGGCCCGGCAGGCTCTCCGAGGACCTCCTCAACCGCTGCCAGCGGCTGCTGGGCAGTCATCCGCTGCGCGGGCACGCCCTGGTCGACGAGGTCAAGGCCCTGCTCCCGGCCGGGCGGCTGCGGGAGATCGCCGCCGGGTGGTGGACGCACCGGGCCCAGCAGTCGCTGCGGCACGCGATGGCGCTGGACTGCCTGGGCGAGGGCGCGGAGGCCGCCGACTGGGCCCGCGCCGGTCTCGTCCAGGCGGTCAAGGCCTGGGCGGCCGGCCTGGGTGAGACCTATCTCGAACCCAAGTGGTTGTCCCTGCAACTCGACCGGGCCGGCCGGGCGGACGTCCGCGACCGGTACTGGGCCCTGGAATCGGCCGCCCCCGCCGGGCACGAGGCCGACGCCGTGCACGGCTACCTCGGTGAGTGTCTCGCCTTCGCCGCGGAGCTGGGCATCACCGGTGTCGCGTGGCGCCCGGAGCGGCTGACCGTAGAACGCGCGGCCCGCGTGACCACCTGGCAGACCGGCGAGCGGGTGCACGTCATCCGGGACCGGCGGGACGTGTTCGCGCTCGGCGGCCGGGCCGGGGCGGTCTGGCGCTCCCTGGTCCTGGGCACACCGCTGCCCGCGGTGCTGGCCGGTGCCCGGCGGGCCGGGGCGGCGGACTCCGGCCGGCTGATCGCCGCCTTCCTGCGCTACGGGCTGGTCCGGCTCGCCTGGAAGGGTGCCGGCACCGTCACTCCGGCGCTGCCGCTGGCCGCCCCGGCCGGCCCCGTCACCCCGCCGCCCCACAGCGCGCCGCCCCTGCTGTCCGTCCGCGGGGCGGCCGTCAGCGGGCCCGACGGCATCGACCTGGTCCCGCTGCCCGCCGAACGCTTCGCGGCGGCCACGATGGCCCTGGTGTGGTCCAACGTCGTGGTGGAGAACGCCCGCGAGGACCTGGACGGCGCCCTGCGCCGCGGCCAGTGGCGGGTCGCCGAACTCACCTCCCGCCGCGCGGTCCACGCCGCGCTGCGCGGGCTGCTGAGCTCGTACGGCGTCAACCCGCTGCCCGCCGACACCGATCTGGTGCGCCGGCTGTCGCTGCTGCCGTCGCTGCCCGGCTCCGTGCGCGGCCGGGCGGAGGACCTGCTGGGCCGCACCATCGCCTCACCCGGGCAGGGCGAGCGGGTCCGCACCGATCTCGAGGACTTCGTCGCGCTGGTCCGCGACACCGCCGGGGCCGACGCCTTCCCGTCCTCCTTCGACTCCGCCGACACCTGGCGGGCCACCCTGGAGCTCGGCTACGACTGGCTGCGCATCGGCACCTACCTCGGCGCGGAACTCCCCCTGGAGGAGGCCCGCGACCTGATCGTCAGCAATGGCGTCCAGCCCCACCAGGCCGTATGACCCCCACCACCCAAAGGGACCGACCGATGGCTGACACCATGACCGTACTGGTCACCGGAGCGAGCGGACTGGTGGGAGCCGAGGTGACCGCCCGGCTCACCGCGGCGGGCCACCGTGTGCTCGCCCTCATGCACAGCAACGGTGACATCGTCCGCAACAACGGCAGGGCGCTGCCGGCCGCGCCGGCCGGACCGCGCCGGCTCACCGGTGACGTCACCCGCCCCCGACTCGGCCTGGACGGCGAGGAGTTGCGCGCGGCCGCGGCGGCGGACCGCATCGTGCACTGCGCCGCCCTCACCGACTTCGGGCTGCCCGAGCAGCGCTACCGGGACGTGAACGTCACCGGGACCCGGCAGGTGGTGGCCTTCGCCCGAACCCACCGGATCCCGCTGGTCCATGTGAGCACGGCCTATGTGTGCGGTGCCCGGGACGGCATCGTCTACGAGGACGAACTCGACGTCGGACAGCGCCCCGGCAACGCCTACGAGCTGAGCAAGCTCCAGGGGGAGAGGCTGGTGCGGCAGGCCGCGGCCGAGGGCCTGGCGGTGGCCGTGGTGCGGCCCAGCATCGTCGCCGGGGCGGCGCGCACCGGCCGGGTCCGTGACTTCAAGACGCTGTACCCGGTCGTCAAGCTCATCACCAAGGGCCTCGCCAGGACCATCCCGGGCCGCTACGACGCGGCTCTCGACCTGGTGCCGGTGGACTACGTCGCGGATCTGGTCACCGACGTGACCACGCGTTTCGAGGATGCCCGGGGGCTGACCCTGCACGCCGTCGGGCAGGCCGTCACCCTGCGGGACTTCTCCGCGGTGCTCGCCGAGTACCCGTCCTTCCAGGTGGCCCGGTTCGTCCCGCCCTCGGCCTTCTCCGCGGCGGCCCTCCCGGACCGCGAACGCGCCTACCACCAGCGGGTCATCTCGCTGTACGAGAGCTACTTCAGCCGGCGCGTCCACTTCGACGCCACCACCGCGGCCGCCTTCACCCGGCACCCGGCGCCGCCCGGCGGCCCGGCCTATCTGCGCCGCCTCCTCGACCACTGCCTCAAGGTCGGCTACCTCGGTGCCGCCGTGTCCCGCGAGCCGGCACCGGCACTCGCCCGCACCGACGGGAGTGACCGCGCGTGAGCCCCGCCGCCCCCCTCGCCCCGCACCGGTCCGAGCCCGTCCACGGCATCGAGGTGTCCCCGCTGCTCGCCTGCGACCCGCTCAAACGCCGTCTCTACGGCGCGGACACCTACTACCAGGAGAGTTACGAGCAGCTCGCCGCCCTGACCGGCGACGTCACCGGCTTCGCCCACCGTCACGCGGCGCTGCTGCTCAAGCCCGACGCGGTGGTCGCCCGCAGACTGCTCGCCGCGGTGGACTGGCTGGCCGAGCACGGCTTGCGCATCGTCGCCGCGGAGCCGACCCGGCTCACCCGGACCGTGATCCGCTCGCTCTGGTACCACCAGTGGAACCTCGCCACCCCTTACCGGCGCAGGCTCGCCGGGCTCTTCCTGGACAGCACCGACTCCCTGGTCCTGCTGGTGCGTCCCGAAGCCGACACCGACGTGCCCGCGTCCGTCCTGCTCACCCGGCTGAAGGGCCCCACCGACCCGGACGCCCGGGTCCCGGGCCAGCTGCGTCATCTGCTCGGCCGATACAGCTATCTGCTCAATCTGGTGCACACCCCCGACGAACCCGCCGACGTGCTGCGGGAGCTGGCCGTCCACTTCGACGACGAGCAGCGCGCGGGGATCTACCGCTCGGCCCTGGCCGGGGAGGACCGGTCCGCGCGGGCCCGCGCGCTCGCCGGCCGTCTGCACGCCGCCTCCGAGCCCAGGGAACTCCACTTCGAGCCCGCGCTCGGGCGGCTGCGCGACACCGTCGCCCGCCATCCCGGACTGGACGCGGCGGCCGCCCCGCGTGAGCTGCTGGAGACGGCGTGGCACCACCAGGTGGCGCTGGACGCGTGGGACACGGTCGTCGTCGGTTCGAAGGTGCTGCCCATGCGTGAGCCGGGCCGGGCTCCCGTACTGGACGGCGCCGGTGTCGAGCAGTGGCGCCGCCACCTGGCGGATCTCCGTGCCGTCCCCTCCCGAAGGAGCAGCCGATGAAGTTCGACCGGACCCTGCCCAGGGCGCTGGTGCACCGGGCGGCCGTCGCCGAGGTGTTCCTGACGGACGCGGAGCGCCGCGGCGAGGACGAGGTGGTGCTGGCCGCCCAGCTGCCCCGCCTGCACGCCTTCTACGACGACACCCTCGGCGCCCGCGCCGGCCATGACCCCATGATGCTGCTGGAGGCCTGCAGACAGGGCATCTTCGTGGTGGCGCACCGGTTCCTGGACGTGCCGCTGGACCACAAGTTCCTGTTACGGACCGTCGAGTTCGAGGTGCTGGACGCCGGGCCGCCGGCACCGGGCCCGTTCCCCGCCGATGTCGTCATCAGCACCCGGATCGAACACCGGGCACGAGGCCGGGCGGGGGTGACGGGACTGCGGCTGCGCTTCACCGCGACCGTGGCGAACCGCGAGGTCATGACGGCCGGCATCGACTACTCCTGGATGCCGCCGCAGCACTGGACCCGGCTGCGTACGGCCCAGCGCGGCCGGCTGGAGCTGCCCGCCGTGCCCATCGCGCCGCCGGTGACGCGGATCCGGCCCGAACTGGTCGGCCGCCGGGACCCCGCCAACGCGGTGATCTCACCCGTCCGGGCCACCGCGGACGACGGCCTGACGGCCCGTCTGGTACCGGACACCTCGCATCCGGTCATGTTCGACCACTGGGTCGACCACGTCCCCGGGATGCTGGAGCTGGAGGCCTTCCGGCAGATGGCGATCGCCGCCGCCGTGCGGGCGGGAGTCCTGCTGACCCCCACCGCTCGGCCGCTCGCCCTGCACGCCCGGTTCCGCAGCTTCGCGGAGCTGGACCTGCCGGTGGAGTGCCGGACCGGCCCGGTACGGCCCGGGGCGGACGTCGAGTGCACGTTGCGGCAGCCGGGCGCGCTGGTCGCCGACGCCCGGGTCAGGCTCGCCGAACGCGGCCCGGCCGCCCCGGCCCGCCCCCACGAACCGATGAGCGGCACCCGGGCCGCTCAGGCCGCCCCGCCCGCCCTGGCCACCTCGGGGGCCGGTCCGCGGGCCGCCGTCCACGGCGCGGGAGCCCGGTTGTGAGCACCGTCGTCCTGCCCCGGGTCCCGGTCCGCCTGGGCCGCTTCGTGCTGTGCATGTTCCGCCCCCACGTGTACGTCACCTACGGGGTGCTGTGGGTCTTCGCCCTGGAGGGCTCGGCCGTCGCCCTGTCCGGCGGCGCCTGGCGTCCCACCGCGGCGACCGCCGTGCGCGCGGCCTGCGTCGTCCTGGTCCTGCTGTTCCTGCGGATGCTGGACGAGCAGAAGGACCTCGCCCACGACCGCGTGCACCACCCGGACCGGCCGCTGGTCACCGGGGCGATCACCGTCCCCGAACTGCGCGGGGCCATGACCGTCATCACCGTGGTGGTGGCGGGCCTGAACGCCGCCCTGTCCCCCGTCGCCGTGCTCCTGATCCTGCTGCCGCCGGCCTACGCGCTCGTGCTCCCGGCCCTGGAAGCGGCGTCCGCGGCGGTGCGCGAGCGGCCGCTGCTCAACCTGGCGGTCACCTACCCCGTCCAGGTGCTGCTCGGCGGCTATGTCTGCCTGACGGCGGCCGGGTCCGGGACGGCCAGCGCCGACTGGCGCGCCGTGCCGCTGCTGGCGCTGTGCGCCGGTGTGTTCCTGCACTTCGAGTTCGCCCGCAAGACCGCCTGGGAATCGGCCCCGGACGACCGCCTGTACTCCTCGGTGCTCGGCCCGGCGGGCAGCGCCGCCGTCGCCCTGGCCCTGGTGGCCGGCGCCGTGGTGTGCGACGTCCTGCTCTTCCGGCCGACCACCGTGCCCGGACTGCTGCCCTGTCTGCCGGCCCTGCTCCCCGCCGTGGCGGCCCGGCGTTTCCTGACCGCCCGCCACGGCCGCTGGCCCCTGGCGCCGGCCATGGGATACGTCGTGCTCACCCATCTCGCCCTGGTGCTCCAGGCGGTGTTCCCACCGTGACCGATCTGACCTGCGAGGAACTGCTGACGACCACCCGCACGGTACGGCGCGGGCTGGACCTGGAGCGCCCGGTGGAGCGGGAGGTGGTCGAGGACTGCCTGCGCATCGCCCTGCAGGCGCCCAACGGCAACAACCGGCAGAACTGGCGCTGGCTGGTGCTCACCGACCCGCGGGTGCGCGCCGAGGTGGCGGCCGTGTACCGGGCCGCGTACTACGAGCGCAACGCCACCGCCCTGGCCGGCCTCGACCGCGCTCCGGACGACGTACGGCGCATGCTCACCGCCGCCCGCGGGCTGGCCGACCGGCTGCACGAGGTCCCGGTCCTGGTGATCCCCTGCCTCCAACTGGAGGTCGAGGAGCTGCCGTCCGGGAACCAGGCGGGCCTGTGGTCCTCGCTGCTCCCCGCCGCCTGGAGCTTCGCGCTGGCGGCGCGCAGCCGCGGGCTGGTCACCGGGTGGACCACGGTCCACCTGGACCGGGAGCGGGAGGTCGCCGACCTGCTCGGGCTGCCGGCCACGGTCCACCAGGGCGCCCTGCTGCCCACCGCCCATCCGCTGCGGACCGCCTTCCGCCCCGGCCCCCGGCTGCCGCTGGAACAGGTGCTGCACCACGACGGCTGGTGACGGAGAACGGGCCGGCCGGCGTGTGAAGGCCACAGGTTTCACCAGACATCAGCGACGGACGTCCACGGTCGAGACGACCGGGACCGCTCGCTCTCGGCGCTCACCCGGAGGGTCCATGTCCGAACCGATCACCCCCTTCGTCCCGGTCGAACGGGGTGTCACCGAACACCGGCCGGCCCACGCCGCGTTACGCGCGGCCGGTCCGCTCGTGCGGGTGGAGGCGCCCGCCGGCGGCCCCGCGTGGATCGTCACCGAGGAGGACCTCGCCAGGCAGGTCCTCACGGACGCGCGGTTCGTCAAGGACCCGGGCATGGCACCGGCCGGCTGGGACCGGCGGGTGGCCGGCCTGGAGCGGCCCGCCGCCGAGCAGATGTCGGTGACCACCCTCGACGGCCCCGCGCACACGGCACTGCGCAGGGCGCACGCCCCGATGTTCTCGGCGCGCGGCATCAGCCGGTACTACGACCGGATGACCGCCATCGCCCGGGAACTGCTCGACGACCTGGCCGCGTCGGTGCCCGCCGGCTGCGCGGTCGACCTCACCGCCGACTTCACCGTCCGCTTCCCGCTGGCGGTGGTCGTCGAGGTGCTCGGTGTGCCCGCCGAGCACCTCGACCGGGCGATCACCGCGTGCCGGGACCTCTTCAGCCCGGATCCCGTCGCGTTCGGCGCCGCGCTGGCGGCCTTCGCCGAACTCGCCGACGCGGCGCTGGAGGCGGGCGCCGGAGTCGCCGCCGAGCTGCGGGACCGGCTGCCGGACGACACCGGCCGGGACGACCTGCGCTACCTCGTTCTCGTGATCATCTTCGCCGGGCAGCCGACCATGGAGGCGTTCCTGGGTTTCCTGGTGGCCCACCTGCTCGAACACGGAGTCTCCGGCACCGGCCGCAAGGCCCTCGACGAGTTCGTCCAGGAGGTGCTGCGGCGCCAACCGCCCGCCCCGTTCACGCTGTGGCGCTTCACCGCGGTCGAGGTCGAACTGGCCGGGGTGACCCTGCCCCCGCGCACGCCCGTGATGGTGGACCTCTTCGGTATCAGCGTCGACCCGGGCCGCCCGGCCGGCGGCCCGGACCTGATGTTCGGCGCGGGCCCGCACTACTGCGTCGGCGCACAACTCGCCCTGTTCCAGATGCGCGCGCTCACCGAGGTGTTCACCGAGCACTATCCGCACGCGCGCCTCGCCGTCCCCTTCAGCGGCCTGCGCCAGATCGACGGCGGCGGCGCCCTGGGCGGCAGGCTCACCGCGCTGCCGGTCGTCCTGCGTGACGAGGACCCGCGAGCGCCCGCCTCGTAGCCCCTGGCGAATCCCGCGGAAACCGGGGGCCGGTGATCACCGCTCCGCCGTCCCACGTGGCGAGGGCCGGGCGGACGGCCACGGCCTCCGTCCGCCCGCCCGATCAACGGGCTTGCGGCGCACGGGCGTTGAGCGTGGCGCATCCGTCCGGTCATGTCCGGCCGGCAGGGGGGTGGTGCGGCTCTACAACAGGCTTCCGGGACGGGGGCGTTGTTCCGCGGGCGTGGGCAGCAGTGCCTCCAGGGCCCGTGCCGCCCGCGGCGCGCCGCCGGCCCGTTCCATCACCGCGGGCATACGCCGTACCCGTTCGCGCAGTCCCGTGTCCGCGGCGGTCCGTTCCACCGCGTCCAGCAGGCTGTCCGGGGTGATCCCGGCCGGGTCGAGCAGCGTGCCGAGCCCGAGCTCGGCCGCGCGGCGGGACAGTACCCGGGTCTCCGGCACCAGCGGGACCAGCACCGGCGGGGTGCCCGCGTACAGCGACTCCATCATGCTGCCCAGTCCCGCGGCCGTGACGAAGACCTCGGCCCGCCGCAGCGCCGCGAGTTGGGGGATCCACGCGTGGGCCTCCACGTTGCGGGGCAGCGGGCCGAGTCGCCCGGGGTCGGCGCCGTTGCCGACGGTGATGACCGCGTGCCACGGCCGGCCCTCGAAGGCGCGGACGCAGGTGCGGAAGAAGTCGGCCTGGTCGTTGTAGAGGGTGCCCATCGAGAGCACGACGAGCGGCAGTCCGTCGGCGGGCGCGTCCCAGATCCCCTTCGTGTACTGCGCGGAGAAGCAGGGTCCGACGAACGCCGACTCCTCGCCGAAGGTGTCGCCGGCCGGCTGGAACTCCCGGGGCGCGTAGACCACGTTGCGGTCGGCCCGCCAGCCCACCAGGGACTCCGGGGACATGTCGATGCCGAGGTCGGCGGCGAACTTCGCGGCCAGGGAGAGGAGTTCGACCACGGCCGGGTGGTCGGTGGCGACGCCGGAGAACCCGGCGATCTCCCGCACCTGCGAGTAGTGGTCGTTGGACGCCATCGAGGGGGTGGACTGCACCGCGGGCCGGTCCCACAGCTTGCCCAGCGCGCGCCCCGCCGAGGAGACGATCATGTCGTAGAACACCAGGTCCGGCACGTCGTCGGCGAACAGCCTGCGGGCCAGTTCCGTCAGCTTCACGCTCTCCTTGAGGAAGAGCACCGCCGACCACGCCAGCACGTCGGGGGTGAGTTCCTTGTACTGCCCGGGGCTCAGTGCCCGCGTCAGCAGCGAGTCGTGGACCAGCGCGGTGGCGCCGGTCGCCCGCACGGCGGGCGCGAAGCCCTCCACGGTCAGGAAGCTGACCCGGTGCCCGCGCCGCACGAGTTCCTCGGTGACCGCCAGCGCGGGCCGCATGTGGCCCTGCGCCGGAATGTCCAGGACGAGGATGTGACCGGGCACGGGGGCCTCCTGGGAGCGCGGACCGCCGGCGCGGGAACGCGGCGCGCGGGCCCCGGCGGCGGAGCTCACCGGGTGCCCCGGGCCCGGACCGGGACGATGCCGGGGCCGCGGATGTTGCGGATGGGACGCAGCTGCGGCCGGCCGGCCAGGGCCAGCCGGGGCATGCGGGAGAACAGGTGCCGCAGGGCGAGTTCGCTCTCCAGCCGTGCCAGCCCCGCGCCCAGGCAGTAGTGGATGCCGGCCGAGAAGGCCAGGTGGTCGCGTTTGTTGGGGCGGCTCAGGTCGAAGCGGTGCGGGTCGTCGAACACAGCGGGGTCCCGGTTCGCGCCACCGATCGCGATCGCGAGCATGGCCCCGGCCGGCAGCTCGGCCTCGCCGAGTGCGACCGGCTCCTGCGCGACGCGCAGCAGCACCTGGACCGGTGGTTCGTAGCGCAGGAACTCCTCGACGGCCTCGGCGGCGAGATCGAGGTCGTCCAGCAGCAGGGCCTTCTGGTCGGGGTGCTCCAGCAGCGCGACGGCCGCCCCGGCGATCGCGTTGACCACGGTCTCGAACCCGGCGATCAGCAGCATCCCGACGAGCACGACGAGCGTACGGCCGTCCAGCGGCTCCCCTGCGGGCGCGGCCGCCGCGAGCCGGCTCACCAGGTCGTCGCCCGGCTCCCGGCGCCGTTCCTCGACGAGGGCGCCGAGGAACTCGGTCATCTCCGCCAGGGCGCGGCGTACGTCCCGCCGTTCGCCGAAGGTGCGAATACCGTCGAGTGTGTTGGCAAGAACACCGCCCCACCGTACGAAGGTGTCACGGTCCGCTCCCGGAACGGCGAACAGGTCGCATATCACTTCCAGGGGTATCCGCCGGGCGAAGTCCGCCACCAGGTCGAACTCTTCGCGTCCCGCGACCTCGTCGAGAATTCGCGTCACGACTTTCTCGACCGCCGGGGTCAGGTCCCGCATCGCGTGCGGGGTGAACAGTGGACCCGCGATCCGGCGGAGCCTGGTGTGCTCGGGCGGGTTGAGCACCAGCAGCGACTCGTCGATGGGGTGGAACAGCCGCTCCTCCTCCCCGGACGTGACCAGCCAGTCCAGGGCGCCGGGCCGTTTCCTCGTCGGCCCCACGCCCAGGCGGTGATCGCGCAGCGCGGCCCGGCTGACCGCGTGGTCCGCCGTGACGTGCAGGCCCAGCGGGTGTCGGCTCACCCTGCCCCGCGCGCGGATCCGCTCGTACTCCGGATAGGGGTCGGCGGGCGCGCGGCGGCCCAGGATCCGCATGACGGGATCACCGGACAGTGCCATCGCCCGCACCACAGTCCGCGTCGTCAGGGAAACGGCCCCCGCTCGCAGGTCACTGCCGATCCGCTCGGTACTGATCAACATACGCTCTCCGTATCCGAAATTCCCTTGAGGAACCGTCGTGCACCATCACGCACAGCACGATACGAAGCCCCGAATACCACCGTCGAGAAAACCGACGGGAATACCACGGAAACCCTGAAATCCCCTAGTCGCCCCATTCACGGGCGTTTCGAAAAGCACCCGTGAATCGGCTCGTCATCACGGCTCGCACTGCTCTCGGGCGGTCCGCGCTCCTACGACTGGTCGAGTTCCCGGCTGATCAGGTCGAACAGTTCCTCGTCGGTGGCGTCGTCGAGCCGGTCGGCCATGGAGACCCCGGACCGGGTGCCGTCGTCCGGGCCGTTCAGGCCATTCAGGCCGGCCTCCAGGTCCTCGACCTCGGTGAGGAACGCCTTGAGCCGCGCCTTGAGCAGAACCCTCAGGTCCTGTCCGGGCCCAGAGCCGATGATCTTCCCGACCGCGTTCTCCACCTCGGCCAGCAGCGCCGTGGGGTTCGCCTGCCCGCCCCCGAAGACCTCGTCCGCCAGGTGGCGGGCGAGGTCGGCGGGTGTGGGGTGGTCGAAGACGAGGGTGGTGGGCAGCCGCAAACCGGTGTCGGCGTTGAGCCGGTCGCGCAGTTCCACGGCGGTCAGTGAGTCGAAGCCCATCTCCCGGAACGCCTTGGTGGGTTCGACGCCCGACACCCCGTCGAAGCCGAGTGCCGTGGCGGCGACGCTTCGCACGTGGTCCTGCACCAGCTGGAGCCGCGCCTCGGCGGGTGCCGCGGTCAGCTTCTCGACCAGGGGGCGTGGGGCGTCGGAGCCGGTCTCCGCGTTCCCGGGCGCCGTCGCGGCGGCCCGCGTCTCCGGGAGGGCGGACAGCAGCGGGCTGGGACGGCGGGCGGTGAACGGTGCGAGGAACCTCTCCCAGTCGACGTCGGCCACCACCACGGTGGCGTCGCCGACGTCCAGCGCGCGTCCGAGGCCGGTCAGCGCCCGGTCCGGATCCATCACCCGCAGACCCCGGCGCACCAATTCCGCGGCGCCCTGCTCCGAGACCATCCCTCCGCCGCCCCAGGGGCCCCAGGCGACGGCGGTGCCGGCAAGACCCCGGGCCCTGCGCCGCTCGACGAGGGCGTCGAGGTGGGCGTTGGCCGCGGCGTACGCCGACTGCCCACCACTGCCCCACACACCCGCGATCGAGGAGAACACCACGAACGCCGACAGATCCAAGTCCCGGCTCAACGCGTCGAGATGACCGGCACCCACCGCCTTCGCGGCCAGCACCGCGGCGACCCGCTCCGGAGTCAGCCGGTCGATCAGATCGTCGTCCAGCACACCCGCGGCATGGAACACCGCGTCGACCGGATGCCGGGACAACAGGCTCGCGACCGCCTCAGCGTCAGCCGTGTCGCACGCCTCCACCACGACCCGCGCCCCCAACACCTCCAACTCACCGACGAGTTCGGCCGCGCCCGGGGCGCCGGTTCCGCGACGGCTGGTGAGGACGAGCTCACTCGCACCCCGCCCCACCAGCCACCGGGCCACCCGCGCGCCGACTCCGCCCGTGCCTCCCGTCACCAGCACCCGTTCCGGAGCGCGCCAGCCGTCGGCCGAGGGCCCCCAGACCGGTGCGCCACCGGGCAGCGGGGCGTGGGAGAGCCGCCGGGCGAACAGCGCCGCACCGCGTACGGCCACCTGGTCCTCGGCGCCGTCGGTGACGACCGCGGCCAGGCTCGCGAGGACACTCCGGTCCACGGATTCCGGCAGGTCGACGAGGCCGCCCCACCGGTCGGGGTGCTCCAGGGCGGCGACCCGGCCGAAACCCCACAGGGCGGCCTGCGCCGGATCGACGACACCTTCGGACGGGGTGCCCACGGTGACGGCGCCGTGGGTGAGCTGCCACAGCGGCGCGCTCACGCCCGCGTCACCCAGCGCCTGGACGAGCGTCAGGGAGGCCGTCACGTCCGCGGGCCGGCTCAGGATCCCGACGACCGGATCGCCCGCCACTGCCGCCTCGGACAGGACACGGCCCAGTTCGGCACGGCCGGCGTCGGAGTCGTAGGCGATCCGCTCCACACCGGGGAGGAACTCCTCGATGCCGTCGAGCACCGGGCCTTCGCCGGTCGGCTGGAGCAGCAGCCGGCGGCCGGGGTCCGGGGCGGCGGGTGGCGGTGCGGTGGAGGACTGCCATTCGACGCGGTAGCGCCAGCCGTCGACCCGACTGCGCTCGGCAGCGCCCTGCCGCCAGGCAGACAAGGCCGGTACGACGGAGTCGAGTTCGGCCTCGGCCACGCCCAGGACCCCGGCGAGTTCGTGGGCGTCGCCGCGTTCCACGGCCTCCCAGAAGCTCGCGTCCAGCGGGTTCGTACTCGTCCCGGACGGGCGGTGTGCGGCGGGCCGGGGCCAGAATCGCTCACGCTGGAAGGCGTACGTCGGCAGTTCCACCCGCCGCGCCCCAAAACCGGCCAGCAGTGCGGGCCAGTCGACGGCGGCACCGTGTGCGAACGCCCGCGACACCGCCGCCATGACGGTGTCCGTCTCGGGGCGGTCCTTGCGCAGGACGGACGCGAACAGCATGTCCTCGTCGCCGGAGACACTGGACTGCGCGAGGGCGGTGAGGGTGCCGTCCGGGCCGAGCTCCACGAACCGGGTGACACCGTTCGCGGCCAGCCACCCGATCCCGTCGGCGAACCGTACGGCCTCGCGGACATGGCGGACCCAGTACTCGGCGGACTCCAACTCCCCCGCACCGGCGGCCTGTCCGGTCACGTTCGAGACGACCGCGATGCGGGCCGGCGCGTAGGTGACACTCTCCGCGACCGTGCGGAACTCCGCGAGCATCGGCTCCATCAACGGCGAGTGGAAGGCGTGCGAGACACGCAGACGGGAGGTACGGCGGCCCAGGGCGGCTGTCTCCTGCGCGACCGCCTCCGCCGCGGTCTCGACACCGGAGACCACCACCGAGCGCGGGCCGTTGACCGCGGCGATCGACACCCCTTCCGCCAGCAGCGGAAGGACTTCATCCTCGGTGGCCTCCAGCGCGAACATCGCCCCACCGGAGGGGAGTTGCTGCATCAGACGGCCCCGCGCGGACACCAGACGGCACGCGTCCTCCAGCGAGAACACTCCGGCCACGTGCGCGGCGGCCAGCTCGCCCACTGAATGGCCCACCAGGAAGTCGGGGCTCATCCCCCACGACTCCACCAGCCGGAACAGCGCCACCTCGATCGCGAACAACGCGGGCTGCGTCCAGCCCGTCCCGTTCAGCAGATCCGCGTCCGCACCGAACACCACCTCCCGCAACCCCTCGTCCACGTGCGCGCACACCGCGTCGAAGGCCTCGGCGAACACCGGATACGAGTCATACAACTCCCGGCCCATACCGAGGCGTTGCGCGCCCTGGCCGGAGAAGAGGAAGGCGAGCTTGCCCTCGGTCACGGTGCCGCGCGCCACGCTCGGCACCGTCTCGTCGCGGGTGACGGCGGCCAGGCCCGCGAGCAGTTCCTCACGGTCTGTGCCGCGCACCACCGCACGGTTGCCGAAGGCCGACCGTGACCCGACGAGCGACAGGGCCACATCGGCAGGGGCCGACTCCGGGCGAGTCCGCAGGTGGTGCAGCAGTCGGTCCGCCTGGGCCCGCAGCGCGGCGGGGCTCTGCCCGGACACCACCCACGGGGTGACGGGCAGCGGCCGGCCCGCGGCCGGCTCTTCCTCGACGGCGGGGTCCGGTGCCTGTTCCAGCACCACGTGCGCGTTGGTGCCGCTCAGTCCGAACGAGGAAACACCCGCGCGGCGGGGACGGTCCGTCTCCGGCCACTGCGCCGACTCGGTCAGCAGCCGTAGGTCACCGGCTTCCCAGTCGATGTGGGTCGAGGGTGCGTCGATGTGAAGGGTGGCGGGCAGCACGCCGTGGCGCATCGCCTCCACCATCTTGATCACGCCCGCCACACCCGCGGCGGCCTGCGTGTGACCGATGTTCGACTTCACCGAGCCGAGCCACAACGGCCGTTCGGCGTCACGGTCCTTGCCATAAGTGGCGAGGAGCGCCTGCGCCTCGATCGGGTCGCCCAGCGACGTACCCGTGCCGTGCGCCTCCACCGCGTCCACGTCCGACGGCGACAGTCCCGCACTCGCGAGCGCGGCCCGGATCACCCGCTGCTGCGAGGGACCGTTCGGCGCGGTCAGGCCGTTCGACGCGCCGTCCTGGTTGACCGCCGAGCCACGTACGACGGCCAGGACGGGGTGGCCGTTGGCGCGGGCGTCCGACAACCGCTCCACGAGCAGCACGCCGACACCCTCGCCCCAACCCGTACCGTCCGCGCCTTCGGCGAAGGCTTTGCACAGGCCGTCGCCCGCCAGCCCGCCCTGCCGGCTGAACTCCACGAACGCACCCGGCGTCGACATCACGGTCACGCCGCCGGCCAGTGCGAGGTCGCACTCCCCCGACCGCAGCGCCTGCACGGCCAGGTGCAGGGCGACCAGCGACGACGAGCACGCCGTGTCCACGGTCACCGCGGGCCCTTCCAGACCCAGCACGTACGACACCCGGCCGGAGAATACGCTCGCCGCGTTACCGGTGCCGACGTAGCCACCGAAGTCACCGTCCGACAGCGACAGCAGCGCCGGGTAGTCCTGGCCGTTCGTTCCCGCGAACACGCCGGTCCGCGAACCGCGCAACGACCGCGGGTCGATACCGGCCCGCTCCACAGCCTCCCACGACGACTCCAGCAGCAGGCGCTGCTGCGGGTCCATCGCCAGCGCCTCACGCGGTGACACTCCGAAGAAGCCCGCGTCGAACGAGCCCACACCCGACAGGAATCCGCCCACCCTTGCGAAGTCCGCGGCGTCGTATCCGTAGACCGCGCCGAGACCTTCCCAGCCACGGTCGTCGGGGAAGCCGGTCATGCCGTCGCGTCCCTCCGACAGCAGGCTCCACAGGGTCTCCGGGGAGTCGGCTCCGCCGGGGAACCGGCAGGCCATCCCGACGATCACCACGGGGTCGCCGGCCACCGCCACGCTCACGGACGCGCCGGGCGCCTCGTCGACGGCGCCGCCCAACTCGCCGTACAGGAACACCGCCAGAGCCGCCGGAGTCGGATGGTCGAACACCACGGTGGCGGGCAGCCGTACCCCGCACTCCGCGCCCAGTACGTTGCGCAGCTCCACCGCGATGAGCGAGTCCACGCCCAGTTCGCGGAACGCGCGGTCGGCCGGAACCGCTTCCGGCCCGGCGTGACCCAGCACCGCCGCCGCACGAGCACGGATCAGGTCCACGGCGGCCCGGACGCCCGCCTCGCGCGGGAGAGCTGCGATGCGGGCGCCGGGGCTGTCCGTGCCGTCCGGCGACGGCCGGTCGGCGGACGGGGAGGGGGTGGCCTCCGGAAGTTCCCGCAGGAGTGCGCTCGGCCGGATCGATGTGAAGGCCGGTGCGAACCGGGGCCAGTCGATGTCGGCCACGAACTCGGTGGTCACACCCGAGTCCAGGGCCGTCGCGAGGGCGGCGACGGCCAGGTCCGGGTCGAGTGACGCCACGGCGCCGCGGCCGCGCCTGCGGCCGCCCGTGGCGTCGGCGGCCATACCGCCACCGGCCCACGGGCCCCAGGCGACGGAGGTGGCGGGCAGCCCCTCGGCGCGACGGCGCTCGGCGAGCGCGTCGAGGACCGCGTTGGCGGCGGCGTACGCGCCCTGTCCGGCGTTGCCCATGACGCCGGCGAGCGACGAGAAGAGGACGAAGGCGGACAGTTCCCGGTCCCGTGTCAGTTCGTCGAGGTGCAGGGCCGCCTCGGCCTTGGCCCGCATGACGTGCCGGATGCGCTGGGGATCGGTGCCGCCGATGACGGCGTCGTCGAGGACGCCCGCGGTGTGCAGCACGGCGTCGACGCGGTGCCGTTCGAGGAGCGCGGCGACCTCTTCCCTGACGGACACGTCGGCCGCGGCGACCGTGACCCGCGCGCCCATCTCACGGAGGGCTGTTTCCAGTTCCGGGGCGCCGGGCGCGTCGGGGCCGCGCCGGCTCACCAGGACGATGTCCTCGGCACCACGCTCGACCGCCCAGCGCGCGACCCGGGCGCCGATGGCGCCCGTGCCTCCGGTGACGAGGACCGTTCCCCGTGGCTGCCAGGCGTCCAGCGGGGCGGGGCGGGGCCTGGACAGCCTGCGGCCGAAGACACCGGAGTCGCGGACCGCCACCTGGTCCTCGCCGCACTCGGCGGACTCGGCGGACGCACCGAACGCGCCGCCTCCGCCGGGCAGTTCGGTGAGGACCGCGGCGAGCCGTGCGACCGCCCGTTCGTCGAGGTCGTCCGGGAGGTCCACGAGTCCGCCCCAGAGGTCGGGGTGTTCGAGGGCCGCGACCCGGCCGAGTCCCCACACCGCCGCCTGTTCGGGTGCGGTGAGCACGTCGGAGCGTCCCACGGAGACGGCGCCGCGCGTCAACGACCACACCGGACCGCGCAGTCCGCTGTCCGTGAGCGCCTGGACCAGTGTGGCCGTGGCCGCCGCCACCCCGGTCCGGTCCTCGGCCAGCGGGAGCAGGGACAGGACGGCCGTGACGGGTCCGAACTCGTCGTGGGCGTCACGGAGTCGGGCCGCCAGGTCCGCTCGGCCCGTCTCGGACGCGGGGTGCGGCACCTCGATCCGCCGCAGCTCGAACCCGTGCCCCGCGAGCCCTTCGATTACGGTGCGGACGGTGGCGTCGGCCCGCTCGTCGCGCACCTGCGGGACGAGCACCAGCCGCGGGCCCGGGGGCGGCGCGAGCGCGGGCGTGGTGCCGGAGAACCGGGCCAGCGGCTTCCAGGTGACGGCGTAACGCCAGGAGCCGGCGCCGGGCTTCGGCCTCGGCGTGGACGGGTCGAGCCAGTAACGCTCGCGCTGGAAGGCGTACGTGGGCAGTTCCACGGCCGCCGCACCGGTTCCTGCGAAGAACGTCTCCCACCCGACCGGCGCACCATGTGCGTGCAGACGGCCCAGGGCGCGCAGGACGGTCGCCGGTTCGGAGCCGGTCTTGTGCAGTACGGGGGTGAAGAGCATCCCGTCGTCGGAGGGGACGCAGGGCTGGGCGAGGGCGGTGAGGGTGCCGTCGGGGCCTAGCTCCACGAACCGGGTGACACCGTTCGCGGCCAGCCACCCGATCCCGTCGGCGAACCGTACGGCCTCACGCACGTGCCGCACCCAGTACTCGGCCGACTCCAACTCCCCCGCGCCGGCGGCCTGTCCGGTCACGTTCGAGACGACCGCGATGCGGGGCGGCGCGTAGGTGACACTCTCCGCGACCGTGCGGAACTCCGCGAGCATCGGCTCCATCAACGGCGAGTGGAAGGCGTGCGAGACCCGCAAACGGGAGGTACGGCGGCCCAGGGCGGCTATCTCCTGCGCGACCGCCGCCGCCGCGGTCTCGACACCGGAGACCACCACCGAGCGAGGGCCGTTGACCGCCGCGACGGACACCCCTTCCGCCAGCAGCGGCAGGACCTCGTCCTCGGTGGCCTCCAGCGCGAACATCGCACCACCTGAGGGGAGTTGCTGCATCAGACGGCCCCGCGCGGACACCAACCGGCAGGCGTCCTCCAGCGAGAACACACCGGCCACGTGCGCGGCGGCGAGTTCACCGACTGAGTGCCCCATCAGGAAGTCGGGCCGCACACCCCACGACTCCACCAGCCGGAACAGCGCGACCTCGATCGCGAACAACGCGGGCTGCGTCCAGCCCGTCTCGTTCAGCAGATCCGCATCCGCACCGAACACCACACCTCGCAACCCGTTACCGAGCTGCGCGCACACCGCGTCGAACGCTTCGGCGAACACCGGATACGAGTCGTACAACTCCCGGCCCATACCACGACGTTGCGCGCCCTGGCCGGAGAAGAGGAAGGCGAGCTTGCCCTCGTCGCGGCTGTGGCCGGTCGCCGTCCGGGGGGTCGTCTCGTTCTCGGCGAGGTCGCGCAGGCCGTCGAGGAGGTCGGTGCGGTCGCCGCCGAGGACGACGGCGCGGTGGTCGAACGTCGACCGGGTGGTCAGCAGCGACCAGCCGACATCGACGGAGCTGTGGTCGGGACGTCCGGTGAGGAAGGCCGACAGCACGCGGGCCTGGGCGCGCAGGGCTTCCGGGGTGCGGGCGGAGAGGAGCCACGGGACCACGGGCGGTGCGGCGACGGGGGCCGGGTCGTGTGCCGGGTTCTCTGTCGGAACCGGAACCGGAACCGGAACCGGGACTGGGACCGGGACCGGGGCGGGTGCGGGTGCGGGTGCGGGGGTGCCCTGTTCCAGGATGACGTGGGCGTTGGTCCCGCTGACGCCGAAGGCGGAGACCGCCGCGGTGCGGGGGCGGCCGGTCTCGGGCCAGGCGCGTGGTGCGGTGAGGAGGCGGACCTCGCCCGCCTCCCAGTCGATGTGGGTCGAGGGTGCGTCGACGTGGAGGGTGGCGGGCAGCACGCCGTGGCGCATCGCCTCCACCATCTTGATCACGCCCGCCACACCCGCGGCGGCCTGCGTGTGACCGATGTTCGACTTCACCGAGCCGAGCCACAACGGCCGTTCGGCGTCACGGTCCTTGCCGTAGGTGGCGAGCAGGGCGTGGGCCTCGATCGGGTCGCCCAGGGACGTGCCGGTGCCGTGCGCCTCCACCGCGTCCACGTCCGACGCGGACAGTCCCGCACCGGTCAGTGCCGCGCGGATGACGCGCTGCTGGGAGGGACCGTTCGGCGCGGTCAGGCCGTTCGACGCACCGTCCTGGTTCACCGCCGAACCCCGCACCACCGCCAGCACGGGATGACCATTGGCGCGCGCGTCCGACAACCGCTCCACGAGCAGGACGCCGACACCCTCGCCCCAACCCGTACCGTCCGCACCCTCCGCGAACGCCTTGCACCGCCCGTCGCCCGCGAGGCCGCCCTGCCGGTCGAACTCGGCGAACACGTCGGGGGTGGACATCACGGTCACGCCGCCGGCGAGTGCGAGGTCGCACTCCCCCGACCGCAGCGCCTGCACGGCCAGGTGCAGGGCGACCAGCGACGACGAGCACGCCGTGTCCACGGTCACCGCGGGCCCTTCCAGACCCAGCACGTACGACACCCGGCCCGAGACCACGCTCGCGGCGTTGCCGGTGAGCAGGTGGCCCTCGATGCCCTCGGGCAGCTCACGTCCGGTCGCGGAGCCGTAGTTCTGGTTGCTGCATCCGACGAAGACCCCGGTGCGGCTGCCGCGTACGGCGGCGGCGTCGATGCCCGCCCGTTCCAGGGCCTCCCAGGACGCCTCCAGGGTGAGGCGCTGCTGCGGGTCCATGGCGAGGGCCTCGCGGGGCGAGATGCCGAAGAAGCCGGCGTCGAACTCGGTCGCGGAGGCCACGAATCCGCCGCGCGGGGCCGCCGTGTCGGTGGGGGTCACGGCCGGGTCCCAGCCGCGGTCCTCCGGGAATCCGGTCATCGCGTCCCGGCCGTCGGCCACGAGCCGCCACAGGTCCTCGGGCGAGTGGACGTCTCCCGGATAGCGGCAGGCCATGCCGACGACGGCCACCGGTTCGGTCGCCGCGCGGGCGAGGCGGTCGTTCTGCTTGCGCAGCCGCTCGTTCTCGACCAGCGACGCGCGCAGGGCCGCGACAACGCGTTCCTCGGAGGTGGGCATACTCAGCTCCACTGTTCTTGCTTCGGGCTTCGGCGGGCGGGGTGGGCGGCGGGCTGCACGTCAGTGGGCCGAGTCGCCGAGGGCCAGTTGGACGAGGTCGTCGACGTCCATCGTGCTGATCAGGTCGTCGTCCTGGGCCTCGGCGGCCACGCCCGGGGCCGTCCCCTCCGCTTGCGAGGGGCCGTCCGGCTCGGCGAGCGCCAGCAGCGCGGTCAGCAGGCCGCTCTCCTGGAGGCGGGCCAGCGGGATGGTGGACAGCTTCTTGCGCAGCGTGTCCTCGTCGGCGTCCGCGGGGCCGGCGGTGTCGGGGAAGAGCTCGGTGCAGAGGTGCTCGGCCAGGTGTCCGGGGGTGGGGTAGTCGAAGACGAGGGTGGTGGGCAGGCGCAGACCGGTGTCGTGGTTGAGCTGGTTGCGCAGTTCGACGGCGGTCAGGGAGTCGAAGCCGATGGTGCGGAACGCCTGGCCGGGTTCGATGCTCCGGCCGTCGGCGCGGCCGAGGACCGAGGCGGCCCGGTCGCGCACGAGGTTGCGCAGGGCGAGCCTGCGGTCGGTGGTGGAGAGTTCGGAGAGCCGGTGCCTGAGGTCCGCGGCCTGGGCCGCGGTGTCGTCCGGGCCGGCCGCCGGGGCGGCCGCTTCCGGGAGTGCGGACAGGAGCGGGCTGGGACGGCTGCTGGTGAACGTGGGGAGGAACCTCTCCCAGTCCACGTCGGCGACCACCACCGTGCCGTCCCCGAGGTCCAGGGCACGCCCCAGACCTGCCAGCGCACGGCCGGGGTCCATCACCCGCAGACCCCGTCGCGCCAGCTCGACGGCCCCGTCGTCCGTCACCATTCCCCCGCCGCCCCACGGGCCCCAGGCCACCGCCGTACCGACGAGCCCACGGGCCCGGCGGCGCTCGACCAGCGCGTCCAGTTGGGCGTTGGCGGCGGCGTAGGCCGACTGGCCTCCGCTGCCCCACACCCCGGCGATCGAGGAGAACACCACGAACGCCGACAGGTCGCGGTCTTTCAGGAGGGTGTCCAGGTGGGTGGCGCCGGCGGCCTTGGCTCCCCATACGTCGGCGAGGTGCTGGGCGTCGGCGGTGTCGATCGGTGCGGCGTCGCCCCGGCCCGCGGCGTGGAACACCGCGTCGACGGCGTGCCGGTCCAGCAGGGCGCGGACCTCGTCGCGGTCCGCCATGTCGCAGGCTTCCAGGGCGACCTGGGCGCCCAGGTCGCGCAGTGCGTCGGCGAGTTCGACGGCGCCGGGCGCTGCCGCTCCGCGGCGGCTCGTCAGGACGAGGTCCCGCGCGCCGCGCCGTACGAGCCAGTGTGCGAGGCGCGCGCCGAGGGCGCCTGTTCCGCCGGTGACCAGGACGGGGCCGCGCGGGGTCCAGGCGGTGGCCGGGGCCGAGGTGGCGGAGACCGGGGCGTGGACCAAACGGCGGGCGAGGAGTTCGGGGCCGCGTACGGCGACCTGGTCCTCGCCGGACACGAGGGCGGCGGCGATGCCGGCGAGGGCGTGTCGGTCGGGCCGCTGGGCCGGGACGTCCACCAGGCCGCCCCAGCGGTCGGGGTGTTCCAGGGCTGCGACCCGGCCGAGGCCCCATACGGCGGCCTGTGCCGGATCGGCCGGTTCCTCGGCCGGTCCGTCGGTCGACACCGCGCCGTGCGTCACCGTCCAGAGCGGAACCGTGAGGCTCGCGTCGCCGAGGGCCTGGACGAGCGCGAGGGTCGTCCCCGCGCCACCGGCGGGGGCGAGGCACGACAGCACGCCCGCGACGGCCCCGCCCTCGGCGGCCTGTACGAGGACCCGTGCCAGCGCGGCACGATCCGTGCGAGGGGGGCAGGTGAAGCGGTCGGCACCGGGGACGAACTCCTCGATGCCCGCCAACGCGTCCTCGTCCGAGGGCTGGAGCAGGATCCAGCGGCCCGGTACGGGTGCGGGAGGCAGCGGTACGGCCGTCGGCTCCCAGTCGACGCGGTAGCGCCAGCCGTCCACGCGTCGCTCGAGGGCGTCCTGCGCGGGTTCGGGCCAGAACCGCTCGCGCTGGAAGGCGTAAGTGGGCAGGGCGATGGTCCGCGCGCCGGTGAACAGCGCGGGCCAGTCGACGGTGACCCCGTGGGTGAACGCCGCCGACAGGGCGGCCAGGGCGGTGTCCGTCTCGGGGCGGTCCTTGCGCAGCGTGGGGGTGAAGAGCGCGTCCTGGCTGTCGGGGACACAGGGCTGGGCGAGGGCGGTGAGGGTGCCGTCGGGTCCGAGTTCCACGAACCGGGTCACGCCCTGTTCTTCGAGCCGGGCGATCCCGTCGGCGAACCGTACGGCCTCCCGCACGTGCCGCACCCAGTACTCGGCCGACTCCAACTCCCCCGCGCGGGCGGCCTGTCCGGTCACGTTCGAGACGACCGCGATGCGCGGCTCACCGTAGGTCACGCTCTCGGCGACCGTGCGGAACTCGGCGAGCATCGGTTCCATCAGCGGCGAGTGGAAGGCGTGCGAGACCCGCAAACGGGAGGTACGGCGGCCCAGAGCAGCCACCTCCCCCGCGACGGTCTCCGCGACCGCTTCGACGCCGGAGATCACCACCGAGCGGGGCCCGTTGACCGCGGCGACGGACACCTCCGCCTCCCAGCCCTCCAGCAGCGGCAGGACCTCATCCTCGGCGGCCTCCAGCGCGAACATCGCCCCACCGGAGGGGAGTTCCTGCATCAGACGGCCACGCGCCGACACCAGACGGCACGCGTCCTCCAGCGAGAACACACCGGCCACGTGCGCGGCGGCCAGCTCACCGACTGAGTGCCCCATCAGGAAGTCGGGGCTCATCCCCCACGACTCCACCAACCGGAACAGCGCGACCTCGATCGCGAACAGCGCGGGCTGCGTCCAGCCCGTCTCGTTCAGCAGATCCGCATCCGCACCGAACACCACCTCCCGCAACCCCTCGTCCACCTGCGCGCACACCGCGTCGAAGGCTTCGGCGAACACCGGGAACGACTCGTACAACTCCCTTCCCATACCGAGGCGTTGCGCGCCCTGGCCGGAGAAGAGGAAGGCGAGCTTGCCCTCGGTCACGGTGCCGCGCGCCACGCTCGGCAGCGTCTCGTCGCGGGTGACGGCGGCCAGGCCCGCGAGCAGTTCCTCCCGGTCGCCGCCCCGGATCACCGCACGGTGCTCGAACGCCGAACGGGTCCTGACGAGCGACAGACCCACGTCGGCCGAGTCCAGTTCCGGGTGGGCCTGGGCGTGCGCCAGCAGTCTGGCGGCCTGGGCGTGCAGCCCCTCGGAACCGCGGCCCGAGACGACCCAGTTGGTCACGGGCAGGGGCCGGGGAAGCGCGGTGGTGGGTTCCTCGGTGACCGTCTCCGGTGCCTGTTCCAGCACGACGTGCGCGTTCGTCCCGCTGAACCCGAAGGCCGAGACTCCGGCCCGGCGGGGTCGTGCGGTCCGCGGCCAGTCCACGGACTCCGTCAGGAGGCGTACTTCGCCCGCGGCCCAGTCGACGTGCGAGGACGGTTCGTCCACGTGGAGGGTGGCCGGCAGCACGCCGTGCCGTAGCGCCTCCACCATCTTGATCACACCCGCCACACCCGCGGCCGCCTGCGTGTGACCGATGTTGGACTTCACCGAGCCGAGCCACAACGGCCGTTCGGCGTCACGGTCCTTGCCGTAGGTCGCGAGCAGCGCCTGCGCCTCGATCGGGTCGCCCAGCGAGGTGCCGGTGCCGTGCGCCTCCACCGCGTCCACGTCCGACGGCGACAGTCCCGCACTCGCGAGCGCGGCACGGATCACCCGCTGCTGCGAGGGACCGTTCGGCGCGGTCAGACCGTTCGACGCGCCGTCCTGGTTGACCGCCGAGCCACGTACGACGGCCAGCACGGGGTGGCCGTTGGCGCGGGCCTCGGACAGGCGCTCCACGAGCAGCACGCCCGCACCCTCGCCCCAGCCCGTACCGTCCGCGCCCTCCGCGAACGCTTTGCACAGGCCGTCGGCGGCGAGGCCGCGCTGGCGGCTGAACTCGACGAACGCCGCCGGGGTCGACATCACCGTCACACCGCCGACGAGTGCCATCGAGCACTCCCCCGAGGTGAGCGCGCGGATCGCCCAGTGCAGGGCGACGAGGGAGGCCGAGCAGGCGGTGTCGACGGTGACGGCGGGCCCTTCGAGACCCAGGACGTAGGAGACCCGGCCCGAGATGACGCTCGCGGCGTTGCCCGTGCCGAGGTAGCCCTCGGTGTCGGCGTCCGCCGTGTTCAGGACCTGCGCGTAGTCCTGGCCGTTGGTGCCGGTGAAGACGCCGGTGCGGCTGCCGCGCAGGGAGCGGGGGTCGATGCCGGCCCGCTCCACGGCCTCCCACGACGTCTCCAGCAGCAGGCGCTGCTGCGGGTCCATGGCGAGCGCCTCGCGGGGTGAGACGCCGAAGAAGTCCGCGTCGAAGGATGCGACGTTCTCCAGGAAGCCGCCGCGACTGGTGTACGTCGTGCCGCGGCGCCGGGACTCGGGGTCCGGGTCGTGGAGGGCGGCCAGGTCCCAGCCGCGGTCGGCGGGGAAGTCGCTGATGCCGTCGCCGCCCTTGAGGAGCATGTCCCACAGCTGCTCGGGGTTCTCGACCCCTCCGGGGAAGCGGCAGCCCATGCCGATGATCGCGACCGGGTCGTCGGCGAGGTCGGCCGCCGCGCCGGAACCATGTCGCGCGGTCTGCGCCGACCGCGCGGTGGCGGGGACGAGTTCGGCGAGCAGGAGGTCGGCGACCGCGTTCGGGGTGGGGTGGTCGAAGACCAGGGTGGCGGGCAGGGCGAGGCCGGTCTCGCGGGTGAAGGCGTTGCGCAGCTCCATGGCGGTGAGGGAGTCGAAGCCCATTTCCGCGAAGGGGCGGTCGAGGGCGATCGACGCGTCGCTGCTGTGGCCGAGGACACCGGCGACCGTCGTGCGGACCAGGGCGCGGACCGCCTTGTGCCGCTGCTCCTCGGGGAGCGCGGCCAGTGTGCCGCTCGCGGGTGCCGGGCCGGGCGCCCCGGCACCGGCGGCCCGGCGCAGCGGTGCGCGGCCGGTCAGGGTGCGCAGGAGGGGGGTGAGCCCGGCCGCGTTGCGGCGTAGTGCGGGCAGGTCGACGCGCAGGGGCAGGGGGGTGCCGTCGGTGTGGGACAGGCAGCGGTCGAGGAGGGCCAGGGCGGCACGGGTGGGCAGGGCGCCGATGCCGCTGCGGTCGATGCGGCCGCGCTGTGCGGTGTCCAGGTGGCCGGTCATGCCGCTGTCCGCGGCCCACAGTCCCCAGCCGATGGAGAGGGCGGGGCGTCCTTCGCCGCGGAGGTGTCCGGCGAAGGCGTCCAGGAAGGAGTTGGCCGCGACGTAGTTGCCCTGGCCGGGGCTGCCGAGCGTGGCGGCGGCCGAGGAGAACATGACGAAGGCCGTCAGGTCGAGGGTGCGGGTCAGCTCGTGGAGGTTGACCGTGGCATCGACCTTGGGGCGCAGTACGGCCTCGAGGCGTTCGGGGGTGAGGGAGGTGATGAGGCCGTCGTCCACCACGCCGGCGGCGTGGACGACGGCGCCCAGCGGGTGGGCCCGTGGGATGGCCGCCAGTAGTGCGGCCAGGGCGTCGCGGTCGGTGGCGTCGCAGGCGGCCGCGGTGACGTCGGCGCCCGCCTCGGCCATTTCGGCGACGAGTTCGCGGGCGCCGGGCGCGTCCGCGCCCCTGCGTCCGGCGAGGACGAGGTGGCGTACGCCGTGCCCGGTCACCAGGTGGCGGACGGTGGCGGCGCCGACGGTGCCGGTGCCGCCGGTCACCAGGACCGTGCGCTCGGGATCGAAGACCGTTGTCCGCGAGGTCTGCCCGGCATCGGTGCGGGTGAGGCGGGGCAGCAGGACCCGGCCGTCGCGGAGGGCGGTGTCGGGCTCGTCGTGGCGCAGTGCCTCGGCGACGGCCCGCGGGTCGGGCCCGGGGGTGTCGGTGTCCATGAGCAGGAAGCGGCCGGGGTTCTCCGCCTGGGCGGAGCGCACGAGTCCGCGGACGGCCGCGGCGGGCAGGTCGCCGGGTGTCTCGCCGTCGGCCGCGGCGACGGCGCCGGAGGTGAGCAGGAGCAGGCGGGAGCCGGTGAAGCGGTCGTCCGTCAGCCAGGTCTGCAGCAGGGCGAGTGCGGTGGTGGTGGCGGTGCGGACGGCTTCGGCGGTCGCCGTGCGGTCGTCGAGGGGGGTGTGGAGGGGAACGGCGACGACCTCGGGCACCGGGCCGGTCCCGGCGGCGGTGAGGAGGTCGTCGAGGGAGGCGTGGACGGCGAGTCGGGGGGCGTTCGCCAGCACCGGTCCGGGCGAGGCGGTCCATACGAGGCCGAAGACGTCGTCGTTCTCCGCGGCCTCGGAGGCCGGCAGGTCCGACGCCGTGAGGGTGCGTGTCCTCAGTGCGTCCGCGCTGAGGACGGGTGCGCCGGTGGGGTCGAAGAGGGCGAGCGCGACGGTGCCGTCCGGGCGGGGGCGGATACGGACGCGTACGGACTCGGCGGCTGTGGCGTGCAGGGTGAGACCGGACCACGACAGGGCGTGGGGTGCGGGGTGTCCGGTCGCGGAGAGCGCGAGGAGGGCGCCCTCGATCAGGGCCGGGTGCAGGGTGAAGTGGCCGGCCTCGGCGCGCTGCGGATCGGGCAGCACGGCGTCGGCGTACACCTCGTCGCCGAGCCGCCAGGCGGCTGTCAGGGTGCGCAGGGCGGTGCCGGGTACGGTGTCGCGGTCCTCGAGGGTGAGGTAGAGCTCGTCGAGGTCGAGGGGGATGGCTCCGGTGGGCGGCCAGGCGGCCGGGTCCTGGTGCTCGGCGGCCGTCACGGTGTCCGGCCGCCGCAGCAGGACGCCTCGTGCGTGCTGCTGCCAGGGGCCGTCCCCCGTGGGGGCGGCGGGGCGGGAGTGCGCGGTGAACGTCCAGCGGCCTTCCTCCTCGGTGCCCTCGACCACGGTCTGGATCTCGGTCTCGCCGGTCTCGGGCAGGACGAGGGGCCGGTCCACGGTGAGTTCGGCCAGGTGGGGGCTGTCGAGCCGGGCACCGGCGTGCAGGGCGAGGTCCGTGAAGACCGCGGCGGGCACGAGCGGTGTGCCGAAAGCGGTGTGGTCGGCGAGCCAGGGCTGGGTCCGGCGCGAGACGCGTCCGGTGGAGACGACGGTGTGTGAGCCGGCGAGCGCGATGGACGTGCTGAGCAGCGGGTGTCCCGTCGTCCTGGCGGTGTTCTTGGCGACGGGGTCCAGCCAGTAGCGCCGGCGTTGGAAGGCGTAGGTGGGCAGGGTGACCGGCGGGCAGTCGCCGCCCTGGATCACGGCGGGCCAGTCGACGGGGGTGCCGCGGGTGTGGAGGGTGGCGATCGTGCCGAGCGCCGTGAGCGGCTCGGGGCGGTCCTTGCGCAGGACGGACGCGAACAACGTGCCCTCGTCGCCGGAGACACTGGACTGCGCGAGGGCGGTGAGGGTGCCGTCCGGGCCGAGCTCCACGAACCGGGTGACACCGTTCGCGGCCAGCGTGCGCACCCCGTCCGCGAACCGCACGGCCTCGCGCACATGCCGGACCCAGTACTCGGCCGACTCCAACTCCCCCGCACCGGCGGCCTGTCCGGTCACATTCGAGACGACCGCGATGCGCGGCGGTGCGTAGGTGACACTCTCCGCGACCGTGCGGAACTCCGCGAGCATCGGCTCCATCAACGGCGAGTGGAAGGCGTGCGAGACCCGCAAACGGGAGGTACGGCGGCCCAGAGCGGCTATCCCCTGCGCGACCGCCTCCACCGCGGTCTCGACACCGGAGACCACCACCGAGCGCGGGCCGTTGACCGCCGCGACCGACACCCCTTCCGCCAGCAGCGGCAGGACTTCGTCCTCGGCGGCCTCCAGCGCGAACATCGCACCACCGGAGGGGAGTTCCTGCATCAGACGGCCACGCGCCGACACCAGACGGCACGCGTCCTCCAGGGAGAACACCCCCGCCACATGCGCGGCAGCCAGCTCACCGACTGAGTGGCCCATCAGGAAGTCGGGCCGCACACCCCACGACTCCACCAGCCGGAACAGCGCGACCTCGATCGCGAACAGCGCGGGCTGCGTCCAGCCCGTCTCGTTCAGCAGGTCGGCGTCCGCACCGAACACCACCTCCCGCAGCCCCTCGTCCACGTGCGCGCACACCGCGTCGAAGGCTTCGGCGAACACCGGATACGAGTCATACAACTCCCGGCCCATGCCCAGGCGTTGCGCGCCCTGGCCGGAGAACAGGAAGGCGAGCTTGCCTCCGCCGCGGCGGGCCGTTCCCACGGCGGCCTCGGGGGCGGGGGCGCCGTCCGCCACGGCTTCGAGGCCGCGGATCAGGGCGTCGTGGTCGTCGCCGAGGACGACGGCACGGTGGTCGAACACGGAGCGGGTGGTGGCCAGGACGTGCGCCACGGCGTGGTCGCCGTCGTCGGGGCGGGTGCCGAGGTGGGTGAGCAGGCCGCGGGCCTGGGCCTGGAGGGCCTGTGGGGTCTGTGCGGACAGCAGCCAGGGCACGACCGGCGGGGTGGGCGCGGTTCGTGTCCCGGCGGCGTCGGCCGGTGCGTCGTCGTCCCGGTCGTCCGCCGGTTCGGCGGGCGGCGCCTGTTCCACGATGACGTGGGCGTTGGTGCCGCTGACGCCGAAGGCGGAGACGCCCGCCCGGCGCGGCCTGCCCGGGTCGGTCCATTCGACCGGTGACGTCAGCAGGCGGACGTCGCCCTCCGTCCAGTCGACGGTGGTGGACGGCTGGTCGACGTGGAGGGTGCGGGGCAGCCGCCGGTGGCGCAGGGCCTGCACCATCTTGATGACGCCGCCGACGCCCGCGGCGGCCTGGGTGTGGCCGATGTTCGATTTGAGCGAGCCGAGCCACAGGGGGCGGCCGGCGGGCCGGTCCTGGCCGTAGGTGGCGAGCAGGGCCTGGGCCTCGATGGGGTCGCCGAGGGTGGTGCCGGTGCCGTGGCCCTCGACGGCGTCGACGTCGCCCGGCCGGAGGTCGGCGGCGGCGAGCGCGGCGCGGATGACCCGTTGCTGCGACGGGCCGTTGGGAGCGGTGAGGCCGCTGCTCGCGCCGTCCTGGTTGACGGCGGAGCCGCGGATGACCGCGAGGACGTCGTGGCCGGCCCTGCGGGCGTCCGAGAGGCGCTCCAGCAGGAGCATGCCGACGCCCTCGCCCCAGCCGGTGCCGTCGGCGGCGTCCGCGTAGGACTTGCAGCGGCCGTCGGCGGACAGTCCGCGCTGACGGCTGAACTCCATGAAGGTGACCGGGGTGGACATCACGGCGACGCCACCGGCGAGGGCGAGGTCGCACTCGCCGGCGCGCAGGGCCTGGACGGCGAGGTGCAGGGCGACCAGGGAGGAGGAGCAGGCGGTGTCCACCGTGATGGCGGGGCCTTCGAAGCCGAAGGTGTAGGCGATGCGTCCGGAGGCGATGCTGGCGGCGCTGCCGTTGCCGATGTAGCCGTCGAGTCCTTCGGGCGGTTCGGGGAACCGTGAGCCGTAGTCGTTGTACATGACGCCCGCGAAGACGCCGGTGGCGGTGCCCTTCAGGTCGGCGGGGCGCAGTCCGGCGCGCTCCATGGCCTCCCAGGTGACCTCGAGGAGCAGGCGCTGCTGGGGGTCGGTGGCGAGGGCTTCGCGGGGTGACATGCCGAAGAAGTCGGCGTCGAAGTCGACGGCGTCGTGCAGGAATCCGCCGTGGCGGGTGTAGCAGGTTCCGGGGTGGTCGGGGTCGGGGTCGTAGAGGGTGTCGACGGACCAGCCGCGGTCCTCGGGGAAGTCCGAGATGCCGTCGGTGCCGCTGTCCACGAGGTGCCAGAGGTCTTCGGGGGTGCGTACGCCGCCGGGGTAGCGGCAGCTCATGGAGACGATGGCGATGGGTTCCGTGGCCCTCGACTCGACCTGGTGCAGGCGGTTGCGCGTGCGTTGGAGGTCTGCGGTGACGCGCTTCAGGAACGCGTGAAGTTCGCGGAGCCTGTCCTCGGTCACGGATCGGTTCCCTTCGACAGCGGGGCCCGTGGTGTCGCCGGTGGTGCGTCGGTGGCGCGGGCGGTGGCGGTCCCGGACGGGTGCGGGCGGCCTGGGGCCGATTATGCGGACGGCCGGGGGTGGCTTCCGGACCTGCGGCGACAGGCTCTAAGAGATCCCCTAGCGTTGGCGGGCGCTGGGCTCCAGGGCGTGTTGCGAAACTTCCGTCGTCCGCCCGGAGGGCGGGCCTCGCGGCGTCCGGTGCGTGCTCTCGGTGCCGGGCGGAAGCCCGCGTACGGGACGTACCCGGGCTTCCGCCCGGTGCGGCGAGTGGGGGCACCTCCCACGCCCTCGAGGCAGTGAGGGAACGTGCCGGGCGTCACGAGGCAGGCGGGACTTTCGCAACAAGCCCTAGAGGTCCGGGGGGAAGTCCAGGGCGCCGTCGGGTACGACGGGCAGCAGGCCGAGGTCGGCGCTGCGGCCGAGGAGTTCCCGTACGGCGGCGTGGCCTTCGTCGCCGAGTTCCGCGGTGAAGGAGTTGACGTAGAGCTCGATGTGCTGGTCGACGACGTCCGTGGCCAGTTCCTGGGCGTGCTGCAGGACGTAGGGGCGGGAGGCGGCGGGGGTGTCCCAGGCGGCGCGGACGGAGGCGCGGACGGCGTCGGCGAGGGCGGTGAGACGGGTGGCGCCGAGACTGCGGCGGGCGATGATGGCGCCGAGCGGGACGGGCAGGGTCGTCTCCTTCTCCCATTCCTCGCCCAGGTCGGCGACGCTGTGCAGGCCGTAGTGGCGGTAGGTGAAGCGGGCCTCGTGGATGACGAGGCCGGCGTCGACGAGGCCGTCGCGCACGGCGGGCATGATCTCGTGGAAGGGCAGGACGACGATCTCACCGACGCCGCCGGGGACGGCGCGGGCCGCCCAGAGGCGGAAGAGGAGGTAGGCGGTGGAGCTCGTGCTGGGTACGGCGACGCGGGCGCCGGTGAGGCGGCCGGCGGGGCCGGACCGCCTGCGCAGGACGAGCGGTCCGCAGCCGCGGCCGACGGCGCCGCCGCACGGCAGCAGGGCGTAGGTGTCGAGTACGTGCGGCAGGACGCCGTAGGACACCTTGAGGACGTCCAGTTCACCGCGTTCGGCGAGTCCGTTGGTGACGTCGATGTCGGCCAGGCGCACGTCGGTTCCGGGAGCGCCGGGGATCAGTCCGTGGGTCAGGGCGTGGAAGACGAACGTGTCGTTCGGGCACGGGGAGTGCGCCAGGGTCAGTGGTGACGTCATGCGGCCCGCCTCATTCTCTGCCGTGAGTGATCCGGTGACGGCGCTCGCGCGCCCCCTCCAGGAAAGCCGCAGTGGGTGTGGGGTTTTCCCCAGACTGTCCTCCGCGAAGATGAGGGAGCCTCATCCGACATGGCCGGAACCCCTGTGTTCCGGTCGGCAGCGGTCCATGTGCCGCTGTCTCCGGGAGGGTTCGAGCTCGTCCGGAACGGACGGGCCGGCCGGCCCGGGTCGGGTGGCGCGGCTCCGCACCAGTTCCGCCCTGCCGGATCCACGGCGGCGCGAGTCGTCCGCGAAGACGGGTGGCTCGGCCGGGGCCCGCAGACGAGTTACGTGCCACCCGCGTACTCGCACTCACTACGTGTGCCGCCAGGCACTGACCGAGGAGGTTCCCCGGTAATGGACGCAGGGCTCAAGCGTGAGCTGGAGGAGAAGGTCTACTCCGGTGAACGGCTGTCCCGCGAGGACGGCATCGCGTTGTACGAGTCGGACGAGCTGGCCTGGCTGGGCGAGCTCGCGCACCATGCGCGGACGGTCAAGAACGGCGACGTGGTCCACTTCAACGTCAACCGTCACCTCAACATGACGAACGTGTGCACCGCGTCGTGCGCCTACTGCTCGTTCCAGCGCAAGCCGGGCGAGATGGACGCGTACACGATGCGCATCGAGGAGGCGGTCCGTCTCGCCAAGACGATGGAGAGCGAGCACCTCTCGGAGCTGCACATCGTCAACGGCCTGCACCCGACGCTTCCTTGGCGCTACTACCCGCGTTCGCTGCGGGAGCTGAAGAAGGCGTTGCCGAACGTCTCGCTGAAGGCGTTCACGGCGACGGAGATCCACCACTTCGAGACGATCTCCGGCCTGTCGGCCTCCGACATCCTGGACGAGCTGATCGACGCCGGTCTGGAGTCGCTGACCGGCGGTGGCGCGGAGATCTTCGACTGGGAGGTGCGGCAGCACATCGTCGACCACCGCACCCACTGGGAGGACTGGTCGCGCATCCACCGCCTCGCGCACTCCAAGGGCCTCAAGACGCCGTGCACCATGCTGTACGGGCACATCGAGGAGCCCCGCCACCGCGTCGACCACGTCCTCAGGCTCCGTGAGCTGCAGGACGAGACCGGCGGCTTCCAGGTGTTCATCCCGCTGCGCTACCAGCACGACTTCGTGGACATGAAGGACGGCAAGGTCCGCAACAAGCTGCAGGCGCGCACCCAGATGGCGACCGGTACCGAGGCGCTGAAGATCTTCGCGGTCTCCCGTCTCCTGTTCGACAACGTCCCGCACGTCAAGGTCTTCTGGGTCATGCACGGCCTGCACACCGCGCAGCTCGCCCTGCAGCACGGCGCGGACGACATGGACGGTTCGGTCGTCGAGTACAAGATCACGCACGACGCGGACAACTACGGCACCCCGAACAAGCTGACCCGCGAGGATCTGCTCGACCTGATCCGCGACGCCGGCTTCCGCCCCGTGGAGCGCAACACCCGCTACGAGATCATCCGCGAGTACGACGGCCCGGACCGCACCCGCCGCGACGAGCCGCAGCCGATGCGTGTCTGACGCGCCGGGCCGCGGCGGACGGTGTGTCCTGCCGCGGCCTTCCTTCTCCCCTCACCCCCGCGCACCGCGGTGCGCGGTCTCACGACACGATCGGCAGGCAGGTGGACATGTCCCAGCAGACGAGCGGCGAGCAGGCCTTCGAGGTCTGGATCGACCATGAGCTGTGCACCGGCGACGGTATCTGTGCCCAGTACGCGCCCGAGGTGTTCGAACTGGACGTGGACGGCATCGCCTATGTGAAAGACGAGGACGACGAACTCCTCCAGGAACCCCGCGCCGCCACGCGGATCCCGCTGGAGCTTCTGCCGGATGTCGCCGACTCCGCCAAGGAGTGCCCCGGCGAGTGCATCCACGTGCGCCGTGTCGCCGACGACGTCGAGGTCTGGGGTCCGGAGGCGGAGAGCGCCTGAGGCTCCGCAGCACCGCAGCCAGTTCCGCACCGCGCACCGGGCCCCTGTGCCGGGTGCGCCGATCCCCTGGAAGGACATCCGCGTCCCATGAGTCCAACTCCCGCGGACGATCTGTGGATCCGCAGTTTCCGTCCCGCTCCCGAAGCGGCCGAGCGTCTGGTGTGCTTTCCGCACGCGGGGGGTTCCGCCAGTTTCTACCTGCCGGTCGCCGCGGCCCTCAGCCCCGCCGTCGACGTGGTCGCGGTGCAGTACCCGGGACGGCAGGACCGGCGTCATGAGCCGGGGCTGACCTCGGTGACCGAACTCGCCGACCGGGTCGCCGAGGCGCTGCGGGCCTGGCAGGACCGGCCGCTGACGTTCTTCGGGCACAGCATGGGAGCGGTGGTCGCCTTCGAGGTGGCCCGGCGTCTGGAGCGGTCCGGGACCGGACCGGTGCGGCTGTTCGCGTCGGGGCGGCGGGCACCGTCCCGGACCCGGGACGAGAAGGTGCACACCCTCGGTGACGACCGGCTGATCGCCGAGATCCGCGCGCTCAGCGGTACCGACAGCCGGCTCCTCGACGACGAGGAGCTGCTGCGCATGGTGCTACCGGCGATCCGTGACGACTACACGGCCGTCGAGACCTATCTGGCCGCGCCGGACGACACCGTGCGCTGCCCGGTGACGGTGCTGGTCGGCGACGACGACCCGAAGACCTCGCTGGACGAGGCACGCGCCTGGGAGGGCCACACACTGGGCGGCAGCACGCTGCAGGTGTTCCCCGGCGGCCACTTCTATCTCACCGACCGGGCGGCGGACGTCCTCGCCGTCCTCACCGAGCACTTCACCGCGACGGTCTCCCGCGGGGCGTAGGACCGGCGCGGGCCGCCGGGCAGGGCCGCACACGTTCAGGCGGGCGCCGGGATGCTCCTCTCCCGGCGCGTCGCACACCCGTCCTTTGTCCCTCCTCGTTCCGTGCGCCGGGCACCGAGTACGCCCCGCCGCCCCTCTTCGACCCGCTCCGGGAGCGTCCACAGATGACCGAACCACTCGTCGCAGAACCGTCGTCGGCGCTGCGCACCAAACGTCGCCGCCCCCGAGTCGGGCACATCGAGTTCCTCAACTGCCTTCCGCTGTTCTGGGGGTTGGCCCGTACCGGCAGCCTGCTCGACCTGGATCTGCGCACGGACAGCCCGGACGGCCTCAACAAGGCGCTGGCCGCCGGTGATCTCGACATCGGGCCGATCAGCCTGGTCGAGTTCCTGCGGCACGCCGACGACCTGGTGGCCCTGCCGGACATCGCGGTGGGCAGCGACGGCGACGTCATGTCGTGTCTGATCCTCAGTCAGGTGCCGTTGGAGCAGCTGGACGGTGAGCGTGTCGCGCTGGGCTCGACCAGCCGGACCTCGGTGCGGCTGGCCCGGCTGCTCCTGGAGGAGAAGGTGGGTGTGCGGCCCGAGTACGTGGTACGGCCGCCCGACCTGCGCACGATGATGTCCGAGGCACGCGCGGCGGTCATCATCGGTGACGTGGCGCTGAGTGCCGCGCTGCACGAGGCCCCCGGACTCGGCCTCCAGGTCCATGACCTGGGCCGGATGTGGAAGGAGTGGACCGGCCTCCCGTTCGTGTTCGCCGTGTTCGCGGCGCGCCGCGACTTCCTCGCCCGCGAGCCCGCTCTGGTCCACCAGGTCCACGCCGACCTGCTGGCCTCCCGGGACCTGTCGCTGCGCGAGGTGACCGAGGTGAGCGAACAGGCCTCCCAGTGGGAGGAGTTCGACGCCGGAACGCTGGAGCGGTACTACACCGAGGCGCTCGACTTCCGGCTCGGCGCGGAGCAGCTGGCCGGCATCAAGGAGTTCGCCCGCCGGGTCGGCGGTGCGGCCGAGGGCTTCCCGCCCGACGTGGCCGTACGCCTGCTGGGCACCGCCCCCGAGTGACACCCCCGCCATGACCAGGAACACCATCCACAGCCCCGGAAAGGCCGGCATCATGCCCCGACCTACCCCGTCCCCGTTGCAGTCCGTCCTCGACCGTGCCGCCGAGGGTGAGCGCATCACCCCGGCGGAGGCCCTGGCCCTGTACCGTGACGCTCCGCTGCACGCGCTGGGCGCCGCCGCCGACGCCGTACGCCGCCGCAGGTACGCCGGCACCGAGCACATCGCGACGTACATCATCGAGCGGAACATCAACTACACGAACGTGTGCGTCACGGCGTGCAAGTTCTGCGCCTTCTACGCCGCGCCCAAGGACACCGCCAAGGGCTGGACCCGCGACCTCGACGACATCCTGCGCCGCTGCGCGGAGACCGTCGAACTCGGCGGCACCCAGATCATGTTCCAGGGCGGACACCACCCCGACTACGGAGTGGAGTACTACGAGAAGCACTTCTCCGCGATCAAGGAGAACTTCCCCCAGCTGGTCATCCACTCCCTCGGCGCGTCCGAGGTCGAGCACATGGCCCGCATCTCCAAGGTGAGCGTGGAGGAGGCCATCCAGCGGATCCACACCGCCGGCCTCGACTCCTTCGCGGGCGCCGGCGCGGAACTGCTCCCCGCCCGCCCCCGCAAGGCGATCGCCCCGCTCAAGGAGTCCGGCGAACGCTGGCTGGAGATCATGGAGGCCGCGCACGGGCTGGGGGTCGAGTCGACCTCGACGATGCTCATGGGCACCGGCGAGACCAACGCCGAGCGCATCGAGCACATGCGGATGATCCGCGACGTACAGGACCGGACCGGCGGTTTCCGCGCCTTCATCCCGTACACCTACCAGCCGGAGAACAACCACCTCAAGGGCCGCACGCAGGCCACGCTCTTCGAGTACGTGCGGATGATCGCGATCGCCCGGCTCTTCTTCGACAACGTGGCCCACATCCAGGGTTCGTGGCTGACCACCGGCAAGGAGGCCGGCCAGCTGACCCTGCACTACGGCGCGGACGACCTCGGCTCCGTGATGCTGGAGGAGAACGTGGTCTCCTCGGCCGGCGCCAAGCACCGCTCCAACCTGGTGGAACTGCTCACGCTGATCCGCGGCGCCGGGCGGGTGCCCGCGCAGCGCTCCACGACCTACGAGCACCTCAAGGTCAACGACGACCCGGCGAACGACCCGGTCGACAAGCGGGTCGTCTCGCACATCTCGTCCACCGCGATCGCGGGCGGCACCGCCCACCCCGAGCTGAAGCTGATCTCCGCGAACTGAGAAGTCCCACCGAACGCAGAAACAGGACGGAGAAGCCATGCCGGGCGCCATCCACGCTGAGGGCCTCGTCAAGACCTTCGGGAAGATCCGGGCTCTCGACGGAGTCAGTCTCACGGTCCCGGAGGGCACCGTGCTGGGTCTGCTGGGCCCCAACGGGGCGGGCAAGACCACCGCCGTCCGGGTGCTCACCACTTTGCTGCGCCCCGACGCGGGCAGCGCCACGGTCGCGGGCCACGACGTGGTCCGCGCCCCGGACCTGGTGCGCCGGTCGATCGGGCTGTCCGGTCAGTTCGCCGCCGTCGACGACCGGCTGACGGGCCGTGAGAACCTGCGCATGATCGGCGAGTTGTACGGCATGCGGGCCGGCGCGGCCCGGCGCCGGGCCGAGGAACTGCTCGCGCAGTTCGAGCTGACCGGGGCCGCCGACCGGGTGTCCACCACGTACTCGGGCGGCATGCGCCGGCGGCTCGACCTCGCGTGCGCGCTGGTGGTGCGGCCGTCGGTGATGTTCCTCGACGAGCCGTCGGTGGGCCTCGACCCCACCAGCCGCCTGCTGTTGTGGGAGGCCATCGACCGGCTGGTCGACGCGGGCACCACCCTGCTGCTGACCACGCAGTACCTGGAGGAGGCGGACCGGCTCGCCCAGGACATCGCCGTCGTCGACCAGGGCCGGATCATCGCCCAGGGCACACCGCGCCAACTCAAGACACGCACCAGCCGGCAGCAGATCGAGATCGTGGTGGAACGCGCCGAACAGATCGAGGGCGCCGCCGCTCTGCTGGGCCGTTTCAGCACCCGCGCCCCCGACGTGGACCGGGCCAGGTCGCTGGTCTCCGCGCCGGTGGACGGCGGCGTGCACCTGCTGACCGAGGTCATCGGTGCCCTGGCCGGCGCCGGGATCGAGATCAGTGACATCAGCCTGCGCCAGCCGACCCTCGACGAGGTGTTCCTGGCCCTGACGGACCCGCCCCGCGGCGGCCGGTCCGGGCACGCGATGGTCTCGGCCGGCGCGTCGAACGAGAAGGAGTGATGACCGTGGCATGGGCGGTACAGGCCCGCGGCGGGGACGCCCTGCGCCCCGCGTCCGCGGCGAAGGCGATCCACGACGTGGTCGTGATCACGCGGCGCAACATCATCAGGATGGTCCGCATCCCCGAGGTGCTGGTCCTCAGCCTCGTGCAGCCGATCGTGTTCGTCCTGCTCTTCGCCTACCTCTTCGCGGGCTCCTTCGCACTGCCCGGCGCGGGCGGCCCGGAGGCCTACCGCGAGTACATGATGCCCGGCTTCTTCGCGCAGACCATCGCCTTCGCGACCGCCAGCAACAGCAGTGTGGGCATGGCCAACGACCTCAAGAGCGGCATGGTCGACCGGTTCCGCTCGCTGCCCATGTCCCGCGGGGCGCTGCTGACCGGCCGCGCGCTCGCCGACCTGGTGCAGAACAGCGCCGTGATCGTGGTCATGGTGGGCTGCGCCCTGATCGTCGGCTGGCGCATCCACCACGGATTCCTGCACGCGGCCGCGGCGTTCGGGCTGCTGCTCCTGCTGGGCTACGCCCTGTCGTGGGTGGGGGTGCTCATCGGCCTGTCGGTCCGTGCGCCGGAAGCCGCCGCGACCGGCAACTTCCTGTGGCTGTTCCCGCTGACCTTCCTCTCGAACGCGTTCGTCGCGCCGTCCACGCTCCCGGCCCCGCTGCGTTTCGCGGCGGAGTGGAACCCGCTCACGGCCACCGTCCAGGCGGCCCGTGACCTGTTCGGCAACCCCGGGCTGCACGCGACGACCGGCTGGCCCGCCGAACACGCCGTGGTGGTGTCCGTGGCGTGGTCGGTCGTCATCGCCCTGGCGTGCCGGGCGCTGGCGGTGCGCCGCTACCGCGCGTCCGCCGCCTGACCGCCGGGAGTCCGAGGAGCGTGAGTGAGATGTTCCGTGCCGATCTCGTCCGGCCGCTGCACGAGCTGCTCGCCGGGCACGCCGAACACCGGCCCCGGCAGCCCGCGTTCCGCGACGCCCACCGCTCGGTGACGTACGCCGAACTCGCCCTGCGCACCGCCCGGGTGGCCGGCCACCTCGCCGAACTGGGCCTCGAACGCGGGGCGCGTGCCGTGATCTACCTGCCCAACCGGGTGGAGACGGTGGAGAGTTACCTGGCCATCACACGGGCGAGCGCGGTCGGCGTCCCGCTCAACCCGCAGTCGACCGACGCGGAGCTGTCCTTCCTGCTCGACGACTGCGCGGCCCGCATGGTGATCACCGGGGTGGCCCAACTGCCGCAGGTGCGCCGGGTCCTGGTCGACCGGCCGGGGGTCGCGGTCGTGGTCGTGCCGGACCCCTCGGGGGCCGGGGAGGACCACGGCCTGCCGCGGTACGAGACCCTGGCGACGACCTGGTCGATACGTCATCCGCCACGCGACGACCTGGGCCTGGACGAGCCCGCGTGGATGCTCTACACGTCCGGCACCACGGGCCGGCCCAAGGGCGTGGTCTCCACCCAGCGGTCGTCGCTGTGGGCGACCGGCGCCTGCACCGCCCCGGTGCTCGGGCTGTCGCCCGAGGACCGGGTGCTGTGGCCGATGCCGCTGTTCCACGCCGTCGCGCACAACGTGTGCGTGCTGGGCGTGCTGGCGGTCGGCGCGACGGCCCGGATCACCGACGGGCTGGCGGCGGACGAGATCCTGCGCACGGCCCGCGAGGAGCGCTCCACGTTCCTCGTCGGGGTGCCGACGATGTACCACCACATGGTCGAGCGGGCCCGGTCCGACGGCTTCGACGCGCCGGCGGACCTGAGGCTGTGCATGGTCGCGGGCTCCTCCTGCCCGGTGTCGCTGCACGAGTCCTTCCGCGCCGCGTTCGGCCTGCCGCTGCTGGACAGTTACGGCAGCACCGAGACCGGCGGCGCGATCACCACCACCCTCCCCGAGGGCCCGTACGTGGCGGGCTCCTGCGGGCTGCCCGTACCGGGGCTGACGCTGCGCCTGACGGACCCCCGCACCGGGGAGGAGGTGCCCGGCGGGGAGGAGGGCGAGGTATGGGTCTCCAGCCCGGCGCTGATGCTCGGCTACCACCGCCAGGACGAGGCGACGGCGTCCGTGCTGAGCGACGGCTGGTACCGCACCGGTGACATCGCCTGGCAGGACGGCGCCGGGTACGTCACGATCAGCGGCCGGCTGAAGGAACTCATCATCCGTGGCGGCGAGAACATCCATCCGGGCGAGATCGAGAAGGTGCTGGGCCGGGTGGAGGGCATCGCGGACGCGGCCGTGGGCGCCAAGCCGCACGACACGCTCGGTGAGGTGCCGGTGGCGTACCTGGTGCGCGGACCCGGCGGCATCGACACGGACGCGGTCCTGGCCGCGTGCCGCGCGGAGCTGTCGGCGTTCAAGCTGCCCGAGGAGCTGTACGAGGTCGACGAGGTCCCGCGCAACCCCGCCGGGAAGATCGCCCGCAAGCGTCTGGCCGGGCTGCCCGGCCGGCTGCTGTGGCGCAGGGCCCGGACGGCGCAGCGGTCCTCGCGGGTCTACGAAGGGGCCCTGGAACTGGGCCTGCTGGACGGCGCGCACCCGCTGTTGCAGGCCGCGGTCGAGCTGCCCGGCGGGGACGGCGTGCTGTTCTCCGGCCGGCTGCGGGGCGGCGGGCACGCTCCGCCGCCGTCCCGCACGGTGGCCGGTACGGCCGTCGTGGCGCCCGCGGTGCTCGCCGAGCTGGTGCTGCACGCCGGGAACCACGTCGGCTGCGGACGGCTGGTGGAACTGGGCACCGGCGAACCGCTGGTGCTGCCCGAGCGGGACGGCGTCCAGCTGCGGGTGAGTGTCGGGGCCGCCGGTGACGAGGGCGTGCGTCCCGTGACCGTGCACGCCCGGCGGGACGGCGGGGGCGCGACCGGGCGGCCCTGGACCCGCCACGCGTCCGGCACCCTCGCGCCCGGCCTCCCCGACCCCGACGGCCCGGGTGAACTGGCCGTGTGGCCGCCCGCGGGTTCCCGGCGCGTCCCCTTCGAGGAGCTGCCGTCCGGTTCCGGTTCCGGCGACGGCGTGCCGCGGGAGCTGCGGACGGTGTGGCGGCGCGACGGTGAGCTGTTCGCCGAGGTCGCGCTGCCCGACGACAGCCGTGAGCAGGGAGCCCTGTTCGGACTGCACCCGGCACTGCTGGACGCCGTGCTGCGGCCCGTGCTCCTGCACACCCGGGTGGATCCGGCGGTCCAGGCGCCCGCGCCGGACGGCGACGGCCTGTGGTGGCCGGACACCTGGCACGGGGTGACGCTGCATGCCTCCGGGGCGTCCGTACTGCGCGTGCGGGTACGGCCGCGGCCCGACGGCGGGTTCGGCATCGAGGCCGCCGACGCGGCCGGCGATCCGGTACTGAGCGTGGAGTCCGTGACGGCCGGCGGGCTGACCCGCTCCACGCTGGCCCGCGCCTCGGCACTCCAGCAGGACGGCCTGTTCACCCAGGTGTGGCACGACGTGGAACTCACCGCGGCCGCGCGGCACGGCGACGAACGGTGGGCGGTGGTCGGCGACGACCCGCTGCGCGTCCGCGCCGGGCTGATGGCCGCCGGGCGCTACTCGGAGACGTATCCGGACCTCGGCGCCCTCGCGAAGGCCGTCTCGGACGGCGCCGCGCCGCCGCACGTGGTGGTCGTCTCCCGGGCCCCGGCCGCCGCCGGGAGCGGGGCGGACGTCGCGGACGCGGTGCGCGGCGCCGTGCGCGAGGGCCTGGAGTGGGCGCGCCGGTGGGGTGATCCGCTGTTCGCGGACAGCCGTCTGGTCGTGCTGACCCGAGGTGCCGTGCCCGCGTGGGACGGTTCCCCGGCGCCGGATCTGCCGGCCGCCGCCCTGTGGGGGCTGGTCGGCGCGGCGCAGGACCGGGCACCGGGCCGTTTCCTGCTGGTCGACACGGACGCCTCCAAGCGGGCCTGGCGTGTCCTGCCGGACGCGGTGGCCTCGGGAGAACCCCGGCTGGCGTTGCGCGGCCGTGCGGCGCGCGTGCCGCGGGTCGAACGCGTCGTGCCCGGCGTCTGCTCGCCGGTGCCCGCCCCGCGCGGCACGGGCCCGCTGCTGGTGGTGCGGGCCGGGGCGACCGCACCGGTCGGGCGTCTGCCGGCCGGACTCGGCTCGCGTGAGGTGCTGTTGGCCGACACCGCGGGGCCGGACCCGGACGCCGCGGCGCGGGCCGGGGTGCCGGGCACGTCCGTGGCCGCGTGGGACGCGGCGGACCCGGTGGCGTCCGTGCGCCCGCTGCGGGCGGCCGGTCCTTCGGCCGTGCTGTTCGCGGCGGCCGTGCACATCGCCTCCGAGGGGCCCGACGGTGATGTCGACGCGGTGCTGCGGCCGGTCGTCGACACCGCGCTCGCCCTCGGCGACGGGCTCGCGCCCGGGGACGTGGACACGTTCGTGCTCAGCTCCCCCGGCCCCTCGCCGACCGCCCCCGGGCTGGTCGCCGAGGCCGCCGGCGCGTTCCTGGACGCGTGGGCGGTGCGGCTGCGGGCCTCCGGTGTGCCCGCCGTGTCGGTACGCGGCGCCGACCTGGCCTCGCGGGAGGCCCTCGACCTCTTCGACGCGGCGCGCTCGCTGGGGCTGCCCGCGGTCGTCGCCGCGCGCACCCCGCTGGGCGGCACCGGCTCCCCCGGCCCGCTCACCGGCACGGCCGCGCTGCGGCGGGGGCTGGTGGCCGGTGCGGGCCGCCGGGTGGCCCGTGACGCGGTGGCGGACCCGTCCGGGCTGCGGCACCGGCTGGCGGCCCTGCCGGACGCGGAGCAGGAGCAGTCCCTCATCGACCTGGTACGCACGCACTTCGCCGCCTCCCTCGGACTGCCCGGCGGCGCCCAGGTGCCGCCGGACGGCGAGACGCGGGAGCTCGGCTTCGACTCGCTGACGGCGCTCACCGCGCGCAACGCGCTGGTCGAGGCGACCGGGCTGCCCCTGTCCGCGGCCGTGGTGTTCGACTTCGCCACGCCGGCCGGGCTCGCCCGCCATCTGAAGAAGGAGCTGCTCGCCCGCTGAACCAGGCTGTCCGACAGGCCCGTTGAGGCGGGATCCCCGGCCGGGCGGTGCGGCACCCGACGGTGGTGCCGCACCGCCCGGCGCCGTCGTGACGCGGGATGTCCGCCGTCATGACGCCGCACGACACAGAACGCCCGAAGGCGGAAGAGGAGAAGAAGGCAGATGAGGGTCGAGAACGTGTACATCGAATCGCTGGGCGTCGTGCTGCCCGAGTGGGCCGACGCCCTGCAGGCCGTGGCCGAAGGGAGGCTGGACGGCGAGATCCAGGCGGCGAACGGGCTGACGGGCACCCACGTCGCCGGTGACGTGCCGGCCATGGACCTGGTCGTGGCGGCCGCCCGGACCACGCTGGAGCGCTCGAAGACCGATCCCGAGGACCTCGGGGCGTACATCCACAGCGCCGTCCACTACCAGGGCCCCGACGGCGCCTACCCGCCCGGCTACATCCTGCGGGAGCTGGGCCTGGGCAACATTCCCGCGCTCTACCTCCAGCAGGGCTGCGACGGCATGCTCAGCGCCCTGGAGGTGGCGATCGGCAAGCTCACCGGGGCCGCCGGGGCGGGCTCGGTGCTGCTGACGACGGGCGAGAACTTCTCCTCGCCGCAGATGGACCGCTGGAAGGGCTTCGGCCAGGCGTACATCCTCGGGGACGGCGCGGCCGCGGTGCTGGTGAGCGACGAGGAGGGCTTCGCCGCGGTGCGCTCCCTCAACTCGGGGGTGCTGCACGAGCTGGAGTCGTGGCACCGCGGGGACGGGCCGCTGCTGCTGCGCGAGGACACCGGAACGGTGGCCGGCATGGTCGAGCGGGCCGAGCAGTTCAGCGAGCGGATGCCCCTGTCGGAGACGATGGAGAAGCTGACCCTGTTCGGCCTGGACATGATCCACCGGTCGCTGGTCGACGCCGGCCTGAACGCGTCCGACCTCACCAAGGTGGTGCCGATCAACATGGACGGCCGGATGATCGAGTACTCGATCATGCTGCCGCTCGGGCTGACCATGGCGGAGTGCAGCTGGGACTTCGGCCGGACGGTCGGGCACGTGGGCGGCGCCGACGTGTTCATCTCCCTGGAGCACCTGGTGCGCACGCGCGAGGTGGTGCCGGGCGACAACGTCCTGCTGTTCTCCCAGGGGCCGGGATGGCTGTGCAGCGCGGCCGTGCTCACCATCACCGACACGCCGCACTGGGCGGTCTGAACACCGTCCCTCCGCCTCTTCCGGCTCTTTCGTCTCTTCCGTTTCTTCCGGCTTTTCCGCCACACGATGCCCCCTGTGTCCGGTCCGGACACAGGGGGCACCGTGCTGTGCGGGGTGGGTCAGCCGTCCTGGCCCAGGCTCGCCAGCCACGCGTCGGTGGCCTCGGCGGTGCCGCGGGCGTGGCTCTCCATCATCGTGAAGTGGTTGCCGGGGACGTCGATCGTGGTGTGCGCCCGCTCCCACGACGACTGCCACTCCTCCCGCTCCAGGGGGCCGCTCGGGTCGGCGGGCACCGGGGGTTCGCTGGAGCGCACCAGGACGACCGGGCTGTCCAGCGGTCCCGGTTCCCATTCGCCGATGAGGCTGATGTACCAGCTCATGGCGGTCAGCCGGTCGGTGTCCATGTGGGCGAACATCGACTCGCGGTCGAACATGCCGCCCAGCATCTGCTGGGAGAACTTCAGGAACGGCGAGTCGGCGCGCGGCATGTAGGTGTCGAGCAGGACCACGGCGGCCGGGGGCCTGCCCTGTTCCTGGAGGTGCCGGGCGGCGGCCAGGGCGAGGATGCCGCCCGACGAGGAGCCGACGAGGACGACGGGGCCCTCGCCGACGGTCCGGGTGACGGCCTCGGCCTGGAGCGCGGCGACGGCGTCGAACGAGGCGGGCAGTGCCTCACCGGTGCCGAACCCCTGGGTGGGCAGGGCCCATACGTCGCGCTCGCCGCGGAAGGCCGAGGCGAACCGCGCGTACTGGTGCACGCCGGCCAGCGCCACGTAGGAGCTGAAGCAGACGAACGGTGTGCCGGTTTCGCCCTTGGAGAGCCTGATCGGCTCGGGCGCCGCGGCCAGTTCCCGCGGGGAGGCGAAGGTCGGCCGCAGTGCGGCGGCGGCCTGGAGCAGGGCGAAGCCCTCGTCGACGCGGCCGCTCTCGCAGGCCTGCTTGAACAGGCCGCTGAGGGTGTCCCCGGTGTGCGCGGCGGGCCGGGTGGCCGGCGTCGCCGGGTCGCCGCCGGTGGGCGCGTCCAGCAGCCGCTGGTCGAGGTGGGCGGCGAGCAGTTCCGGGGTGGCGTGGTCGAACAGGAGGGTCGGCGGCAGGGTCAGGGCGGTCGCGGTGGCGAGGTGGTTGCGCAGTTCGACGGCGGTCAGGGAGTCGAAGCCCTGTTCCGTGAAGAGCTGGTCGGCCTCCACCGCGTCGGCGGACGCGTGGCCGAGGACCGCCGCGGCCAGGTCGCGGACCAGGCCGAGCAGTGTGGTGCGGCGCTCGGCCGGGCCGAGTCCGGCGAGCCGGGCGGAGGTGGTCGGTGCCGGCCGGGCGCCCGCCGCGCTGCGGCGGCCGGCCGGGCGGTCCGCGGGCCGCAGCAGGGCCTGCAGGGCGCCGGTGCCGACGGTGGTGTCCATGGCGATGAGGGCGGGACGGTCGGTGGTCAGTGCGCTGTCGAGCAGGAGGAGTCCGTCCTTCGTGGACAGCGCGCGCATGCCGCCGCGGGTCATGCGGCGGCGGTCGGTGTCGGAGAGGCCGGCCGTCATGGCGCTGTCGCTCTCCCACACTCCCCAGGCGAGGGAGGAGGCGGGCAGGCCGAGCGAGCGCCGGTGGGAGGCGAGCGCGTCGAGGAAGGCGTTGGCGGCGGCGTAGTTGGCCTGGCCCGGGGAGCCGAAGGTTCCCGCGGCGGAGGAGAACAGGACGAACGCGGCCAGGCCGTGGCCGGCGGTGAGTTCGTGCAGCAGCCAGCCGCCGTCGGCCTTGGGGCGCAGGACCCGCTCGAAGCGTTCGGGGTCCAGGGCGGTGACCGGCTTGTCGTCGACGACGCCGGCGGCGTGCACCACGCCGGTCAGGGGCCTGTCGGCGGGGACGGCGGCGAGGAGGCGTTCGACCTGGTCGCGGTCGGCGGTGTCGCAGGCGACGAGGGTGACGTCCGCGCCGAGTGCGGTGAGTTCGTCGCGCAGTGCGCCGGCGCCGGGGGCGTCGGGGCCGCGGCGGCCGGTGAGCAGCAGGCTGCGTACGCCGTGGGCGGTGACGAGGTGCCGGGCGAGGGCGCTGCCGAGGGCGCCGGTGGCGCCGGTGACCAGGACGGTGCCGGACGCCAGGGCGGGTGCCTCGGTGCCGGGCCCGACCGGGGCGAGGCCCGGCAGCAGGACCCGGCCGCCTCGTACCGCGCTCTGCGGGTGGACGGTGGCGACGGCGGCGAGGAAGGCGTGCTCGTCCGCCTCGTCGGGGGTGCCGGGCAGGTCCACGAGCTGGAAACGGCCGGGATGTTCGGCCTGTGTGGAGCGGACCATGCCCCACAGGGCCGCGCCCGCCAGGTCCTGGATGCCGCCGTCGTCGTCGGTGGCCACGCAGGTCCGGGTGACGAACACCAGGCGGGAGGCGGCGAAGCGTTCGTCGCCGAGCCAGCCGCGGATCAGGTCGTGGGCCGGGGTGAGCGCGGAGCGGACGGTGCCGGGGACGTCGTGTCCGTCGTCGGGGCGGTGGCCGTCGGGGGCGACGAGCACGATGTCCGGCATGGTCATGCCGGTGTCCACGGCCTTGCCGAGTGCTTCGAGGTCGGCGTACGTCTCCAGGTGGACGCCCGCGGCGTCGACGGACCGGGCCACCCGGTCGTCGCCCTCACCGAGGATGATCCAGCGGGCCGATTCGGGGCGGGGTGCGGCCGGGGCGGGCCGTGCGTCGCTCCAGGCCAGGCGCAGCAGCCCGGGTGCCCGGTCGTCGTGTTCGCGCGGCGGTTCGGCGGCCACGGCGCGCAGGGTGATGGACTCGGCGGTGGCGACGGGGCGGCCGTCGGTGTCGGCGACGAGCACGGAGAACCCGTGGGCGTGTCCGGCCGGTGCCAGCCGCACCCTGAGGGCGGTGGCGCCCTCCGCGTGCAGGGTCAGGCCGCTCCACGCGAAGGGCAGCATCGGCTCCGGCGATTTCCCGGCGCCGCCCGGGAGTTCGACGAGAAGCGCGTGGGTCGCCGCGTCCAGCAGGGCGGGGTGCAGGCCGAAGCGGGGGGCGTCGGCGCGGTACTCCTCGGGAAGGGCGACCTCGGCGAACACCTCGTCGCCGCGCCGCCACACCCGGCCCAGGCCCTGGAAGCTGGGCCCGTAGTCGAACCCGGCCTCGGCGAACCCTTCGTAGTGGCCGCCGTCGGCGACGGTCTCGACGCCGTGCGGGGGCCAGACGCTCAGGTCGGCGGACGGCGCGGCCGGGGCCTGGTCCTCGGGGGCGAGGGTGCCCCGTGCGTGCTGTTCCCACGGCGTGCCGGTGTCGGTGTCGGCGGGGCGCGCGTACACGCCGAAGGTGCGCCGGCCCCGCTCGTCGGGTGCCTCGACGGTGACCTGGAGCTGGACGGCTCCCTCGCGGGGGATCACCAGCGGGCTGTGCAGGGTGAGTTCGGTGAGGTGGGCGCAGCCGGTGCGGTCGCCCGCGTGGACGGCGAGGTCGAGGTAGCCGGTCGCGGGCAGGATGACCTGGCCGAGCACGGTGTGGTCGGCGAGCCAGGGGTGGGTGCGCAGGGACAGGCGTCCGGTGAGCAGGACGGTGTCGGAGCCGGCGGGCCGGACGGCGGCGCCCAGGAAGGGGTGGGCCGCCGTTTCCAGGCCGGCGCCCTCCAGGTCGCCGGTCCAGGGGGCGCTGGGCAGCCAGTAGCGCTCGTGCTGGAAGGCGTAGGTGGGCAGCGGGACGGGCCGGGCGCCGGTGAACAGGGCGGGCCAGTCGGGTGCGGTGCCGGTGGTGAACAGCCGGCCGAGCGCGGTGAGCAGGCCGCGGGCCTCGGGGACGTCCTTGCGGACGGCCGGGACGAGCTGGGCCTCGGGGCGGTCGGGGTCGTCCAGGGCCGCCGTGGCCAGGGTGGTGAGGGTGGCGTCCGGGCCGATCTCCAGGAAGCGGGTGACGGCGAGGTCGTCGCGGAGGTGACGGACGGCGTCGTGGAAGCGGACCGGTTCGCGGACGTGGCGTACCCAGTACTCGGGGTCGGTCAACTGCGGTGCGCCGACCGGCTCTCCGGTCGTTCCGGAGACGAAGGCCAGGTGCGGGGCGGAGTAGGTGAGCCGTGCGGCGACGGTCCGGAAGGCGTCGAGGACGGGGTCCATGAGCGGCGAGTGGAAGGCGTGGCTGACGCGCAGCCGGGAGGTCTTGCGGCCCCTCGCCGCCAGTTGGTCGGCGACGGCGGTGACGGCGTCCTCGGTGCCGGAGACGACCGTGGCCGCGGGTCCGTTGAGGGCGGCGATGCCGACGGCGGTCTCCCGCCCGGCGAGCAGGGGCAGCACCTCCGCCTCGGATGCCTGCAGGGCGGCCATCGCGCCGCCCGGGGGCAGTTGCTGCATGAGGCGGCCGCGGGCGGCGACGAGGGTGCAGGCGTCGGGGAGGGAGAGGACGCCGGCGACGTGGGCCGCGGCGAGTTCGCCGACGGAGTGGCCGGTGACCTGGTCGGGGACGATGCCCCAGGACTCCAGCAGGCGGTAGAGGGCGACCTCGAAGGCGAACAGGGCGGGCTGGGCGTGCTCGGTGCGGTTCAGGACCTCGGCGGCAGCGGCCTCGGAGCCGCCGCCGTCGTCGCCGTCGCCGTCGCCGTCGCCGTCGCCGAGGACGATGTCGCGCAGTCCGGGGAGGTGGGCGCAGGCCGCGTCGAATGCCTCGGCGAACACGGGGTACGTGCGGTGGAGTTCGCGGCCCATGCCGGGGCGCTGGGCGCCCTGGCCGGTGAACAGGAACGCGGTGCGGCCGGCGCCGCGCGCCACGCCGGCCGGGGTCCGGGGCTCGGAGCGCCCCTCGGCCAGCGCGGTGAGGGCCTCGGTGAGTTCGGCCCGGTCGGCGCCGAGGACGACGGCCCGGTGTTCGAAGGCGGTGCGGGTGGTGGCGAGGGACAGTCCCACGTCGCGGGGGTCGTCCTGGGGCCGGTCGGCGAGGTGGGTGAGCAGGCGGCTCGCCTGGTCCCGCAGGGCGGCGGCGCTGCGGGCGCTGAGCGCCCAGGGGGTGACGGGGGCATGGGTGCCGGTGGCCGCGGGTGCGGCGGGTGCGGCGGGTCCGGCCTCGGCGGGCCCGCCGGGTTCCCGTTCGGCGGCGGCTTCGAGGATGACGTGGGCGTTGGTGCCGCTGATGCCGAAGGAGGACACGGCGGCGCGGCCGGGGCGGTCGTTCTCGGGCCAGGCGACGGCCTCGGTCAGCAGCCGGACGTCACCCGCCTCCCAGTCGACGTGGGTGGAGGGCCGGTCGACGTGCAGGGTGGCCGGCAGGACGCCGTTGCGCAGGGCCAGGACCATCTTGATGATCCCGGCGACGCCGGCGCCGGCCTGGGTGTGACCGATGTTGGACTTCACCGAGCCCAGCCACAGCGGCCGCTGCGCGGGCCGGTCCTGGCCGTAGGTGGCGAGGACGGCCTGGGCCTCGATCGGGTCGCCGAGCATGGTTCCCGTGCCGTGCGCCTCCAGGACGTCGACGTCGGCGGTGCCGAGGCCCGCGTCGGCGAGCGCGGCCCGGATGACCCGCTGCTGGGAGGGGCCGTTGGGGGCGGTGAGCCCGTTGGAGGCGCCGTCCTGGTTGACGGCGGAGCCGCGCACGACGGCGAGGACCCGGTGGCCGTTGCGGCGGGCGTCGGACAGCCGCTCCACCAGGAGCATGCCGCCGCCCTCGGAGAACCCGGTGCCGTCGGCGGCGTCCGCGAAGGACTTGCAGCGGCCGTCCGCCGCGAGGCCCCGCTGCCGGCTGAAGTCGAGGAACAGTCCGGGGGTGGACATCACGGTGACGCCGCCCGCGAGCGCGAGGTCGCTCTCGCCGGAGCGCAGGGAGCGCACGGCCAGGTGCAGGGCGACCAGGGAGGAGGAGCAGGCGGTGTCGACGGTGACCGCGGGCCCTTCCAGACCGAAGGTGTAGGAGACGCGGCCGGACAGGACGCTCGCCGAGTTGCCGGTGCCGAGGTGGGCGCCGGCGTCCTCGTCGAGGGCGAGCGGCCGGGAGGAGTAGTCCTGGTAGTTGGTGCCGGCGAAGACACCGGTACGGCTGCCGCGCAGGGTCCTCGGTTCGATGCCGGCCCGCTCGAACGCCTCCCAGGACATCTCGAGCAGGTGTCGCTGCTGCGGGTCCATCGCGGCGGCCTCGCGCGGGGAGATGGTGAAGAACGCCGGGTCGAAGTCGGCGAACCCGGTGAGGAAGCCGCCCGCCCGGGTGGAGACGCCGCTGTGTCCCGGCTCGGGGTCGTGGAGCGCGTCGAGGTCCCAGTCGCGGTCGTCGGGGAAGGGGGTGATCGCGTCGGTGCCGGCGGCCAGCAGCCGCCAGAACTCCTCGGGCGTGCTGATGTCGCCGGGGAACCGGCAGGCCATGCCGATGATGGCGATCGGGTCGTCGTCGGTGTCCGCGCGCCGTACGCCGGGGGCCGTGTCCGCGGCGGGGGCCGGGGAGTTCGCGGGGGCCAGCTCGGCGCCGAGGTGGTCGGCGAGCGCGGCGGGCGTCGGGTAGTCGTAGACGAGGCTGGTCGGCAGCCGCAGGCCGGTGGCCGCGTTGAGGGCGTTGCGCAGTTCGACGGCGGTCAGCGAGTCGAAGCCGAGTTCCCGGAAGGCCCGGTTGGGTTCGACCTCGTCGGGGCTGGGGTGGTTGAGCACGTAGGCGATGTGGGCCCGGACGAGGGTGAGCAGGGCGCCGCGGCGGTCGCTGTCGCCGAGTGCGGCGAGCTGTCCGGCGAGGCCGGTGCGCTCCCCCGGCGCGGGCTCCGGTGCGGTGCCGCGGGTGCCGGCCAGGGCCTGCCGGGCTTCGGGCAGGGCGGCGTAGAGGCGGCGCGGGCGGCCCTTGGCGAGTTCGGTGCCGAACACCTCCCAGTCGATGTCGGTGACGACGAGGGTGGTGTCGCCGTGGTCGAGGGCGTGCTGGAGCGCGGTGACGGCCGTGTCGGGGTCCATGAGGCGTACGCCGTGGCGTTCCAGGCGTTCGCCGACGGTGCCGGAGGCCATGCCGCCGTCGGCCCAGCCGCTCCAGGCGACGGCGGTCGCGGGCAGTCCGCGGGCGCGGCGGTCCTCGGCGAGGGCGTCGAGGAAGGCGTTGCCGGGGGCGTAGTTGCCGTGTCCGGGGCTGCCGAAGACTCCGGAGGACGAGGAGAACAGGACGAAGGCCGACAGGTCGAGGCCGGCGGTGGCGGAGTCGAGGTTGAGGGCGCCGCCCACCTTGACGCGCAGCACGTCGGCGAGGCGGTCGGGGGTGAGGGAGCCGATGACGCCGTCGTCGAGGACGGCGGCCGTGTGGAACACGGCGGTCAGGGGCCGTTCGTCGGGGATCGCGGCGAGCAGGCGGTCGAGGTCGCCGGGGTCGGCGATGTCGCAGCGGGCGATGTCGGCGCGGGCACCGAGGGCGGCGAGTTCGGCGGCGAACTCGGCGGCGCCGGGCGCGTCCGGGCCGGAGCGGCTGACCAGCAGCAGGTCGCGGGCGCCGGAGCGGGCCAGCCAGCGGGCGACGTGCCGGCCGAGTGCGCCGGTGCCGCCGGTGACCAGAACGGTGCCGTCGGGGTGCCAGCGGCGGCCGGCCGGCCGGACGCCGGTGGCCGCGCGCAGCAGACGGCGGCCGAGGACGCCGGTGGCGCGGATCGCTGCCTGGTCCTCGTGGTCGCGGCCGGCCAGTACGGCGGTGAACCGGTCGGCGGCCCGCTCGTCGAGGGCGGCGGGCAGGTCGACGAGACCGCCCCAGAGATCGGCCTGTTCGAGGGCGACGACCCGTCCGAACCCCCAGACCATCGACTGGACGGGCGCCTGCGGGGCGCTGTGCGCGTCGGTCGCGACGGCGCCGCGCGTGGTGAACCACACGGGGACGTCGGCGCCGAGGTCCTGCAGCGCCTGGACGAGGGTGACGGTCCCGGCGAATCCTCTCGGTACGGCGGGCAGCGCGGGCAGCGGGTCCTCGTCGAGGGCGAGCAGCGAGACGACTCCGGCGGGTTGCGCGGCACGGTTCGTCGCGGAGGGCTCGGCGGAGGGTCCGGCGCTCCCGGTGAGGGCGGCGAAGAGGGCGGCGGCGACGGCGGTCCGGTCGGCCGCGCAGTCGACGGGGACGGTCACCGGGGTGGCGCCGGCGCGCCGCAGGGCGGCGGTCAGGGCGGTGGCCTCGGGGCCGTCCTCGCGGCCCGGGGGGACGACGACGGGCCAGCGGCCGCTGAGGGCGGGGGCGGGTCCGTCCTCGACGGGCTGCCAGGCGATGCGGTAGCGCCAGGAGTCGGCGACGGCGGTCTCGGCACTGTGCCGGCGGTAGTGCGCCAGCGCCGGGACGAGCCGGGAGACGGCGGTCTCGTCGAGGTCGAGGGCGGCGGTCAGGGCCGTGACGTCGCCCTGCTCGACGGCTTCCCAGAACGGCCCGTCGCTGGTGCCCGCAGCGGCGCCGGCGGCCGCGGCCCGGGTGAACTCGGGCCAGTAGCGCCGCCGTTGGAAGGCGTAGGTGGGCAGGTCGACGCGGCGTGGCGGGCTGTCGTCGGCGGCGGCGAGTTCGGCGCAGCCCTGTACGTGGAGTTCGGCGAGCGAGAGCAGGAAGCGGGCGCGGCCGCCGTCGCCGCGGCGCAGGGTGGCGACGACGACGCTGCCGGTGGCGCCGGCCTCGTCCAGGACGTCGCCGAGGACGGTGGTCACCACGGGGTGGGGGCCGACCTCCACGAAGACGCGGTGGCCGGCGGCGGCGAGCTCCTCGACGGTGTCGCCGAGGCGGACGGTCTGCCGGACGTTGCGGTACCAGTAGTCCGCGTCCAGCGTGGTGGTGTCCTCGATCCGGCCGCCGGTGACCGTGGAGTGGAACGGCACGTCGGCCGGGCGTGCGGTGACCGGCGCGAACGCGGCGAGCAGGTCGTCGCGCACCTCCTCGATCTGCGCGGAGTGCGAGGCGTAGCCGATGGCGACGCGGCGGGACCGTACGCCCTCGTCGGCGAGTTCGGCCTGAAGGGCGTCGAGCGCCTGCGTGTCGCCGGAGACGACGACCGCGCGGGGGCCGCTGAGCGAGCCCACGGAGATCCGTCCCTCCCGGCGGGCCAGGCGGTGTTCCACCTCGGCGAGCGGCAGCGGTACGGAGAGCATGCCGCCGCGGCCGGAGAGCGGGGTGAGCGCGCGGCCGCGGGCAACGACGATGCGGGCGGCGTCCGTCAGGGTGAGGGCGCCTGCGACGTGCGCGGCGGCGATCTCGCCCTGGCTCTGGCCGGCGACGGCGACCGGCCGCACCCCGTGGGACTGCCACAGGCGGGCGAGCGCCACGCAGACCACGAACAGGACGGGCTGGACGATGTCGACGCGGTCCAGCGGCGGGGCGCCGCCGGTGTCGCGCAGCACGTCCAGCACCTTCCAGTCGGTGTACTCCTCGACGGCGGAGGCGACCTCGGTGAAGTGGGCGCGGAACACCTCGTCGGTGTCGAGGAGTTCGGTGGCCATGCCGGGCCACTGCGGGCCGTGCCCGGGGAAGACGAAGACGGGTCCGCCCTCGGTGTCGGCGATGCCCTTGACCACGGAGGGTGCGGGTGTGTCCTCGGCGACGGCGGCAAGACCGGCGAGGAGTTCGCCGGTGTCCCGGGCGACGACGACGGCGCGGTGTTCCAGGGCGGAGCGGGTGCGGGTGAGCGCGCGGGCGAGGTCGGCGGGGTGCGGGGCGGGCCGCTGCCCGGAGGTCAGGTGGTCGTGCAGGCGCCGGGCCTGGGCGCGCAGCGCGCTGCTCGTGCGTGCGGACACCGGGAAGGCGAAGGGGCCGGTGGCCGGCTGCGCGTCGGTGGCGGGCGGCTGCGCGTCGGTGGCGGGGGCGGACGGTGCGGTGTCCTGCGGTGCGGGGGGCTGTTCGAGGATGACGTGGGCGTTGGTGCCGCTGACGCCGAACGAGGAGACGCCGCAGCGCAGCGGGCGGTCGGCGGACGGCCAGGGCCGGGCGTCGGTGAGCAGTTCGACGTGTCCCGCGGACCAGTCGACGTGGGTGGAGGGCCGGTCGACGTGCAGGGTGGCGGGCAGGTGCCGCTCGCGCAGCGCGAGGACCATCTTGATGACGCCTGCGACTCCGGCGGCGGCCTGGGTGTGGCCGATGTGGGACTTGACCGAGCCGAGCAGCAGCGGCCGGTCGGCGGGCCGGTCCTGGCCGTACGTGGCGAGCAGGGCCTGGGCCTCGATGGGGTCGCCCAGCTTGGTGCCGGTGCCGTGCGCCTCGACGGCGTCCACGTCGGCCGGGGCCAGGCCGGCGGAGGTGAGCGCCTGCCAGATGACGCGTTCCTGGGAGGGTCCGTTGGGGGCGGTCAGTCCGTTGGAGGCGCCGTCCTGGTTGACGGCCGTACCGCGGACGACGGCGAGGACGGGGTGGTTGTTGCGGCGGGCGTCGGACAGCCGCTCGACGACGAGGACGCCTGCGCCCTCGCCCCAGGCGGTGCCGTCGGCGGCGTCCGCGAATGCCTTGCAGCGGCCGTCGCGGGCGAGGCCGCGCTGCCGGCTGAACTCCAGGAAGACCGTGGGCGTCGACATGACGGTGACGCCGCCGGCGAGCGCGAGGTCGCACTCGCCGTTGCGCAGGGCCTGCACGGCCAGGTGCAGGGTCACCAGGGAGGACGAGCAGGCGGTGTCGAGGGACACCGCGGGGCCCTCCAGGCCGAGGGTGTAGGAGACGCGGCCGGACAGGACGCTCGCGGAGTTGCCGACACCGTCGTCGCCCGCGTTGTCCGAGAGGCTGAGCAGGGTGGTGTAGTCCTGCAGGTTGGTGCCCGCGAACACGCCGGTGCGGCTGCCGCGCAGCCCGGCCGGGTCGATGCCGGCCCGTTCCAGGGCCTCCCAGCAGATCTCCAGAAGGAGGCGCTGCTGCGGGTCGGTGCCGACGGCCTCGCGGGGCGAGACACCGAAGAAGCCCGCGTCGAAGTCCGCGACGCGGTCGATGAATCCGCCGGTCCGTGTGTAGCTGCGGCCGGGGGTGCCGGGCTCGGGGTCGTACAGCGAGTCGGTGTCCCAGCCGCGGTCCACGGGCCACTCGGTCATGGCGTCGTCGCCCGAGCCCAGCAGCCGCCACAGGTCCTCGGGGTCGCTCACGCCGCCGGGGAACCGGCAGCCCATGGCGACGATCGCGACGGGTTCGCGGCCCCGGGCCTCGGCCTCGCTCAGCCGTTGCCGCGTCTGGTGGAGATCGGCCGTGACCTTCCTCAGGTAGCCGAGGAGCTTCTGTTCATCGCTCATGCGTGTTCACCCGTTCCCCGGTCCTGTCCTGTGTCCGTTCGCCGTCGCCGTCGCGGCGGCCTCAGGAGATTCCAAGATCGTTCTCGATGAAGTCGAAGATCTCGTCCGCCGCCGCGGAGTTGATCCGGTCGCTGACGTCGTCCGTCGCCGTCGCCGTGAGGACGGCGCCGCGGTCGGGGCCGTCCCAGCGGGCCAGCAGGGAGCGCAGCCGGGCGCCGATCCGGTCCCGCCGCGCGTCGTCGTCCGCCAGGTCCGTCAGCGCGGACTCCAGACGGTCGAGTTCGGCGAGCGCCCGGCCCGCGCCGTCCATGCCCTCGGTGAGCCGGCCGCGCAGATATCCGGCGAGAGCCGTCGCGTTGGGCTGGTCGAACAGCAGCGTGGCGGGCAGCGCCAGGCCGGTGGCGGTGCCGAGCCGGTTGCGCAGCTCGACGGCGGTCAGGGAGTCGAAGCCGAGGGCGTTGAACGCCTGGGCGGCGCCGACCTTGTCGGTGGAGGCGTGGCCGAGGACCCCGGCGGCCTGGCCGCGCACCAGGGCCAGGAGCGTGCGCTCCTGCTCGGCGGCGGACTGCCCGGCCAGCCGGGAGCGCAGCGCCTCGGCGGCGTTGTCCTCGCCCGGGGCCGCCGGGCGGGCGGCCGCCAGGTCGCGGATCTCCGGCAGGTCGGACAGGAGCGGGCTGCGCCGGGCCGAGGTGAAGCCGGGCGCGAAGCGTGCCCAGTCGACGTCGGCGACGGCCACGGCCGCGTCCGGGCGGGCCACGGCCCGGCCGAGGGCCGCCGGGGCGCGCCGCGGGTCCAGCGGGTTCATGCCGCTGCGCCGCATGCGCTCCTCGGCCCCGGTGTTCTGCGCGGCCATGCCGCCGCCGGCCCACGGCCCCCAGGCCAGGGAGGTGGCGGGCAGTCCGGCGGCGCGGCGCTGCTGCGCGAGGGCGTCCAGACAGGCGTTGGCTGCGGCGTAGTTGGCCTGGCCGAGGGTGCCGAGGGTGCCGGAGACGGACGAGTACAGCACGAACGCGGACAGGTCGCGGTCGCGGGTGAGGTCGTGGAGGTTGCGGGCGGCGGCCAGTTTGGGGCGCAGCACGGTCTCCAGGCTCTCGGGCGAGAGGGTGTCGATGAGCCGGTCGTCGAGGACGCCCGCGGTGTGCACCACGGCGTCCACCGGGTGCCGGGCCAGGAGGGCGGCGAGCGCGTCGCGGTCGGCGACGTCGCAGGCGGCGATCTCGAGTGCGGTGCCGGTGCCGTCCAGTGCGGCCTTCAGCCGGGCCGCGCCCTCGGTGCCGGCGCCGGAGCGGCTGACGGCCAGGATCCGTTCGGCGCCCTGTGCGGCGAGCCAGGCGGCGGTGTGCACGCCGAGGGCGCCGGTCGCGCCGGTCAGCAGGACGGTGCCGTGCCAGGCGGTGGCGGGAGCGGCGCCGGCCGGTACGCGTTCCAGGCGGCGCAGGAAGGTGCCGGAGCCGCGTACCGCGACCTGGTCCTCCCCGTCGCGGCCGGCCAGGACCGCGCTCAGCCGGCGGCCGATGTCCTCGGCGATCGGGGCGTCGGCGGTGCCGGGGAGGTCGACCAGTCCGCCCCAGCTCTGCGGGTACTCCAGGGCCGCGGTACGGCCGAAGCCCCAGACGGCGGCCTGTTCGGGTGCGGTGGGCGCCTCCTGGGCGTGGACGCCGACGGCGCCGGCGGTCAGGCACCACAGGGGCGCGGGGGACGAACCCGCCGCCGTGCGCGGGCCGTTCGGGCCGTCCGGGCTCCCCAGGTCGTCCAGGCTGTCGGAGAGTGCCTGGACGAGCGCGGCGGTGGCGGCGAGGCCGCTCGGGGTGGAGGCGTGCTCCGGCAGGGGCCGGGTGTCGGCGGCGAGCAGCGACAGGACGCCGCCGAGGACGCCGCCGTCCGTCTTCGCGAGGGCGCCGGTCACCTGGGCGGCCAGGGTGACGCGGTCGGCCGAGACACAGTCGACGGGCACGCTCACCACGTGGGCGCCGTGCGCGCCGAGGGCGGCGGCCACCGAGGCGGCCCAGGCGCCGTCCGCGTCGGCGGCGGGGACGGGCAGCAGCCAGGTGCCGGTGAGGGCGGCGGCCTCTTCGACGGCCGGCTTCCACACGACGCGGTGCTCCCAGCCCTCCGCCTCGGAGGTCTGCCGGCGCTCCCGGCGCAGGGAGGAGATCGCGGGCAGGACCGCGCTGAGCGGGGCGTCGGTGCCGAGGCCGAGGCGGTCGGCGAGGTCCTGCGGGCCGGCCTGCTCGACGAAGTCCCAGAACCGCGCCTCCTCGGCGGAGTCGGCCGTGGGGGCCGCCCCGGCGGGCTGTGCGGAGGACTGGAGCCAGTAGCGCTCGCGCTGGAAGGCGTAGGTGGGCAGTGGCGGTTCACCGCGCAGCGCGTCGGGGTCGTGCAGCGCGGCCGCGTCCAGTTCGGCGCCGCGGGCGTGCAGCAGGCCCGCGGCGAGCAGCGCGGAGCGGCGTTCGTCGCCCTCGCGCCGCATCAGCGGTGCGGCGGCGGCCGTCGTGGGATCGGTGACGCTGTCGAGGGCCATCGTCGTCAGCGTGGCGTCGGGGCCCAGTTCGAGGTACGTGGTGACGCCGAGGGCTTCCAGGGCGCGCGCGCCGTCGCAGAAGCGGACCGCGTCGCGCACGTGCCGCCTCCAGTAGGAGGCGGTGCGCAGGTCGTCGCCTTCGGCGAGGCGCCCGGTCACGTTGGAGACGACGGGCAGGGCGGGCGGGGCGTAGGTGACGCGTGCCGCGACCTGTTCGAACTCGTCGAGCATCGCGTCCATGCGGGCGGAGTGGAAGGCGTGGCTGACCCGCAGGCGCCTGGTGCGGCGGCCGCGCCCGGCGAGGACGGCGGCGATCCGCTCGACTTCGTCGCTGTCGCCGGAGAGGACGACCGACGCGGGGCCGTTGAGGGCGGCGATGCCGGCGCGGTCCCCGCTCCCGTCGCTCCCCTCGCTCCCGCCGAGGAGTGCGCGCACCTCCTCCTCGGTGGCCTCGACGGCGGTCATCTCGCCGCCCTCGGGCAGTGCCTGCATCAGCCGGCCGCGGGCGGCCACGAGGGCGCAGGCGTCGGGGAGGGTGAGGACGCCCGCGGCGTGCGCGGCCGTCAGTTCGCCGATGGAGTGGCCCATGAGGGCGTCGGGGCGGGCGCCCCAGGAGTGGACCAGGGCGTGGGCGGCGGTGCCGACGGCGAACAGCGCGGCCTGGGTGTAGGCGGTCCGGCCGAGCAGGTCGGCCTCGGGGGAGCCGTCCTCGCAGAAGACCACCGAGCGCAGCGGCGGTCCGTCGAGGTGGCGGTCGAGTTCGGCGCAGACGGTGTCGAACGTCTCGGCGTACACGGGGTGGGCCCGGTAGAGGTCCTGGCCCATGCCGGGGCGCTGGGCGCCCTGGCCGCTGAAGAGGAACGCGGTCCGGGCGCCGGTGCCGGCGACGCCGGTGGCGACGTCCGGGGTGGCGGTGCCCTGCGCGGTGGCGGCGAGCGCGGTGAGCAGTTGCGTGTGGTCGCCGGCGACGGCGACGGCGCGGTGGTCGAGGGTGTGCCGGGCGGCGGACAGGGTGTGCGCGAGGTCGCGCAGGTCGGTGCCGGGGTGGGCGAGGAGGTGGGTGCGCAGCCGGGCTGCCTGGGCGCGCAGGGCCTCCGGGGTGTGTCCGGAGAGGGTGAACGCGCGGGGGCGGGCGGCCGGTTCGGGGCGGGCCGGGGCGGGCCGGGGTGCGGGCGGTTCCTCCAGGATGACGTGCGCGTTGCTGCCGCTGATGCCGAAGGAGGAGACGCCGGCCCGGCGGGGGCGTGCGGTGTCGGCCGGCCAGGTGCGGGGTTCGGTGAGCAGTTCGATGGCGCCGCTGGACCAGTCGATGTGCTCGGAGGGCTCGTCGACGTGGAGGGTGCGGGGCAGTTCGCCGTGGCGCATGGCCATGACCATCTTGATGACTCCGGCGGCACCGGCGGCTGCCTGGGTGTGGCCGAAGTTGGACTTGGCGGAGCCGAGCAGCAGGGGCCGGCCGTCCTCCCGGTCCTGGCCGTAGGTGGCGAACAGGGCCCGTGCCTCGATGGGGTCGCCGAGGCTGGTGCCGGTGCCGTGCGCCTCGACGGCGTCCACTTCGCGGGGGGTGAGGCCGGCGGCGGCGAGGGCCTGGCGGATGACGCGTTCCTGGGAGGGGCCGTTGGGGGCGGTCAGTCCGTTGGAGGCGCCGTCCTGGTTGGTCGCCGAGCCACGGACGACGGCGAGGACGGGGTGGTTGTTGCGGCGGGCGTCCGAGAGCCGTTCGAGGAGCAGGACGCCGACGCCCTCGGAGAAGCTGGTGCCGTCGGCGGACGCGGCGAACGCCTTGCAGCGGCCGTCCGCGGCGAGACCGTTCTGCGCGGTGAACTCGGTGTAGGTGCCGGGGGTCGCCATCACGGTGACACCGCCGGCCAGGGCCATGCCGCACTCGCCGGTCCGCAGCGCGTGCGCGGCCAGGTGCAGGGAGACCAGCGCCGAGGAGCAGGCCGTGTCGATGGTCATGGTGGGGCCTTCGAGGCCGAAGGTGTAGGCGACGCGGCCGGAGATGACGCTGCCGGAGACGCCGAGGCCGATGTAGCCCTCCATGCCCTCGGGGATGTCGGCGAGCCCGGAGGCGTAGCCGGAGCCCATCGCGCCCACGAACACGCCGGTGCGGCTGCCGCGCAGGGACAGCGGGTCGATGCCGGCCCGCTCGAAGACCTCCCAGGAGGACTCCAGCAGCAGCCGCTGCTGCGGGTCCATGGCGAGGGCCTCGCGGGGCGAGATCCCGAACAGGGAGGCGTCGAAGTGGGTGGCTCCGTAGAGGAATCCGGCCTGGAGTCCGGGCAGGCGTTCCAGGTCCCAGCCGCGGTCGGAGGGGAACGCGGAGATGGCGTCGCCGCCCTCGGCGACGAAGCGCCACAGCTCCTCGGGGGAGGTGACGCCGCCGGGGTACTGGCAGGCCATGCCGATGATGACGACGGGGTCGTCGTCGGCGGCGGCCACGGCGGCGGTCTCCGTCCGCACGGTGGTTCCGCCGAGTTCCTCGCGCAGGTGGCGGGCGAGCGCGGCGGGCCGGGGGTGGTCGAAGACGAGCGTGGGGGGCAGGCGCAGCCCGGTCTCGGTGTTGAGGCGGTTGCGCAGTTCGACGGAGGTGAGGGAGTCGAAGCCGAGGTCGCGGAAGGACTGGTCGGCGCCGACCGCGCCGGCCGTGTCGTGGCCGAGGGCGGTGGCCGCGTGCCGGCGGACCAGGTCCAGGAGGAGGCGTTCCTGTTCGGCCGGTTCCAGGCCGGCCAGGCGTGCGCTCAGCCGGGGTGCGCCGCCGGTGCCCGCCTCGACGGTGCGCCGGGCCGGGGCCCGGACCAGGCCGCGCAGCAGCACGGGCAGCCGGCCCGCGGCGGCGGCGGTGCGCAGCGCGGCGGTGTCCAGTCGCAGCGGGGCGAGCAGCGGCTCGCCGGTCGCGAGGGCGGCGTCGAGGAGGTCGAGGCCCTGTTCGGCGGTGATCGCGGGAAGGCCGGAGGCGGCGATGCGCCGGATGTCGTCCTCGCTGAGGCCGCCCGTCATGCCGTCGTCGCCGGCCCACAGCGTCCAGGCCAGGGAGGTGGCGGGCAGGCCCTGGGCGTGCCGGTGCTGGGCGAGGGCGTCCAGGACGGTGTTGGCGGCCGCGTAGTTGGCCTGTCCGGCGCCGCCGAGCAGTCCGGCGGCGGAGGAGAACAGCACGAACGCGGTCAGGTCCGCGTCCCGGGTGGCGTGGTGCAGGGCGAGCGCGGAGGCGGCCTTGGCGCGCAGGACGGTGTCGAGGCGCTCGGGGGTGAGTGAGGCGAGGACGCCGTCGTCGAGGACGCCGGCGGTGTGCACGACGCCGCGCAGCGGCCGGTCGGCGGGGATCCGGGCGAGGAGCGCGGTGAGCGCGGCGGGGTCGGCGGTGTCACATGCCTCGACGGTCACCTCGGCGCCCTGGGCGGCGAGTTCGGCGACCAGACGGCTCGCGCCGGGGGCGTCGGCGCCCCGCCGGGAGGCGAGGACGAGGCCGCGTACGGCGTGGCGGGTGACGAGGTGGCGGGCGACGAGGGCGCCCAGGAAGCCGGTGCCGCCGGTGATCAGGACGGTGCCTTCGGGGTCCCAGGGAGCCTCGGGGCCGTGGTCCGGATCGGCGCCGGGGCGGGCGGTGTTCACGCGGGTGAGCCGGGGGACGAGCGGCCGGCCGTCGCGCAGGGCGAGCTGGGGTTCGCCGGTGGCCAGAGCGGCGGCGAGGGCGGTGGCGGGTATCCCGTCGGTGCCGGTGTCGAGCAGGACGAGGCGTCCGGGGTTCTCCGTCTGGGCGGAGCGGACCAGGCCCCAGGCGGCGGCCGCGGCCACGGCCGGCACGTCCTCTCCGTCGCGGGCGGCGACGGCCCCGCGGGTGAGGACGACGAGGCGGGCGCCGGCGGTGCGGTCGTCGGCGAGCCAGGTCCGCAGGGTCCGCAGGAGGTGTGCGGCGACGGTGCCGGGGTCGTCGCCGGCGGGGCAGGGCAGCAGCACCGCTTCGGCGTCCTCGGGGACGTCGTCGGGGCCTGCCACGCGGGGCCAGGCGGCATCGAGGCCGGTGTCGAGGCCGTCGTCGTCCGCGGCCGCGTACCAGCGGCCGGCCGGGGGTGCGGCCGGCGTGTTCTCGACGGGGCTCCAGGTGACCCGGTGCAGGGCGCCGGCGGCGGCCGGGGCCGCGGCGCCGCGCAGGCTGTCGGCGGAGACGGGCCGGGAGACGAGGGTGTCGACGGTGGCGACGGGATGGCCCTCGGCGTCGGCGATGCGCAGGGCGACACCGCTCGCGCCCGAGGGTTCGATCCGTACCCGCAGGCTGGTGGCTCCGGCCGCGTGCAGGCGCACCCCGCTCCAGGAGAACGGCAGTCCGACCCCGGCGGGGCCGCCCTCCTCCCCCGCGGGGGCGGTGAGCTGGGCGTGCAGGGCGGCGTCCAGCAGCGCGGGGTGCAGTCCGTAGCGGGCCGCGTCCTTGTGCTGGTCCTCGGGCAGGACGACCTCGGCGTACCAGGCTCCGTCCGCGCGCCAGGCGGCCTTGAGGCCCTGGAAGACGGGGCCGTACTGGTAGCCGGTGTCGGCGAGGGCGGCGTAGAAGCCGTCGAGGGGGACGGACGTGGCGCCGGGCGGCGGCCAGGCCGTCAGGTCGAAGGAGGCCCCGGCGGCACCGGCGGCCAGGACCGCGGAGGCGTGGCGGGTCCATCCGGTGTCGGTGTCGTCGCCCGCGGCGGGCTCGGGGCGCGCGTAGACGGCCAGGTGGCGGCGGCCGGTGTCGTCGGGGGCGCCGAGGACGAGCTGGAGCTGCGCGGTGTCCTTCTGTGCGAGGACGAGCGGGGCTTCGAGGGTCAGTTCCTCCAGCAGGTCGCAGCCGACCTCGTCGCCCGCGCGCAGGGCGAGTTCGGCGAAGGCGGTGCCGGGCAGCAGGACGGCGCCGGAGACCTGGTGGTCGGCGAGCCAGGGCTGGGAGCGCACCGAGAGCAGGCCGGTGAGCAGGACCCGGCCGTCGTCGGCGACGCGGACGACGGCGCTCAGCAGCGGGTGCCCGGCGCTGCCGAGTCCCGCGCCGGAGAGGTCGCCCGCGCCGCGGGCGCTCATGCGCAGCCAGTAGTCGTCGCGCTGGAAGGCGTAGGTGGGCAGGTCGACGCGGGCGGCGGCGGGCGGGGGCAGCAGGCGCTCCCAGTCCACGGCGGCGCCGTGCGCGAAGAGTCCGGCCACGGCCGCCAGCAGTGCGGGGGCCTCGGGCCGGTCCTTGCGCACGGAGGCGAGGCAGACCCGTTCGGTGGTGTCGTCGGGCAGGCAGGTGCGGGCGAGCGCGGTCAGGGTGGCGTCGGGCCCGAGTTCGACGAACCGGCTGACGCCGTGTCCGGCGAGCCAGTCGATGCCGTCGGCGAAGCGCACGGGCCGGCGCAGATGGCGCACCCAGTAGTCGGGCGAGCGCAGTTCCTCGGCGGTGGCGGGCCGGCCGGTCAGGTTGGAGACGACGGTGATCCGCGGCGCGTGGTAGGTGACGCTCTCGGCGACGGTCCGGAACTCGTCGAGGGCGGCGTCCATGCGGGCGCTGTGGAAGGCGTGGCCGACGCGCAGGCGCCGGGTGCGCCGCTGCCGGGCGCTCAGGTGTGCGGCGACCTCCTCGACGGCGTTCTCGTCGCCGGAGATCACGGTGGAGCGGGGGCCGTTGAGGGCGGCGATGCTCACGGCGCCGCCGTGTGCGGCGAGCAGCCCGGTGACCTCGTCCTCGGTCGCCTCGACGGAGATCATGGCGCCGCCCGGCGGGAGCGCCTGCATGATGCGGCCGCGGGCCGCGACCAGCCGGCAGGCGTCGGCCAGCGACCAGACACCCGCGGCGTGCGCGGCGGACAGTTCGCCCAGGGAGTGTCCGACGAGGTACTTGGGCTTGACGCCCCAGGACTCCAGCAGCCGGAACAGGGCCACTTCGACGGCGAACAGCGCGGGCTGGGCGAGGCCGGTGCCGTCCAGGGCGTCGGGGCCCTCGCTGCCGTCGAGGACGATGCCCTTCAGGGACCGGCCCAGCGCGGTGTCGAGGTGCGCGCAGACCGCGTCGAAGGCCGCGGCGAACGCGGGGAACGCCGCGTACAGCTCACGTCCCATGCCGATGCGCTGGGATCCCTGTCCCGAGAAGAGGAAGGCGGTGGCGCCGCGCAGGACGCGGCCGGTGACGACGTGCGGCGCGTCGGGCGCGTCGGGGTCCTCGTCGGCGAGCCGGGCCAGTCCGCGCAGCGCGGCGGCGTGGTCCTCGGCGAGGACGACGGCGCGGTGTTCGAACAGCTGACGGGTGGTGAGGAGGGCGTGGGCGATGCCGGGCGACGCGGAGTCGTCCCCGGCGGTGACACGGTCGAGGAGCCGGGCGGCCTGGCCGCGCAGGGCGGCGGCGCTGCGCGCGGAGACGATCCACGGCACGACCGGGGAGGCGGCCGGGGCGCCGGCGGGCGCGGCCTCCGTCACGGGCCCGGCCGCTCCGTCGTCGGCGGTGGCGTCGGCCGGGGGTTCGGCGGGCGCGGCCTCCAGGATGGTGTGGGCGTTGGTGCCGCTGATGCCGAAGGAGGACACGGCGGCGCGGCGCGGCCGGTCCCCCGTGTCGGGCCATTCGGCGGGCTCGGTGAGCAGGCGGACGTGGCCGGCCGCCCAGTCGACGTGGGTCGAGGGCTCGCTGACGTGCAGGGTGCGCGGGAGGCGGCCGTGGCGCAGCGCCATGACCATCTTGATGATGCTGGCCACACCGGCGGCCGCCTGGGTGTGGCCGAGGTTGGACTTCAGGGAGCCGAGCAGCAGCGGACGGTCGGCGTCCTTGGCACCGCCGTACGTGGCCAGCAGGGCCTGTGCCTCGATCGGGTCGCCCAGTGAGGTGCCGGTGCCGTGGGCGTCGACGGCGTCGATGTCGGCGGCGTTCAGACCGGCGTTGGCCAGGGCCTGTTCGATGACGCGCTGCTGGGCGGGGCCGTTGGGCGCGGTGAGGCCGTTGGAGGCGCCGTCGGAGTTGACGGCGGAGCCGCGGACGACGGCGAGGACGGGGTGGCCGTTGCGGCGGGCGTCGGAGAGGCGCTCGACCAGGAGCAGGCCGACGCCTTCGGACCATCCGGTGCCGTCGGCGTCGTCGGAGAACGCCTTGCAGCGGCCGTCGGCGGCGAGGCCGCGCTGCCGGCTGAACTCGAAGAGCAGTCCGGGGGTCGCCATGACGGCGACGCCGCCGGCCAGGGCGAGGTCGCACTCCCCCGACCTCAGGGCCTGCACCGCCCAGTGGAGGGCGACCAGGGAGGAGGAGCAGGCGGTGTCGACGGTGACGGTGGGGCCCTCCAGGCCCAGCACGTAGGAGATGCGGCCGGAGGCGACGGAGGTGGCGTTGCCCGCGAGCATCAGGCCGTGGACGTCCTCGGGGACCTCCACGGGGCCCTGGCCGTAGCCGGAGGTGGCGGCGCCGACGAAGACGCCGGTGGCACTGGAGCGCAGCGTGGCGGGAGGGATGCCGGCCCGCTCGAGGAGTTCCCAGGACGCCTGGAGGAGCAGCCGCTGCTGGGGGTCGGTGGCGAGGGCCTCGCGGGGGCTCATGCCGAAGAAGCCCGCGTCGAACGCGGCGGCGTCGCCGAGGAAGCCGCCCTCGCGGGTGGAGAAGGTGCCCGGCTTGTCGGGGTCGGGGTCGAAGCGGTCCTCGATGTCCCAGCCTCGGTCGGCGGGCAGCGGGCCGATGGCGTCGCCGTCCTCGTCGACGAGCCGCCACAGGTCCTCGGGGGTGGCCACGGCGCCGGGGAAGCGGCAGCTCATCGACACGATGGCGATGGGCTCGCGCTGCTTCTCCTCCACCTCGTGAAGCTGCCGGCGGGTCTGCCGCAGCTCTGCCGTCACCCGCTTGAGGTACTCGACGTACTTGCCGTCGTCAGCCACGTGTCTCACTTCCTTGACCCGAGCCGGACCGTGTCCGCCGTGCGGGAGCCAGTGCCGGAGTGGGGAGGTCCAGTGCCGGGGTGGAGGGATCGACTCCCGTAGGGGGGTGATCCGCGGCGGCGGGTGCCGCCGCTGTGCGGGCGTCCGCTGCCGTTGTCACGTCGTTCCCAGCTCCCTGTCGATGAGGTCGAACAGATCGTCGGCGGTCTCGACCGATTCCAGTTCGCCGTCCCCGGCGTCCGGTTCCTCGGTCCCGGTGACCGTCACGGGCGCGCCCGACCAGCGGGCCAGCAGGTCCCGCAGCCGGTCGGTGACGCGGGAGCGGACCTCGGTGTCGTCCACGTCGGTGCCGTTCAACGCGGCGTCCAGGCGGTCCAGTTCGCCCAGCAGGGCCTGCGCGCCGCCGGGCGGGTCGGGCAGGTCGAGCTGGGTCAGCAGGTGGCGGACCTGGACGGCGGGGGTCGGGTAGTCGAAGACGAGGGTCGCCGACAGCCGCAGGCCGGTGACGGCGTTGAGGCGGTTGCGCAGTTCGACCGCGGTCAGTGAGTCGAAGCCGAGTTCCTTGAAGGACTGCTCGGGTTCGATCTCGGCGGCCGAGGAGTGGCCGAGGACGGCCGCGGCCTGTTCGGCGACCGCGTCGAGGAGCAGCTGTTCGCGGTCGGCGGCCGGCAGCGGGGCCAGCCGCTCCGCGAGGGTCCGGGTGCCGCCGGCCGCGGTGGCGGACGTCTCGGCCCGGCGCCGGGCGGGTGTTTTGACCATGGCGCGCAGCAGCGGGGGCAGCACGTCGGCGTGTTCGCGCAGGGAGGCGTGGTCGAGGTCCATGGGCAGCAGCACCGCGCGGTCGGTGGCGGGGCCGGCGTCGAGCAGGCGCATGCCCAGTTCGGCGCCGAGCGGGACCATGCCGGTCCTGGCGTGGCGTTCGCGGTCGGCCTGGCCGAGTTCGCCGGTCATGCCCGCGTCGGGCAGCCAGGTGCCCCAGGCGAGGGAGGTGGCCGGCAGGCCCAGGTCGCGGCGGTGGTGGGCGAGGGCGTCCAGGAAGGCGTTGGCGGCCGAGTAGTTGGCCTGTCCGGCGCCGCCGAAGGTGCCGGCCACGGACGAGAAGACCACGAACCGTGCGAGGTCGAGGTCGCGGGTGAGTTCGTGCAGGTTGGTCACGGCGTCGGCCTTGGGCCGCATCGACCGGTCGATGCGTTCCGGTGTCATCGAGGAGATGACGCCGTCGGCGAGGACGCCCGCGGTGTGGATCACCGCGGTCAGCGGGTGGGCCGGGGGCAGTGAGGCGAGGAGGTCGGCCAGCGCGGCGCGGTCGCCGGTGTCGCAGGCGACGATGGCGACGTCGGCTCCCAGGGCGGTCAGTTCCTCGCGCAGTTCGGCGGCGCCGGGCGCGTCGGGTCCCTGCCGGCCGGCCAGGACGAGATGGCGCAGGCCGTGGTGGGTGACCAGGTGGCGGGCCGTGATCCGGCCCAGTCCGCCGGTGCCGCCGGTGAGCAGGACCGTGCCGTCGGGGTCGGGGGCGGTGGGCAGGGTCAGGACGACCTTGCCGATGTGGCGTGCCTGGCTGAGGAAGCGGAACGCGTCGGGGGCCCGGCGTACGTCGAACGTGGTCATCGGCAGCGGCGGCAGCACCCCTTCCTCGAAGAGGGTGACCAGTTCGCGCAGCATCTCCCCGATGCGGTCGGGGCCGGCCTCGACGAGGTCGAAGGCCCGGTAGGCGACGCCCGGGTGGTCCTCGGCGACCTGCCGCGGGTCGCGGACGTCGGTCTTGCCCATCTCCAGGAAGTGTCCGCCGCGCGGCAGCAGCCGCAGGGAGGCGTCGACGAACTCGCGTGCCAGCGAGTCGAGTACGACGTCCACACCGCGGCCCTCGGTGGTCTCCAGGAACAGTTTCTCGAAGCCGAGGTCGCGGGAGGAGGCGAGGTGGGCGTCGTCGAGGCCCGCGGCGCGCAGCGCGTCCCACTTGCCGGGGCTCGCGGTGCCGAACACCTCGGCGCCCAGGTGGCGGGCGAGCCGTGCGGCGGCCGTGCCCACTCCCCCGGCGGCGGCGTGCACGAGCACGGACTGGCCGGGGCGCAGCCCGCCGAGGTCGACGAGGCCGTAGTAGGCGGTCAGGTAGACGATGGGCGCGGTGGCGGCCTGGGCGAAGGTCCAGCCGCGCGGGATGGCGGCGACCATCCGTTCGTCGGCGACGGCGACGGGACCGAAGGCTCCGGCGAACATGCCCATCACGCGGTCGCCGACGGCGAGTGAGGTGACGTCGGCGCCGGTCTCGGTGACCACGCCGGCGCCTTCCAGGCCGATCGCCGTGGCGTCGCCGGGATACATGCCGAGCGCGGTGAGGACGTCGCGGAAGTTGACGCCCGCGGCGCGCATCGAGATGCGGACCTCGCGCGGTGCGAGGGGTCCTGTCACCTCGGGGCACGCGGTGAGCTTCAGGCTCTCCAGGGTTCCGCGTTCCTCGACGGCGAGCCGCCAGGCGGCCGTGTCGGCGGGCTCGGTGAGCGCGCGCTGCACGGCGAGGGGAATGATCTTCGGTGTGGTCACCGCCCCTTCCCTGACGGCCAGTTCGAGGTGGCCGGTGGCGAGGGCTGCGGGCAGCGCGGCCGCCGAGGCGGGGGCGGTGTCGAGGTCGGCGAGGACGAAACGGCCGGGGTTCTCGGAGCGGGCCGAGCGGACCAGTCCCCAGGCGGTGGCGCGGGCCGGGTCGGCGGGCCGGGTTCCGACGCGCATGGCGTCGCGGGTGACGACGGCGAGCCGGGCGTGGGCGAAGCGGGGTTCGTCGAGCCACTGCTGTACGAGCCGCAGTGTGGTGTGCGCGGTGGCGCGTGCGGCACCGGCCAGACCACCGGCATCGGTGTCGGTGTCGGTGTCGGTGTCGGTGTCGGGGTCGGTGTCGGGCAGGACCAGCAGGACGGTCTCGGGGATCTGGAGGTCCGAGGCGGCGAGCGCGGTCAGGTCGGGGAAGGCCCGCACCGGTGCGCCGGTCCGTTCCAGTTCGGCGGCCAGTGGCCGGGCTTCAGTGCCGCCGACGAGAATCCAGTCGGTGTCGGGCGTCCGGGTGCTCGCGGATACCGGCGCCCAGTCCAGTTCGTACAGGCCTTCCTGGCGCGGTGCGCCGATGGTGGCGCCCGCGAGGTCTCCGGTGAGTTCGCGCAGGGTGAGTGAGCCGACGGTGGCGACCGGGCGTCCCGTGGTGTCGGCGAGGGCCAGGCCGATCGACTCCGGGCCCGTCTGGACCATGCGCACCCGCAGGGCGTCGGCGCCGGCGGCCTCCAGGCGGACGTCGTTCCAGGAGAACGGCAGCCGGCCCGCGTCCTTCATGGGCACGAACATCACGGCGTGCAGGGCGGCGTCGAGCAGTGCCGGGTGCAGGTCGAACGCGTCGGCGGACGGGTCGGCGTCCTCGGGCAGCGCGACCTCGGCGAACACCTCCTCGCCGCGTGTCCACACCGACCTCAGGCCCTGGAAGAGCGGCCCGTACAGGTGGCCCCGTTCGGCGAACCGCTCGTAGAAGCCGTCGAGGGGTACTTCGTCGGCGTCCCGCGGCGGCCATGCGGTGAAGTCGTAGGGGGCTTCGGGTGTGGTCGCGGCGTCGGCGGTGAGCAGGCCGGAGGCGTGCAGCGTCCACGGCGTCTCGGGGGCGGCGTCCTCGGTGCGGGAGTGCACGGTGAGGGTGCGGGCGCCGTTCGCGTCGGCGGCCTCCACGTGCAGTTGTACGTGCAGGGCGCCGCTGTCGGGGAGGGTGAGCGGGGTGAGGATGGTCAGTTCCTCCACCCGGTCGCAGCCGACGTGTTCGGCGGCGTGCAGGGCCAGGTCGAGGAAGCCGGTGGCCGGGAACAGGGCGGTGCTGGTGAGGGCGTGGTCCGCGAGCCAGGTCTGGCCGCGCAGCGACAGGCGTCCGGTGAAGAGGCGGGCGTCGCCTCCGGCCAGTTCGACCGCGGCACCGAGCAGCGGGTGCGCGGCGGAGTCCAGGCCCGCCGAGCCGACGTCGCCGAGCAGAACGGGCGGTCCGGGCCAGAACCGCTGCCGCTGGAAGGCGTATGTCGGCAGGGGTGTGGTCTGTGCGCCGGTGGCGTCGAAGACGTGGGCCCATTCGATGCCGACGCCCTTGGCGAACGCCTGGGCCAGGCCGAGGAGCAGTGCTTCGCGCTCGGGGCGGTCCTTGCGCAGGACGGACGTGAACAGCGTGTCCTCGTCGCCGGTGACGCTGGACTGGGCGAGGGCGGTGAGGGTGCCGTCCGGGCCGAGCTCCACGAACCGGCGTACGCCGCGTCCTTCGAGCCACGTGATCCCGTCGGCGAACCGCACGGCCTCCCGCACATGCCGCACCCAGTACTCGGCCGACTCCAACTCCCCCACGCCGGCGGCCTGTCCGGTCACGTTCGACACGACCGCCATACGGGGCGGTGCGTAGGTCACGCTCTCGGCGACCGTACGGAACTCGGCCAGCATGGGTTCCATCAGCGGCGAGTGGAAGGCGTGCGAGACCCGCAGGCGGGAGGTACGGCGGCCCTGGGCGGATATCTCCTGCGCGATGGTCTCCGCGACCGCTTCGACGCCGGAGATCACCACCGAGCGGGGCCCGTTGACCGCGGCGATCGACACCCCGTCCGTCAGCAGCGGCAGGACTTCGTCCTCGGCGGCCTCCAGCGCGAACATCGCGCCACCGGAGGGGAGTTGCTGCATCAGACGGCCACGCGCCGACACCAGACGGCACGCGTCTTCCAGGGAGAACACTCCGGCCACGTGCGCGGCGGCGAGTTCGCCCACCGAATGACCGACAAGGAAGTCGGGGCTCATCCCCCACGACTCCACCAGCCGGAACAGCGCGACCTCGATCGCGAACAGCGCGGGCTGCGTCCAGCCCGTCTCGTTCAGCAGGTCGGCGTCCGCACCGAACACGACCTCCCGCAGCCCCTCGTCCACGTGCGCGCACACCGCGTCGAAGGCTTCGGCGAACACCGGGAACGACTCGTACAACTCCCGGCCCATACCGAGGCGTTGCGCGCCCTGGCCGGAGAAGAGGAAGGCGAGTTTGCCCTCGCCGCGGGCGGAGCCGGTCACGGTGGCGGGGTTGGGCTCGTCGTCGGCCAGTGAGCGCAGGCCTTGGAGGAGGGTGTCGTGGTCCTCGCCGAGGACGACCGCGCGGTGTTCGAAGACCGAGCGGTGTGCCGCCAGGGACAGGCCCACGTCGGCGGGGTCCGTCTCCGGCCGGTCGGTGAGGTGGGTGAGGAGGCGGTCCGCCTGGGCCCGCAGGGCGGTGCGGCTGCGGGCGGTCACGATCCACGGCACCGCGCCGCCGGCGGGGGCCGGTTCGGTGGCGGTGGGGGCGGGCTCCTCGTCGGTGGCGGCTTCGAGGATGACGTGGGCGTTGGTGCCGCTGATGCCGAAGGAGGAGACACCGGCGCGGCGGGGGCGGTCCGCCTCGGGCCAGTCGACGGCCTCGGTCAGCAGCCGGACGTCGCCCTCCGTCCAGTCGACGTGGGTGGAGGGCCGGTCGACGTGGAGGGTGGCGGGCAGGACGCCGTTGTTCAGGGCCAGGACCATCTTGATGATCCCGGCGACGCCGGCACCGGCCTGGGTGTGGCCGATGTTGGACTTGACCGAGCCGAGCCACAGCGGCTGTCCGGGCTCGCGGTCCTGGCCGTAGGTGGCGAGGACGGCCTGGGCCTCGATGGGGTCGCCGAGGGTGGTGCCGGTGCCGTGCGCCTCGACGGCGTCGACCTCGGTGGCCGTGACCCCCGCGTCGGCGAGCGCCGCGCGGATCACGCGCTGCTGGGCGGGGCCGTTGGGGGCGCTCAGGCCGTTGGAGGCGCCGTCCTGGTTGACGGCGGAGCCGCGGACGACGGCGAGGACGGGGTGGTTGTTGCGGCGGGCGTCGGACAGCCGCTCCACCAGGAGCATGCCGCCGCCCTCGGAGAAGCCGGTGCCGTCGGCGGCGTCCGCGAACGCCTTGCAGCGGCCGTCCTGCGACAGGCCGCGCTGGCGGCTGAAGTCCACGAACAGGCCGGGTGAGGCCATCACGGTGACGCCGCCGGCGAGGGCGAGGTCGCACTCGCCGGAGCGCAGTGAGCGCACGGCCAGGTGCAGGGCGACGAGGGAGGCCGAGCAGGCGGTGTCGACGGTGACCGCCGGGCCCTCCAGGCCGAAGGTGTAGGAGAGCCGGCCGGAGACGACGCTGGCGGCGTTGCCGGTCAGCATGTAGCCCTCGAAGTCCTCCCGGGAGGCGGCCAGCATGCCGGTGTAGTCCTGGCCGTTGGTGCCGGCGAAGACGCCGGTGCGGCTGCCCTTCAGAGTCCTGGGGTCGATGCCCGCCCGCTCGAACGTCTCCCACGTCATCTCCAGCAGCAGGCGCTGCTGGGGGTCCATGGCGACGGCCTCGCGCGGGGAGATGTTGAAGAACGCGGGGTCGAAGCCGCTGGCGTCGTTCAGGAAGCCGCCGGTGCGGGTGTAGACGCTGCCGGGCTTTCCGGGCTCGGGGTCGTAGAGCGCGTCGAGGTCCCAGCCCCGGTCCTCGGGGAAGGGCACGAGCCCCTCTTGACCGCCGAGCAGCATGGCCCACAGCTGTTCGGGGGTGCTGACGTCGCCGGGGAAGCGGCAGCCCATGGCGACGACCGCGATCGGCTCGTCGTCGCGCGGCGCCGTCGTCGGTGCGGGCGCCGCGGTGTCGGGCTGTTCGGTGCCGGCCAGCTCGGTCAGGAGGTGGCCGGCGAGGGCGTCGCAGTTGGGGTGGTCGAAGACGAGGGTGGCCGGCAGGCGCAGGCCGGTGATGCGGTTCATGCCGTTGCGCAGTTCGACGGCGCTGAGGGAGTCGATGCCGAGGTCGGTGAAGGGGCGGCCCGGTTCGACGGCCTCGGCGGACGGGTAGCCGAGGACGCCCGCGACGTAGGAGCGGACGACGTCGAGGACGGCGCCGGCCCGGTCGTAGGCGGGCAGTCGGGCCAGGTGGGCCCGGAGGGAGGAGGCGTCCGCGGCGGGGCCCTCGGCCTGCTGGGTGCGGGCGGCGTCCAGGGCGCGGCGGGCGGTGGGCAGTTCGTCGAGGAGGTGGCTGGGGCGCGGTCCGGTGAAGGCGAGCGCGTAGGTGTCCCAGCGCAGGTCGGTGACGACGACGGTGGTGTCGTCGGCGTCCAGGGCCCGGCCCAGTGCGTCGCAGGCGGACTTGGTGTCCATGGGGTGGACGCCGTAGCGGCGCATGCGGTCGCCCGCGGCGTCGCCGACCATGCCGCCGTCGGCCCACAGGCCCCAGGCGATGGCGGTGGCGGGCAGGCCCTGGGAGCGCCGGTGCTGGGCGAGGGCGTCGAGGTAGGCGTTGCCGGGGGCGTAGTTGCCCAGGCCCGCGCCGCCGAGGACGCCGGAGGAGGAGGAGAACAGGACGAAGGCCGACAGGTCCAGGTCCCGGGTGAGTTCGTGGAGGTGCCGGGCGGCGGTGGCCTTGCCGCGCAGGACGGGGTCCATGCGGTCGGGTGTCAGGGAGTCGACGACGGTGTCGTCGAGGGAGCCGGCGGCGTGGAACACGGCGTCCAGCGGGCGGTCGGCGGGGATCGAGCGGAGCAGGTCGTCCAGGGCGTCCCGGTCGGCGACGTCGCAGGCGGCGAGGGTGATGTCGGCGCCGCGCGCGGTGAGTTCGTCGCGCAGTGCGGTCGCGCCGGGGGCGTCGGCGCCGCGCCGTCCGGCGAGGATCAGGTGGGTGGCGCCGCGTGCGACGAGCCAGCGGGCGATGTGGCCGCCGAGGGCGCCGGTGCCGCCGGTGACCAGGACGGTGCCGCGCGGGTGCCAGGCCGGGGTGTCGGCGAGGGGGGCGGCGGCGTGGACCAGGCGGCGTCCGAAGGAGCCGGAGGGCCGGATCGCGATCTGGTCCTCGTCGCCGGGGGCGGCGAGGACGGCGCACAGGCGGGTGCCGGCCCGGCCGTCGAGTGCGGCGGGCAGGTCGACGAGGCCGCCCCAGCGTTCGGAGTGTTCCAGGGCGGCGACCCTGCCGAGGCCCCAGACGAGCGCCTGGGCGGGGCTGGTGACGGTCTCGGAGGGGCCGACGGCGACGGCGCCGCGGGTGGCGCACCACAGCGGGGCGTCGGTGCCGGTGTCGCCGAGGGCCTGGAGGAGGGCGACGGTGCCGGCGAGGCCGTGCGGGAGCGCCGGGTGGTCGGGGTGGGGGCGTTCGTCGAGGGCGAGCAGGGACAGGACGCCCGTCACGGCGGGGGTGGCGTCGTCGGTGGTGAGGGCGGCCGTCAGGAGGGCGGCGAGGTCGGTGCGGTCGGTGCCTCCGTCGGGGACGGTGACCAGGCGGGTGTCGCGGGCGCCGCCGCCGGTCAGGGCGCGGTGGGCGTCGGCGACGAGGGCGTCGTGGGTGCCGTCCGGTCCGGCGGGGGCGACGAGGAGCCAGGTGCCGGACAGGGCGCCGGCGGCGTTGTCGGTCAGCGGGGACCATCCGACGCCGTAGCGCCAGGAGTCCGTGGTGGAGCGTTCGCGGCTGGTGCGGCGCCAGGTGGACAGGGCCGGCAGGAAGGCGCTCAGCGGTGCGTCGGCGGGCAGGTCGAGGGCGTCGGCGAGGGCTTCCGGGTCTCCCTGGTCGACGGTCTCCCAGAAGCGGGACTCCACCGTGTCCGCGGCGGCGGTGTCGGAGGAGGCGGAGGTGTCCTGCTCCGGGACGTGGGGCCAGTACCGCTGCTGCTGGAAGGGGTAGGTGGGTACGTCGACGCGGTGGGCGCCGGTGGCGGTGAACACGGCCGTCCAGTCGAGGGTGACGCCGTTGACGTGGGCCTCGGCGACGGAGGTGAGGAACTGGCCGAGGCCGCCCTTGTCGCGGCGCAGGGAGCCGAGCGCGGCGCCTTCGACGCCGGCGTCCTCCAGGGTCTCGCGCAGGCCGACGGCGAGCACGGGGTGCGGGCTGACCTCGATGAAGGTGCGGTGGCCTTCGGCGATCAGGCCGCGGACGGCGTCCTCGAAGCGGACGGTCTCGCGCAGGTTGGTGTACCAGTACTCGGGGTCGAGGGTGGTGGTGTCCTGCCACTGGCCGGTGAGGGACGAGCGGAAGGGGATCCCGGCGTCCCGCGGTTCGATGCCGGCGAGGGCGTCGAGCACGGTCGCGCGGATGGGTTCGACCTGCGGCGAGTGGGAGCCGTAGTCGACGGCGACCTTGCGGGCGCGTACGCCGTCCTCGGTGAGGGCGGTGAACAGTTCGTCGAGCGCGGCGGCTTCGCCGGACACCACCACCGAGGCCGGTCCGTTGACGGCGGCGACGGCGAGGCGGTCGGCCCACGGGCTCATCCGGGCGCGGGTCTCGTCGGCGCTCAGCGGCACGGACATCATGCCGCCGGTGCCGGCGATGGCGACGATGGCCCGGCTGCGCAGGGCGACGATCCGGGCGCCGTCGTCGAGGGACAGGGCCCCGGCGACGCAGGCGGCGGCGATCTCGCCCTGCGAGTGGCCGACGACGGCCGCGGGGGTGATGCCGAGGGAGCGCCACAGGCCGGCGAGGCCGACCATGACGGCCCACAGGGCGGGCTGGACGACGTCGACCCGGCCGATGTCGGCCGCGTCCTCGTCGCCGCGCAGGACCGCGGTCAGGGACCAGTCGATGTGGGGGGCGAGCGCGCGTTCGCAGTCGGCGACGAGTGCGGCGAACAGGGGTGATTCGGTGAGGAGTTCGCGTGCCATGCCGGTCCACTGCGCGCCCTGTCCGGGGAAGACCAGGACGGGGTCGGCGGCGGTGGGCGCGGTGCCGGAGACGACGCCGGGTCCGGTGACGGGGGCGCCGGCGGCGAGGGCGGCGAGCGCCTCGTCGAGGGTGTCGCGGCCGGTGGCGAGGACGGCCGCCCGGTGTTCGAAGGCCGAGCGGGTGGTGGCCTGGGAGTAGGCGAGGTCGGTGAGCGGGGTGTCGGGGCGGGCGAGCAGGTGGGTGCGCAGGCGTGCGGCCTGGCTGCGCAGGGCGGCCTCGGTGCGGCCGGACAGCAGGGTCGGTACGAGGGGCAGGGCGCCGGTGAAGGCCGCGGGGTCCGGGGTCGCGGGCGGGGCGGTGGCCGCTTCGGGGGCGGGTGCCTGTTCGACGATGACGTGGGCGTTGGTGCCGCTCATGCCGAACGAGGAAACACCGGCGCGGCGCGGGCGCCCGGTCTCGGGCCAGTCGAGCTGTCGGTCGAGCAGGCGGACGTCGCCGGCGGTCCAGTCGACGTGCGGGGTGGGGTTGTCGGCGTACAGGGTGCGTGGCAGGACGCCCTCGCGGATCGCCATGACCATCTTGATGATGCCGCCGACGCCGGCGGCGGCCTGGCTGTGGCCGATGTTGGACTTCAGGGAGCCCAGCCACAGGGGCCGGTCCTCGGGCCGGTCCTGGCCGTAGACCGCGATGAGCGCCTGGGCCTCGATCGGGTCGCCGAGGGTGGTGCCGGTGCCGTGCGCCTCGACCGCGTCGACCTCGGCCGGGGTGAGGCCGGCGCCGGCGAGCGCCTGGCGGATGACGCGCTGCTGGGAGGGTCCGCTGGGTGCGGTCAGTCCGTTGGAGGCGCCGTCCTGGTTGAGGGCGCTGCCGCGGAGCACGGACAGGACGGGGTGGTGGTTGCGGCGGGCGTCGGAGAGCCGTTCGAGGACGATCATGCCGACGCCCTCGGCCCAGCTGGCGCCGTCGGCGTCCGCGGAGAACGGCTTGCAGCGGCCGTCGGGGGCGAGCGCCCGCTGGCGGCTGAACTCGATGAGGGAGCCGGGGGTGGACATCACGGTCACGCCGCCGGCGAGCGCGAGGGTGCATTCGCCCTGGCGCAGTGCCTGGGAGGCGAGGTGGAGGGCGACGAGGCTGGAGGAGCAGGCGGTGTCGACGGACACCGCGGGGCCTTCGAGGCCGAGGGTGTAGGCGATGCGGCCGGACAGCACGCTGGGTGAGTTGCCGGTGCCGACGTAGCCTTCGACGTTGTCGTCGGCGGCGGCCAGGATCGTGACGTAGTCCTGGTAGGTGACGCCGGCGAAGACGCCGGTGCGGCTGCCGCGTGCGGTGGCCGGGTCGATGCCGGCGCGTTCCAGTGCCTCCCAGGACGTCTCCAGCAGCAGGCGCTGCTGGGGGTCCATGGCGAGGGCCTCGCGGGGGCTGATGCCGAAGAACGCGGGGTCGAACCGGCTGGCGTCGTGGAGGAATCCGCCCTCGCGGGTGTAGACGGTGCCCGGGTGGTCGGGGTCGGGGTGGTAGAGGGTCTCCGGGCTCCAGTTGCGGTCGCCGGGCAGCGGGGAGATGCCGTCGGTACCGGCCACGACGAGGTCCCACAGGTCCTCGGGGCTGCGGACGCCGCCGGGGTAGCGGCAGGCCATGCCGACGATGACGATCGGGTCGTCGTCGGTGGACGCCGGGCGGCGGGTGTGGTCGTCGTCGTGGTCGGTGCTGCCGAACAGGTCGGCGTCGAGGTGCCGGGCGAGTGCGTGGGGGGTGGGGTGGTCGAAGACGAGGGTGGCCGGGAGGCCCACGCCGAGCGCGGTGCTGAGCGCGTCGCGCAGTTCGACGGAGGTGAGTGAGGTGAATCCGAGGGAGGAGAAGGAGTGGGCCGGCTCGATGTCGGTGGGGCCCTCGTAGCCGAGGACGTCGGCGACCTGGGTGCGCACGGTGGTGAGCAGGACGCGGGCGCGTTCGGCCGGGGGCCGGTTCGACAGCCTCTCCAGCAGGCTGCCGGGCTGCTGGGCGCGGGCCGCGGTGCGCCGGGCGACGGCCCGGGTGCGGGCGGGGGCGGGCCGGTCGGAGGTGGCGGGGGCGGCGGGGGTGCTCGTGTGGTGCGGGTCGAGGGGCCGCATCAGCAGGGAGGCGATGGTGAGGACGGGTTCGCCGATCGCGTCGGCGGCTTCCAGGGTCAGGGTGTCGGGGCCGCGGCGGGAGAGGCGGACGCGCAGGGTGGTGGCGCCGGTGGCCCGGAGTGAGGCGTCGGCGAGGGAGAACAGGACGCGGCCGTCGCCGAATCCGTCGAAGGTGCCCAGGCCGAGCGGGTGCAGGGCGGCGTCCAGGAGCGCGGGGTGCAGGTCGAAGCGTCCGGCCTCCTGCGCGGCGCCTTCGGGGAGGGCGACTTCGGCGTACACGTCCTCGTCGTGGCTCCAGGCGGCCCGCAGGCCCTGGAAGACGGGCCCGTAGTCGAGTCCCGCGGCGGCGAGCCGTTCGTAGACGCCGTCGGCGTCGAGGGGTTCGGCGCCGGGGGGCGGCCAGGCGGTGAAGTCGAACTCGGGAATGCCGGCGCCGCGTTCGGGTTCCCGGGCGCTCAGCAGGCCGCCGGCGTGCCGGGTCCAGGGGCCGGCCGTGGCCAGGTTGTCCGCGTTGTTCAGGTCCTCGGGCCGGCCGTACACGCCGAAGACGCGGGAGCCCAGCGCGTCGGGTTCCGCGACCCGGATCTGGAGGTGGACGCGGCCGTGTTCGGGCAGGACGAGCGGGGATTCCAGGACGAGTTCGCGTACGTGCCCGCAGTCGGTGTGGGCACCGGCACGCAGGGCGAGTTCGAGGAAGGCGGTGCTCGGCACCACGACGGAGCCGTTGACGCGGTGGGCGGCGAGCCAGGGCTGCGCGTGGGCCGAGAGGCGTCCGGTCAGGACGACGGTGGCCCCCTCGGCGGGCGGGACGACGGCGGTCAGCAGCGGGTGGTCCGCGTCGAGGAGTCCGGCCGCGGCCGGGTCGCCGGCTCCGGTGGGTACGTCGAGCCAGAACGTGCGGTGCTGGAAGGCGTAGGTGGGCAGGGGTACGGGCCGGCCGCCGGGGGCGGCCGCGTCCAGGCAGGACTGCCAGTCGACCGGGACACCGCGGGTGAACAGGGCGCCCACGGCGGCGATGAGGACGGCCGGTTCGGGGCGGTCGGCGCGCAGCGCGGGCACGGTGAGGTGGCCGTGGGACTCCCAGCAGCCCTGGGCGAGGGTGGTGAGGGTGGCGTCGGGGCCGAGTTCGAGGCAGTGCTCCACGCCGTGCCGTTCCAGCCAGGCGATGCCGTCGGCGAAGCGGACCGCCTGGCGGACGTGGCGCACCCAGTACTCGGGCGAGGTGAGGTCCCCGGCCTCGGCGGGCCTGCCGGTGAGGTCGGAGACGACCGGGATGCGCGGCTCGGCGTAGCCGATGCTTTCGGCGACGGCCCGGAAGTCGGCCAGCATCGGTTCCATGCGCGGTGAGTGGAAGGCGTGGCTGACGCGCAGCCGGGTGGTCTTGCGTCCCTCGCCCGCGAAGTGCGCGGCCACGGCGAGTACGGCCGGCTCGTCACCGGCGACCACCACGGACCGGGGGCCGTTGAGGGCGGCGAGGCCGATCTCGTCCTCCCGGCCGGCCAGCAGGGGCAGGACCTCCTCCTCGGTGGCCTGCAGCGCGATCATCGCGCCGCCCTCCGGCAGGGCCTGCATGAGCCGGCCCCGGGCGGCGACCAGCCGGCACGCGTCGGGCAGGGTCAGGACGCCCGCGACGTGGGCGGCGGCCAGTTCACCGACGGAGTGGCCCAGGAGGTGCTGGGGCCGTACGCCCCAGGACTCGACCAGGCGGTACAGCGCGACCTCGACGGCGAACAGGGCGGGCTGCGCGTACTCGGTGCGGTCGAGGAGGGCGGCGTCGTCACCGAGGACGACCTCGCGCAGCGGCTGTCCCAACTGGCCTTCGAAGTGGCCGCACACGGCGTCGAAGGCGTCCGCGTAGACGGGGAAGGCGTCGTAGAGCTCGCGGCCCATGCCCGGCCGCTGGGTGCCCTGGCCGGCGAACAGGAACGCGGTGGTTCCCTCGGTCAGGGTGTCGCCGGTGACGGCGTCCGGGGAGGGTTCGCCCGCGGCGACGGCGGCGAGGCCGCGCAGGAGTCCGGTGCGTCCGGTGCCGCGGACCACGGCCCGGTGCTCGAAGCCGGGCCGGGTCGTCACCAGTGCGTGGGCGATGTCGGCGGTGTCGAGTGCGGGGTGCTCCTCGACGTGGGCCAGCAGGCGTGCGGCCTGTTCGCGCAGGGCGGCGGCGCTGCGGCCCGACACGATCCACGGGGTCACCGTTTCGGCGGCGGGCCCGCGGGCGGGTGCGGCGGGGGCGGCCGGCGGGTGCGGGGCCTGCTCGATCACGACGTGGGCGTTGGTGCCGGACACGCCGAACGCGGAGACACCGGCGCGGCGCGGGCGGCCGGTGTCGGGCCACTGCCGCTGTTCGGTCAGGAGCCGGACGTCGCCCGTGCTCCAGTCGACGCGTGAGGAGGGCGCGTCGGCGTGCAGGGTCCGCGGGAGGACGCCCTCGTCGAGGGCGAGGACCATCTTGATGATGCCGGCGGCGCCGGCGGCGGCCTGGGTGTGGCCGATGTTCGACTTGACCGAGCCCAGCCACAGCGGCCGGTCCGCGGGCCGGTTCTGCCCGTACGTGGCGAGCAGTGCCTGCGCCTCGATGGGGTCGCCGAGGACGGTGCCGGTGCCGTGCGCCTCGACGGCGTCGACGTCGGCCGGGGTGAGGCCCGCGGAGGCGAGGGCGGCGCGGATGACCCGCTGCTGGGCGGGGCCGTTCGGCGCGGTCAGTCCGTTGGAGGCGCCGTCCTGGTTGACGGCGGTGCCGCGGACGACGGCGAGGACGCGGTGGCCGTTGCGGCGGGCGTCGGACAGCCGCTCGACGACGAGGACGCCGACACCTTCGGACCAGCCCGTTCCGTCGGCGCCGTCGGCGAACGCCTTGCAGCGTCCGTCGGGTGCCAGACCTCCTTGGAGGCTGAACTCGACGAAGGCGCCCGGGTTCGCCATGACGGTGACGCCGCCGGCCAGGGCGAGGTCGCACTCACCGGTGCGCAGGGACTGCACGGCCAGGTGCAGGGCGACGAGCGAGGAGGAGCAGGCGGTGTCGACGGTGACCGCGGGGCCTTCGAGACCGAGCGTGTACGCGACGCGGCCGGAGACGACGCTTCCGGCGCCGCCGGTCAGCAGGTGTCCGCCGAGGCCTTCGGGGACCTCGGTCAGGCCCGAGCCGTAGCCGGAGCTTCCGGCGCCGACGAAGACGCCGGTCCGGCTGCCCTTGAGGCCGGTCGGGTCGATGCCGCCGCGCTCCAGCGCCTCCCAGGACGTCTCCAGGATCAGGCGCTGCTGGGGGTCGATCGCGAGGGCTTCGCGGGGGCTGATGCCGAAGAACGGGGCGTCGAAGCCGGCGGCCTCCCGCAGGAAGCCGCCCGAGCGGGTGTCGCTGGCCGCGAGCAGGGTCTCCAGGTCCCAGCCGCGGTCCTCGGGGAATCCGGAGACGGTGTCGAGGCCGCCGGAGACGATCCGCCACAGCGCCTCGGGCCCGGCCACGCCGCCCGGCAGACGGCAGCCCATGCCGACGATGACGACGGGGTCGGTGTCGGTGGCGGTGGCCGCCGGGGGCCGCGCGGCGGTGTCGTCGCCGGTGTCGGTGCCGGTGCCGAAGAGTTCGTCGCGCAGCCGGGCGGCGACGGCCAGCGGGGTCGGATGGTCGAAGACGAGGGTGGAGGGCAGCGGCACCCCGGTGGCGCCGGTGAGTTCGTTGCGCAGTTCGACCGCGGTCAGGGAGTCGAAGCCCAGTTCGCGGAAGGTCCGCCCGGGGGCGACGGCCGCGGTGTCGGTGTGGGCGAGCACGGTGGCGGCGCGCTCGCGGACCAGGTCGAGCAGGGCCGTGTCGCGGTCCTCGGCCGGCAGCGGGCCGAGCCGTTCGCGCAGGGCGGCGCCCGCGCTCGTGGTGTCCGCGGCCGGGCCGGTGCCGCGCAGCGCGTCGGATGCCTCCGGCAGTGCGGACAGCAGGGGGCTGGGGCGGCCGGTCGTGAACGCGGGAGCGAAGCGGTCCCAGTCGACGTCGGCCACGACCACGGTGGTGTCGCCGAGTTCGAGGGCGCGGGAGAGGGCGCGCAGGCCCGCGTCGGGCTCCAGCGGCCGCAGTCCGCGGCGGCGCAGCAGGTCCTGGGCCTCGGCGTCGGCGGCCATGCCGCTCTCGCCCCAGGGGCCCCAGGCCACAGCGGTGCCGGCAAGACCCCGGGCCCTGCGCCGCTCGACGAGGGCGTCGAGGTGGGCGTTGGCCGCGGCGTACGCCGACTGGCCACCACTGCCCCACACACCCGCGATCGAGGAGAACACCACGAACGCCGACAGGTCCAAGTCCCGGCTCAACGCGTCGAGATGACCGGCACCCACCGCCTTCGCGGCCAGCACCGCGGCGACCCGCTCCGGAGTCAGCCGGTCGATCAGATCGTCGTCCAGCACACCCGCGGCATGGAACACCGCGTCGACCGGATGCCGGGACAACAGGCTCGCGACCGCCTCAGCGTCAGCCGTGTCGCACGCCTCCACCACGACCCGCGCACCCAACACCTCCAACTCACCGACGAGTTCGGCCGCGCCCGGGGCGTCGGTTCCGCGACGGCTGGTGAGGACGAGCTCACTCGCACCCCGCCCCACCAGCCACCGGGCCACCCGCGCGCCGAGTGCTCCGGTGCCGCCGGTCAGCAGCACCCGGCGGGGTGCGTTCCATCCGCCGCCCGCGTCGGCCGGGGCGGCGGCGTGGGTGAGGCGTCGGGCGAAGGCGGCGGCGCCTCGGACGGCGACCTGGTCCTCGGCGCCGTCGGCGAGGACGGCGGCCAGCGCGGCCAGGGCGCGGCGGTCGGGGCGGGCCGGCAGGTCGACGAGGCCGCCCCACCGGTCGGGGTGCTCCAGGGCGGCGACCCGGCCGAAACCCCACAGGGCGGCCTGCGCCGGGTCGACGACACCTTCGGACGGGGTGCCCACGGTGACGGCGCCGTGGGTGAGCTGCCACAGCGGCGCGCTCACGCCCGCGTCACCCAGCGCCTGGACGAGCGTCAGCAGGGCGGCGGTGTCGGCCGGGGACGCCAGGACGCCCGCGATCGGTTCGGCGGTGTCGGACAGGACGGACAGGACGTCGGCCAGCGCCGCACGGTCCGCGTGCGGGTCGTACGTCACCCGCTCCACACCGGGGAGGAACTCCTCGATCCCCGCGAGCGTGTCCTCGCCGGCGTGCTGGAGCAGGAGCCGGCGGCCGGTGTCGGTCGCGGTGGGAGGGGTGACCGGCTGCCATTCGACGCGGTAGCGCCAGCCGTCCACGCGTGAGCGCTCGGCCGCACCGCGCCGCCAGGCGGACAAGGCCGGTACGACGGCGTCGAGTTCGGCCTCGTCCACGCCCAGGACCCCGGCGAGGTCGTGGGCGTCGCCGCGTTCCACGGCCGCCCAGAAGCTCGCGTCCAGCGGGTCGGCCGCCACGGGTCCGGCGGCAGCGGCGGGCTCGGGCCAGAACCACTCGTGCTGGAAGGCGTAGGTGGGCAGTTCGACCGGCCGTGCGCCGGCCAGCAGTGCGGGCCAGTCGACGGCGGCACCGTGTGCGAACGCCCGCGACACCGCCGCCATGACGGTGTCCGTCTCGGGGCGGTCCTTGCGCAGGACGGACGCGAACAGCATGTCCTCGTCGCCGGTGACGCTGGACTGGGCGAGGGCGGTGAGGGTGCCGTCCGGGCCGAGCTCCACGAACCGGGTGACACCGCGCTCCGCCAGCGTGCGCACCCCGTCCGCGAACCGCACGGCCTCACGCACATGCCGCACCCAGTACTCGGCCGACTCCAACTCCCCCACGCCGGCGGCCTGTCCGGTCACGTTCGAGACGACCGCCATACGGGGCGGTGCGTAGGTCACGCTCTCCGCGACCGTGCGGAACTCCGCGAGCATCGGCTCCATCAACGGCGAGTGGAAGGCGTGCGAGACACGCAGACGGGAGGTACGGCGGCCCAGGGCGGCTATCTCCCCCGCGACGGCCTCCGCGACCGCTTCGACGCCGGAGATCACCACCGAGCGGGGCCCGTTGACCGCGGCGACGGACACCTCCGCCTCCCGGCCCTCCAGCAGCGGCAGGACCTCGTCCTCGGACGCCTCCAGCGCGAACATCGCCCCACCGGAAGGGAGTTCCTGCATCAGACGACCACGCGCCGACACCAGACGGCACGCGTCCTCCAGCGAGAACACTCCCGCCACGTGCGCGGCAGCCAGCTCGCCGACTGAGTGGCCCATCAGGAAGTCGGGCCGCACACCCCACGACTCCACCAGCCGGAACAGCGCGACCTCGATCGCGAACAGTGCGGGCTGGGTCCAGCCCGTCTCGTTCAGCAGGTCGGCGTCCGCACCGAACACCACCTCCCGCAACCCCTCGTCCACGTGCGCGCACACCGCGTCGAAGGCCTCGGCGAACACCGGATACGAGTCATACAACTCCCGCCCCATACCGAGGCGTTGCGCGCCCTGGCCGGAGACGAGGAAGGCGAGCTTGCCTTCGGTCGCGACGCCCTGGACCACACCCGGCACGCTCTCGTCGCGGGCGACGGCGGCGAGACCCGCGAGGAATTCCTCACGGTCCGTGCCCCGCACCACCGCACGGTGCTCGAACGTCGAACGGGTCCTGACCAGCGACAGACCCACATCGGCGGGGTCCAGGTCGGGATGGGCCTGCACATGAGCCAGCAGCCTGGTGGCCTGAGCACGCAGGGCGGTGGGGCTCTGCCCGGACACCACCCACGGGGTGACGGGCAGCGCCGGGAGGATCGCGGTGTCCGTCTCCTCGACGGCCGTCTCCGCCTGTTCCAGCACCACGTGCGCGTTCGTGCCACTCAATCCGAACGAGGAGACACCCGCCCGGCGCGGACGGTCCGTCTCCGGCCAGTCCACCGCCCCGGCCAGCAGCCTGACCTCACCGGCTTCCCAGTCGACGTGCGACGAGGGTGCGTCGACGTGGAGGGTGGCGGGCAGCACGCCGTGCCGCATCGCCTCCACCATCTTGATCACACCCGCCACACCCGCGGCCGCCTGCGTGTGACCGATGTTCGACTTCACCGAGCCGAGCCACAACGGCCGTTCGGCGTCACGGCCCTTGCCATAGGTCGCGAGCAGGGCGTGGGCCTCGATCGGGTCGCCCAGCGAGGTACCCGTACCGTGCGCCTCCACCGCGTCCACGTCCGACGCCGACAGACCCGCACTCGCGAGCGCGGCCCGGATCACCCGCTGCTGCGAGGGACCGTTCGGCGCGGTCAGACCGTTCGACGCACCGTCCTGGTTCACCGCCGAACCCCGCACCACCGCCAGCACCGGATGACCATTGGCGCGCGCGTCCGAGAGTCGCTCCACGAGCAGGACGCCGACACCCTCGCCCCAGCCCGTACCGTCCGCACCCTCCGCGAACGCCTTGCACAGGCCGTCGGCGGCGAGGCCACCCTGGCGGCTGAACTCGATGAACGCGCCGGGGGTGGACATCACCGTCACGCCGCCGGCGAGTGCGAGGTCGCACTCCCCCGACCGCAGGGCCTGGGCGGCGAGGTGCAGGGCGACCAGCGACGACGAGCAGGCCGTGTCGACGGTGACCGCGGGCCCTTCGAGGCCGAGGACGTAGGAGACCCGGCCGGAGAAGACGCTCGCCGCGTTGCCGGTGCCGACGTAGCCACCGAAGTCACCGCCCGAGGAGGCGAGGAGTGCCGGGTAGTCCTGGCCGTTCGTTCCCGCGAACACGCCGGTCCGGGAGCCGCGCAGCAGACGCGGGTCGATTCCGGCCCGCTCCACCGCCTCCCACGACGTCTCCAGCAGCAGGCGCTGCTGCGGGTCCATGGCGAGCGCCTCACGGGGCGAGATCCCGAAGAAGCCCGCGTCGAACGAGCCGACGTCGCCCAGGAACCCGCCGCGGTGGGTGTGGCTGGTGTAGGGGCCGTCGGGTGCGTTGAGGGCGTCGAGGTCCCAGCCCCGGTTGCGGGGGAAGTCGGCGATGCCGTCGCGTTCTTCGGACAGCAGGTCCCACAGTGTTTCCGGGGAGTCGACTCCGCCCGGGAAGCGGCAGGCCATTGCGACGATCACGATCGGGTCGGCGGACACCTCGGTCCCGGTCGCGGCGGACGCGCCCGGTGTTTCCGCGACGACACCGCTCAGTTCGCCGTGGAGGAAGTCGGCCAGGGCCGACGGGGTCGGGTAGTCGAACACCACGGTGGCGGGCAGCCGTACCCCGCACTCCGCGCCCAGTACGTTGCGCAGCTCCACCGCGATGAGCGAGTCCACGCCCAGTTCGCGGAACGCGCGGTCGGCCGGAACCGCTTCCGGCCCGGCGTGACCCAGCACGGCGGCCGCGCGGGTACGGACCGTGTCGAGGAGTTCGGCGCGCTGGGCCGGTGCGGTCAGGCCGGTGAGGCGTGCGCGCAGGGCGGTCGCGGGAGCGGGCTGTGCGGCCGTGTTCCTGGGGGCGGCATACAGTTCGCCGAGGAGCGGGCTGGTGCGGACGGCGGTGAAGGCGGGGCCGAACAGGGTCCAGTCGAGGTCGGCGACGAAGGTGACCGGGGCCGGGGAGGCGACGCAGACGGCGAGGGCGTCGAGGCCGGTCGCCGGGTCCAGCAGGTTGACGCCTCCGCGGCGCTGGCGGTCCTCGGCGGAGGTGTCGGCGGCCATGCCGCCGCCGGCCCAGGGGCCCCAGGCGATGGACGTGGCGGACAGACCCCGCGCGCGGCGGCGTTCGGCGAGCGCGTCCAGCATGGCGTTGGCCGCGGCGTAGTTGGCCTGGCCCGCGGAGCCGACGGTGCCGGCGAAGGACGAGAAGAGGACGAACGCCGAGAGGTCGCGCCCGTGGGTCAGTTCGTCGAGGTGGAGGGCGGCGGCGACCTTGGAGCGTACGACCGTGTCGAACTGCTCGGGGGTGAGCCGGTCGAGGACACCGTCGTCGAGGACTCCGGCGGTGTGGACGACGGCGTCGACCGGGTGGTCGTCCAGTAGCTGTCGTACGGCCTCACGGTCCGTCATGTCGCAGGCGAGGAGCGAGACTTCGGCGCCCAGGGCCGAGAGTTCGGCCTCCAGTTCGGCGGCGCCGGGTGCCTGCGCCCCGCGCCTGCTCGTGAGGACGAGACGGCCGGCGCCCTGTTCGGCGGCCCAGCGGGCGACCCGGGCGCCGAGCGCGCCGGTGCCGCCGGTGACCAGGACCGTGCCGCTGGGGGTCCAGGGGGTGCCGGGTTCCTCCGTGACCTCGACCAGGCGGCGGGCGAGGACGCCCGCGGCGCGGACGGCGGCCTGGTCCTCGTCGGCGCCGCCGCCGGAGAGCAGGGCGGCCAGTCGGGAGGCGGTGCGGCGGTCGAGTTCGTGCGGGAGGTCGATGAGACCGCCCCAGCGGTCGGGGTGTTCGAGCGCGGCCACGCGGCCCAGTCCCCAGACGGCGGCCTGGTCGAGGCGTGGAGGGAGGTCGCCGCGGCCGGTGGTGACCGCTTCGCGGGTGAGGGTCCACAGGGGTGCGGTGATGTCGGTGTCACCGAGCGCCTGGACGAGGAGGGCGGTGGCCAGAACGCCTTCCGGGGTTCCGGTGCGCTCTCCCGGGGCCAGGGCCAGGACCGAGACGACGCCGCTGACCGGGGTTCCGGCGGCTGCCGAGGTGAGCAGGCCGGCGAGCGTCGTACGGTCGGCGTCGGCGGGGCAGGGCACGGTGACGAGGTCGGTGGCGCGTGCGGCCAGGGCTTCGGTGAGGGCGCCGTCCCAGCCGTCGTCTCCGAGGGCGGCCGGGGTGACGAGCAGCCAGCGGCCGCTCAGTCGCGCCTCGGCGGGCAGGCCGGTCACGGGGCGCCAGGTCACCTGGTGGCGGTGGTCGCCTTCGGTGGTGGGTGCGGCGGAGCCGTCGGCCCGGTAGGAGCGTTCGAGCCAGTAGCGGTCCCGGCGGAAGGCGTAGGTGGGCAGGTCGACGCGTCCGGCGCCGGGGAGGAGGGAGTTCCACTGGGGGGTGCGGCCGTGGACGTGGAGGAGGCCGACGGCGGACGTCAGGGTCTCGGTCTCGTCCCGGTCCTTGCGGAGCGTGGGGGCGAAGAACGTGTCCTGGAGGTCGGGCAGGCTGGTCTGGGCGAGGGCGGTGAGGGTGCCGTCGGGGCCGAGCTCCACGAACCGGGTGACACCGTTCGCGGCCAGCCACCCGACCCCGTCGGCGAACCGTACGGCCTCCCGCACGTGCCGCACCCAGTACTCGGCCGACTCCAACTCCCCCACGCCAGCGGCCTGTCCGGTCAGGTTCGACACGACCGCGATGCGGGGCGGCGCGTAGGTGACACTCTCCGCGACCGCACGGAACTCGGCGAGCATCGGCTCCATCAGCGGCGAGTGGAAGGCGTGACTGACCCTCAGACGCGAAGTACGGCGCCCCAGAGCGGCTGTCTCCTGCGCGACCGCCGCCGCCGCGGTCTCGACACCGGAGACCACCACCGAGCGAGGGCCGTTGACCGCCGCGACCGACACCCCCTCCGTCAGCAGCGGAAGCACCTCGTCCTCGGCGGCCTCCAGCGCGAACATCGCACCACCGGAGGGGAGTTCCTGCATCAGACGACCACGCGCCGACACCAGACGGCACGCGTCCTCCAGGGAGAACACTCCCGCCACGTGCGCGGCAGCGAGCTCGCCGACTGAGTGGCCCACCAGGAAGTCGGGGCTCATCCCCCACGACTCCACCAGCCGGAACAACGCCACCTCGATCGCGAACAGCGCGGGCTGCGTCCAGCCCGTCCCGTTCAGCAGATCCGCGTCCGCACCGAACACCACCTCCCGCAACCCCTCGTCCACCTGCGCGCACACCGCGTCGAAGGCCTCGGCGAACACCGGATACGAGTCATACAACTCCCGGCCCATACCGAGGCGTTGCGCGCCCTGGCCGGAGAAGAGGAAGGCGAGCTTGCCGTCTCCGTTCGTCGAGCCGGTGAGAACGCGGTCGGCGTTGCGGCCTTCGGCGAGGGCGGCGAGGCCGCTGAGCAGGTCGGTGAGGCCGGTGCCGAGGAGTGCGGCCCGCTCGGGGAGGGCGGAGCGGGTGGCGGCGAGGGACCAGGCGAGGTCGTAGAGGTCGGTGTCGGGGTGGTCGGTGAGGTGGGCGCTGAGGCGTGCGGCCTGTTCGCGCAGGGTGTGTTCGTCGCGGGCGGAGAGCACCCAGGGCAGCAGGGGCAGGCCGGCGCGGGCGGGAGCCTCGGTGGCCGGTTCGGTGACGGGGGCCTGCTCGATGACGGCGTGGGCGTTGGTTCCGGAGACTCCGAAGGCGGACACGGCGCCGCGGCGGGGCCGGTCGGCCCGCGGCCAGTCGACGGACTCGGTCAGGAGCCTGACGTTGCCGGCGTTCCAGTCGACGTGGGAGGAGGGGTTCTCGACGTGGAGGGTGGGCGGGAGGACGCCGTGGCGGATCGCCAGGACCGTCTTGATGACGCCGACGACGCCCGCGGCGGCCTGGGTGTGGCCGATGTTGGACTTCACCGAGCCGAGCCAGAGGGGGCGGTCGGCCTCGCGGCCCTGGCCGTAGGTGGCGAGCAGGGCCTGGGCCTCGATGGGGTCGCCCAGCGCGGTGCCCGTGCCGTGGGCCTCGACGGTGTCGATCTCGGTGGCGGGTACGCCCGCGTTCGCGAGGGCGGCGAGGATGACGCGCTGCTGGGAGGGGCCGTTGGGGGCGGTGAGCCCGTTGGAGGCGCCGTCCTGGTTGACGGCGGAGCCGCGGACGACGGCGAGGACGCGGTGGCCGTTGCGGCGGGCGTCCGACAGGCGCTCGACGACGACGACGCCGACGCCCTCGGCCCAGCCGGTGCCGTCCGCGTCCTCGGAGAACGCCTTGCAGCGGCCGTCGGAGGCGAGGCCGCCCTGCTGGCCGAACTCGATGAAGGCGCCGGGGCTTGACATGACCGTCACGCCGCCGACGGCGGCGAGTGAGCACTCGCCGGAGCGCAGGGACTGTGCGGCCAGGTGGAGAGCGACGAGGGAGGAGGAGCAGGCGGTGTCGACGGTGATCGCGGGGCCTTCGAGGCCGAGGGTGTAGGCGACGCGGCCGGAGACGACGGACATGGAGGTGCCGGTCAGCAGGTGGCCGCGGACGTCGTCGGGGACCTCCCGCAGTCCGCTGCTGTAGCCCTGGTCGCTGCATCCGACGAAGACTCCGCAGCGGCTGCCGCGCAGAGCGGCGGGGTCGATGCCCGCGCGTTCGAAGGCCTCCCAGGTCGCTTCGAGCAGCAGGCGCTGCTGGGGGTCCATGGCGAGGGCTTCGCGCGGTGAGATGCCGAAGAAGGCGGGGTCGAAGCGGTCGGCGTCGAAGACGAAGCCGCCCTGGCGGCGGGCGCCGCCGGTGGCGTCGGTGCCGAGGTCCCAGCCGCGGTCGGCGGGCCAGTCGGTGACCGCGTCGGCTCCCGACACGAGCAGGTCCCAGAAGTCCTCGGGCGAGCGGACACCGCCGGGCAGACGGCAGCTCATGCCGACGATGGCGACGGGTTCGTCGTCCTTGGACTCCAACTGGCGCAGTTTGAGCCGGGTCTCGTGAAGATCGACGGTGAGTCGTTTGAGGTAGTCCCGAAGCCGAGCTTCAGTTGTCATGGACTGCCCCCATGCTGTTGTGGTGAGAAAGGGTCGCGTCTCGTGCGGCTTGGACAGCATGTCCCGGGGGTGGACCGTTTCCGTGGCCCTGGCCGGGTTGTCTGGGGAAACGCTTGGAAATCATCACCGCAGGCCGGGGACGTGGCCGTGGACACGGCGAAGCGGCGGTCGGACCCGCTCAGGTGTACGGGGGTGGATCGCCCTTCTCCAGGACGGTGCGCAGGACGGAGAAGGCCTCCTGAAGGGCGGTGAGTGCCTCGCCGATGCGCCAGGCCGAACGGTCGCGGGGGCCGACGGCGTTGGAGACGGTGCGGATCTCCAGTACGGGCGTGCCGTGCGCGGCCGCCGCTTCGGCGACGCCGAAGCCCTCCATGGCCTCCGCGCCGGCGTCGGGGTGGGCGTGGGCGAGGACGCGGGCGCGCGCGGCGGTGCCGGTGGCGGTGGAGACGGTCAGGACGGGGGCGTGGGTGGCGCCGAGGGCGCGGGCCACGGCGGTGGCCAGACGCGGCGGGCAGGTGTGGGTGGTCCTGCCGAAGCCGAGGGTGTCGACGGGGAGGAAGCCGCCCGGGGAGTCGGCGCCGAGGTCGGCGGCGACGATGCGGTCGGCGACGACGGCGGCGCCGACGGGTGCCTGGGGGGCGAAGCCGCCGCCGATGCCCGCGGCGATGACGAGGTGGTAGGGCTCGTCGCGCAGGGCGGCGGCGGTGAGCGCGGCGCCGGTGGCGGCCGCGGCGGAGGCCGGGCCGACGCCCCCGGCGAGCAGGTCGGCGCGCAGCGGGCCGGGGGCGGTGCCGTCGCCGGTGCGTCTGAGGACGTAGCCGGGCAGGGCGTGTTCGGCGGGGGGTGCGGCGGGCTCGAGGCCCCGGGCGGCGGCTTCGCGTTCCGCGGTGACGGCGGTCACCACGAGCAGCCGTACGGGGGTCATGACGGGATCTGCACGCGGCCGTGGTCACCGATCACGAACCGGTGGGCGGCGGGCAGGCGTGGGGCGAGGGTCACCTGGACGTTGCGGCCGATGAGGGAGGCCTCGACGCGGCGGATGCGGTCGAAGGAGGAGTCGCGCAGCACGATGGAGAACTCGATCTCGCTGGCGGTGATGCGGCAGTTCTCGGCGACGGAGGTGGAGGGGCCGATGTAGGAGTCGGTGATGACGCTGCCGGCGCCGATGATGGCGGGGCCGACGATGCGCGAGTTGCGGACCACGGTGCCGGCCTCGATGTGGACGCGTCCGATGATCTCGCTGGCCTCGTCGACGTGGCCGTCGATGCGGGTCTCCAGGCGTTCCAGGAGGGTGCGGTTGACCTCCAGCATGTCGTTGACGTTGCCGGTGTCCTTCCAGTACCCGGTGATGACGGTGGAGCGCACGTCGAGTCGCTGTTCGATCAGCCAGCGCAGGGCGTCGGTGATCTCCAGTTCGCCGCGCGGGGAGGGGGTGATGGCGCGTACGGCGTCGTGGATGTGGGGGGTGAAGAGGTAGACGCCGGCGACGGCGAGGTCGCTCCTGGGGTGCTGGGGCTTCTCCTCCAGGTCGACGACGTTGCCGCTGTCGTCGATGACGGCGACGCCGAAGGCGGTGGGGTCGGGGACGCGGGTGAGCAGGATCTGCGCGTCGCAGCGGTCCTTGCGGAACTCGTCGACGACGTCGGTGATGCCGTCGAGGACGAAGTTGTCGCCGAGGTACATGACGAAGTCGTCGTCGCCGAGGAAGGGTCGGGCGATGAGGACGGCGTGGGCGAGGCCGAGGGGGTCACCCTGCGGTATGTAGGTGACGTCCAGGCCGAAGGCGGAGCCGTCGCCGACGGCGGCCTCGATCTCCTCGGCGGTGTTCCCGACGATGATGCCGACCTCGGTGATGCCGGCTTCGGCGATGGCTTCGAGGCCGTAGAAGAGGATCGGTTTGTTGGCGACCGGCACCAGTTGCTTGCTGGACGTGTGGGTGATCGGCCGCAGTCGCGTACCGGATCCCCCCGCGAGCACGAGAGCCTTCACAGTTCCATCCAGGTGACGAGTAGCTGGTCGGCCGGTGGTCGCCGGGGCGTCCACGCGGCCGGGTGGGGTGGGGCGGCCGCCCTGCCGGACGGCCGCCCCCGTGGGTCACGCTCCGCCGAGTTCGGTCTCCAGGAACCGGCGCAGTTCGTCGTCCGACACCTCGTCCGGGTGGCCGGTGCCGGCCGCCTGGTGCGCCGCGGGTGCGGCGGCGTCGAGCTGGGCGAGCAGCCGCTGGAGCCGGCTGCGGAGTCCGTCGTGCAGTTCGTCGTACGGTCCGGCGTCGGCCAGCACCTGCTGGAACTCCCCTTCCATGTGGTCGAGTCGTGCCAGCACGGAGTCGCCGGAGGCGGGGGCCGTGCCCGGTGTCGCGGGGGCGGGTGCGGGGGCCATCCTGGTGAGCAGGTGGTCGGCGAGGCCGGCGGGCGTCGGGTAGTCGAACAGCAGGGTGGCCGGGAGCCGGACGCCGGTGACGGCGCCGAGCCGGTTGCGCAGTTCGACGGCGGTCAGGGAGTCGAAGCCGACTTGCAGGAAGCCCCGTTCGGGGTCGATGGGGTCGGCCGTGTCGTAGCCCAGGACGAGGGCCGCCTGGGCGAGCACCGCCTGCAGCAGGGCGCCGTGGCGTTCGTGCGCCGGCAGGGCCGCGAGGCGTTCCCTCAGGCCGTCGGCGGTTTCCGGTGCCGTGGTGTCGGCGGCCTGGCCGCTCGCGCGGGCCGGCCGTGGGTTGCGGGTCCGGACGAGGTCGCGCAGCAGGTGCGGCACGGATCCGTCGGAGGCGCGCAGGGCGGCCGGGTCGAGTGCGGCGGGCGCGAGGAAGACGTCCGGTGCGCGCAGTGCGGTGTCGAACAGGGTGAGGGCTTCGGGGGTGTCCATGGGCTGGACGCCTCCGCGGCGCACCCGGCGCAGGTCGGCCTCGCCGAGTTTGCCGGTCATGCCGCTGCGTTCGGCCCACAGCCCCCAGGCCAGGGAGAGCGCCGGGTGTCCCTCGGCGCCGCGCCGGGCGGCGAGGGCGTCGAGGAAGGCGTTGGCGGCCGAGTAGTTGCCCTGGCCGACGCCGCCGAAGGTGCCTGCGAGCGAGGAGAACAGGACGAGGGTGACGGGGTGGGTGTCGCGGGTGAGCGCGTCGAGGTGTGCCGCGGCGTCGGCCTTGGCCCGCAGGACGGTGTCCACGCGTTCGGGGGTGAGTGCCTCGACGACGCCGTCGTCGAGGACACCGGCGGTGTGGACGACGGCGGTCAGCGGGCGGTCGGCGGGGACGTGGGCCAGGAGTGCGGCGAGGGCGTCGCGGTCGGCGACGTCGCAGGCGGCGACGGTCACCTGGGCGCCGTGGCCGCGCAGTTCCTCGGACAGTGCGTCCATGCCCTCGGCGTCGGCGCCTCGGCGGCTGGCCAGGATCAGGGAGGTGACCGCGTGCGTGGTGACGAGGTGGCGGGCGACCTGCCGGGCGAGGACCCCGGACGCCCCGGTGACCAGGACCGTGCCGGACGGGTCGAGGCCGGTGAGGCTCCCGGTGGTGCCGGTGACGTCCGGGGTGTCCGTGACGGCGGTGTCCGTGAGGTCCTGGGCGCGGGTCAGGCGCGGGGCGAGTGCGCTGCCCTCACGCAGGGCCGTCTCCGCCTCTCCGCCGGCCAGGACCGCGGGCAGCAGGTCCAGGGAGGCGGCGGCGCCGTCGTGGTCGAGGAGGCCGAAGCGGCCCGGGTTCTCGGCCTTGGCCGCGCGGATCAGGCCCCATACGGCGGCCTGCGCGGGATCGGTGGCCGCGGCGTCGCCGCTACCGGTGGGCACGGCGTGCCGGGTGGCGAACACCAGTCGTGCCGGGGCGAACGTCTCCTCCCGCAGCCAGGCGCCGGCCAGTTCGAGGGCCCGGTGTGTGGTCCTGCGGACGGCGTCGGCGTGGTCGTCGGCACCGGTGGTCGCGGGCAGCGCGACCACCACGGTCGGCGGCAGCGGGGCGCCGGATGCGACCTCGGCGCGCAGGGCGTCGAGGCTGTCGTGGCGGGTCACCGGGCCGGTGTGCCGGGCGGCCCAGTCGCTCAGGGCGGCGTCGGCTTCGGCGTCGACCAGCGCCGGTGCCGGGGCGGTGCCGGCGTGCGTGCCGGCGGGCACCCACCGCACGCGGTAGAGGCCGGCGGCGCCGGTGGGGTGGGCCGGCCGGGTGCTGTCGACGGGGCGCAGGACGAGTCCGGTGATGCCGGCGACGGGCGTGCCGGTGGCGTCGGCGACCTGGACGGCGTACTGGTGGTCTCCGCGCGGGGTGAGGCGTACGCGCAGGGCGGCGGGTCCGGCGGCGGTCACCGTCACTCCGGTGAAGGTGAACGGTACGACGGTGGGTCCGTCGGCGTCGGCGACGAGTGCCACGGTGTGCAGGGCGGCGTCCAGGAGCGCGGGGTGGACGGTGAAGGCCCCGGCGCGTTCGTGGGCGGTGCCGTCCTGCGGGGCGATCTCCGCGTACACCTCGTCGCCCAGCCGCCAGGCGGCGCGCAGGCCGCGGAAGGCGGGGCCGTAGTGGAAGCCGTTCTCGGCGATGCGGGTGTACAGCCCGGACACGTCGAGGGGTTCGGCGCCGGCGGGCGGCCACGGGGCCGTGCCGAGGTCCTCGGGCGGGCCGGCCGGTTCGTCGCCGAGTGTGCCTCCGGCGTGCCGGACCCAGGGCAGGGCCGTGTCGTCGTGGGTGCTCAGGGGGCGTGCGTGCACGGTCAGGGCGCGGGTTCCCGAGCCGTCGGAGGGGGCGACGGTGACCTGGATCTGGAGGGTTCCGGTGCGGGGCAGGACGAGTGGTGTCTCCAGGGTGAGGTCGGTGACCTGGGCGGCGCCGGCCCGTTCGCAGGCATGGAGGGCGAGTTCGAGGAACGCGGTGCCCGGGAAGAGGACGCTGTCGCCGAGCGCGTGGTCGCGCAGCCAGGGCTGGCGTTCCACGGACACGGTGCCGGTGAGCAGGACGCCGTCGGAGCCGGCCAGCGGTACGGCGATGTCGAGCAGCGGGTGCCCGGCGGCCTCCAGTCCTGCGTGGGCGACGTCGCGGGTGCTGGGGGTGGCCTGGAGCCAGTAGCTGCCGCGCTGGAAGGGGTAGGTGGGCAGGTCGACCCGGCGTGCGCCCAGGGGGGCGAGCAGGGTGGCCCAGTCGGGTGCGTGGCCGCGGACGTGGAGTCGGGCGAGTGCGGTGGTGAAGGACTCGCTCTCGTCGGTGTCGCGGCGCAGCAGCGGGACGAGGGTGGCGTCGCCGGTGACGCAGTCGCCGGCCAGGGCGGTCAGTACGCCGCCGGGGCCGATCTCGACGTAGGTGGTGATGCCCTGTTCCTCCAGGGTGCGCACGCCGTCGCTGAACCGGACGGCCTCGCGGACCTGGCGTCCCCAGTGGGCGGGGTCGGCGATCTCCTGTGCTCCGTAGGGGGCGCCGGTGACGGCGGAGATGACGGGCAGGGCCGGTGTGTGGTGCGGGAGGTGTGTGGTGAGGGCGGTGAACTCGTCGAGCATGGCGTCCATGCGGGGCGAGTGGAAGGCGTGGCTGACGTTCAGGCGCCGGGTCTTGCGGCCCTGTGCGGCGAGTGCGTCGGCGACGGCGGTCACCGCGTCCTCGTCTCCGGAGACGACGGTGGCCAGGGGGCTGTTGAGGGCGGCGATCGCGGCCCTGCCCTCGTGGCCGGCGAGCAGTTCCAGCACCTCCTGCTCGGACGCCTGTACGGAGATCATGGCGCCGCCCTCCGGCAGGGCCTGCATGAGCCGGCCGCGGGTGGCGACCAGCAGGCAGGCGTCCTCCAGGGCGAGTACTCCGGCGACGTGCGCGGCGGCGATCTCGCCGACGGAGTGGCCGAGGACGGCGTCGGGCCTGAGGCCGGTGCTCTCCACGAGCCGGAACAGGGCGACCTCCACGGCGAACAGGCCTGCCTGGGTGTAGGCGGTCTGGTCGAGGAGCGCGGCCTCGGGGGTACCGGCCGGTGCGAACAGGATGTCGCGCAGGGGGTGTTCGAGGTGGCGGTCCATGTGGGCGCAGACCGCGTCCAGGGCGTCGGCGAAGGCGTCGTAGCGGGCGTAGAGCCCGCTTCCGGTGCCGGGCTGTTGCGCGCCCTGTCCGGAGAAGAGGAACGCCACCTTGCCGGTGCGTGCCCGGTCCACGCTGAGGAGCGGGTGTTCGCGGCCCTCGGCGAGTGCGGTCAGGGCCTCGGTGAAGGAGGCGGGGTCGTCGGCGACGACCGCGGCGCGGTCCTCGAAGGCGGTCCGTCCGCGGGCCAGGGACAGGGCGATGTCGGCCGGGCGTGCGTCGTGGGGCGGGGCGAGGTGGTCGAGCAGGCGGCGTGCCTGCTCGCGCAGGGCGGCCGTGCCGCGGGCGGACAGCAGCCACGGCACGACCGGAGCCGTTGCCGTGGCCGTTGCCGTGGAGGGCTGGGCGGGTGCGGTGTCCGTCGAGTTGCCGGTGCCGCCAGTGCTGTCGGTGGCGTCGGTGCGGTGGCCGGCGGACGGTTGTACGGCCTCGGGGAGGGGTGCGTCGGTGGGCTCGGGTTCCTGGAGGATGACGTGGGCGTTGGTTCCGCTGACGCCGAAGGAGGAGACACCGGCACGGCGCGGGGCGTCGCCCCGGGTCCAGTCGCGTTCCTGGTCGAGCAGGCGTACCGCGCCCGAGGACCAGTCGATGTGCGGCGAGGGGTTCTCGGCGTGCAGCGTGCGGGGCAGGACGCCGTGCCGCATGGCCATCACCATCTTGATGATGCCGGCGACGCCGGAGGCGGCCTGGGTGTGGCCGATGTTGGACTTCAACGCGCCGAGCCACAGAGGCCGGTCGGCGGGCCGGTCCTGGCCGTACGCGGCGAGCAGGGCCTGTGCCTCGATGGGGTCGCCCAGCTTGGTGCCGGTGCCGTGTGCCTCGACGGCGTCGACGTCGGCCGGGGTGAGGCCGGCGGAGCTGAGGGCCTGGCGGATGACCCGCTGCTGCGCGGGGCCGTTGGGGGCGGTGAGCCCGTTGGAGGCGCCGTCCTGGTTGACGGCCGTACCGGCCACGGTCGCCAGGATCGTGTGGCCGTTGCTGCGGGCGTCGGAGAGTCGTTCCAGGAGCAGCAGGCCGACGCCCTCGGCCCAGCCCGCGCCGTCGGCGTCGGCGGAGAATGCCTTGCAGCGGCCGTCGGGCGACAGGGCGCGCTGCCGGCTGAACTCGATGAAGGTGTCCGGTGTGGAGATCACGGTGACACCGCCCGCGAGGGCGAGGCCGCACTCCCCCGAGCGCAGTGCCTGCACGGCGAGGTGCAGGGCGACGAGGGAGGAGGAGCAGGCGGTGTCGACGGTGACCGCCGGGCCTTCCAGGCCGAAGGTGTAGGCGATGCGGCCGGAGGCGACGCTGCTCGCGCTGCCCGTGGCCAGGTAGCCCTCCAGTCCTTCGGGCGCCTGGCGGGCCCGGGTGCCGTAGTCGTTGTAGTTGGAGCCGATGAAGACGCCGGTCTGGGTGCCGCGGACGAGTTCGGGGTCGATCCCGGCCCGTTCGAGGGCTTCCCAGGAGGTCTCCAGCAGCAGCCGGTGCTGCGGGTCGACGGCCACCGCCTCACGGGGTGAGATCCCGAAGAAGGCGGGGTCGAACCGGTCGGCGTCGTAGAGGAATCCGCCGTGCCGGGCATAGGAGTGGCCGGGCTTGTCGGGGTCGGGGTCGTAGAGGTTTTCCACGTCCCAGCCGCGGTTGTCGGGGAACGGGCTGATGGCGTCGGTGCCGTCGGCGACGAGGCTCCACAGTTCCTCGGGCGAGGTGACGCCGCCGGGGAAGCGGCAGCCCATGCCGACGATGACGATCGGGTCGTCGGCCGGCGGCCGGGCCGGGAGCCGGTCCGCCGTGGTGGCGTCCGCGGCGGTGCCGTGGTCGTCGGTGAACAGTTCGGTGTCGAGGTGGGCGGCGAGCGCGGCGGCCGAGGGGTGGTCGAAGGCCATGGTGACGGGCAGGCGCAGCCCGGTCGCCTCGGCGAGGCGGTTGCGCAGTTCGACGGCGGTCAGCGAGTCGAAGCCGAGGTCGCGGAAGGCCCTGCCCTCGGGCACGGAGTCGGTGTCGGTGTGCCCGAGCACCGCCGCGGCCTGACGGCGGACCTCCGTGAGGAGCGCCGCGCGGCGCTCGGCGGGCGCGAGGCCGCGCAGCCGGGCCGGCAGCGGCGGGCCGTCGTGTGCCGCGGTGTCCTTCTCGGTGCGTTCGCCCTCGGTCGTGGCGGCGCGGGCCTCGGGGAAGTCGCGCAGTGCGGCGAAGGCGCGGGCGGTGACCAGTTTCCAGTCGACGTCGGCGACGACGAGGAACTCCTCGTCCTGGTCGAGGGCCTGCTGGAGGGCGGACACGGCGAGTTCGGGTTCCATGGGCGGCACGCCGTCGCGGCGCAGCCGCTGGGCGACCTCTTCGCTGACCATGCCGCCGCCGGCCCAGGTGCCCCAGGCCATGGAGGTGGCGGGCAGGCCGTCGGCGCGCCGCTTGGCGGCGAACGCGTCGAGGAAGGCGTTGGCGGCGGCGTAGCTGCCCTGGCCGGAGCGGCCGAGGGTGCCGGCCATGGAGGAGAACAGGACGAACGCGGTGAGGTCGAGATGGCGGGTCGCCTCGTGCAGGGCCAGCGCGGCGTCCACCTTGGGCCGCAGGACGCCGTGGGCGCGCTGCGGGGTGAGTGCGTCGATGACGCCGTCGTCGATGACACCGGCGGTGTGCACGACGGCTGTCAGCGTGCCGCCGCCGGGCAGGTCGTCGACCAGTCGGCGGACGGCGTCACGGTCGGCGACGTCGCAGGCGACGACACTCGCCGGGGTGCCCAACTCGGCTAGTTCGGCTACGAGTTCGGCGGCTCCGGGGGCTTCGGGGCCGTGTCGGCTGACCAGTACCAGGTGTTGTGCGCCGCTGCGGGCCAGCCAGTGGGAGACGTGGCGGCCGAGGCCGCCGGTGCCTCCGGTGACCAGGACGGTGCCGCTGGGCGACCAGGCCGGTCCGGCCGGGCGGGGGCCGTCGCCGGCGCGTACGAGGCGGCGGGCGAAGAGGCCCGAGGGGCGCAGGGCGATGTGGTCCTCGTCGAGGAGTCCGGACAGGGCGGCGGCCAGGCGTCGGCCGGCCCGCTCGTCCATGGTCTCCGGCAGGTCGATCAGGCCGCCCCAGCGCTGCGGGTACTCCATGGAGGCGATCCGGCCGAGGCCCCAGGCCATGGCCTGAAGCGGGCGGTCCAGTGTGTCGTTGCGGTGCACGGAGACCGCGCCGCTGGTGGCGCACCACAGGGGTGCGTCGAAGGCCGCGTCGCCGAGCGCCTGGATCAGGGTGGTCATCAGGACGAGCCCGGTGGGCAGGGCGCACTCGTCGGCCCAGGGCCGTTCGTCGAGGGCCAGCAGGGAGACGATGCCGTGTACGGGGCCCTGGGCCGCTTCCTGCCTCAGCAGGTCGGCGAGCAGGTCGCGTTCGGCTTCCCGGGATCCGATGACGAGGGTGCGCAGGCCGTCCGCCCGCTCGGCCACCGTTGACGTCACGCCGCGCACGAAGTCGCTGTTCTCCTGCCCCTCGGGGACGACGAGGAGCCAGGTGCCGTCGAGGGTGACGGGCGTGCCCTGTTCGGGCTTCGGCCGCCAGGCGATGCGGTAGCGCCAGCTGTCGAGGGTGGAACGCTCGCGGCGGCCGCGGCGCCAGGACGACAGGGCGGGCACGATCGCGCCCAGTGACTCCTGGTCGTCGAGGCCGAGGGTCTGGGCGAGGCTTTCGACGTCACCGTCCTCGACCGATGCCCAGAAGCCGTCGTCGGCCAGGTCGACCCCGCCGAACACGACCGGGCCGGTGAAGGGTCCGGCCGGCTCGGGCGCGTCCAGCCAGTAGCGCTGCCGCTGGAAGGCATACGTCGGCAACTCCACCCGACGCGGCCGCTGTTCGGTGAAGACCTGACCCCAGTCGACGCCGACACCACGCGTCCACGCCTCACCCAGCGAGGTGTAGAAGCGGGCGAGCCCGCCCTGGCCACGGCGCAGGGTCCCGGTGACCACGGCCTCACTGCCCGCCGCCTCCACCGTCTCCGCGACCGGAACGGTCAGAACCGGATGCGGACTCATCTCCAGGAACGCACCATGACCCGAAGCCACCAACTCACGCACGGCGGGTTCCAGTTGAACCGTCCGACGCAGGTTCGTGTACCAGTACCCGGCATCCGTGACCGCCGACTCCAGCCACCCACCCGTCACCGTCGAGAAGAACGGCACCACCGGCTCGCATGCCACCACCGGAGCGAGAACCTCCAGGAGTTCTTCCCGGATCAGCTCGACATGCGCCGAGTGCGAGGCGTAGTCCACCTCCACCCGCCGCACCCGGACATCCTGGGCAGTCGCCTGCTCCACCAACTCATCCAGGGCGTCCGCGTCGCCGGAGACCACCACGGAGGTGGGGCCGTTGACCGCCGCGACCGAGATACGGCCGTCCCAGCCGGAGATCAGCTCCTCCGCCCGCACGCGGGGCAGGGCGACCGACACCATCCCACCATGACCGGCCAGCGCGGTGATCGCACGACTGCGCAATGCCGCCACCCGCGCACCATCCTGCAGACTCAGCGCACCCGCCACGACCGCAGCCGCGATCTCACCCTGCGAATGACCCACCACCGCCGACGGACGCACACCGAACGACTCCCACAACGCCGCCAGCGACACCATCACCGCCCACAACACCGGCTGCACCACATCCACCCGGTCCAACCCCGGAGCACCCTCCACACCCCGCACCACATCCATCAACGACCACTCCACGAACCCGTCCAACGCCGCCGCACACTCACCGAACCGCGCCGCGAACACCGTGGACGAGTCAAGAAGTTCCACCGCCATCCCCACCCACTGCGCACCCTGACCCGGGAACACGAAGACGGTGTCGATGTCCTCGCCGACGCGTTGGGTGGTTCCGCGGACGAGTGCGGGGGTCGCCTCGCCATCGGTGAGTGAGGTGAGGGCGGCCAGGAGTTCGTCGCGGCCGGCGCCGACGACGACGGCACGTTCCTCGAGTGCGGCCCGGCCGGCCACCAGGGAGTGGGCGACGTCGACGGTGCCGGCGTCACCGGCCGCGACGGCGGCCACGAGCCGCTCCGCCTGAGCCTTGAGCGCCTTGTCCGAGCGGGCCGTGACGAGCCACGGGACGACCGGGCCGTCCGTCCCGGGAGCGGGCTCGGCTGCCTCCGCCTCCGGCTCGGGCCGTTCGGATGCCGGCTGTTCGGATGCGGGCTGCTCGGATGCGGGCTGCTCGGATGCGGGCTGCTCGATGATGATGTGGGCGTTCGTGCCGCTCACGCCGAACGAGGAGACACCGGCCCGCCGGGGGTGGCCGTTCTCCTGCCAGGGCCGGGCCTCGGAGAGGACCTCGACCGCGCCGGCCGACCAGTCCACGAACGACGACACCTCGTCGGCGTGCAGCGACTTCGGCAGCACACCGTGCCGCATCGCCTGCACCATCTTGATGACCCCGGCCATGCCGGAGGCGGCCTGGGTGTGGCCGATGTTGGACTTCACCGAGCCGAGCCACAGCGGCCGGTCGGCGGGCCGGTCCTGCCCGTACGTGGCCAGCAGCGCCTGCGCCTCGATGGGGTCACCGAGCTTGGTGCCCGTGCCGTGCGCCTCGACGACGTCGATGTCCTGGGCGGCCAGGCCCGCGTTCGCCAGGGCCGCGCGGATGACGCGCTGCTGGGACAGGCCGTTGGGAGCGGTCAGACCGTTGGACGCGCCGTCCTGGTTGATCGCCGAACCCCGGACCACCGCGAGGACCTCGTGCCCGTTGCGGCGCGCGTCCGAAAGACGCTCCAGCAGCACCATGCCGACGCCTTCGGCCATGCCCATGCCGTCGGCTTCGGCGGAGAAGGGCTTGCAGCGGCCGTCCACCGCGAGGCCGCGCTGCCGGCTGAAACCGACGAGGCCGATGGGCTCGCCCATGACGGCGGCGCCGCCGGTGAGCGCGAGGGAGCACTCCCCGGAGCGCAGCGCCTGCAGGGCCAGGTGCAGGGCGACCAGGGCGGAGGAGCAGCCGGTGTCCATGGTGACGGCCGGGCCCTCCAGGCCGAGGGTGTAGGAGATGCGGCCGGAGGCGATGCTGGTGACGGTCCCGGTGATCAGATGGCCCTCGAGTCCCTCCGGCACCTCGGAGCGTGACCCGTATCCCTGGTGGGAGGCGCCGACGAAGACGCCGGTGGAGCTGCCGTGGAGGCTGTCGGGGGCGATGCCGGCCCGCTCCAGGGCTTCCCAGGCGGTCTCCAGCAGCAGGCGCTGCTGCGGGTCCATCGCGGTCGCCTCGCGGGGCGAGATCCCGAAGAACGCGGCGTCGAACTCGGCGGCGTCGTGCAGGAATCCGCCCTCACGGGCGTAGGTCGTACCGGCCCGGTCCGGATCGGGGTCGTAGAGGTTCTCGACGTCCCAGCCGCGGTCGGTGGGCAGGGTGGACACCGCGTCGGTCTCGTCCAGGACGAGACTCCACAGTTCGTCGGGCGAGGTGACGCCGCCGGGGAAGCGGCAGCTCATGGAGACGATGGCGATGGGCTCGTCGTCGTGGGCGGTGGCCGCGGGGGTGACGGTGGCCGGCGGGCCTGCGTCGGCCCGGGTGTCGGGGACGAGGCTCGTGCGCAGGAAGCGGACGAGGTCGCGGACGTTGGGGTGGTCGAAGACGATCGTCGCCGGAAGGCCGAGGCCGGTGGCGGAGTTGAGGCGGTTGCGCAGTTCGACGGCGGTGAGCGAGTCGAAGCCCATCTCGCGGAAGGCGCGGGTGACGGCGACCTCGGTGCTGTCCGCGTGGCCGAGGACTCCGGCCACCTCGGTGCGGACCAGCTCGAACAGCACCCGGTCCCGTTCGGCGGCGGACATCTGGGCCAGTTCCGCGCGGAGGGTGTCGGCGCGGCTGACCGCGCTCGCGACGACGGCCTCGTCGGCCTTCATCGCCTCGGTGACCTCCGGCACCTCGTGCAGGAGCGGTCGGGGGTGGGCGGCGGTGAAGACCGGGACGAACCGTTCCCAGTCGATGTCGGCGACGGCGAGGAAGATGTCGTCGTGGTCGAGTGCCTGTTGCAGTCCCTCGACGGCCAGTTGGGCGTCCATGAAGGGGATGCCGCGCCAACGCAACTGCTCCCGGACGATGTTGACGGCCATGCCGCCGCCCTCGGGGCTCCAGATGCCCCATGCGACGGACGTGCCGGTCAGGCCGCGGGCGCGGCGGTGGTCCGCGAGCGCGTCGACGTAGGCGTTGCCGGCGGAGTAGGCGCCGTGGTCACCGCTGCCCCAGGTGCCCGCGACGGAGGAGTACAGCACGAACGCGTCGAGGCGGTCGTGGTCGAAGACGGCGTCGAGGTTGGCCGCTCCGAGGACCTTGGCGCGCAAGCCCTCGGCGAAGAAGTCGAGGTCCGTCCCGGCGAGCGGGGCCAGCATGCCGACGCCCGCGGTGTGGATGACGGAGCGGATGGCGGGGCCTTCGGCCTCGACCTGTTCCACGAGCCGGGTCAGGGCCTCGCGGTCGGCGACGTCGCAGGCGGCGATGGTCACGCGGCAGCCGAGGGCGGTGAGTTCGTCGCACAGGTCCCTGGCGCCGGGGGCTTCGAGGCCGTGCCGGCTGGTGAGTACCAGGTGTTCGGCGCCGCTGCGGGCGAGGAGGCGTGCGGCGTGGCCGCCGAGGCCGCCCGTGCCGCCGGTGACCAGGGCGGTGCCGCTGGTGGTCCATGTCCGGGCGGACCGGCGGCCGGACAGCGGGGCGCGGACCAGGCGGCGGATGTAGGTGCCGGAGGGGCGCAGGGCGATCTGGTCCTCGTCACCGGCGGCGGCGAGGGTTTCCACGAGTGCCGCTCCGGTGCGCGCGTCGAGTTCGGCGGGCAGGTCGAGCAGGGCGCCCCACAGCTTGGGCTGTTCGAGGGCGATGACCCGGCCGAGTCCCCAGACGGCGGCCTGGAGCGGATGGGCCACGGTGTCGCCGGCGATGCCGATGGTGGCCGACTCGGTGGTCAGCAGCCACAGCCGGGTGTCGGTCCCGGCGTCGAGGAGACCCTGGAGGAGGGCGAGGGACTGGGTGAGGCCGACGGTGGGTCCGGCGTGGCCGGGGGCGGGGCGCTCGTCGAGGGCGAGGAGGGACACCACTCCGCGTACGGGGGTGGCGGCGTCGGCGGCGACGATGTCGGTGAGTTGTTCCGCGACGGCGGTCCGGTCGAGTTCCGTCTCGTTCATCACCAGGGGAACGGTCGCGGCTCCGGCCTCGACGAGAAGGCGGGTCACGGTCTGGACGATCGGGTCGTCCTGGTGGGTTTCGGGGACGACGACGAGCCAGGTGCCGTCGAGGGTCGGTGCGGGCGTGCCCTGTTCGGGCTTCGGCCGCCAGACGATGCGGTAGCGCCAGCTGTCGAGGGTGGAACGGGCCTGGCGCCCCTTGCGCCAGGACGACAGAGCGGGCACGACCGAACCCAGCGACTCCTGGTCCTCGATACCCAGAGTGCGCGCGAACCCCTCCAGGTCACCGTCCTCGACACTCTTCCAGAACGCCTCGTCCACCGGATCCACCACCGCGGACGCCTTCGGCAACTCCAGCCAGAACCGCTGCCGCTGGAAGGCATACGTCGGCAACTCCACCCGACGCGGCCGCTGCCCGACAAAAGCCTGACCCCAGTCGACGCCGACACCACGCGTCCACGCCTCACCCAGCGAGGTGTAGAAGCGGGCGAGCCCACCCTGACCACGACGCAGAGTGCCGGTGACCACGGCCTCACTGCCCGCCGCCTCCACCGTCTCCGCGACCGGAACGGTCAGAACCGGATGCGGACTCATCTCCAGGAACGCACCATGACCCGAAGCCACCAACTCACGCACGGCGGGTTCCAGTTGAACCGTCCGACGCAGGTTCGTGTACCAGTACCCGGCATCCGTGACCGCCGACTCCAGCCACCCACCCGTCACCGTCGAGAAGAACGGCACCACCGGCTCGCATGCCACCACCGGAGCGAGAACCTCCAGGAGTTCTTCCCGGATCAGCTCGACATGCGCCGAGTGCGAGGCGTAGTCCACCTCCACCCGCCGCACCCGAACATCCTGAGTAGCCGCCTGCTCCACCAACTCATCCAGGGCGTCCGCGTCGCCCGAGACCACGACCGACGTCGGACCATTGACCGCCGCGACCGAGATACGGCCGTCCCAACCGGAGATCAGCTCCTCCGCCCGCACGCGGGGCAGGGCGACCGACACCATCCCACCATGACCGGCCAGCGCGGTGATCGCACGACTGCGCAATGCCGCCACCCGCGCACCATCCTGCAGACTCAGCGCACCCGCCACGACCGCAGCCGCGATCTCACCCTGCGAATGACCCACCACCGCCGACGGACGCACACCGAACGACTCCCACAACGCCGCCAGCGACACCATCACCGCCCACAACACCGGCTGCACCACATCCACCCGGTCCAACGACCGGCCCTCACGCACCACATCCAGCAGATCGAAATCGACGAACCCGTCCAACGCCGCCGCACACTCACCGAAACGAGCCGCGAACACCGGCGAGGAATCCAGGAGCTCCACCGCCATCCCCACCCACTGCGCACCCTGACCCGGGAACACGAAGACGGTGTCGATGTCCTCGCCGGGGTTCTCGGCGAGGCCGCGGGCGACGGTGGCGGGCTGTTCACCGCGTGCGACGGCGCGCAGGGCGGTCAGGAGTTCGTCGCGGTCGGCGCCGACGACGGCGGCGCGTTCCTCGAGTGCGGCCCGGCCGGCCGCCAGGGAGTGGGCGACGTCGACGGCGTCGGTGTCACCGGCTTCGACGGCGGCCACGAGCCGTTCGGCCTGGGCCTTGAGCGCGTTGTCCGAGCGTGCGGACAGCAGCCAGGGAAGGGCGGTGGGGGCGGTGGCGGCCGCGGTGTCTTCCGGTTCCTCGTCCTGTGGTGCCTGTTCGAGGAGGACGTGGGCGTTGGTGCCGCTGCCGCCGAACGAGGAGACACCGGCGCGGCGGGGCCTGCCGGTCTCGGGCCAGTCGACGGGTTCCGTCAGGAGTTTCAGGGTCTGGGTGGACCAGTCGACGTGGGAGGTCGGCTCGTCGACGTGCAGGCTCTTGGGGAGGACTCCGCGGCGGAGGGACTCGACCGTCTTGATCACGGCGGCGACGCCGGAGGCGGCCTGGGTGTGGCCGATGTTGGACTTCACCGAGCCGAGCCACAGCGGCTGGTCGGCGGGCCGGTCCTTGCCGTAGGTGGCGAGCAGGGCCTGGGCCTCGATGGGGTCGCCGAGCTTGGTGCCGGTGCCGTGCGCCTCGATGACGTCGATGTCCTGGGCGGTGAGGTCCGCGTTCGCCAGGGCGGCGCGGATGACGCGCTGCTGGGAGGGTCCGTTGGGGGCGGTCAGACCGTTGGACGCGCCGTCCTGGTTGATCGCCGAACCCCGGACCACCGCGAGGACCTGGTGTCCGTTGCGGCGCGCGTCGGAGAGACGCTCCAGCAGCAGCACGCCTACGCCCTCGCCCCAGCCCGTGCCGTCCGCGCCTTCCGCGAACGGCTTGCAGCGTCCGTCGGTGGCGAGCCCGCGCTGGCGGCTGAACTCCACGAAGTTGCGGGTGGTGGCCATGACGGTGGCGCCGCCGGTGACGGCCATGGAGCACTCGCCGGTGCGCAGGGCCTGCATGGCCAGGTGCAGGGCCACGAGGGACGACGAGCACATGGTGTCGAGGCTGACCGCGGGTCCCTCGAAGCCGAAGCTGTAGGAGAGCCGGCCGGAGAGGACGGCCGCGGATCCGCCGGTCAGCAGGTGGCCCTCGACCTCGTCGGGCGCGTTGCTGCCGTCGACGGCGTAGCCCTGGTTGCTGGAGCCGATGAAGACGCCGGTGCTGCTGCCGCGCAGGGTGTTGGCGTCGATGCCGGCCCGCTCGAAGAGCTCCCAGGTGGTCTCCAGCAGGAGGCGCTGCTGCGGGTCCATGGCCAGGGCCTCGCGCGGTGAGATCCCGAAGAACCCGGCGTCGAACTCCGCCGCGTCGTAGAGGAAGGCGCCCTCGCGGACGTAGCTGGTGCCGGTCCGGTCGGGGTCCGGGTCGTAGAGGGCGTCGAGGTCCCAGCCTCGGTCCGTGGGCATGGCCGCGACGGTGTCGGTGCCCTCGCTCACCACCGTCCAGAGGTCCTCCGGGGTGCGGACTCCGCCGGGCAGGCGGCAGGCGGTCGCCACGATGGCAACGGGCTCGTGCTCGCGGGTCTCGAACTCGGCGAGCCTGCGGCGCGTCTGCCGCAGGTCCGTGGTGACCCGCTTGAGGTAGTCGCGGAGCTTGTCCTCGTTGTTGTCCATGGCAAAAAGTCAGCCCTTCGAGAATCGGGAGCCATGACGGGGTTCCGCTCAGGAGATCCCGAGTTCCCTGTCGATCAGGTCGAACATGTCCTCGTCGGAGGCGGCGAGCAGTTCCTCGTCGACCGTCGCCTCTTCCGGCTCTTCGGATGCGGCCCAGGTGTCCAGCAGCGTGCGCAGTGATGCGGTGAGTGCCTGCCGTGCGGCGGGGTCGGACGCCTGCCGGTAGGCGGCTTCGAGCTGTTGCAGACCGGCGGGCAGATCGGTGGCCGGTCCGCTCACGGCCGGCAGCAGTTCCGCGTCCAGGTGGTCGGCGAGGGCGTTCGGCGTCGGATGGTCGAAAACGATGGTCGCCGAGAGGCGGGTGCCGAAGACCCCGCTGAGCCGGTTGCGCAGTTCCACCGCGGTCAGGGAGTCGAATCCCATGTCGCGGAAGGCGCGTCCCGGTTTGACGGTGTCGGAGGGGCCGTGGCCCAGGACCGCGCCCACATGGGTGCGGATCAGGTCCACGAGCCGGCGTCGGCGCTTGCCCTCGGGCAGTGCGGCCAGTTCGGCCAGCAGAGCGGTGGCGGCGTCAGCTCCGTCGTCCTGGGCCTCGGGCCGCGCGGCGTTTTGTGCGGCGAGGAGTTCCCTCACCTCGGGCACCTCGTCGATGAGCGGCCGGTGTCCGTGGGCGCAGTAGGCGGGCAGGAAGCGGTCCCAGCGGATGTCGGCGACCACGAGGGTGCTCTGTCGCCCGGTGCTCGCCGCGGCCAGGGCGCGGACCGCGAGTTCGGGGGCCATCGCCGGGACTCCGCGGCGCAGCAGTTGCTCGCCGACCTCTTCGTCGACCATGCCGCCGCCCGCCCAGGCTCCCCAGGCGATCGAGGTGGCGGGCAGCCCTTGGGCACGGCGCTGTTCGGCGAGGGCGTCGAGGTGGGCGTTGGCGGCGGCGTACGGGGCCTGTCCTCCGTTGCCCCAGACGCCGGCGCCGGAGGAGAACAGGACGAAGGCGTCCAGGGGGTGTCCGGTCAGCAGGTCGTGGAGGTTCTGCGCGCCGCGCACCTTGGCGTGCATCACGCCGGCGGCGTCCTCGGGGGTGAGGTCGCCCAGCGGGCGTGCCGTCTCGACCGCGCCCGCCGTGTGGACGACCGCGGTGAGGGGCGCTTCGTCGGGCACCTGTCCGAGCAGCGCGGCGAGTGCGGCGCGGTCGGCGACGTCGCAGGCGGCGATGGTCACGCGGCAGCCCAGGGCGGTGAGTTCGTCGCGCAGTGCGGCGGCTCCGGGCGCCTCGGGGCCGCGCCTGCTGGTCAGGATCAGGTGTTCGGCGCCGTCCTGTGCCAGGGACCGGGCGACCTGCGAGCCGAGGGCTCCCGTTCCGCCCGTGACGAGGACCGTGCCGCGCGGTCGCCATGTGTCGCCGTCGGTCCCGGACGCGTGGAGCGGTGTACGGATCATGCGGCGGACGCTGACGCCTCCCCCGCGCACCGCGAACTCGGTCTCCCGGCCGCCGTCTCCCCCGGTCCGCGCGGTGAGCAGAGCCGGGAGTACGGGGGGTACGGCGGACTCGGTGTCACCGGCGGGCAGGTCGACGAGGCCGCCGCAGCGGTCGGGGTCGTCGAGGCCGATCACCCGGGCGAGTCCCCACACGGCGGCCTGCGCGGGATCGGGGGCGCCGTCGCCTTCGCCGGTCGAGACCGCGCCTCGGGTCAGGCACCACAGCCGGCCGGGTATCGCGGCGTCGTCGAGTGCCTGGGCGAGTGCCATCGTTCCGAGCAGCCCGTACGAGACGCCCGGACCGTGCTCGCTCGCACGGGTGTCGAGGGCGAGCAGGGACAGGACGCCGTCCGGTGTCACGTCCGCGGGAAGGTCCGCGAGCAGTCGCTCGGCCAGCTCGCCGCGCCGGGCGGAGTCGGGCACGGACAGCTCGACAATCCGGGCACCGGCGGTGTGCAGGGCGTCGAGGGTGGCCGTGACGAGAGCGTCGTCCCGGTGGGTTTCGGGGACGGCGACGAGCCAGGTGCCGTCGAGGGTCGGTGCGGGTGTGCCCGGTTCGGGCTTCGGCCGCCAGACGATGCGGTAGCGCCAGCTGTCGAGGGTGGAACGCTCGCGACGGCCGCGGCGCCAGGACGACAGGGCGGGCACGACCGAACCCAGCGACTCCTGGTCCTCGATGCCGAGGGTGCGCGCGAAGCTCTCCAGGTCTCCGTCCTCGACGCTCTTCCAGAACGCCTCGTCCACCGGATCCGCCGCCGCAGCGGACGCCTTCGGCAACTCCAGCCAGTAGCGCTGCCGCTGGAAGGCGTAGGTGGGCAGTTCGACTCGGCATGGCGTGTAGGGCGTGAACGCCGGGGCCCAGTCGACGCCGACACCACGCGTCCACGCCTCGCCGAGGGAGGTGTAGAAGCGGGCGAGCCCGCCCTGGCCACGGCGCAGAGTCCCGGTGACCACGGCCTCACTGCCCGCCGCCTCCACCGTCTCCGCGACCGGAACGGTCAGAACCGGATGCGGACTCATCTCCAGGAACGCACCATGACCCGAAGCCACCAACTCACGCACGGCGGGTTCCAGTTGAACCGTCCGACGCAGGTTCGTGTACCAGTACCCGGCATCCGTGACCGCCGACTCCAGCCACCCACCCGTCACCGTCGAGAAGAACGGCACCACCGGCTCGCATGCCACCACCGGAGCGAGAACCTCCAGCAGCTCCTCACGGATCAGCTCGACATGCGCCGAGTGCGAGGCATAGTCCACCTCCACCCGCCGCACCCGGACATCCTGGGCAGTCGCCTGCTCCACCAACTCATCCAGCGCGTCCGCGTCGCCCGAGACCACGACCGACGTCGGACCATTGACCGCCGCGACCGAGATACGGCCGTCCCAACCGGAGATCAGCTCCTCCGCCCGCACGCGGGGCAGGGCGACCGACACCATCCCACCATGACCGGCCAGCGCGGTGATCGCACGACTGCGCAATGCCGCCACCCGCGCACCATCCTGCAGACTCAGCGCACCCGCCACGACCGCAGCCGCGATCTCACCCTGCGAATGACCCACCACCGCCGACGGACGCACACCGAACGACTCCCACAACGCCGCCAGCGACACCATCACCGCCCACAACACCGGCTGCACCACATCCACCCGGTCCAACCCCGGAGCACCCTCCACACCCCGCACCACATCCATCAACGACCACTCCACGAACCCGTCCAACGCCGCCGCACACTCACCGAAACGAGCCGCGAACACCGGCGAGGAATCCAGGAGCTCCACCGCCATCCCCACCCACTGCGCACCCTGACCCGGGAACACGAAGACGGTGGACGGGGACAAGGAGGCGGAGGCGGAGGCGGCGACACCGGAGGCCACGACCTCCGAGCCGATCACCAGCGCCCGGTTCTCGAACACGGAACGGTGGTGGAACAGCGTCCAGGCCACGTCGACGCGACGCGCGCCCGCCTCCCGAAGGTCCGTCTCCCGCAGATGGGACAGGAGCCGTTCCGTCTGATCGTCGAGCGCCTTCTCCGAACGGGCCGACACCAGCAGGGGGACACTCACTCCCGCGGGGTCGGGTGCGTCCGTGCGGGCGGGCTCGGTGGGTACCGGTCCGGGCTGTTCGATGATGACGTGGGCGTTGGTGCCGCTGATGCCGAACGAGGAGACACCGGCCCGCCGGGGGTGGCCGTTCCCCTGCCAGGGCCGGGCCTCGGAGAGAACCTCGACCGCGCCGGCCGACCAGTCCACGAACGACGACACCTCGTCGGCGTGCAGCGACTTCGGCAGCACACCGTGCCGCATCGCCTGCACCATCTTGATGACCCCGGCCACACCCGAAGCGGCCTGACTGTGACCGATGTTGGACTTCACCGAACCCAGCCACAACGGCCGGTCCGCGTCCCGGTCCTGCCCGTACGTGGCCAGCAGCGCCTGCGCCTCGATCGGGTCACCGAGCTTGGTGCCCGTGCCGTGCGCCTCGACGACGTCGATGTCCTGGGCGGCCAGGCCCGCGTTCGCCAGCGCGGCGCGAATGACGCGCTGCTGGGACAGGCCGTTGGGAGCGGTCAGACCGTTGGACGCGCCGTCCTGGTTGATCGCCGAACCCCGGACCACCGCGAGGACCTCGTGCCCGTTGCGGCGCGCGTCCGAGAGACGCTCCAGCAGCAGGACACCCACCCCCTCGGACAAGGCGAAGCCGTCGGCTTCGGCGGAGAAGGGCTTGCAGCGGCCGTCCGGGGACAGGGCCCGCTGCCGGCTGAAGGCGACGAAGGGGCCGGGACCGGACATCACGGTGACGGCACCCGCGAGGGCGAGGGAGCACTCTCCGGAGCGCAGTGACTGGACGGCCATGTGCAGGGCGACCAGCGACGAGGAGCAGGCCGTGTCGACGGTCACGGCGGGGCCTTCCAGGCCCAGGGTGTAGGCGATGCGGCCGGAGGCGACACTCGCCGCGGCTCCGGTGGCCAGGTAGCCCTCGGCCTCCCCCGCGGCGGCGCGCAGCTGGGCGGCGTACTCCTGGTCGGTCATGCCCAGGTAGACACCGGTGCTGCTGCCGCGCAGTGCCCGCGGGTCGATGCCGGCGCGTTCCAGCGCCTCCCAGGTGGTCTCCAGCAGCAGGCGCTGCTGCGGGTCCATGGCCAGGGCCTCGCGCGGTGAGATCCCGAAGAAGGCGGCGTCGAACTCCGCCGCGTCGTGCAGGAATCCGCTCTCGCGGACGTAGCTGGTGCCGCTGCGATCGGGGTCCGGATCGTAGAGGGCGTCCAGGTCCCAGCCACGGTCCGTGGGGAACTCCGAGATGACGTCGGCCTCCGCACGCACCACCCGCCACAGGTCCTCCGGCGAACGCACCCCACCCGGATACCGGCACCCCATCGACACGATCGCGATCGGGTCTCCGTCGGCGGCACCGTGTGTCACCGGTGCAGCGGTCCCCGCGGGGTCCTGGCGGGAGCCGAAGGCCTGCTCTTCGAGGAGGTCGGCCAGGGCCGAGATGCTGGGGTGGTCGAAGACGACGGTGGTGGGCAGCCGCAGCCCTGTGGTCCGGCCGAGGCGGTTGCGCAGTTCGACGGCGGTGAGCGAGTCGAAGCCGAGGTCCTTGAAGGCGAGTTCGGTGTCGATGTTCTCCGCGCTGTCGTGGCCGAGGACGGTGGCCACCTGTCGGCTCACCAGGTCCAGCAGGGCTGTGCGGCGCCGGGCCGGGTCGAGTCCCGTCAGGTGCTGGAGCGGCGCGGGGTCGGATCCGGAGGTGTTCTCGTCGTCGGCGGGCTGTGCCTCGGGGAGTTCGGCGAGCAGGTCGCTGCGCCGGACCGAGGTGAACACCCCGGCGAAGCGCCGCCAGTCCACGTCGGCGAGCGCGATGAGCGTCTCGTCGTGGTCCAGTGCCTGCTGGAGTCCGGTGACGGCGGTGTCCGGATCGATGACGGGCACACCGCGGCGGCGGAGGGTGTCCTGGAGGTCCTCGGCGATCATGCCGCCGCCCGCCCAGGGGCCCCAGGCGACCGAGAGGACGGGCACGCCGTCCGCGCGGCGCTGCTCGGCGCGTGCGTCGAGGATGGCGTTGGCGGCGGCGTACGCGCCGTGGTCGGCGACGCCCCATGTCCCGGAGATGGAGGAGAAGTAGACGACGGCGTCGAGTGCGGCCGGGTCGAGTGCGGCGTCGAGGTGGTCGGCGCCGAGGACCTTCCCGGACAGGGTCGACACCAGGTCGGTGATCCCCGCGTCGTCGAGGGATCCGAGGGCGCTGATGCCCGCGGCGTGCACGACCGTACGGACGGGCGGCACATCCTCCTGTTCCAGGTGCCGTACCAGTCCGGTGACGGAGTCCGGGTCGGCCATGTCGCAGGCGACGATGCTGACGGCGGTGCCCTGCTCCTGGAGTTCCCGGCGGAGCTCGTCCGTGCCCGGTGTGTCGGCGCCGCGGCGTCCGGTCAGTACGAGATGTGCGGCGCCCTGGCCGGCGAGCCAGCGCGCCATGCGCACACCGAGGGCGCCGGTACCGCCCGTGACGAGGACGGTGCCGCTCGGTTTCCAGGAGCGGGCGGCGGGTGCGCGGCCGTACGGTGCGCGGATCAGCCGGCGGCCGAAGCCCTTGCCGGCGCGGACGGCGATCTGGTCCTCGGTGCCCTCGCCGGCGAGGAGGTGCACGAGCAGCTTCAAGGTGGACTCGTCGACCGTCTCGGGAAGGTCGATCAGACCACCCCAGCGTTTCGGGTGCTCGAGGGCGGCGACGCGGCCGAGTCCCCAGACGCCTGCCTGGACGGGAGCGGCGGGTGCCCTGTCGTCGGCGGTGGCGACGGCACCGCGGGTGAGGCACCACAGCGGCGCCTGGATCTCCGCGTCGCCCAGGGCCTGGACGAGGGTCAGGCTCACGGCCAGGCCCCGGGGCACGGACGTGTGCTCGGGGTGCGGCAGTTCGTCGAGGCCGGTCAGGGAGAGGACGCCGCCGAAGGTGCGGTTCTCGGCCTCGGCCCGCAGACGTTCCGCCAGCCGCTGCCGCTCGGAGTCCGCGGTGCCGACCGTCAGGACGCTGACGCCGTCCGTGCGTTCCGTGAGAGCACCGAGGACGGCGCGGAACAGTGGGGCGTCGTCGAACGTCTCGGGGACGACGAGCAGCCAGGTGCCGTCGGCGTGGGTGCCGGTGGGTGCGTGGGTGGACAGCGGCCGCCAGACGATGCGGTAGCGCCAGCTGTCGAGGGTGGAACGGGCCTGGCGCCCCTTGCGCCAGGACGACAGAGCGGGCACGACCGAACCCAGCGACTCCTGGTCCTCGATACCCAGAGTGCGCGCGAACCCCTCCAGGTCACCGTCCTCGACACTCTTCCAGAACGCCTCGTCCACCGGATCCACCACCGCGGACGCCTTCGGCAACTCCAGCCAGAACCGCTGCCGCTGGAAGGCATACGTCGGCAACTCCACCCGACGCGGCCGCTGTTCGGCGAAGACCTGACCCCAGTCGACGCCGACACCACGCGTCCACGCCTCGCCGAGGGAGGTGTAGAAGCGGGCGAGCCCGCCCTGACCACGGCGCAGGGTCCCGGTGACCACGGCCTCACTGCCCGCCGCCTCCACCGTCTCCGCGACCGGAACGGTCAGGACAGGATGCGGACTCATCTCCAGGAACGCACCATGACCCGAAGCCACCAACTCACGCACGGCGGGTTCCAGTTGAACCGTCTGACGCAGGTTCGTGTACCAGTACCCGGCATCCGTGACCGCCGACTCCAGCCACCCACCCGTCACCGTCGAGAAGAACGGCACCACCGGCTCGCATGCCACCACCGGAGCGAGAACCTCCAGGAGTTCTTCCCGGATCAGCTCGACATGCGCCGAGTGCGAGGCGTAGTCCACCTCCACCCGCCGCACCCGGACATCCTGCGTGGCCGCCTGCTCGACGAGTTCATCCAGGGCGTCCGCGTCACCGGAGACCACCACGGAGGTGGGACCGTTGACCGCCGCGACCGAGATACGGCCGTCCCAGCCGGCGATGAGTTCCTCGGCCCGCTCCCGCGAGAGCGCCACCGACACCATCCCGCCATGACCGGCCAGCGCGGTGATCGCACGACTGCGCAGTGCCGCCACCCGCGCACCGTCCTGCAGACTCAGCGCACCCGCCACGACCGCAGCCGCGATCTCACCCTGCGAATGACCCACCACCGCCGACGGACGCACACCGAACGACTCCCACAACGCCGCCAGCGACACCATCACCGCCCACAACACCGGCTGCACCACATCCACCCGGTCCAACGACCGGCCCTCACGCACCACATCCAACAGATCGAAATCGACGAACTCACCCAACGCCGCCGCACACTCACCGAACCGCGCCGCGAACACCGGCGAGGAATCCAGGAGCTCCACCGCCATCCCCACCCACTGCGCACCCTGACCCGGGAACACGAAGACGGTGGACGGGGACAAGGAGGCGGAGGCGGAGGCGGCGACACCGGAGGCCACGACCTCCGAGCCGATCACCAGCGCCCTGTTCTCGAACACGGAACGGTGGTGGAACAGCGTCCAGGCCACGTCGACGGGACGCGCGCCCGCCTCTCGCGGGTCCGTCTCCCGCAGATGGGACAGGAGCCGTTCCGTCTGATCGTCGAGCGCCTTCTCCGAACGGGCCGACACCAGCAGGGGCATCACCAGGTCGTCCGGCAGAACGTCCGGTACGTCGTCGGTCCCGGGAGTGGGCTCGGTGGCCGCCGCTGCGGACCGCTCGACCCCGGGCTGCTCGATGATGACGTGGGCGTTCGTGCCGCTCACGCCGAACGAGGAGACACCGGCCCGCCGGGGGCGGTCGTCCTCCTGCCAGGGCCGGGCCTCGGAGAGAACCTCGACCGCGCCGGCCGACCAGTCCACGAACGACGACACCTCGTCGGCGTGCAGCGACTTCGGCAGCACACCGTGCCGCATCGCCTGCACCATCTTGATGACCCCGGCCACACCCGAAGCGGCCTGACTGTGACCGATGTTGGACTTCACCGAACCCAGCCACAACGGCCGGTCCGCGTCCCGGTCCTGCCCGTACGTGGCCAGCAGCGCCTGCGCCTCGATCGGGTCACCGAGTTTCGTGCCCGTGCCGTGCGCCTCGACCGCGTCCACGTCGACAGCCGACAGGCCGGCGTTGGCCAGGGCGGCGCGGATGACGCGCTGCTGGGACAGGCCGTTGGGAGCGGTCAGACCGTTGGACGCGCCGTCCTGGTTGATCGCCGAACCCCGGACCACCGCGAGGACCTCGTGCCCGTTGCGGCGCGCGTCCGAGAGACGCTCCAGCAGCAGGACACCCACCCCCTCGGCCCAGGCCGTGCCGTCCGCGCCCTCCGCGAACGGCTTGCACCGCCCGTTCGCCGCGAGCCCGCGCTGCCGGCTGAACTCCACGAACATGCCCGGGGCGCCCATGACGGTGGCGCCTCCGGCGAAGGCGAGGGAGCACTCTCCGGAGCGCAGTGACTGGACGGCCATGTGCAGGGCGACCAGCGACGAGGAGCAGGCCGTGTCGACGGTCACGGCGGGGCCTTCCAGGCCCAGGGTGTAGGCGATGCGGCCGGAGGCGACACTCGCCGTGGTGCCGGTGAGGACATGGCCCTCGACCGCTTCGACGGCTTCGTGCAGGCGTGGACCGTACTCGGGGGCGGTGGCTCCGATGAAGACGCCGGTGGCGGTGGACTGCAGGCGGTGCGGGTCGATGCCGGCGCGTTCCAGCGCCTCCCAGGTGGTCTCCAGCAGCAGGCGCTGCTGCGGGTCCATGGCCAGGGCCTCGCGCGGTGAGATCCCGAAGAAGGCGGCGTCGAACTCCGCGGCGTCGTGCAGGAATCCGCCTTCGCGGACGTAGCTGGTGCCGCTGCGATCGGGGTCCGGATCGTAGAGGGCGTCCAGGTCCCAGCCACGGTCCGTGGGGAACTCCGAGATGACGTCGGCCTCCGCACGCACCACCCGCCACAAGTCCTCCGGCGAACGCACCCCACCCGGATACCGGCACCCCATCGACACGATCGCGATCGGCTCACCGTCCACGGCACCGCGGGCCGCGGGAACGGCCGTTGCGGCTCCGGTGCTGTCGTGTGCCGTGTCGAGGTGGCGGGCCAGGCGGGCCGGGGTCGGGTGCTCGTAGACGACGGTGGCGGGCAGGCGCAGGCCGGCGGCCCGGTTGAGGCGGTCGCACAGTTCGACGACGGTGACCGAGTCGAAGCCGAGGTCCTTGAACGAGCGTGCGGGGTCGATGGCGTCGGCGTCGGTGTGGCCGAGGATGAGGGCCGCGCTCTCCCGGACGAGCCGGAGACTGTCGCCGGTGCCGGTGGGTGTGGTGGGTGGCGGGGGCTGGTGGGCGGGCGCCGCCGGGACGGTGCGGGGGTGTGCGGGGGTGGCGGGGGCGGCGTCGATCCAGTGGCGGCGGCGCTGGAAGGCGTAGGTCGGCAGGTCGACCGTGCGGGGCTGGTGGGCGGTGAAGGCCGGGGTCCAGTCGACGTCGGCGCCGCGTGTCCAGAGTTCTCCGAGCGAGGTGTAGAAGCGGGTGAGGCCGCCGTCGTCGCGCCGCAGGGTGCCGGTGACGACGGTGTGTTCCGCGTGGGCGGCCGCGGCCTGGGCGGTCTCCCGGACCGGGGTGGTGAGCACGGGGTGCGGGCTGACCTCGACGAAGACGGTGTGTCCGGCGGCGGCCAGGGCCCGTACGGCGGGTTCCAGGAGTACGGGCCGGCGCAGGTTGGCGTACCAGTAGGCGGCGTCGGTGCGGGCGTCGCGCAGCCAGTCGCCGGTGACCGTGGACAGGAAGGGGATCTCGGGCGTGCGGGGGGTGAGTGGGGCGAGGAGGCGCAGCACCTCGTCCTGGACGGCTTCGACGTGCGCGGAGTGGGAGGCGTAGTCGACGTCGATGCGGCGTACGCGTACGCCTCGGTGTTCGGCTTCGGCGGTCAGTTCGTCGAGGGCGGTGGTGTCGCCGGAGACGACGACCGAGGAGGGGCCGTTGACGGCGGCGACGGCGATGCGGCCGTCCCAGGCGGCGATGAGGGTGCGTGCCTGTGACTCGGGGAGGGCCACGGACATCATTCCGCTGAGGCCTTTGAGCGCGATGAGTGCCTTGCTGCGCTGGGCGACGGCCAGGGCGCCGTCCTCGAGGCTCAGCGCGCCGGCGACGCAGGCGGCGGCGATCTCGCCCTGGGAGTGTCCGACGACCGCCGCCGGTCGCACGCCGTGTGCCTGCCACAGGGCGGCCAGGGACACCATGACGGCCCACAGGACGGGCTGGACGACTTCGACGTCGGAGCGGTCCAGGGAGGGTGCGCCGGCGTCACCGCGCAGGACGGCGGAGAGCGACCAGTCGACGTGCGGGGCGAGTGCGGCCTCGCACTCGGCGATCCGGTCGGCGAAGGCGGGCGCGGTGGTCATGAGTTCGTCCGCCATGCCGGCCCACTGGCTTCCCTGGCCGGGGAAGACGAAGACGGGCCGGTCGAGGGACCCGCCCGCGGGGCCCGGGGGGATGGCGGCGGTGAGGTGGCGCAGGATGCCGGAGGAGTCGGTGGCGGCTCCGACGGCCCGGTATTCGAGGGGGGTGCGGGTGGTGAGCAGGGACCAGCCGACGTCGACGGGGTCGGCGTGGGCTGCGGGGTGTGCGGCGAGTCGTGCGGTCTGGGCGTGCAGGGCTTCCGGGCTGCGGGCGGACAACAGCCAGGGCACCACGGGTCGTTCGGTGTGGTCGGCGGGCTGTCCGGTGCCGGCGGACCGGGGTGCGGGCTCGGGGCGCGGGGATGCCTGTTCGAGGACGAGGTGGGCGTTGGTGCCGCCCATGCCGAAGGAGGAGACACCGGCGCGCAGTGGGCGGCCGGGGTCCGGCGGGGTCCACTCGGCGGTCTCCAGCTGGACGCGCAGCCCGAGTCCGTCCAAGTCGATGGCCGGGTTGGGGGTGGTGTGGTTGAGGCTGGGGACGAGTTGGCCGTGGGCCAGGCAGAGGACCACCTTGAGCAGTCCCGCGATGCCGGCCGCGCCCTCCAGGTGACCGATGTTCGTCTTGACCGAGCCGACGGCCAGCGGGGCCCTGCGGTCGGGGTGGGTGCCGACGGCGGCGCCGAGCGCGGCGGCTTCCACGGGGTCGCCGACCCGGGTGCCGGTGCCGTGGAGTTCGACGTAGTCGATGCTGCCCGGGGCGACGCCGGCGCGGGCGCAGGCGCTGCGGATGGCGGCCTGCTGGGCGGCGGCGTCGGGGGTGGTGAGGGTGGCGCCGGTGCCGTCGTTGTTGACGGCTCCGCCGCGGATGACGGCGTGGATGCGGTCGCCGTCGGCCAGTGCCCGGGAGAGGGGCTTGAGGACGACGAAGCCGGCGCCCTCGCCGCGGACGAATCCGTTGGCGCGGGCGTCGAAGGTGTGGCACAGGCCGTCGGGGCTGAGGCCGCCGAACTCGGCGAGGGCCAGGGTGCTTTCGGGGGTGAGGTTGAGGTGGACGCCGCCGGCGAGGGCGAGTTCGCAGTCGCCCGCGCGCAGGCTGTCGCAGGCGAGCTGGACGGCGACGAGGGAGGACGACTGGGCGCTGTCGACGGTGAGGCTGGGGCCGCTGACGCCGAGGGCGTAGGAGAGGCGGCCCGCGATGAGGCCGCGGTTGAGGCCGGTGGCGGTGTGGTGGCCGACGGCTTCGGGGCCCTGCCGGTGGACGAGTGCGGCGTAGTCGGAGACGTCGGCGCCGACGAAGACGCCGGTGGCGTGCGGCAGGCCGGTCACCGGGAGCGCTGCGTGCTCGAGTGCCTCCCAGCCCAGTTCGAGGACGAGCCGTGCCTGCGGGTCCATGGCCTCGGCCTCGCGGGGCGAGATGCCGAAGAAGGCCGCGTCGAAGTCCGCGGGGGCGTCGATGAAGCCGCCGCGGTAGGGGATCGTGGTGCCCCGGCCGGTGGTGAAGGCGTCGTCGTGCGGTGTGCCGGTACGACGGTCCTCGGGGGCGTCGGTGACGGCGCTGCGGCCTTCCGCGAGCAGCCTCCAGTAGGCGTCCGGTCCGCTCGCGCCGGGCAGCCGGCACGCAAGGCCGACCACGGCCACGGGTTCGTGGGCCGAAACGGTGGTCCGGGCGTCCGCGGGTACCGGCTCGTTCATGGATGGCACTCCAAACACCAAGGCGACGGGGTCGGGGCAGCCCTCACGGTTGCACGGTGTCCGGCGCGCTCCGCGCTCCTGCCAGGTGCTCTAGGGGAATTCCTAAGCGGTGCCCCGGTGCCCGGGAAGTGCCTTTCGCGGGCTCTGGGACCTGCCTCCATAGCGAGGGAGCGCGGGTCCGGGCAAGGGGACAAGTCTAGGCGTCTGCCCGAACTGGGGACGGCACGCTCAAGGGGCGGCAGCCGACTGCCGCGAGGCCTGCGCCCGTGTGCCGACAGCGTCGTGCGCGCGGGCCGATCGCTGTACCCCTGAAGGAGAAGAGGCGCATCCATGACCGCGATGAACCTGGTGTTGCCGTCACGTGCCGCGGACCCTCCCCTCGTGTCCCGGCTGGCGGCGTCGGCGGCGGTGGTCGAGGGCGGGGTGATGAGCAATGCGGAGGTGTTCGCCTGGATCGACGAGCGGCAGCGTGAGCAGCGGCAGCATGTCGCGCGGGTGCCGTTCGCGGCTCTGCGCGGCTGGCGTTTCGACCAGCGCACCGGCGATCTGCGTCATGACAGCGGTCGGTTCTTCTCGGTGCTGGGGCTGTCGGTGCACTCGGACTTCGGGCCGGTGCGGACGTGGTCGCAGCCGATCATCCACCAGCCGGAGATAGGGATCCTGGGCATCGCGCTGCGGGACTTCGACGGCATTCCGCACCTGTTGATGCAGGCGAAGTCGGAGCCGGGCAACGTGAACGGCGTGCAGTTGTCGCCGACCGTGCAGGCGACGAAGAGCAACTACACGGGCGTGCACGGCGGTTCGGCGGTTCCGTACATGGACCTCTTCCGCAGGCCCGGTCCGGGGCAGGTGGTGGCGGACGTCCTGCAGTCGGAGCAGGGGTCGTGGTTCCTGCACAAGCGCAACCGGAACATGGTCGTGGAGGTGGGCCCGGAGGTGGCGGCCGGCGACGACTTCGCCTGGCTGACGCTGGGGCAGGTCAACCTGCTGCTGCGGCACGACAACCTGGTGAACATGGACGCCCGTACGGTGCTGTCCTGCCTGCCGGACTGGCGTGGTGGCGAGGAGAACCTCGTCGAGGACGCCGGCTGGTCGCTGCACACCGACCGGGAGGTCCGCACCTGGATCACCCGGCGACGTGCGGAGCACGAGGTGAGCGTGGCGCCGATCCCGCTGGCGCAGGCGCAGGGCTGGCTGCGTACGCAGCACGCGGTGACGCACTGCAACGGCCTGTACTTCGATGTCGTCGCGGTGGACGTGTCCTCCCGCGGGCGGGAGGTGCCCGCCTGGTCGCAGCCGCTGCTGGAGCCCCGTGGCATGGGTGTCGCGGCGCTGTTCGTGAAGCGGATCGACGGGGTTCTGCACGCTCTGCTGCGGGCCCGTGCCGAACCGGGCTTCCTCGACGTGGTGGAGCTGGGTCCGACCGTGCAGTGTGTGCCGGAGAACTACGAGCATCTGCCCGAGGCGGACCGGCCGCCGTATCTCGCGCAGGCGCTGGCGCGCCGCGAAAGCGCCCGCTACGACGTGGTGCTGTCGGAGGAGGGCGGCCGGTTCCGCAACGCGCAGAGCCACTACATGATCATCGAGACGGAGAGCGACTTCCCCGCCGTGTCGGACGAGTTCCGCTGGCTGACACCCCATCAGCTGAATGAACTGCTGTGCTACAGCCACCATTTGAACGTGCAGGCCAGGACACTGGTCGCGGCGTTGAGGTCGCTGTGAGCGCCGCCGCGCAACGGCCGCTGCGGCTGGGTGCGCTGGGGACCTCGTCCATCGCGCGCCGCCGTACGCTGCCGAGGGCGGTGGCCGCTCCGGAGGTGGAACTGGTCGCCGTCGCGGGCCGGTCGGCGCGGAAGGCGGCGGCGTTCGCCGAGCAGTTCGGCTGTGCGGCGGAGGCGGATCCCGCGTCGCTGCTGGAGCGCCCGGACGTGGAGGCGGTGTACATCTCCACGCCGACCGCGCTGCACCGCACCTGGGCGGCGCGGGCCCTGCGGGCGGGCAAGCACGTGCTGGTCGAGAAGCCGGTCGGGGTGAACGCGCACGAGGCACGTGAACTGGCCGACCTGGCGCGGGAGCGCGGGCTGGTGCTGCGGGAGAACTTCATGTTCCTGCACCATCCGCAGCACGCCTTCGCCGCGGACCTGGTGCGCCAGGGGCGGCTGGGCCGGCTGAGCACGATGCACGCCGCCTTCTGCATTCCGCCGCTGCCCGCCGACGACATCCGCTACGTGCCCGACATGGGCGGCGGGGCCCTGCTGGACGTGGGGGTGTATCCGCTGCGCGCCGCCCAACTGCTGCTGGGCAAGGGGCTCCAGGTGGCCGGGGCGGTGCTGCGCACGCGTCCGGACGGGCTGGACCTGTCGGGTCAGGCGCTGCTGGTCTCGGCGTCCGGTGTCCTCGCGAACGTGACGTTCGGTTTCGAGCACGCGTATGCGTCGACGTATTCGCTGTGGGGTGACACGGCGCGGCTGTCGGTGACCCGCGCCTTCACCCCGCCGCCCGCGTACCAGCCCGTGCTGGTGCTGGAGGAGCAGGATCACGAGGAGCGGTTCACGCTCCCGGCCGCCGACCAACTGCACAACTGTCTGGCCGAGTTCGCGGCGGCGGTCCGGCGGGGCGACACGGGCGGCGTCGAGGAGGACGACAGGCGCCGGGCCGTGGTGGCGGGCATGGACCTGGTCGACCTGGTGAACAAGGTGGCCGTGCGGGTGCCCGTGGGTGACGGCCGGGAGGAACGGGACAGACCCACCGGCGGCGGGTGAGCGCCGTTCCCCGATCACGACGTCCGCCGTGCACGACGACCGGAAATCGCCCTCCCCTCAGGCGCACCCGTGGTCCACTGCCGGGCAGACCACCAAAAAAGGGGGAGGGCCCGGAAGCCGACGAGCGGAGCACGCCCCCCGTAACCCGTCCCGCCACGCCCACCGGCCGGCCCGGATGCCGACCGCACCAGAGGAGTGTCCTCATGGCTCCCCCCACCTCCCCCGGTTCCGCCTACGACAGTCCGCCGCCCCCGCCCGCCGGGGACGCGGACGAGGCCCCCGCGTCGCCCAGGGCCCCGGCCGGGGCATGGGGCTTCCTCGCCACCGTGGTCTGCGACATCGTGCTGCCGGCCGCCCTCTACTACGTGCTGCGCGACCTGGGCGCCGACGAGATCACCTCGCTTCTGGTCAGCGGTTCGGCGCCCGCCCTGCACACGCTGTACTCGGCGGTGCGCCACCGCAAGGTCGACGCCCTCGGTGTCTTCACCATCACGCTGCTCGCCGTGAGCGCCCTCGCCTCGGTCGTGACCGCCAGCCCGCGCATCGTGCTCGCGCGCAACAGCCTGTTCACCGCCCTCGCCGGCGGATGGCTGCTGGTCACCCTCTTCACCGCCCGCCCCTTCACCTACCAGGCCGTCAAGGCACTGCTGCCCGGCCGTGGCGAACGCCTGGAGAGCCTGTGGGAACAGGACGCCGCGTTCCGCCGTGTGTGGCGCGCGGTGACCGTCCTGTGGGGCCTGGGGCTCCTCGTGGACGCCCTGCTGCGCCTGATCATGGCCTACACCCTGCCCGTCGACAGCGTGCCCGCGCTCGACGCGGCCCTGTACGCGGCCACCTGGATCGTGCTCCAGGTCGTCACGCAGATCGCGCTGTACCGCTCGGGCACCTTCCGCAAGATTTTCTCCCGCTGACACCCGGCCGGAGCCGGCCCGGGGCCCGACAGACTTAACGGTCGTTTAATTCGGATCTTTCGCGCTACATATGTAACTTCGAGATGATTATTCGGTTACGTGTGGTCGGTGTCGAGTTCACCGACGGGTGTCGCGCGCGGCGGGCGGGGCACCCGTCTCGCGCCGCCCGGCGCCGTCCGCCGTGCGGGTCGCCGCAAACGGGCACCCGCGGTCGCGGGCGGCATCCGCCCGCCGCCCCGGATCGCCGACGCAAACCCCGCGCCCCCGGCCGCGGCCGGTGCCGGGCCCCGCGCGAAGGCCGTCGATCACGGCTCCCACCTGGGCATCCGGGCCGGGGCCGGTCACCTCGCAACCCGGACGAGCCGCACGGGCGTTCCGGGGTGCCACGCCGTCGAGCAAACCCCCGGGCCGCCGCCCCGGCGCCCGCCGCGGGCACGGCGGCCCCGCCGGCGGCAACCGGGGGGTGCCCCGCGCACCGGCCGGGTGCGCCCCCGCGAGCCCCTCCGCGCCGGGTGCGAGGACGGCCGCACCCGGTGGTCACCTCACGGACCGGAGGAAGGGTGAAGGTGACGTGAAGGTGTCGCCGGGGCGCGGTGGACGCGGTGGTCCCGGCGGGGTTGTGAAGTCGGCGGTCACAGCGGGCCCGCAGGCATAACCCGACCGAATACGGCGCACGCGCCACGGGCCGCCGCCGCTTCTCCTGACGCACGTCAAATGAGCGAGAACGTGTCCGGCCGCCGGCGCCACGGGCCGGACACCGGCCGGTGATTGGCCCCCGCGGGGCTCCGCCGTTGTCACGGGCCGCCTCGTGAGCCCCAACCTCCATGCGGGAAAGCCTGGTTCGGGCATATCCGGGGAAGGGCCACGCAAACTTGAGACTCGCTGGAGACTCACTCGAAAGACGGTTGAATCCTGCAACGCGAACGTCAATTTCCGACCGCTTTCCTCTCTTCTTGTCGCCGCACCGCGCATTCGGCCGCTTGGCCACCTGTCGGGGAATTCCCCGACACCGCCCCGGCCCGCACCCACCCCCACCTGCACTTCCTGCCATGCAGGCACCGGCCAGCAGCAACCTCTAGGAACGCGCCTGACGGTGCGCCAGCCTGCCCGTCAGCCGCAGCGACGAGGGAGGCCCCGTGCCGCACGGGCAGGCCGGTGAGCCCGGGGAGGGTGTCCGCGCACACGAACTGGCCCTTCTGACGGAGGAGTTGGATCACGCGCGCGCGGCGTCCGGGTTCGTACGGCTGAGCGGCGAACCGTGGGTCGGCAAGACCCGTCTGGCGCTCCGTCTGGCCCGGGCCGCGGCACACCGGGAATGGGCGGTGGCGTGCGGCCGGGCGGCCCGGGACGGGACAGGACGCCCCTTCCACGCCCTGGTGGACGCGCTCGACGACCAGCTCGCCTCGGCGGATCCCGCCGCCCTGGAACGGCTGGGGCCGGCCCGCCTGCGCCTGCTGGCCCAGGTCTTCCCGGCCCTGGGCGGCGCCGTCACGGGAAGCCCGCGCGACGTCGACGTCCACGCGGTCGTCCGGGCGGTTCGTGCCGTGCTGGAGGAGCTGGCGGGCCGGCGCGGGCTCCTGCTGGTGCTGGACGACGCGCACCGCGCGGGGCGTGAGGTGGCCGAGTTCGCCGAACACCTGCTGCGCCGCCCGCCGGACGCCCCCGTGCTCACGGTGCTCGTCCACCGCGGCAGCGGGCAGGGCGCCGGCCGGCTGGCCTCGCTCGCCCACCCGGACGGCGCCGTGCGCCACATCCCGCTGCGGCCGCTGCCGCGCGAGGCGGCCGCCTCGCTGCTGCCCGCCGGGCTCTCCCCGCTGCACCGGGAGCTGATCCTGCGGGACGCGGCCGGGGTGCCGGGGCTGCTGCGGGCACTGTCCGACGGCGAGCCGCCCGATACCGGGGGTGTACCCCACAGCAGCCTCGAACTGGCCTGCGGCCCCTCCCCGTTGGCGCCGTCCGACCAGGCGCTGGACCTGGGCGCGCTGTCCCCGCTCGCCCGGCGCGCCGCGGCCGCGGCCGCCGCCGCGGGTGACCCCTTCACCGTGGAGACGGTGGCGCACACCGCCCCGCTGTCCGTCGCGGAAGCGCTGCGCGCGGTGGACGAACTGCACAGCGAGGGCATCGTCGGACCGGACCGCCGGGCGGGGTGGTTCCGCTTCCGCCGTCCCGCGGCCAGGGCCCTGTTGCAGCAGGCCGCGGGGGCCGCGCAGCGGCGTGCGGTCCGGGAGCGGGCGCTCGCCGCGCTGGCCACGGGCGAGGACACCGGCACGGCGGTCCCCGCGCTGCTGGAGAGCGCCGCGCCGCTCACGGCCGCGGAGGCGGACCTCCTGGAGAAGTACGCGCGCACCACGGTCTTCACCCAGCCGGCCCGTGCCGAGCGGGCCGCCCGCCGGGCGGCGGAACGCCCCGGCGCCCCGCCCGGCGCGTGGCTGCTGCGGTGTCAGGCCCTGGTGCTGTGCGGGCGGCCGGCGCAGGCACTGACCGAGTACGCGCGGCTGTGGCCCCGGCAGGAGGCGGGACGGCCCCCCGCCGGCGCCGCGGGGCGGACCGAGGCCGCCGTGTGGACCGAGGCCGCGGTGTGGCGGGCCAGGGCGCTGCGGCTGCTGGGGGCCCGCGCGCAGGCGAGACGTGTGCTGCGGGCGGTGTCCGCCGAGGACCGGGCCGCCGTCCCGGCGGCGCAGGCCGAACTGGCCGCGCTGCTGCTGGAGTCGGGGCAGCCGGCACGGGGGGCCGCGCTCGGTGCCGCCCGCCGCGCGGTGCGCTGCGCGCCGCAGGGCGACGTGGCCGCGCACAGCCATGCGCTGGCGCTGCTGGCCGCCGCGCACGCGGCGCAGGGAGCGGGCGAGGCGGCCCGGGAGGCGGCCGGGGAGGCCGGACCGCTGCTGTCCGGGCTCGGCCGGGAGGGGGCGGCGCCGGTCGTGGAGGCGTGGCGCTGGCTGGGCGAGGCCGTGGCGGACGGCGACGGCCGACGGGCCCGGCAGTGTTTCCAGCTCGGTTTCGACCTCGCCCTGCACCACGGGCAGGGGCATTTGCTCGGCTCCTTCGCGCTGGGGCTGGCACGGGCCTGCCTGGATTGCGGGGACCCGACCGCCGCCGCCGCTCACGCCCGTTTCGCCGTCACGGAATTCGACCGGCTCGACGCATATGATTCGTCAGCCACCGCACAGGATCTCCTCGGATTCATCGAAGAGGGTCCTGGGCATCATCCGGAGAAATATTTCGGAATTCCGCTCAGTACGCGCGAGAGGGAAATCGCGATGCTTATTGGACCGGGTCTCACGAATAAACAGATAGCAGCGCGCATGAACATCAGCATCAAGACCGTGGAAACCCACCTCGGGCGCATATTCAAAAAACTCGGGGTGAAATCACGGGCGCAGGTCGTCTTCCTCCTCTCTTTTCCGGTGTCCGAATTCCCGGCCCCCGGGGAGGAATGCCGGCCCGCTCCGCGGAGGCCGGCCACCGTCCGTTCACCCTCACCCGGAGGGCACCCGACCGGCTCCGGGTGAACGGACGGTGGCACGGGGGTCCGCCGGCGGAGGCAGTTCTGCCAGTGGCCGGTGCCCCCGGCAAAACCGCGGACAAACGGACCCGGTACGCCCGCTACGGGCAACTTTGCGGCCACAAAGTCCCCGCCGTCCCGGCGCCGGGACGCCGCCGCCGAGGACGACGCGCAGGTCCGGACCGGCGCCGGAGGATCAGGCGGGCCGGTGACGGGCGAGGGCGGGTCCGGGAGGATCCCGCCGGCCGCGCCGATGACGGCCGTACCGGGAACCCGGGACCGCTTTGCCCGCACATCGCCGCCACAGCCGACCGACCGCCCGGTACGGACCTCTCCACCAGGCCCGCAGGCCGCCGCCATGCACAGGAGCGGGCATCTCGTCCAGAGCCTTACGGGCAGAGTGTCGGGCAGCGTCCGGCGACGGCCCGCGGGGCCCGGCCGCCGTGTCCCGCGAGTCGCCGGCCGGGCGTGCCGGGCCCCGGGATCCGGCCAGGCCGCCGGGGACCGGCCGACTCCCGCGCCGGGTGGCCCCCGGCGGGCGCGCCGTGGGCGCCGTCCGGGCCACCGAACAGGCATTACGTCGTCCAGGACCGGATGCCCCGGACCGCGCAAGTCATGTGTGACAGCCGGAATTGGCCAAGGTGTCCAACAGTCCCCGGGCCGCCCGGCGGGAGTGGGGCCGGGGCCGCGCCTCACGCCGGAGCGAGCCTCGTCGCGGCACGTACCGGCACGTCACCCGGCCCGCCGCCGCGGTGGGGCCGGGAGGCCGCGGCACGGTCCGCCGCGGGCCGCGGCGTGCGCTCCCGGGGCCCGGCACCGGCACGGCCGGGCCCCGCACAGCAGAACGGCCCGCCGGTTTCCGCGGCGGGCCGTCCGACCGTTCGGGGCCGGCTGGTCGGGGCCGGCTCGACGGGCCGGCTGGTCGGGGCCGGCCCGTCGGGGTGAAACATGAGCAAAGCCCGCTTTGCGGACATGCCGACGGGCGGCCCGGGAAGCACCGGCCCGCCCGCGTCACAGCTGATTCATCAGCCCCACTGGTCGTCCCCGAGCGGCGCGGCGTGCACGGAATGCGCCGGGAAGGGCGACGAGACGGCCACCTGGCCGTGCGCAATGGCGGGAACCGTAATGTTGGCCCCGAGCGCGGCGATGAATCCCGCGGTGGCCAGAAGTCCGGCGGTCGTGATTCGCAGTACAAGCTTGCTCATAGCTACCCCCATGTTCGACAGTTGGCCTTGCAGCAGCAAGACTCGCCGACCGGGGTTCTCCGCCCAACCCATTCCTGATGTCGTAAAGTTGCCTGACAAGAAGTTCCGTCGCGCGGGAATGCGAGCCTCCAGTGCCTGAAAGCTCTCTCCCTGCAGGCGCTTTCGCCATGCTGGATGACGCAGAAGCGAAGGCGTACCGCAATGCGGTCCTGCTGGGCCGCTTTGTCCGCGAGGAGATGGCGACCGCCCTCGGCGTCTCCCTGGAAAAGGTGGCACAAGTCGAGGAGCGTCTGACGGCGCTCAGCCTGCTGCGTCCGCTGCCCGGCGAGCCGGAACTGCTGGTGCCGGTGAGCCCCGACACGGCCGTGGCCGACCTCGTGGGACCGGCCGAGGGCCGCATACGGGACCTGCAGCGGGAGGTCACCGAGATCCGTGACCAGATGGGCGCGCTGCGCGCGACGTACTTCGAGAGCCGCCAGCAGCGCAACCAGGCCGAGGCCTTCGACGTGATCAGCGACATCAACGCGCTGCAGGCCGTGCTGGACGAGCAGGGCGAGCGCTGCCGCACCGAGATGCTCAGCGCGCAGCCCGGCGGTGCCCGCCCCTCCAGCCTCCTGGCCAACGCCCGGCCCAGGACCCTGGAGCGGCTCAGACGCGGGGTGCAGATACGCCACCTCTACCAGCACACCGCGCGCAGCGACCTCGCCACCGCCTCCTACGTGCGGGCGATCACCGAGCACGGGGCCGAGGTGCGCACCACCGACGAGCTGATCGACCGGATCGTCATCTACGACCGGGAGGTGGCCTTCCTCCCCGAGCAGCACGTGGGCGGCCGGGCCCCCGGGGCGGTGGTGGTGCGCGAGCCGACCCTGGTGGCCTTCATCTGCCGGGTCTACGAGCATCTGTGGTCCGGGGCCACCCAGTTCGTCCCCGGGGCCGAGGACGGCAGCGAGATCACCGACGACCTGAAGCGGTCGATCATCAGGCTCATGGCGCAGGGCTACAAGGACGAGCTCGTGGCCCGCCGGCTGGGCATGTCGGTGCGCACCTGCCGCCGGTACATCTCCCAGATCATGCTGAGTGTCGACGCGAACAGCCGTTTCCAGGCCGGGGTGCACATCGCGCTGACGGGGCTGCCGGACCTCCAGTGAACCGGTCCGGCACTGCATGCCAGGCCACAACCTGTCACCGGACGCAAGTGGCCTTCCCGCCCCGCGCTCCGGCAGGCTGGTACGACCAGTCACATCGAGCCAGGACACCGCCGAGGAGAGTGAGGCGTTGGAGACTTCCCGGTCCGCGCCGCCGGGGTACGGACACGGCAGCCGCCATCTGGTGCACCGGCCGCAGTGCTTCGGCCCCCAGACGCCCGACAGCCCCGACGACCGGTCCCAGGAGTTCGTCCTGACCGGTGAACTGCCCACCTCTCACCCGCTGTTCAACGACGGGCACGACCGTTTCCACGATCTGCAGGCGGCCATGGCGATGGTCCGCCAGGTCAGCGGGGGTATCGGTCAGGCCCACTTCGGGGTCGCGGCCGACCGGGTGCCGATCTTCTACCGGTTCGGCCTGGAGATGGACGAGGTCAGTGCCTGGCGCCGTCATTCCGGCCCCGGCACCCTGACGACGACGATGCGGGTGCGGCCGGACAAGGTGATCTCCGGAGTCCCGCGGGCCCTGGAGTTCGACGCGCGCCTGGAGATCGACGGGGTCGCGGCGGGCACCGGTTCGGCCAATCTGCTCTTCCTCGCCCCGATGGCGCACCGCAGCCACCGTGAGCACTCCCGTCACACCGTCCTCGCGACGGCCGGGCAGCAGCATCCCGGTCACGAGGACACCATCGACACGTCGCCGGGCCCCGCTCCCGCGGACGTGGGGCGCGCCAGCGCCGCCAACGTCCTGCTGCGGTCCCCGGTGACGATCAACGGCCAGCGGCTGTCCGCGGCGGTGCTCGCGCCCCACACGTGGCGGGCCGGCGCGGCCCGGCCGGACAAGGTGCCCTCGTCGGCGCTGCTGCTCGAAGTGCTGCGTCAGACATCGCTGTTGACCGCCCACCGGCTCCATGGCCTGGATCCGCGGCACTGTGCGCCGGTGGCCCTGCACACGCACTTCCGGGGCCACGCGGAGCCCGATCTGCCGCTGCGGTGTGTCGCGGTGGCGCAGTCGGCCGGGCAGGACGCGCTGGGGCGGCCGCTGGTCGCGATGACGCTCGCCCTGACCCAGGCGGGGAGGGCGGTGACGGAGGCGGCGGTGTCAGTCGTCGAGGATCTGTGACCAGTCCTCCTGTTCGGCGTCCAGCGCCTCCTGGATGGCCGCGACGGCCTCGGCGTCGAGCATCGTGGTGATCTCCGTGTCCAGGGTGCGGCCCATGCCGGCGTCGTAGACCGCGATGCTCACGACGAACTCGGTGCCGCCGCTGTTGAGGACGAGGGTCCGCAGTGTCCACTCGTCGCCCGCTCCCGGCGTACCGTCGGGCCGGTTCAGCTGGACGGGGCGGCTCTGCGGGCCGAAGCCGAACTCGTTGAAGCGGAACTGCATGCCCTGGCCGATCGCCTTGCTGTAGGCCTCCTTGAGCGTCCACAGCCGCACCAGGCTCGGATTGCGTTCCGGCTCCGGCAGTCCCGACAGCATCCGCTGCTCGTCGGGTGTGCAGATGAGCCGGGCCAGGCCCCGGGCGTAGATGCTGCGGTCGGCGCGTTCCGCGTCCACGCCGATCAGGCCGCTGCTGGTCAGGCCGACCAGCAGGAGGTCGTCGGTGTGGCTGAGGCTGATGTCGATCTGGTCGCAGCCGCGCAGGTACGGCCGTCCGGTCGGTCCGTAGGCCAGTTCCAGGTCGATCGCCTCGGCCCGCAGGGCGGCCGCGGCCGCGTGTTTGAGCAGCCGCCGCGAGGCCGCGTACCGGCTCTGGGTGTCCGGGTGTCCGATGTCGCGATAGCGCGACCAGTCCCGGCCCAGCACGGCGCGCAGAGCGGGACCGTCCGGCGCTCGCGGGCGCCAGTCGGCGAGCCGGCCGTGGACCACCGCCGTGCCGTAGCGCCGCAGGTCCTCGCGGACCGCGGTCCAGTCGCTGTCCTCCGCTGTCACACCGATCAGGCCCCCGCCGACGGCGTTCATCGGGTGTCCCCCCCTTCGGTGGTGACCAGTGAGTGGATCTCGCGCACGCTGCGGGCTTTGAGCAGGCGGCCGACCGGGACGCTGCGGCCCGTCTCGCGTTCCAGGAGCATCAGCAGGCGCAGCAGGTGCACCGAGTCCCAGTCGGGCAGCAGGTCGAAGTCCGCGGCGGCCTGTTCCTCGGTCAGGTCCAGGCCCAGGCCGTCGCGCACCGCTTCGAGGAAGCCGGCGAGGTCGGCCGTGCTGTCACGACTCATCGGCGTCTCCTTCGAAGTCGGCCTCCACGGTCAGGTGACCGGGCAGGGCGGGGATGTCCTTCAGATCGTGCCGGAAGAGTGTCTGCGGGCTGTCGCCGGGAGTGTCGGGCACGAAGCCGAGTGAGGGGTAGAAGCCGCTCGCCCGGCCGTTGCCGCGGGTGGCGCGGTAGCGGGCGCGGACCGCGGGCAGGCCCAGGTCACGGGCGTGCGCGAGCACCGCGGCGAGGCAGCCGTCCTCGATGCCCCGGGCCAGTACCCGGCAGCTGAGCAGCATGTTGTCGATGGTCAGGCCGTCCGCGGTCCGCCGGGTGAAGAGCGCGCCCACCAGGCCGCTGTCGCCGTACCGGTCGCTCACGCGCACCGTCAGCGGGCGGCGGCCTTCGGTGAGGACGCGCTCCGGCGGGAGGCGTTCGCCGGTGAGGTTGAACTGGTTGGTGCGCAGGGAGAGTTGGGAGACCCGGAGCAGTTCGTGGGGGCGGGGTGGGGAGATGCGGACGACGATGCCGAGTTCGCGCAGGTACTCCTCGTGCGAGCCGGTCGTGCCGCGCATCCGGGCGCGGGCGGCGGCGTCCCGGTACCGCTCGGCGCGGCCGCGGTCCTCGTCGGTCACGTGGGGGGTGTCGAACCAGCCGTCGGCCAGCAGCCGGGTGATGTGCCAGGCCGGTTCGGTGCCCAGCGGGACGACGGGGGTGTCCGGCAGGCGGTGGCGGATCAGGGCGCGTTCGGCGGGGCTGTCGTCGGCGAACACCAGGGCGTCGGTCGCGATGCCCAGGTGCCCGGCGATGGTGCGCAGGGCGGTGTCCTTGGGGTCCCAGCCGGCCTGCACGCTGACGAAGTCCCGCGCGCGCAGCGTCATCTCGGGGTGGTGGGCGAGGACGTCCTGGACCGGGCCGGGATCGTTCTTGCTGCTGACGGCGAGCAGCACGCCCTGGGCGGCGAGCTGTTTGGCGACTCTTTGGAGCGCGGCGTAGGGCTCGCCCTGGGGGGTGGGTCCGCAGGTGATGCCGTCCGGTCCGTCCTCCGCCAGCACGCCGTCCCACAGGGTGTGGTCGAGGTCGAGCACCAGGCACTTCTTCGTCATGCCGCGCCGGGCGCGCAGCACGTGCACGGCCTCGCGGGCCAGGGCGGCGAAGACGGCGGCGCTGAAGGCGCTTCGGGTGTAGAGGGCCAGCCGGGCGTCGGTGGCCGGTCCGGTGGCGGCGACGAGGGGGTCGAGGTCGACGACGGCCAGGGCGGGGTGTTCGGAGGTCAGCCGCAGCAGGCGGGCGTTGAACTCCCGCCACACCGCGCCGAGCAGGGCGCGTTGTCGCTGGTCGATGATCTGGTGGGTGGCGGCGCGGGGCAGCGGAAGGGTGTTGAGGACCAGGACTCCGGTGCCGTGTGCGGTGTGCGCGTCGGCGACGCCGCGCAGCTGGTCCAGGAGCCGGGCGCAGGCCTGTTCGGCGTCGTCGACGGTCCACGGCGGCGGGAGCTGTTCCAGGACGGCTTCGGCGCCGAGCACACATACCGTCAGTTCCGGTCGGTGGCGGCGCAGTTCGCTGTGTTCGTCGGTGAGGTCGCGCAGGTAGGCCCCGTGGTCGCCGGTGACGAGGCGGCCGAGCAGGCCGTGCCGGGCGAGTTCGGCGGTCAGCGGGTCGGTGAGCTGGGCGGTGGCTGAGTGGCCGGTGACGGCCACGGTGGGCACGGGGGTGTGCGGGTGGTGGGCGAGGACGTCGTCGGGGTTCAGCCGGCTCAGCAGGCTTCCGCAGCGGGTCAGTTCGTCGGCGGTCTGTTCCTCGGTGCGGTCGGCGGCGTCGGTGACGCCGGTCAGCAGCGGGGCCACGTCGGGGTAGGCCGCGGCCAGCCGGCCGGTGCGGTGCAGGGTGCGCAGTTCGTCGAGGGCGGTGGTCATCGGGTGTGTCCTTCTTCCCCGGGGCCGGCGGGCCGTTCCAGCGCCAGCCCCGCCTTGACCCATTTGCTGGACTCGACGACCACGGACAGGGCGCGCTCGCCCGGGGCCAGCCGGTCCATGAGCCGGTCGAGCTGGAGCAGGGGCAGGGCGTTGCCGGTGTTGCCGGTGTCGCGTACGCAGGAGACCTCACGGCAGCCGGGCGGCAGGCCGAGGCCGGCGACGATCCGGTCGGTCATGTGCCCTGACAGCTGGGGCGGCAGGACGGCGTCGATCTGCTGCGGGGTCCAGCCCGCCGTGCTGAGCAGTTCCCACACGATCTCGCCGGCGAGGGCGGGTACCTCTTCCTCGATGGTCTTGTAGTCCTCGAAGAGCATCTGCCGGTCCGGGTCGGGTTCGGTGATCCCGTGCCAGCCCACGATCTGTCCCGGCGGGCGTCCGCGTCCCGCGAAGCGGTGCAGCAGGCCGTGCACGGCGAGGGCGTCGCCGTGCGGCCGCGCGGTGACCACCGCGGCCGCGGCTCCGTCGCCGAACAGGACGTAGTTGACGAGTTCCTGGCGGGCCAGGGTGGACGCGTCCCGGCCGGCTTGGAGGAAGCGGGCGGTGACGTCGCCGGAGACGACGAGGCCGGTGCGGTGGCCGCCGGCCAGCAGGGCGCGGGCCACGTCGAGGGCCTGGACGGCGCCCGAGCAGCCGGCCTGGATCTGGTAGGTGGGCAGGTGGTTGAGGCCCAGCCGGTCCGCGGTCTCGTTGGCGGTGGTGGGCAGCAGGGTGTCGGGGGTGGCGGTGGACAGCACCAGGAAGTCCAGGTCCGCGGCGGCCAGTCCGGCGGCGGCCAGCGCTCGGGCCGCGGATTCGGCGCACAGGTCGCCGAGGGTGTGGGTGACCTTTCCGGTCGCCAGGTCCCAGCCGAAGTGGCGGGTGCCGGTGCCCACGAAGAGGTCGATCCAGTCCTCGCTGATCCCGAAGGCGCGGCTCAGTGCCGCGTTGTCGACGGGTTCGGCGGGCAGCGCGCTGCCCGTGCCGGCGATGTGCATGAGTGCGGTGCGTGCTGTCATACCGTGCCCCCCGTGCTGGTCAGCTCGCGTACGAAGGCGGCGAGGGCGCCCACGGACTTCAGCGCGGGCAGCAGTTGCGGCACGGTGATGTCGGCGCCCTGCGGGAGTTGCTGTTCGATCCGGTTCTTCAACTGCATGATCATCACCGAGTCGAAGCCGAGGTCCTCGTACAGGCGGGCCTCGGCGTTGACCTGTTCGCGTGTGTAGGCGCCGACCTCGACGACGGCTTCGATGACCGCGCTCAGGGCGGGGTCGGGCCGGTCCGCGGGGGTGTCGGGGCCGCCGGGGTGCGGCGGGCGGCTCACGCCGGTGCTCTCCCGCCGCGGGGTGGTGGCCGGTGCGGCGGGCTGGGCGGCGGTCGGGGCCGCGGCGCTCTGTCCGAAGCGGTGGGCGCCGGAGAAGACGTAGGGGGCGAGGCGTTCGGTGCGGCGGTGGGCCGGCTCGTACAGGGCGTCCCAGCACGGTTCGACGCCGCTCAGGTACAGGCCGCCCACGGTCTCGGCCAGGTCGGTGAAGGTGGCGGCCCGGCCGGGGGCGGGGTGCAGCAGCCGGATGCCCATGGGCAGGTCGCCCTGCCTGGCCAGGCTCAACAGGTGTGCGGCGGGGCCGAGTTCGACGAGGCAGGTCGGGGCCGCCTCGGTCATCAGGGCGGACAGCGCGTCGGCGAACCGGACCGGTTGCACGGCCAGGTCCGCCCAGTACGCGGTGTCCGGGATCTCGTCGCGCAGCATCCGGCCGTGGCGGGCCGAGGCCAGGGCGATGCGGGCCGCGGTGGCCGTGACCGGGCCGGCCAGGGCGGCGATCCGGGCCGCCAGGGCGGTGTCCGCCGAGCCCTGGGCGGCGTGCGGGACGGGGAGGCGGCGGGTGTTCAGCCCGTGTGCGGCCAGGTCCGCGGCGGCCTGTCGCAGTACGTCGGCGGTGCCCGACAGGACGGTGTCGTGCGGGCCGTCCGTGGCGGCCAGGAACAGGCCGGGGTGGGCGGCGAGGATGCCGGCGGTCTCCTGCGGGGTGGCGCGCACGCTCAGCATGCCGCCGTCGGGCAGCTCGTGCGCCGCGGTGGCGTGGGCGGCGACCAGGCGTGCGGCGTCCGGCAGGGTCAGCATCCCCGCGGCCACGGCGGCGGCGAGTTCGCCGGTGCCGTGGCCGAGGACGGCGTCGGGCACCACGCCCAGCTCGGCCAGGGTCCTGGTGAGGGCGTGGGCGACCGCGAACAGGGCGGGCTGGGCCCATCGGGCGTGGTGGATCGCGGGGTCGTCGGCGAGGATCAGGTCGCGTACGGAGTCACCGGTGTGGGGGCGCAGCGCGTCGTCGGCGTCGTCCAGGTGGCGCCGGTAGAGGACGGATTCGCGGTAGAGGGCGGCCGTCATGCCGGGCTCCTGGCAGCCCTGTCCGGGGTAGAGGAAGGCGACGGCGGGCGGGCGCAGGGCGCGGTCGGTGACGCGGGCCAGGGTGTGTTCGTCGGCGGCGGCCGTGCGCAGGGTGTCGGCGAGTTCGGCCGTGTCGCGTGCGGTGAACACGGCCCGGTAGGGCAGGCCGGTCTTGACCTGGTTGCTGGTCCAGCACACCGAGGCGGCGTCGCCGCGCGGGCGCCGGGCCAGTGCTTCGGCCTGGGCGGTGAGGTTGCGGCGCAGTGCCTCGGGGGTGTCGGCGGAGAGCGTGAACGCCCCGGCGGTGGCCGGCCCGCGCACGGCGGTGACCGGCATCCGGGGTGCGGAGGCCAGGACGGCGTGCGCGTTGGTGCCGCCCATGCCGAAGCTGCTGACTCCGGCGACCACTTCCTCGGCCGGCAGCCTCAGGGGGGCTTTGAGCAGGCTCAGTCCCCGCTCGGCGAGCCGCAGTTGGGGGTTCTCGCGGGTGGCGAAGCGGCTGGCGGGCACGATGCGGTGGTGCAGGGCGAGGGCGGTCTTGATCAGGCCGGCGATGCCGGCGGCGCCTTCGGTGTGGCCGATGTTGCCCTTGACCGAGCCGATCGCGCACGGTTCGTCGCGGGGCACCGCGTGGACCTCGCCGAGGGCCGCGCACTCGATGATGTCGCCGAGCGCGGTGCCGGTGCCGTGTGCCTCGACGAAGCGGACCTGGTCCGCGTCGACGCCGGCCCTGCGGTAGGCCGCGGCCACCACGGCCTGCTGGGACCAGCGGCTGGGTGCGCTGACGCCGTTGCTGCGGCCGTCCTGGTTGACGGCGGTGCCGCGGATGACGGCGTAGACGCGCTGGTGGTCGTCGAGCGCGTCCTGGAGCCGGCGCAGCACCACCACTCCGACGCCGTCGCTGCGGCCGATGCCGTCGGAGTCCATGCTGAACGGCTTGCAGCGGCCGTCCGGCGCCTTCAGTCCCATCTGCTGGTAGACCATGCCGAGCGCGGGGGTGAGCACGATGTTGACGCCGGCCGCCAGCGCGGTGGAACACTCGCCGGACAGCAGTGAGTTGACGGCGAGGTGCACGGCGACCAGGGACGAGGAGCAGGCGGTGTCCACCGCGAGGCTGGGGCCCTTGAGGTCGAGGTGGTAGGAGATCCGGTTGGCCGTCATGCCGGCGCTGCTGCCGGCGCCCAGTTGCGGGGTGACCCGCGCGTAGTCGCCCATGTGCAGTTGGGCCCACTCGCTGCCCATCACCCCGACGAAGACACCGGCGTCGCTGCCGGCCAGCGCGGAGGGGGCGCGGCCCGAGTCCTCCAGGGCCCGCCAGGCGCACTGCAGCAGGAGCCGCTGCTGCGGGTCCATGGCGGCCGCCTCGCGGGGCGCGATGGTGAAGAAGTCGTTGTCGAAGGTGGTGACGGTGTCGACGAAGCCGCCCTGGACGGTGTCGTCGAAGCCGGGTCCGCGGCGGTCCTCGGGCAGCGGGCCGATCGCGTCGCCGCCGCGCATCAGCAGGTCCCAGTATGCCTCGACGCCGTGGGCCGCGGGGAAGACGCAGTCCAGTCCGACCACGGCGACGGCGTTCACCGTTGCCACCGGTCGGGGTCCGCGCCGCGCGAGGTCAGATGGGCCGTCAGGTGGGCCACCGTCGGATGGTCCCAGACGAGCGAGGGTTCGACGACGATGCCGAAGTCGTCCTCGATGTCGCCGCACAGGCTGAGCGCGCACACCGAGTCCATGCCGTACTCGGCCAGGGGCACCGTCGACTCGATGTTCTCGGGCAGCCGGTCCAGGTAGACCGCCAGGTGCGTGATCAGCCACTGGTGGAGCGGGGCCTCGGTGTGCCACGGCGGGGAGGGAGTCATCCCTGAAGGCTCCTTGTCCTGGTACGGGCCCGTGCTCAGCCCGGAATCGGTGTGTTGTGCAGGTCGAAGCTGCGCCGGTCGCCGTAGCGGGCCAGGACTTCCCGGTGGACCCGGGCGGTGCACTCGGCGGGCAGGTCGGCGGCGGGGATGCCCAGCCGCCGGGCGATGCGGTGCAGGGCGGCGGCGGCCCACGCCGGGTCGGCCAGGAAGGGGTCGGGGCCGCCCCGGTTGTGGTGCCACACGCCCAGGACACAGGCCGCGGCGAGCACCAGCACGTAGCGGTCGGTCAGGGCGAACCAGGCCGGGCCCACCGGATGGGCGGCGTCGGGGGGCGGCAGTGCCAGTACCCGGCTGCGCAGTTCGTGCAGTTCGGCGCTCATCTGGCCGGCCAGGTTGCGCAGCGTGCGCTCGACGGCGGTGGAGCCGGGCACGGACGCGGCGGTGGCCAGCAGGGAGGCGCTGACGCTGTCGCGGCCGCAGGCCAGCGACAGTTGGCCGTAGTCGAAGGGCGGCAGCGGAGCGCCGGGACGGAACAGTGCGGCGGGTGCCTCGGCGCTGGTGAACCAGGACTTCTCGGCGAGGGACCGCAGTTGGGGGATGATCGTCGCCTGGCAGGCGGCCGTTCCGGCGTGTCCGAGGCTGACCACCGGCACGTCGCGGATGTGTTTCTGGAAGATGCCGACGGTGCCCTCGCGGGTGTAGATCTGCGAGCCGAGCACCGTCGCCAGGTCGTACATGGTGTCGCTGAGCACCTGGGGCAGCAGCAGTTTGACCGCGGCGGAGTAGATGCTGGTCTCGGCGGGCAGCAGGTGCAGCGCCCGGGTGGCCACCACGGCCATGCAGTCGTAGAGCAGCAGGTTGACGAAGGCCCCGGCGAGGGTGCCCGCCGTGTGCTGCGGGTCGGTGGGGTCCAGGCCGGTGCGGCCGGGGCGTTGGCTGCGGTCGACCAGGACGGCGGTGCGCAGGCCGGTGTCCACCGCCGCGGACACCATGGAGGCCATGAGGGTGCGGCTGACCTGGAAGGAGCGCAGGGCGGTCACCACCCCGCCGCCCAGGGGGCCCAGCAGGCTGTCGCGGGGGACGGCGCAGGCGTCGAGTTCCACTCCGGCGAAGAAGCAGCCGCGCAGGCCGAGGGTGGCGGGACGGCGGGTGACCCGGTAGCGGTCGGCGGGCAGGGTGTGCGGATCGAGCAGCAGCACCGAGTGGGCGCCCGTGGTGCCCGGCTGCGGTTCGGTGCGGCAGAACAGCACCAGGGCGTCGGCGCGGTGCAGGTTGTTGATGACCGGTTTGACGCCGGTGACCGACAGGCCGTCGGCGTGCACCTCGGCGCGCACCCCGCTGCGCACGAAGTCGTTGGTGTGGGCGGTCTCGTGCTGGGCGATGGCCGCCTTGGAGCCCGCCAGCAGCAGGCCCGCGAGCCAGGTCCGCTGGTCGGCGCTGCCCTGCATCCACACGTCGGAGGCGGCCATGAAGGTGGTCATGCCGTAACCGGCGCCGAGGGCGACGTCGCGGCGGAAGACCGCGCGCATCACCCGCAGCAGGGTCTCGGCGGAGTCGAAGCGGCCGCCCAGTTCCGTCGGCACGAACTCGTGGCTCATGCCGAAGTCGTCGAGCAGCCCCTCGGCGTCGGCGGACAGCGCGGCCCGCCGGTCGGCGTGCAGCAGGGCCCGGTAGCCGGCCGGGTTGGCCGGGTCGGCGGGGTCGCCCAGCAGCGCTTCCAGCCGGGCGACGCGGGCCGGGGCCCCGCTCGGGGGCAGTCCCTCGTGCAGCGGTGGCTGGGTCAGCAGCGCGGAGGTCACCACTAGCTGCTCCGGACCATGGTGGGGGCGCTCTCGGCGCTGGGCACCGCGGACGGTGTGATCAGGGCGCGCACGGCAGGGTCCAGGACGTCGTGCAGCGGGGTGATCTCGCCGCGCAGGAACAGGGAGCGCATCAGGGTGCGCTGGATCTTGCCGCTGGTGGTGCGGCGCACGGTGCCGGGACGGACGAGGACGACGTTGCCGGCGGGGACGTCGAAGTCCTGTCCGACGAGTGTCTGGATACCGCAGGCCAGTTCTCGCAGGCGGTCGGTGTCCGCGCGGGGAAGGCGTGCCTCGTGGATCACTACGAGCTGCTCCCGGTCCGCTCCGACGGTGAACACCGCGCCGTGACCGGCCGCGAGGGCGGGGCCGGTCTCCCGGATCGCCCACTCCACGTCCTGAGGGTAGATGTTGCGCCCGTTGAGGATGATGACTTCCTTCAAACGCCCGGTGATGTAGAGCTCGCCGTCGTCCACGGCGCCCAGGTCACCGGTGCGCAGGAAGGCGCCGGCGGTGTCCTCGGGGGCGTCCTGGAGTGTGGCGTGGAAGGTCTCGTCGGTCTCCAGTGGCTGGCGCCAGTAGCCCTGGGCGACGCTGTCGCCGCGCAGCCAGATCTCGCCGACGCGCCCGGGGGGCAGTTCCACGCCCGCCAGCGGGTCGACGACCCGCAGGTCGAAGTCGTGCGCCTGTCCCGAGCCGACCAGCGTGCGGGCGGCCGCGCCCTCGGCCGGGGCACGCAGCTCGTCCCTTTCCAGGGCGGCCGCGTCCACGGTCAGCCGGCGGGCCGGGACGTTCGGCCGGCCGCCGGAGACGACCAGGGTGGCCTCGGCGAGCCCGTAGCCGGGGTAGAGGCTCGCGGCGCGCAGGCCGGCCGAGGCGAAGCGGCGGGCGAAGGCGTCGAGGGTCTGGGCCCGTACGGGTTCGGCGCCGCACAGGGCCAGGCGCCAGCTGGAGAGGTCGAGTTCGGCGAGGTGGGCGTCGGTGACGCGGCGGGTGCACAGGTCGTAGCAGAAGTTCGGGCCGCCGCTCACGGTCAGGCCGTAGTCGCCGATCGCGCGCAGCCAGCTGACGGGCCGTTTGATGAAGGAGACCGGGGACAGCTGGACGCTCTGGGTGCCCAGCCACAGGGGGTGCAGCACATGGGCGATGAGGCCCATGTCGTGGTAGTGCGGCAGCCAGTTGGCGAAGCGGTCGGCGGCGGTGGTGCCCATGAGGTGCTGCAGCGCCTCCTGGTTGGCCATCAGGTTGCGGTGGCTGACCATGACGCCGCGCGGTTTGCTGGTCGAGCCGGAGGTGTACTGCAGGAAGGCGATGTCGTCGGGGCCGACGCGGGGAGCGCGCCAGGCGTCGGCGGCCGTGGTGTCGTCGAGGTCGGTCGCCAGGCAAACCGTTTCTCCTCGGCCGGTCACGGCCAGCCACAGGGAGGTGTCCGCCGCGTGCTCGGAGTCGGTCAGCACCAGCGTGGCCGCGGTGTCCCGGAGGATGCCGGAGACCCGCTGCAGCCGCTCGCCCCGGTCGCCGGGCAGCGGGGCGGGCACGGCGATCGCGCCGGCGTACAGGCATCCCACGAAGGCGACGAGGAATTCGGGGCCGGGGGGGTACAGGAGCAGCACGGGCCGGCCCTGGGAGCCGAGTTCGTGCAGCCGTACCGCCAGGGCGCGGGCGCGGCGGTCGAGAGTGGAGTAGGTGAGGTGTTCGGCTTCGCTGACGTCCCGCAGGAACACCTGGGCGTCCGCGTCGCCGAGCGCGGCGACCCGTTCCCGCATCAGCTGGGTGAAGGTGGTGAATGCAGCGGTCAACGTCAGCCCCCTCATGGCGCATACGAAGCGGGGCACAGGACGCCCCTCTGCCGCCGAGCACGCTCATCGTGAGATCACGGGCTAAAGCGCCGCTTGCGATGCACCGCCCCTTCACACAATTCAGGGGTACGCCTGTCCGATTTTGGGGTGTGGCCGACGCCTACATTGGGGCAGCACGGTCTGTCGTCGGGTTTCCGCGGAGCGAGCGGGCGACGAGCGGCTCCGGCGCGCGTCGGCCGTCCGGTCCCGCCGGCCGGTGCGACGGGGAGAAGAGGGTGGGAGCATGCGTTTTCGGATTCTGGGTCCTTTGGAGATCACCTCGTCCGCGGCGGCCGAACCGGTCCGGCCCCGGGCGGCGAAGATCCGTGCGGTGCTCGCGACCCTGCTGGTCAGGGCCAACGAGATCGTCTCGGTGGACAGTCTCATCGACGAGCTGTGGGGCGAGCACCCGCCGCGCACCGCGACGACCACCCTTCAGGTCTACGTCTCGCAGCTGCGCAAGCTGCTGCACACCGCCGACCCTGAGTACGGCCGGGACGCACTGGTCACCCGCCCGCCCGGGTACGCGCTGCACCTGGATCCCGCGCAGCTCGATCTGACGGTGTTCGAGGAACTGCACCACAACGGCCAGAAGGCGCTGCTGCGCGGCGACCACGCCGCCGCGGCGGATCTGCAGCGTCGCGCGCTGCAGCTGTGGCGTGCGCCGCTGGCCTCCGACACCCCGCACGGCGCGCTGCTGGCCCGGACCGCGGTGCGGCTGGCCGAGGTGCGGGCCGCCGCCCTGGAGCAGCGCATGCGTGCCGAGCTGCGGCTCGGTCACCATCAGCGGCTGATCGGTGAACTCCACTCCGCCGTGGCCGAGATGCCGATGCGCGAGGAGTTCCACATGCTGCTGATGACGGCCCTGTACCGGGCCGGGCGGCAGGCGGAGGCGTTACGGATCTTCGCGCAGCTGCGCCAGACCCTCGTCGCGGAACTGGCCATCGAGCCGGGGCAGCCGCTCCAGCTGCTCCACCAGCGGATCCTGTCGGGCGACACGGAACTGCTGCACCCGGCCCCGCTCCCCCGCGCGTCCGAGGAGAGCGCGCCGCAGGACACCGGGCCCGGGACGACACCGGACACGGGCCGTCCCGGGCAGGTCCCGCTGCCCGGCCGGACACCGAACCGGCTGCCCCCGCGCGACCCGGTGTTCGTCGGCCGCTCCGACGAACTGGACCGGCTGGGCGCCCTGTTGCGCGACATCCCGGCCGGCGGCTGCGCGGCGGTCGCCGGGCCGGCCGGCATCGGCAAGACCGCGCTCGCCGTCGCGGCCGGCCATGAGCTGGGCGACCTCTTCCCCGACGGCCGGGTCTTCCTCGAAGTGGGCGCTCCGCGGCAGGCCGACCCGACGGACCTGCTGACCCGTCTGCTGCAGCGGCTCGGGGTGGACGGACCGCTGCCCACCGGCGTGGCCGGGCTGCGCCGCGTCCTGGACCGGCTGACCGAGGACCGGCGGATCCTGCTGATCCTGGACGGCGCCGAATCCCCCGACCACATACGGGCGGTGCTGCCGGCCACGGCGGGCAGCACCGCGCTGATCACGTGCCGGCGTGTGCCGGAGGGACTGACCGACCGGGTGCTGGAACTCGACGTGCTCCCCCAGGACGAGGCCCGCCGGCTGTTCACCGCGGCGGCCGGCCGCCTGATCCCGCAGCACGGCGGCGAGACACCGGTCCGTGAGATCGCCGCACTGTGCGAGGGGCTGCCGCTGGCGCTGCGGGCGGCGGCGGCACGGCTGGCGTCGCGCCCCAACTGGGGCCCGGAGATGCTGGCCGCCCGGCTGCGCGGTGAACAGCGGCGGCTGGCGGAGCTGAGCGCCGCGGCGCCGGGCTTCCACGACCGGCTGCGCTCCTGCTACGAGGAGACGGAGCCGGTACTGCGGCGCGCCTTCCGTCTGCTGGGGCTCGTGCCCGTGGGCCCCTTCGACACCCGGACCGCCGCCGCGGTCCTCGGGGAGGACGTGGCCAAGACCGGTGAGCTGCTGAACTCTCTGGTCAAGGCCCAGCTGCTGCGCCGGGTGGCGGGTGGCCCGGAGCACGGCACGCACCACCGGATGCATCCGCTGTGGCGGCTGCTGGCCCTGGAGTGCCTGGCCTCGCAGAGCCCGGCCGCGGAGGCGCGGGCGGCCACCGCCCGGCTGGCGCAGGAGTTCACCGGGCAGCTGCGCGAGGCCGACGGCCACGCCGAAAGGTGCGGGACACATCCGCTGGAGCTGTTCAGCAGGCGGCAGGACGGGCTGGTGGACGTCGTACGCCGGTGTCACGCGGCCGGTCTGTGGGCGCAGACGGTGGAACTCGCCGACGCCATGACCGGCTTCCTGGAGGCCCGGGCGGCCTGGGACACCTGGGAGGCATGTCACGCCCTGGCGCTGGAGGCGGCACGCCAACAGGAGGACCTCGGCGCCGAGGCCCGGCTGCTGCGGTCGCTGGGCGACCTGGCCTGGCAGCGGCGGCAGCTCACGGCGGCCGGTGAGTTCTACGAGCGGGCGCTGCTGACGGCCGACGCGGCGGCGGCGGCCACCGAACGCGGCCGGGCCCTGGTCGGCCTGGCCGACCTGCAGTTGGACGCGGGCGGCCTGGAGGAGGCCGCGGCGCTGCTGTCCCCCGCGCTCGACGCGGTGGCCGACGACCCCCGGGGCCGCTACGAGGCACACCGGGTACTGGGCCTGCTGGCCCTGGAGAACGTCGGGGCGGACACGGCCGAGGCGCACTTCGCCGACTGCCTGGGCCTGGCGACGACCCTGCGCGACCCGCGCCTGGAGTCCTACGCTCAGCGGTGGCTCGACCGGGTGCAGGGCCAGGGGCACCGGCCCGCGGGCTGGTCGGAGGTACGGCCCGGGGTGTGGCGCCTGGCGCCCTGCGCCAACTGAGCGCGCCCACGTACCTGCGTGGCGCCGGTCCGTGAGAGGGGCCGCTGGGCTCGAGCCGTCCCGCGTATGATGATTCCGTCATGTACGGTTGACGCATGACGGAACAGAGCAGTTACCACCACCTGCGTGAGTTCCGTGAGGCGTTCGACAAACCCGCCGGCATGGCCGGAGATCAGTCACGGCCAGCTGCTCATGATGATGAGCCCCAAGAAGCAGCATCAGCCGGTCGCTCACCGTCTGCGCACCCAGCTGGGTACGGACCTGGTCCTCATGCTCGAAACCGACATGGAAGACGCCGCACTCGGCATCCTGCGCGTCCCGGACCTTGTCGTGGTCGATGAAGAAGAGGCCACCGCTGACAGCGACGCGATCGACCCCCGCCGCTGCCACCTGGTGATCGAGATCGTCTCCCGTTCCAATCCCACCAATGACTACGAGGGCAAGCTGCGCGACTATCCGGCCATGGGGGTGCCGCACTACCTGATCGTCGACCCCCGGGACGGAAGCGCTGTCCACCACTGGGCGCCCGCACGGCGTACCGGCGTGGCCATCTACGACAACAGGCAGCACTACACGTTCCCGGAGACCATCACGGTCGGCGACTGGAAGATCGACACCGCGGTTCTGCCCCGCTACAGCCAGGACGCCGGACGATGAGTGACACCGCCGGCCTGGTGCGCTTCTGGCGACAGCAGCGAGGCATGTCCCAGGCACGCCTGGCCGAACTCGCCGGAACCGGACAGGCCGCGATCTCCCGCATCGAATCCGGGCGGGACCAGCCCACCCTCGCGCTGTTGGAGCGCATCGCCTCGGCACTGGACTGTCAGCTCAGGGTCACCTTCACGTCCGACTCGGAAGCCGCACCAGCCTCGAACCTGATCGTCTGATTCCCGCTGGTCAGGAGCAGCGACTCCCGAGCAGCTCTTTGCAGGGCTTCAGCCCGGGTGTCGCGTCGGCCACGGCGGTGTGCCGTCGCCCTGCCTGACTGATATTCCGGGCCATCGGCGGGCGCCCGATGTCACGACGCCGCCTGCTGTGGCTGTTCCCAGGGGACGTGGCGGGCCCTTCGTACGGCTGACCGCGCGGGCCGCCGGCGGAACCCCGGCCGCGGCGCCCGACGCCCCCTGTGGCCGAGCGCACAGAACCGGCCTCCGGGGCCCGCGTCCGCGCTCCCCGAAGGGTCCCGCAGGGCTGCCACAGAGATCCCCCATGCCGCACACAACACAGCCGCAAGCGGCCGGTGGTGCAGTAGGACAGGTCACTTCCCGTTCAGGAGGAAACGAAGAGATCCAGCCGATCGAGGAGATCGCGGAGCTCACGGGGATCGCGGAACGGCTGCCCGCACGCCGAGGGGATCACGAGCACGTCGGCGGCGGCGCAGACAGGATCCCCCGCCCCAACCGCCGCGCACGGATTCCCGGCGATCGCCCGGCGTTGTGTGAAAGCCGGCCGTGCAACGAGGCATGCGTTGTCCCGCACTTGGATACAGAAAGCCGGTATCTCGTCATGACCACCAGCATCACGGATGTCCTGCTCACCAACGACCGGTCGACCACCTCGCACACCGGACACCGGTACACCTACGCCGCCCGTTCGGTGTCGGCGGCCGGCCGACGCACCTACACCGCCCATCTCAATCCCGAGCGGCGCATCGTCGCGGCCGAGCCCGACTTCTCCCGCCGGTTCGGACGTACCTCGGCCGACACCTGCGGCCGCAGCCTGTACGAGCTGCTCCACCCGAGTTCGCCGTCCTATCTGGACCGGCACTTCACCCGTCTGTCGGAGGGGCGGTGCAACCGCTTCGACGAGCGGATGGTCGGCCTCGGTGACTCGGGCCGGGTGTTCTCCGCCGGGATCACCGGAATCGCGGTCCACGACACCACGGGTGGGCTCGCTGGCATCGTTGTCCAAGTCCGGCCCGACCAGGAGGCCGCGGCCGCCGAGGAGCCGGCCGTGCACGCCCCGGAGCGGCTGCTGAGCAAGCTCGACGCGCAGGTCCTGGAGGGTGTCGCCGCCGGCGCCTCCACCGTGCAGCTCGCCGCGCGCCTCTACCTCAGCCGGCAGGGCGTCGAGTACCACGTCGGGCTCATGCTGCGGAAGCTCAAGGCTCCCAACCGGGCCGCCCTCGTCGCCCGTGCCCACTCACTGGGCATGCTGACGGTGGGTCACTGGCCCCCGCGTGTGCCCCCGGAGTTCATCAAGTAGAGCGGCCGGACCGGCCTGGTCCAGCCCGCCCCCCGAGCTGGATGCTCCCGCCGGGTCCCTGGCCGTCACCGGCCAGGGACCCGGGAACATCGCACCCCCGAAAGCGGCATCGTGGTGGAGGCGGCGCGCACCCGACACGGCGTGCGGCGGACCGCCGAGGATCTCCTGTCCCAGGATGAGCCCGGTCCGCCCCCGTACGGCCCCGCCGCCCCGTCCCGGGTCCCTCGTGCGAGGTGTGCCGGGGTGCTGCGGCAGACACCGCGGACCGCGCGGTGCCACTGAGGAGTTCGGCCGTGAGCGACTGCGGCCCCCGCGAGGGGCGTGCCCGCCAGGAGTGCGGGCCGGCAGGAGTTTCGCGGGCCGGGATGTCCCGCTCGGCGCAGGTCTCCCGCCGTGCGCGAGGAGCGTGGCGGGTGTGCCGTCACCGGGCCCGTGCGGTCCGCTTCAGTGACCGGCCTGTTCGAACGTCCGGGTGCGCAGGTCCGAGGGCAGGTCCTGGCGGCGGGCGATGCCGAGCTTGCGGTAGACGCAGGTGAGGTGGCGTTCGACCGTGCTGGGGCTGACGAAGAGCTTGACCGCGATCTCCCGGTTGGTGTGCCCCTGGGCGGCGAGCGCCGCCACCCGTTCCTCCGAACCGCTCAGCCGGGCGGTGTCCCGGCTGCGGACGGGACGCGCGGCACGTTCCGGACCGTCGACGGGCCGTATCCGCTCGCGCAGCGGCACCGCGCCGCAGTCGCCCGCCAGTTGCCAGGCCCGCCGGGTGATCGTCCCCGCCCGGGTCCCCTCCCCGTTCAGGCGCAGCGCGCTGCCCAGATCGGCCAGGGCACGGGCGAGTTCGAGGCGGTCCCCGTAGTCGCGGAGCTCGTCGACCGCGCCGGCCAGCAGCTCGACGCGGCGCCGGGGCTCGGCGGTGGCCGCGCTGAGCCGCAGTGTCACCCCGCGCACCCGCGCCCCGGCGGCCGCCGGGAGGGCGAGCTGGTCGGCGACCAGGGCCTGTGCCTCCCCGGGGCGCCCGAGCAGGAGCAGCGCCTCCGCCGCGTCGGTGCGCCAGGGCAGCGGTTCGGGCTGGTCGGTCGCCCAGCGGCCCGCGGTCCTGCCCGCCTCCAGGAACTCCTCAAGGGCCGCCTGGGGGCGCCCGGTGGCCAGGTAGTAGCGGCCGCGGGCGCGCAGGAAGGCGAGGGCGTGCACGGTGGAGTACGGCTCGCCGGGCAGGGTGGGGTGCAGGTGCAGGACCGCCGTGGCGTACTCGCCCTGTTCGGTGAGGGCCTGGACCAGCAGGGCGAGCGGGGCGAGGAGGAACGGGCCGCCGCGGCCGGCGAGGTGCTCGAGGGCACGTGTCGCCTCCCGCCGGGCACCGGCGAGGTCGCCGAGCCGCAGCAGGGACTCGGCGTGCGCGGTGGCGAAGGCGGCCTGCCAGCCGGGAGCGTTGCGGGCGGGGATCTCCTCGGCGAGCCGGCCGCACCAGGCCACGGCCCGCTGCGGCCGGTGATGGACCAGGGTGCGCAGGGCCCGGACCAGGGACTCGTAGGTGGCCGGGGCCAGCGGGGTGTCGGTCAGCAGCCGTTCGGCGGCCGGTACGTCCTCGCGCGCACCCGGGCTCAGCCACAGCGTGGCGGCGCGGGTGACCGGTGCGCCGGGGCGCTCGTGGGTGACCGGGCACTGGGCGTGGGGTTCGCTGGGCACGCTGTCGCGGGCCGGGCGGACCTCCCCGGCGGCTCGGCCCAGGACCTCGTCGGCCTCCTCGACGCGGCCCTGGGCGGCCAGCAGCCGGGCCAGCCATCCCGCGTCGGCGCAGGGCAGTTGTCCGGCGCGCAGGGCGGCCTGGGGTTCGTCGAGGAGGTGGTGGGCCGCGGCCGGGTGCAGGCGCCAGGTGTGGGCGGCGAGTTGCAGGGTGATCCGCAGCCGGGTGGGTTCGTCGGGGCAGCCGGAACGGGCCAGCCGGAGAAAGGTCGGTGCGCCGTCCGGGTCGCCGGGCGAGAACGGTTCCTGCCGGGCCGCGTCCCGCAGGGCCTGGATCTCCCAGTTGTGCGTGGCCGTCCCGGCGGCGAGTAACTGCCCTGCCACGAGGGCGGGTTCGGCCAGCGCGTGGTGCAGGACGCGGGCGGCGTCGCGGTGCGTCGACCGGCGCTGTTCGCAGGAGAGCATGCCCAGCACCGCGGACTCGGCCGCGGGATGGCGCAGCCGGGCGCCGGTGACGAGGCCCGCGGCGTCCAGGGCGCTGTACGCGCGGGCGGCGGCGTCGGTGCCGAGCCGGGCGAGCCGGGCGGCGCGCCGCACGTCGGCCTGGGCGCCCAGGACGGCGAGGGCGGTGGCCAGCCGGCGGGCGGCGGGGCCGCAGCGTTGCACACAGGTCGCGAACGCCTCGGTGAAGGGGCCGCCGGGTTCGGGCTCGGGCCACTCGGGCCGGCCGGCGGGGGTGCCCGTCTCGGCCAGTAGGGCCCGTACCAGGAGGGGGTTGCCGCCGCTGAGCGCGTGCAGTGGCGCGGCGGCGTCCGCGGGCACCGGGGTGCCCCAGAAGCGGGCCAGTTCGGCGGCGCCCCGGGCGTCCAGGCGGGTCAGCGGGATACGGACGAAGCCCTGGTGGCGCAGGAGTTCGGTGTGCAGTCCGAAGCCGTCCGTACGGTGGTACGGGGACTGGGCGAGCACGGTCAGGAGGGGGGCTTCGTGCAGGGTGTGGGTCAGGCGCAGCAGTTCGGCGAGGGAGGCGCGGTCGGCGAACTGCAGGTCGTCGACGCACAGGAGCACCGGGCCGTTCGCGCAGGCGGTGCGCAGCAGGGCGGCGAAGCCGGCGGCTGTCTCGTCGGGTGCGGGGGCCGGCCGGCGCAGGTCCTCGGTGAGGCAGGCGGCGAGGCGGCGCAGCAGCGCGTGGTCCTCGCGGCGGGCGCCGGGGTCGGCGGCGGCGTGCAGCACGGTGAGTCCGCGGTCGGCGGCGAGGTCGGCGGCGTACTGCAGGAACCGTGTCTTGCCGCAGCCGGGCGCCCCTTCCACCAGCACCAGTTGAGCGGTGCCGTCGCTGCAGGCGCGCAGAGCCTTGTCGAGTCGTGCGCGTTCGTCGTCGCGGTGCAGGAGCATCATGGGCCCGCCCTCCCGGTCGCATTCCCTCCACGTTCCTGCAGTCTAGGAAGGCATATGCCCGACACGAGTCCGGCGCGATGGCCGGTGACTGCACGGCAGGAAGTACCGGGATGCCGTCCCTGTCACACCGTCGGCGGGTTTCGGCAGGTCCTTGCGGTGTTGGTCGCGCTGCCCGGACTTTAGCCCCTGCCCCCACGATGACCACCCGTGGCGCTCCCGCGGTACGCCGGGCCTTTCGGAGGGACGATCATCGATGTTCACCGTCTGCCCCTGGACCACGCACCGGTCCGCCGGTCTCGCCACCGCGGGCGAGTCCAACGCCTACTACCGGCGGTCGGTCGCGCACGGCACGACGGAGCTGTCGGTCGTCTTCGACCTGCCCACGCAGTTGGGTCTCGACTCGGACGCCGCCCTCGCGAGCGGTGAGGTGGGCCGGGCGGGGGTGGCGGTCGACTCCCTCGACGACATGCGGGTGCTGTTCACCGGGATCCCCCTGGAGCGGGTGTCGACGTCGATGGCCGTCGGCGCGCCGGCGGCCGTGCTTGTGCTGCTGTACCAGTTGGTCGCCGAGGAACAGGGCCTGCGCGCCGACCGGTTGACCGGCACGGTCCACCACGACGTGCTGGCGGAGTACGTCGTCCGGGGCAGGCACGTCTTCCCGCCGGAGCCGTCCCTGCGGCTGGCGGCGGACCTCTTCGCCTACTGCCGTGCGCAGTTGCCCGGGTGGAACACGCTCGCGATCTCGGGGCGCGCCCTGGCGGAGGCGGGTGCCACGCCCGCGCAGGAGATCGCCTTCACCCTGGCCGAGGGTGTCGAGTACCTGCGGACGGCGGTCGCGTACGGGATGGATGTGGACGACCTCGCGCCGCGGCTGTCGTTCCTCTTCGGCGCGCGGGCCACGCTCCTGGAGGAGCTCGCCACCCTGCGTGCGGCCCGGCGCGTCTGGTCGCGGGTGCTGGGCGAGCAGTTCGGTGCGCGCGTCCCCGCGTCGCGCATACCGGTGCGCAGGGCGGTGCGGGGCCTGGCCGCGGTGCTCGGCGGCCGGCTGTACGGGCCCGCCCCCACCGTGCGCCCGTTCGCGGGCAGTCGGGCCGCGGCGCGGACGGTCGACGCTCTGGAGGCCGCGGCGCTGGAGCTGACGCTGCGGGTGGGGGAACTGGGTGGCGCGGTCGCCGCCCTCGGTCATGGCTTCCAGAAGGACGAGATCGGGCGCGCCGCCCACCCTCACCGCCGTCTCGACGGGGACGGGTTGGACGAGGTGGTCCGCCTCGACCCCGTCGCCGAGCAGCGGCAGACCGAGCGGCTGGCCAAACTGCGCGCCTGGCGGTGTGCCGACCGGGTCGACGACGCGCTCATCGCGGTGCGCAAGGCGGCGGAGGGCCCTGACAACGTCCTCCCCCCGATGAAGGGGGCACTTGCCTCCGGAGCCACGGTGGGTGAGGTCTGCGACACATTGCGGCAGGTGTGGGGCGCTGGTTTTCAGCCCGCCGCGTAGCGGGTGGGGTTGGGCAGGTGGTGGGTGCCCGCGGCGAGTCCCATCAACGAGAGGGTCCACCGACGGGGTGCCGTTCGGGTGAGTTCCGCTGTTCTCCCCGGTGCCGCGCCCCGTTGTCTGGGACTGTGCCTCCTACGACGTGGCCGATCTCAGCGGCCCCGGCCCGGAGGGGAGTTGGTGTGTGCGCCTGCCGCACATCACTGCGGTCGGTATCGGCCATGGTCCGCGCGGGGTTGTCTCCCCGGGGATGTCTCGTGCTGATGAGGGGAATGAGACACCCTCGATACGCGCTGGTGGTGCCACTCACAGGTGGCCTTCCCTGCTGTCATGTGGGCCCCGAGCACGGCATCCTTGGGAGTCGGCCGGTGCGCGCGAGCCCGAACACGCACAGGATCATGGCCAGATGATGCAGGTACCATCCGCCCTCAGGACCGATTCAGACATCCCGGAAGAAGGAACTGTCATGTCCCAAGTCCACTCGGAGACCACCGAACTCCAGTCGCAGTACTCGGCCCAGCTCACCGCGGACCTTGAGCGCAACACCAAGGAACAGGAACGTATCAGCGCCGAGGTGACAGCTCTCCAGGAGCTGTTGGAGGCACTGCGGCGCGATCAGGCCCTGCTGGTCAACCTGCGGCGGACGCTGGGTGACGAGGCCCCCGGCGCGGCCGGTGCGAAGGCGGCCGAGGCCGCCGTGACGGTGGCCTCGGTGCCCCGGCAGGCTTCCGCCGCACCCAAGTCCAAGCCCGTCAAGCAGCAGCACAAGGCCGCTGCCGCCAAGCCTGCCAAGGCCTCCGGGACCGTCAAGGCCACCGGGACCGTCAAGGCCACCGGGACCGTCAAGCCCGTCAAGGCCGTCAAGGCAACTCCCGGGAGCGCGGGGACGAAGGCCGCCGCGAAGACGCCTGCACCGGCGGCCGCGGGCAAGCCCACCCTGGTCGAGCTCATCCACGACCACCTGAGCCGGCAGTCCGAGCCGCGGTCCGCCGCGGAGATCACCTCCACGCTCTCCGAGACCCACCCCGAGCGCGGTGTCAAGGCCACGGTCGTGCGCACCACGGTGGAGGGACTGGTCGCCAAGGGACGCGCCCAGCGCAGCAAGCAGGGCACCTCGGTGTACTACACGGCGGCCGGGACCGGTGCGGGCGACGACTCCGCGCAGCAGGCCGCCCCGGAGCAGAAGACCCCGGTCACCGACTGACGCGACGGCATGCGCAGCCGTACCCGCGCGGCCCGGTCCGCGCCGAAGAACACCTTCAGGTCCGTGCCGGACACATCGGCACCCACCGTCATGGGCGGGCCGGTGCCCTTCGCCGCCGCGGCGGCGCCCTCATGCGGACGTGGCGCCGGGGACCCTCATGTGCCTGTTCCGGCCGACGGGTCGGGCAGGGCCGGCGGTCCAGGTGATGTGCGGAGGTTCGACACGTGCGCACAAGGGGTTGCCGTGCGCGTCGCTGAGGCCGAGGTGTCCGACGAGGAGGCCTTCGCGCGCCGCGTCGGCGAGCACCCGCGGGGGCACTGCGTCGAGCATCAGCTTGGCGCGGCGGAACATCGTGAAGACGCCCGCCTCGTCGACGGTGCCCCAGGACAGGTAGACGAACCGGCGGCCCAGGCGGTCCTGTACGTAGGGGCCTTGGACGTCGGTGCCGGCCGGCGAGACGGTCGCCGTGCACGGCAGGGTCCATGTCGCGGACCGGGCGTCACCGGGCTGCGGGTCGAGGAGTTCGGCGGGACGGTCACGGCGTTGCACGGCGACATGGATGTCGCGGTACACGGGGAACACGGCGTCGGCGGGGGCCGGGCAGGTGCGGCCCGGCAGGTCGACGGCGTCGATACGGATGCGCATGCCGGCCATCATCCCGCCGTGGCCGTGGCGGGATGCCTCGCGGTGCCGTGGCGGGGTTCGCGACGGGGCCCGGTGCGCGGGGCGGACCGTGCGGACCGTTCCACAAGTGGTGCTGCTCCGTGCGAGTGGTGGATCTCCCGGCTGGGTCGTAGCGTCGGTGGGAGGAGGCATCCTCCGCGTGGGAAGGCAGCCGGTCGTCGTCCGCCGTTGCGGGCGGGGCCCGGCGGGCCGGACGGACGTGGGGGCCAGATGAGTCCAAGGAGAATGGCGGCCGGGAGCGGACATGCGAAAACTCACCGTCAGGGCGGCACTCACGTTCTGTGCCGCGGTATCGCTGGCCACGGTCATGGGAGCGGCGGACGCCGCTCCTGTGGCGTCGCCGCGCTCCGCGCACACCCTCGCGCAGGAGTCGATGCAGCCCCAGGTGCCGACGCAGCCCGTCCTCGTCGACTGCTTCTGGCATCCCCAGGTGGAGCCCGGGAACTTCGTGCTCGCCTGCGGTGACGGCAACAGCCGTCTCACCTCGCTGCGGTGGTCGAGCTGGGACGCCAACTCCGCGGTGGCCACGGGCGTCAACGCGGTCAACGACTGCAAGCCGTACTGCGCAGCGGGGACCTTCCGCGAATACCCCGTCACCGTACGGCTCGACCGCCCGCAGGCATGGAAGAAGAACCCCCAGATCTCGCAGTACACCCGGCTGAGGCTCTCCTACACCGACAGCAAGCCCGCCGGATACGGGCAGACGGTCTCCTACCCCCTGTGGAACTGATCTTGACGGCTGTGCCCAGGGTCTTGTCGCGGGCCGCTTCACCTGGTGTTCTGTACCCCGGTTGACCGGCAGGCGTCCGCCTGCCGGCTCGCCGGGCTGCCGCGCGTCCGGCGCGGAGGCGGGACCTGAGGTGGGAGCGGCGTGGAGTCGGTGGCCGGGCAGGACGTACGGGACACGCTGCCCGAGGGGCTGGACGCGGCCATCCGCGCAACCGCCCGGGAGATCGCCGCACTGCTGCGCCGGGACACGGACATGGATCTCCCGGTACCCGGGTCGCGGTGGAGCGTCGGGGAGGCGGCGGCGCATCTGGCGCAGGCCAACGAACTGATGGCACAGCTCGCGGCAGGACAGGTACGCGGGTACGGGGACGGGACGCCGCAGAGTCTCGCCGCGGCCAACGAACGGGCGCTCGCCGCGTTCGGCGAGCGGAGGGCGCAGCCGCTGGCCGCGATGATCGAGGCGCAGGCCGAGGCGTACCTGAAGGCGTGGGACGCGGGTGCCGCGCGGGGAATCCTCCTCACCCCGCTGGGCCCGATGGGCGCCGACGTGCTGGGGTCCTACCTGCTGACCCACATGCTGGGCCATGGATACGACCTCGCCCGCGCGCTGGGGCGTCCGCACATGATCGACCGCGCCCGGGTCGAGCTGACCGTGCCGTTCCTGCTCACCGCCATGCCGCGGGTGACCGACACCGCCCGTGCGGCCGGGCTGAGCGCCCGCTACACGATCCGGCTGCGGGGCGGCACCCGGTTCGGTGTGACGGTGGCCGACGGGGCCGTACAGGTCGATCCGCAGCCGCCGGCCCGGCCGGACTGCACCATCCTGACGGAGCCGGTCACCTTCCTGCTGATGGCGCTCGGCCGCCGTGGCCAGTGGAGCGCCATCGGGCGGGGCGGCATCACCGTCTGGGGGCGCAGGCCCTGGCTCGCTCCCCGCTTCCCCGGCCTCTTCGAGGCACCCTGACCGCGGCTGGCGCGGCGGCGGGGGTCACCTCGGGCCGGGTGCGCCGGCCGCCGGGCTGGCGGCCAGCAGGCCGAGCAGGGTCTCGCGGTGGAGGTCGGCGATCGGGTCGAGGAGATCCGGGTGACGCAGCAGGGGCGCCGCCCGGTGGTCGCGGGGGCTGGGCACGGTGAGCCTGCGTGCGCTGCCGATGCCGCCGGTGCCGTGGTGGGTGGCGGCCAGGCAGGCCGTCGCCACGGCGGCGAGATCGGCGTCGGCCAGCAGGCAGGCCGCCCAGCTGACGACAGTCTCGTCGACCCAGGTGCGCCAGAGGTATTCGGCTCCGGCCGGCGCGTGCACGTCGGCGCCGGTCACGTAGTCCAGGCGGCCCGAGCCTCCGGGGCCCAGCAGGCTGAGCAGTTCGGCGTCCAGCGGGGTGGGGTAGCGCAGCGCGGCGGCGATGGTGACCGCGTGCTGCGCCTGGGCCTCGGCCAGGGCGTGGTTCAGCGAGCCGGCCGCCGGCGGGAACGCCGACAGCAGCCAGCGCGCGGAGGCGCTGATGACGGGTGAGAGTTCGCTGGGCAAGGTGACCGTCCTTCGCATGTGCCCGCCGTGCCCGTGCCCGGCCAGGTCGCGGGCCTCGTGGCGCCGGGAGGGGGCAGGCGCGTGGCAGTCAAACGTAAGGGCGGCCGTTGTGACGGCGACAGGGCGTGGGTCACAGAACGGGATGTGAGGTTGCCCGCCCCCCTTCGAGTCGAGGGACTGTCCGCCGCCCCCGCAGGGGCTGGGGCTGGTCCGCCGCCCTTCAATGGAGTGCCGCCGTCCTCAAGGCCGTGTCCGCCGCCCCTGGGGGTCGTCGCCGTCCTCAGGGGTTGCCTGCGGCGGTGTCAGCGGTGGGACGCCGAAGCTCAGGCCTGGCCGTGCGCCCGCTGGGCGTGCTGGGGCAGCAGGCCCACCAGCAGCAGCGTCAGGAGGTTCAGGCCCGCGGCGATGGCGAGGACCAGTTCCGCGGCGGCGAGGCAGGACGACGGGGACGGGTGCCCGGCGCGGGCGAAGAACACCGTGCCGAGGGCGGCGACGCCGATGGCGCCGGCGAACTGCTGGACGGCGTTGAGCAGGCCCGCGCCGGTGCCGACCTCCTCGGCGGTGGCGTCGCCGATGATGAAGTCGACCAGCGGGACGAACACCAGCCCGGAGCCGAAGCCGGTCAGCAGCAGCGCGGGCGCCAGCTTCCAGACAGTGATGCCGGTGCCGAAGAGGTCGAGGGACCACCACAGGGCCAGCAGGCCGATGACGGCGATGGCCAGCCCCAGGTACAGGCTCGCGCGTCCCAGTTTCTCGGCGAGCACGGCGCCCGCGAGCAGGACGGCGACGGCCGTGCCGAGGGCCCAGGGGATCAGCGTGAGACCGGTGTGCAGCGGGGTCCAGTGCATGCCCTGCTGCAGCAGCAGGTTGATGACGAGGACGAACGCGCTCAGTGACGCGTAGAACCCGGCCACGATCACCAGGCCGACGACGAAGCTGCGCCTGCGGAACAGCGACGGTGTGATGACCGGGTGCCGGCTGTGCCGTTGGGAGACGACGAACAGGGTGAGCAGGACGGCCGAGGCGGCCATCATGACGTAGGTCCAGGCGGGCCAGCCGAGGTCGCGTCCCTGGATGAGCGGGACGATGAGCAGGGCCGAGGCCGCGGTGAGCAGGCCGACGCCGGTGACGTCGAGGCGGGCGGCCGGGTCCTCCCCGCCGTGGTGGGGCAGGACCCGCCGGGCGAGCACGGTGGCGACGACGCCGAGCGGCACGTTGACCAGGAAGATGGAGCGCCACTGGCTGCCGAACAGATTCAGGTGGAGCAGCCAGCCGGCCAGGACGGGCCCGCCCACCATGGTCAGGCCCATCAGCGGGCCGATCGGGGTCAGCGCCCTGCGCAGGTGCTGCGGCGGGAAGACGACCTTCACCAGGGCCAGCCCCTGCGGGATCATCACCGACCCGCACAGGCCCTGCAGGGTGCGGGCGACTATCAGGAAGACCGGGTCGGGTGCGAGCCCGCAGGCCAGCGAGGTCAGGGTGAAACCGGCCATGCCGAGCAGGAAGAGCCGTCGGCGCCCGAGCAGGTCCCCGAGCCGTCCCGAGGTGGCCAGGCCGAGCGCGAAGGCCGCGGTGTAGGCGCTCAGCACCCACTGGACGGTGGACTGGCCGCCGCCGAGGTCGGCGTGGATGGACGGGCCGGCGAGGGTGGCGATGCTGGAGTCGATCAGATCCATGACGTCGGCCATGACCACGACGGTCAGGACGAGCCATGCGGTGCGCGACGGCGGTGTGCTGGTGGGAGGCGCCTCGGACGAGCGCTGGTCAATGGACACGAACACTGTTCTACATTGGATCGGCGTTCTGAACAATACGAACAGCGTTCCTGGTGGCGCGGAACACTGTTCGCCGATTGGTTACACTGCCCGTATGTCACCGACTCCGGAGCAACGGCGCGCGGCCCGGCACCAGCTCGGCACCGGTTCGAGCGCGCCCGCGGCCCGGCGTGGACCGTCCGGCGGGCGCAAGAAGCCGATCACGGTCGACGCCATCATCAGCACCGCGTTCGCCATCGTGGAAGCGGAGGGGTACGACGCCCTGACGATGCGGCGGGTGGCCGCCGCGCTGGAGACGGGGCCGTCGTCGCTCTACGCCCACGTGGTCAACAAGGAGGACCTGGACGAGCTGCTCATCGGCCGTCTGTGCGCCGGGATCGACCTGCCCGAGCCGGACCCCGCCGCCTGGCGGCAGCAGATCGCCGGTGTCTGCACCCAGCTGCGCGACCAGTATCTGCGGTATCCGGGCATCTCGCGGGCGGCCTTCGCCGCCGCTCCGTCCAATCTGGACACGCTGCGTGTCGGCGAGGGCATGCTCGCCATCCTGCTCGCCGGGGGCATCGACCCGCAGACCGCCGCCTGGGCGCTGGACTCGCTGTCGCTCTACGTCAACGCCTACAGCCTCGAGGTCTCCCTGGCGAACAGCCGGATCGGCCGCGGTGACGACGGCTGGGTCGTCAGCCGCGACGAACTGCTGCGCCGGTTCGCCGCGCTGCCCGACACCTTCCCCCGGACCAAGCGCTACGCCGCCGAGCTCACCGCCGGGACCGTCCACGACCGTTTCGACTTCACCATCGGCCTGATGATCGACGGGCTCCCGGGTTCACGGTGAGAGGCCCGCACAGGCCCGGCTCCGCGCTTGCCGCACCGGCCGGCGGACCGGTGCACCGGCGCACCGGCTCCATGCGTCCCCGGCCACCGGCCGGTGGCCGGGGGCGCGTGGAGCGGTTGCCGGGACCGGGGTCCGGCGGCGCGGGCGGTTTCACGCGAACGGGTGACGCCCGGCGCCCGCGCGGGACCCGGCCACCTGCGCGGCCGGTCCCCCGCCCGGCCGGGGTGGGTCAGACGGCGCGGCGGGCCCTGACCCCGTCGGCCTCGAAGTCGTAGACGGTCCCGTTGATGCGCAGACCGTCGACGGCTCCGATCCACATGTGGTCGCGGCCCTTGCCCACCGCCGCGCTGTGGATGGTCGGCTTGTCGCCGCCGTCGTCGAGCGAGGCCTTCAGCTGCGCGAACGTGCACTCGGCGGCCTGGTTGCAAGCGGTCTCGTTGCCCGAGAGGTACCAGTAGCCGTTCGAGGTGGCGTCGATGTACGGGCTCCAGCGGTCCGTCACCGGCGCCGCGTCCGGCACCCACACCAGGGCGGAGTAGTTGTCGCCCGCATGCGCGCTCACGTTCGGGTCGATCTCGAACCTGATGTTCGGCATGTTCTCCGCGCCTCCCGCGCCGACGTTCTCGCCGGTCTGGAAGACATGGAAGCCGACCTTGGTCAGGCCCAGCACCGGATCGCCGAAGAAGTCGACCTCGTTGCCGAAGTCGACCTTCTCGCTCTGGTCCGCCACCTCGATTCCCAGGCTTCCCTTTCCGTAGGGCGGCCTGGCGGCGGATCCCTGGACGCCGAACGAGCCGAACGGGCCGTCGCGCAGCGCGGCGACGGGCGAGCCGATCGTGTTGCGGGTGATCACACCCCAGTGTTCCGAGTGGTCCCGGCCCGTGCCCGCGGCAGCGGATGCGGATCCTGGGAGGACCGAGGCGACGAGGGCGGCCAGTGCGGCGACCGCGAGCGTCTTCCCCCGGCCCATGCCGAAGCGAGCGTTCACGCTCATTCCTTCCGGACGGCTGGAAAACCGGACAGGCCGCGCACCGGTGTCCGGCGGCGCGACGCCCGTCACCGTATATGACTCTAAGTAATCGCAACGGCCGGCGACATGCGGTCGTATCCACCCGTTCGCGCCCTCGGTGGGGGGGAGCCGCGGGCGCGTGTCACCTTCCGTACCGCAGAGGGAGGTGGGTGGCGGTCCCCCGCGCCGGGGAAAACGATCCTTCTAACCGAGTCTGCGGTCGAGGTTGAAGGCCGCGCTGATCAGGGCGAGGTGGGTGAACGCCTGGGGGAAGTTGCCCTGCTGTTCACCCGTGTGGCCGATCTCCTCCGCGTACAGGCCGAGGTGGTTGGCGTAGGTGAGCATCTTCTCGAACGCGAGCCGGGCCTCGTCCAGCCGGCCCGCGCGGGTGAGCGCCTCGACGTACCAGAACGAGCAGATCGAGAACGTGCCCTCCTCGCCCTGGAGGCCGTCGGGGCTGGCCTGCGGGTCGTAGCGGTAGACCAGAGAGTCGGAGACCAGGTCCTCGCCCAGCGCGTCCAGGGTGGCGAGCCACTTCGGGTCGGTCGGGGAGATGAACTTCGCCAGCGGCATCATCAGCAGCGACGCGTCGAGGATGGAGCTGTTCTCGTACTGGACGAAGGCCCGGCGTTCGACGGACCAGCCGTGGCTCATGATCCGCCGGTAGATCGCGTCCCGTGCCCCGCCCCAGCGCACGATGTCGGCGGGCAGGCCGCGGTGCCGGGCCAGCCGTATCGCCCGTTCGATCGCGACCCAGCACATCAGCCGCGAGTACAGGAACGGCTTGCGTCCGCCGCGGGTCTCCCACACCCCCTCGTCGGGCTGGTCCCAGTTGTCGCACACCCAGTCGACGAGTTCGCAGATGCTGTCCCAGTGCCCGCTGGAGATGGGCTTGCCCCACTTGTCGTAGAGGTAGAACGAGTCGAGCAGTGCCCCGTATATGTCCAGTTGCAGCTGACCGACGGCGGCGTTGCCGACGCGTACGGGGGCCGATCCGCGGTAGCCCTCGAGATGCGGCAGCTCACGCTCGGACAGATCGCGGCGGCCGTCGATGCCGTACATGATCTGCAGGGGTCCCTCGGCCTGGGACGCGCTCACCGATTCGAGCCCGACGTTCTCGGTGAGGAAACCCATGAATGCCTCGGCCTCGTCGATGAATCCGAGCCTGAGCAGCGCGTAGACACAGAACGCGGCGTCGCGGACCCACACGTAGCGGTAGTCCCAGTTGCGTTCGCCGCCTATCTGCTCGGGCAGGCTGGTGGTCGGCGCGGCGATGATGGCGCCGGTCGGCGCGTAGGTGAGCAGTTTCAGGGTGAGGGCGGAGCGGTGCACCATCTCCCGCCAGCGGCCGCGGTAGCGCGACTGGGACAGCCAGTGCCGCCAGTAGCGCACGGTCGCGTTGAACTCCCTCTCCGCCTCGGCCACGGCGCAGAAACGCGGTGCCACCTCACCGCCGATGCGGTCGATGGTGAACACGGCGGACTCGCCCTCGTGGAGTTTGAACAGCGACCACACGTCCGGGCCGTCGACCTCGATGGGCACCGTGGAGGTCAGCGCGAGATGGAGGGAGGCCGACTCGAAGACCGCCTGGCCGTCGTAGGTGTGCACGGTGTGCGGCTCGCAACCGTAATCGAAGCGGGGAGCGACGCGCGCACGGAAGGGCAGCGTTCCGCGCACGCACACCACGCGGCGGATCAGCCGGTGCCGGTCGGCCTCGCGCGAGTCGTCGACGACCGGCATGAAGTCCTGGATCTCACCGACCCCGTCCTCCGCGAAGAAGCGGGTGATGAGCACGTTGGTGTCGGGGAAGTAGAACTGTTTCGTGCGGGCGGGGACGTCCGCGGCCAGTTCGAAGGAGCCGCCCCGCTCCGCGTCGAGGATCGAGGCGAAGACGCTGGGCGCGTCGAAGCGTGCGCAGCAGTACCAGTCGATGGTGCCGTTCGTGCCGACCAGGGCCGCGCTGCGCAGGTCGCCGATCAGGCCGTGTTCGGCGATCGGCAGGTAGGGGGGTGTGTCGGTGCCGCGGGGGCCGGGCGCACCGGGACCGGGGCGGGGCCCCTCCGTCGCTCCGGTTTCGGTAGTCGCTTCAGCCACGTCAGCCTCCTCGGGCTGTCGGCCTGGCCACCCCCTTGCCACTCCAGGCTAGCGAGTCCTCGGTACCTGGGCTTGGGGAGCGAGCGGGGCGCCCGGGACGGCTGCGGGGGGATCAGGTCCGGCCGCGGTGGCGGGCGGGGGGTGCGGAGACCAGGGTCTGGGCGAGGGGGATCCGGGCCAGCTGGACCGCTCCGTACAGGATCAGTCCGGCCCCGGCGATCTCGGGGACCAGCCACCAGCCGGTGCGCACCTCCTCCGCGTACAGGGTGACGCCCAGGGCGAGGCTGACCAGGGCGTCGCCGAGGGTGAGGGCGGGCTGGGAGGCGACCAGGGGGCCGGACTGGACGGCGTTCTGCAGCAGGAACAGTGCGCAGACCCCGGCGGCGGCGAACGCGTAGGTCTGCCAGGCGAGGAAGAAGCCGGTGACGCCGCCCGTCTGCCAGGCGTGGGTGGCGTCCTTGATGAGGGCCGCGGTGAGCGCGTAGCCGATGGCCGCGGCGCTGCCGAAGCAGGCCGCGCGGGCGCGTCCGGCGGGCAGGCGCAGCGCGATCCGGACGGCGGCCGTCATGACGCCCACGCAGCAGACGATGGCCACCACCCAGCCGCCCGCGGCGGCCTGGCCGGTGCCCGCCGAGGGTGCCGCCGCGGCCAGTGCGATGCCCAGCCCGGCGGCGATGCACACCACGGCCGTCCAGCCGCGCCGGGTCACCCGCCGGCGCAGCACCAGGCCGCCGATCAGCAGGGCGAAGGGGAGTTCCAGGACGAAGATCGGCTGTACGACGGCCAGGGCGCCGTTGACCAGGGCCAGCGCCTGGAAACAGGCCGCCGCCATGACCGCGGCCATGCCGCCGAGCCAGGCCGGCCGGTGCAGCAGGTCGACGAACAGGCGGGCGCGGAAGCCTTCGGACAGGGGGACGTCCTGTGCGGCGCGGCGCTGGAGGACGGTGGCGGTCGCGTTGCTGGCGGCGGCCAGCAGGGCGAAAACGACGGAGACCACCATGCCCACCGGCCTGTCCCTCCTCGGTGTGTCCCGGCGTTCCCGTGTCTGCCGGATGCGGCCCGGCGTGGGGGCCGGTCATGCCCATGCTCCCGCGACGGCGCGGTGTCCGCCCCCTGACGGCGCGGCGCGTGACACCGAAGGACTGCCGCCCCAGACCTCCGCATCGGTCTGAACGGCCTCGTCCTCAAACGCCGGACGGGCTGGGGATGCGGGCCCGCGCCGACTGGTCGTCGCCCTCGAAGGCCGGCGTCCGGACCATGCCTTCGAGCCCGTCCGCGTTTGAGGACGAGCCTTTCGGGCGAGCGGGGTCTGAGGGCGGCAGCCCCCAGGGGCGCTGGTGCACCACCGCGCGTACCGGTGCCAGTACCGGTGCCAGTGCCAGTACCGGTGCCAGTGCCAGTACCGGTGCCAGTGCCAGTGCCAGTGGTGATGGTGATGGTGATGGTGATGGTGCGCGGTCAGCGGGCCGCGGGCTGTGCGGGCAGGTCGAAGACGTGTCCCGGTGAGACGATCTTCGTGACCGCCTCGCCGACGAGTGTGCTGGGCTCGGCGCCGTCGTGGCTGATGTCGGTGTTCAGGAGCACGACCAGGGTGGCCTGGGCCGACGGCAGATAGACGGTCAGGGACTCGTAGCCCGGCATGGAGCCGTTGTGGCCGATCCAGCCCTGGACGTCGAAGATGCCCAGGCCGTACCCGGCGCCCGGGATCGTGGTGGGGAGCGTGGCCAGCCGCTGCTTCTGGGTGGCGGAGCCGATCAGGGTCGTGCCGTCGGGCAGGACTCCCGTGGCGACCGTGCGGGCCCAGGTGTGCAGGTCGTCCAGGTCCGAGATCATCGCGCCGGCCGTCCAGGCCCAGGAGGGGTTCCAGCCGGCGGTCTCCTCGACCGCGCCGCTCGCGGTCTGGTCGGTGTAGCCCTGGGCGTGCGGGTCCGGGAAGGCCGCGTCGGCCGGGAGGAACGTGTGGTCCATGCCGGCCGGCGCGAGGACGTTCTCGCGGATGTAGTCCCCGGGCGGCATACCGCCGGCCCTCTCCACGACCATGCCGAGCAGGATGAGGTTGGTGTTGCTGTAGGAGAACTTCCGCCCCGGCGGGAACAGTGCGCGGTGTCCGAAGGCGTAGCCGAGCAACTGCGGTGGGGTGAAGGGCCGTTGCGGGTCGGATGTGAGTGCCTTGAAGAAGGCCGGGTCCTCGGTGTAGTTGAACAGGCCGCTGCGCATCCCGGCGAGGTCCCGCAGCGTGATCCTGTCGCCGCCGGGCACGCCGCCCACGTATCTGCCGATCGGGTCGTCCAGGCCCACCCTGCCCTCGTCGACCAGCTTGAGCAGCGCCGTCACGGTGAAGGTCTTGGTCTCGCTGCCGATCCGCGTGTACAGGTCCGGCGACATCTTGCGCCCGTCGCTCCTGTCGGCCACACCGAACGACCGTACGTAGGTGCCCTGGCCGTGCGTCCACAGTCCCACGGTCACCCCGGGCACGCCCGCCTCGCCCATGACCTGCCGCACGCTCGCGTCGAGTTGGCGGGTCACTGCAGGGGTGAGGGTGCGGACCCCGTCCGTCGCCGGGTCGGACGGTGAAGGGGACGCGGTGGCGTGCGTGGCGTCGGCGGCGGCAGGGACGGAGGCGGTCGCGGTCGTGCCGCGGGCGGTGCAGCCCGCGGCCGCCGTCATGAGCGCTCCCACCACGGCGGCGGCGACGGCTCCCCTGCGCAGACGGGTGCCCGAGTGGGTCATGGGCTGACTCCAAGCACGTGAGGACCGGGGCAAGCACATGCGGACCGGGCCCGGTCGTCGCGGACGGGGGCCACGCGACGGGCTGCGGTGCGCAGCGGTGCCGTGGGACACGGGGCTTGGGGTCCTGTCCCCCTCAGGATAGGAGGGCCGGGGGGCCGTCGCCCGTCGGGCGGTACGGCCCCCCGGACGGCACCGGCGACCGGGCAAGCGGCGGGTTCAGCCGCCGGGGGCCGGACGGTGTGGTTCAGAAGCTGTGCGAGGGCTCCGCGGCGAGGGTGCGGTCGGCGTCGGGGAGCCAGGAGTCCGGCGGCCGTTCGAGCCAGCCCTCGGCCGTGCCGAGGGCTCGGGCGGCGTCGGCCAGAGCTCTCACTCCCGGATGGCGAAGGCCGCGGCGCCAGACCAGGGAGACGGGGGAAAGAGGCACCGGGTCGGTCAGGGGACGCAGGGCCATCTCCGGAACATCCGAGAAGTCGACGTTGGCCAGGACCGACCAGCCGTGTTTGCGCATGACCCGCCGGAACTCGGCCTCGCCCTCGATCTTCGGGAAGGGCGGCGCCAGGCCGATACCGCGGCCCGCGAACAGGGCGCGCGCGTAGTCCGTCCATTCGGTGGTGTCCTCGTTGCCCGCGGCGGCGTACACGGTCTCACCGGCGAGCGCGGCCAGCGGCACCCGCGGCAAGGCGGCCAGCCGGTGTTCGGGGGGCAGGTGCACCGCCAGTCGGTCATAGCGGATCAGCCGGTGTTCCAGACCGGCACGGACAGCCCTCGGCAGCCCGGCGACGCGGCCGAAGGACACGTCGAGCCGGCCGTCCGCCATCTCGGCCGCCGCCCGCGTCAGGCCGCTGTGGAACCGGGAGACGAACTCCAGACCGGGGGCCGCTTCCCTGGCCGCCGCCAGGACGCGTGGCCCGGTGGCGCCGTGGAGCGCGACGTCCACGAGCAGCGGGCGGGCGCTCCCCCCGGCCGGGGTCTGCTCCAGTTCCCGGCCCAGCTGTTCCTGGGCGGCCAGGACGTGCCGCACGACGGGCAGCAGCCGCTGCCCCTCGCGGGTCAGGGCCACATGCCGGGTGTCCCGCTCGAACAAGGCCCTGCCCCACACCTGTTCCAGCTGCCGGATGTCCCGGCTGAGCGCCTGCTGCGCGACGAACAGCCGGGCGGCGGCCCGGGTGAAGTGCAACTCTTCGGCGACGGCCACGAAGGCGCGCAGCAGCCTGGGATTGATGTCATGACGCACGCCCCCATTCTCACCAACCCGTACCGGCGTTGCGGGGTCAGGGCGTGGGACACAGGGTCAGGTGGCGGTGGGTGGGCGGACGGGGGCCGGCCGGCCGGGCGGGGCCCGGCGGAGCGGGAGCGGTGTGGCGGGCGGCCGGGCGGGGACCTGCGGGGTGCGGGCGTTCCTCGCGGACGACGGCCCGGAGGGCGTGGCCGAAGCGGGCGATGTCGTCGGGGGTGGTGTCGTGGTGGAGGGACGCGCGCAGGGCGGTGCCCGCGGGGTGGTCCAGGAGCGGGATCTCCTGCGCGACCGTCTTCCACAGGGCGACGCCGCGGGCCGCGAGTTGCCGGCGCACGAGCGCGGCGGGCAGCTCTCGGTGGCGGAAGGCGAGGATGCCGGACTGGACCAGGCCGGGCGTGATCAGTTCGGTTCCGGGTGTCTCCTCGACGGCGGCACGCAGGGCGGGCAGCAGCCGCAGCCCGTCGTGTCCCCCAGGCCCGGTGAGGGTCGCCGTACGGTGCGCCAGCGCCGCGTTGAGGCCCGCGACGGCCGCGTTCTGCGGCGGGGGACGGTGTACGGCGGCCTCCTCGAACGCGTCCCGCAACCGGGGTGCCAGGTAGGCGAATCCGACGTCGTGGGGGCCGCGCAGGAACCGCCAGCCGTCGCCGGTCAGCAGATGGCAGCCGGTACGGGCGGCGTCCACGCCGAGCTGGCCGACCGCGTAGGAGGCGTCGACGGCGTACAGGCACCGGTGCGGGGCGAGGATCTGCCCTATGGTCTCGACCGGGTTGACGATGCCGCGGCCGGAGGGGACGTGGACGACCGAGACGAGGGCGACGTCGTCGTCGATGTGCCGGGCCATCCACTCCAGGTCCAGGTCTCCGTCCTCGCGCAGCGGGACGACCTCGAGCCGGCAGCGGGTGCGGTCGCGCAGGGCGTACAGGGCGGTCAGGTTGGCCACCCCCTCGTAGGGGGTCGTCCAGATCCGGTCGCCGCGGCCGGGGCCGAGGCCGCGGACCAGCGCGTCGAAGGCGGTGGCCGCGTCCGTGACGACGGCGGTGTCGGCGGCCGGGACGCCGAGCAGTGCGCCGAGACGGTCGTGGATCTCGGTGCGCAGCACGTGCGCGAGGTGTTCCTCGAGCTCGTGCGGCCCGTAGCGGTCCTCACGGGCCGCGCAGTCGGCGACGAGTGCGCGTACGGCGGCGGGCATACGGCCACGGCCCGCCGTGTCCAGATGGACCGTGCGGCCGTCGCGGTCCTTGTGGTCCTTGTGCTCACTCCGGTCCGTGCGGTCCGTGCTGTCGCTGGTGGGCGCGTAGTCCCTTCGGTCCTTCTGATCCGTGGATGACGGCTGATCCGTGGATGACGGCGTCGCGTTCATTTCCGGGGCCTCCCCCCGCTGTCGGGGCCATCGGCTGCCAGGACGCGGGGGGCCGCTGTGCGCGACCCGTCACGAACAAGCATTGCCAACGTGCTTGGCAATATGTTGCCTAGCGTGGGGGTGAAGTGGCAACGCCGACTCCGGCGGCGCTCTAGCGAAAGGGTCGCGAACGTGCCGTTCACCCTCTCGGAACCGGCCTCGACCGGGCCCGGAAACAGGGTTGTTGACAAACTTTGCCAGGCATCGACGCAGGTAGCCGCCGGTCTCTCGCGGGTCTCCAGCCCATCTCCAGCGAATGCCGAGCGGGTCCCGAGTTCGCGTTGCCAAGCTTTTTGGCAAGAAGTTACCAACGCAGGATCCGCTTCATTGCCACGGAGGAGCCGTCATGAAGAACATCGCCCGCATCGCCGTCACCACCGCCGCCGTCGCCTCCGCCGTCCTCACCCTCGGCGGCGTCAGCACCGCCGCGCAGAGCATCGGCTGGCCGCAGTCGGCGGGTGGCACGGTCTCCTCCGCCATCGGGTGGCCGGCCGCCGCCGACGACAGCATCGGCTGGCCCAAGACCACCACCGTCGCGGCCGACGAGAGCAGCATCGGCTGGCCCAAGGCTGTCGCCGTCTCCGCCGACGACGACAACATCGGCTGGCCCAAGGCGGTCGCCGTCCCCGCCGACGACAGCAACATCGGCTGGCCCAAGGCGGTCACCACCGTCGCGGCCACGGACGACATCGGCTGGCCTCTCGCGGCCGGCAGCGCGGCCGTCTGACGGGCGCGGATGCCGTAACAGACCACCGACCCGCTGGACCTACCGCACCCACCGGGCCCACCGAATCAACCGAACCAACAGAACCAACCGAATCTTGAGGCCCCCGCCGGCAGTGCTGTGGCGGGGGCTTCGGTCGTGTGCCGGCCGCTCGCGGCGGCCGGCCTGAGCAGGTGTCCACGGCGGCTCGAGCGGGATCCGGCACGGTGCTGCTCGGAGCACCGCTCCACCTCTCCCGTGTCCGGAAGGAAGTCGCCCGATGGCCCACGTACCGTGGAACGCGAAATTCGAGGACGTACTGCGCCAGGGCCTGCCGGGGCTCGGCAAGGACAAGGAGCCCGCGGCCGACGTTCCGATGGAGGCATACGGGCTGGACTCGATGGCGCTGATCGGCATCGTCGGCGCACTGGAGTCGGCGTTCCGGGTCAGTCTGGCCGGCCAGGTCACCGTCCCCGTGCACACCCTGACCGCCGGTCAGCTGTGGGGCATCCTCTCCGCCGCGCTGCAGCCGGCCTGGGACGAGAGCCGGCCCTCGGCGGCCGGCCGGCGTACGCGTGACCTGGGTCCCTGGGCCGTCGCCTGACCTCTGCCGGACACCCCGGCGGCAGCCGCACCGCCGCTCCCCCGGACACTCCCGACACCGTCCGCGACGGCACCCCCGGCGCCGGTGACGGTGCCGGGAACAGCCGAAAACAGCCGGGAACAGCCCGGATCAAGGCCCCCGCCGGTCACAGCGCCGTGGCGGGGGCCTCCCGTACGCCGGTCATGTTCGGTGCCACGCCCCAGGCGCTCAGGTCGCGGTGCCGCTCCAGCCAGCCGCAGGCCAGGTCCACGAGCGCGGCGACCGGGCACAACAGGGCGCGGGCGGCGGCCAGGGGGCCCTCCCGGACCAGACCGGCACGGACGGCCCGGTCGCCGATGCGCGCGTAGTCGCCCTCGTACATGACGAGTTGGTCGCTGTCCTGCCAGACGGTGGCTCCGTCGGTCCCCGCGCGCGGCACCCGCATGCGGTGGACGCGGCGCCCCGGGTAGGGAGTGAGGTGTTCGGCCAGGTGCAGGACGGTGCACTTGTCCCAGCCCACTCCGATCAGCAGGACCTTCGCGGCCGCACCGCCCAGCGCGGTCAGCGGGCTGCGCGCGCCCAGGCCGTAGGGCAGCGGGTGGGCGGCGAGCAGGGCGGGCGCGGCGGGGCCGGAGGCGGCCAGCGAGTAGAGCGGGTGCGTGGAGCGGCGGACGCCGGGCAGGGTCCGTACGAACTCGGGGAACCGGCCCAGGCGGGGCTGGACGGGGTGCACGTCCGGGTCGAACGGGGGCAGGGACGCCCTGATATGGGGCCACCAGGTGGGGGGCACGGGCCGCTGGACCCAGGTCGCCGGGTCGGTCAGGTAGGTGGTGAAGGCGGGCACCACGAGGGTTCCCGACGCCCCGACGGCCTCCCGCAGGGCCCGTAGGAGGGCGACGGGACCGCCCACCGTCCAGCCCAGGGCACTCAGGGAGGTGTGGACCATGACGACGTCACCGCGTCCGACGCCGAGGGCCCGCAGGTCCCGGGCCAGTTCGCGGCCGCTGTAGGGGCCGGGGGTGCGGGCATCGGCGGCGGGGTGCAGCATCCGTGCCTCCGGTATCTGCGGTGCCTGTGGTGTCTTCGGTGTCTTCGATATCTGTGGTGTCCGTGGTGTCTGCGGGTTCAGTCCAGGGCGGGCTGGTCCGCGGTGGGCCGGGGTGCCGGCACCCCGGCGGCGGAGGCGGCGCGTACCGCGGGCTGGACGAGGAGGGCCGCGGCGGTGAACAGGACCGCGGCCGCCGTCCAGCCGAGGCCGGAGCCGTGGCCGATGAACGCGGTCAGGATCAGCGGGCCGAGGATCGACTGCAGGCCGTGGTGGAGCTGGAAGGCGCCGAGGTACTCGCCGCGCCGGTCCTCCGGGGCCAGGCCGATGCCGATGCCGAACGACCCGGCCGCGTGCCACAGTTCGGCGCCGGTCATCACCACGAAGGCGGCGCACACCAGGAACCCGGCCGTGAGGGTGCCGAGATGGCCGGTGGGGATCAGGAGCAGGCAGGACACCGCGCCGGCCAGGCCCGCGCGGCGGGCCAGGCGGGCGGCGCCGGGCAGGTCGTCGCTGCCCCTGGCCGCCCGGACCTGGAGCAGCACGCACAGCACGGTGTTGAGTCCGATGAGCAGGGGGGTGAGCACGGTGGGCAGGCCGGTGCCGACGACGATCCACAACGGGATGGCCACCGCCAGCACGGAGTCGTGCAGCGACAGCGCCGCGTTGACCGCGACGACCCGCAGGAACGGCCCGTCGCGCAGCGCCGTGAAGCGTCCCGCGGCGGGCGGGGCGGGGCGGGCGGCGGCCGCGGGCAGCCGGTGCACCAGCAGGCCCGCCACCACGAACGTGACGCCGTTGGCGAGCGGGATGACCTGCAGGGCGCCATGGGTGCCGACGGCGAGCAGGACCGCGGCGGCCAGGGTGCCCAGGCCCATGCTGGCGTTGCCGACGGAGCGGATGGCGGCGCGCGCGTTCACCCGGTCCTGGCCGGGGACGAGTTCGGCGATCAGGGACATGAAGGAGGGGCCGGTGCCGAACTGCAGGGCGCCCACCGCCACCGCCAGGACGACGAACTGCCAGGCCGAGTGCACGGCGGGCAGCGCGAGGTAGCCGCAGCCCAGCCCGATCAGCAGCCAGGTCAGCAGCGGGCGTGCCCCGGTGCGGTCGGCGACCATGCCGAACAGCACCGAGGCGAGCAGCCCGGTCAGTCCGGCGGCGGACAGTGCCATGCCGATCTGGGCCGGGCTCAGGCCGGTGACCTGGGTGAGGTAGACCGCGGAGCCGGCCATGTACAGGCCCACGCCGATGCCGTCGATGCCGTGCAGGACGGCGAGCCGCCGTGCGGGGCCGTTCAGGCTGGCCGGGAACAGGGGCATGCGCGCTCTCCGCTCGGTCGTACGGCTACGGCTGTATCTGTGGGTTCGGGTTCGGGTTCAGGTTCGGGTTCGGGGCCGGGGCCGGGGCCGGGGCCGGGGCCGGGGCCGGGGTGGTGGAGGGTCGGGGGGCGGGCGGGCCGAGGGGGCGCAGGACGGAGTAGAGGAGCTGGTCGTGCCAGGTGCCGGCGCGCCACTGGGCGCGGCGGACCCGGCCTTCCAGTTCGAAGCCGGCCTTCTCGGCGGCGCGTTGTTCGGCGAGGTTGCCGGCGTCGGTGCACACCTGGACGCGTTCGGTCCGGGTGTGGGCGAAGAGGTAGTCCACGAGCAGGCGCTGCGCCTGGGTTCCGATGCCCTGGCCGCGGTGGGCGGCGAACAGGCCGATCGCGATCTCCCAGCAGGCTGAGGTCTCCACGCGTCCCCATGCGCGGCGGAACCACTCGACGCGTCCGGCGAGGGTGTCGTCGACGGTGACGGACAGCATGTTCTCGTCACCGCCGAGCAGGCCTCGCTCGTCGAGCAGCCGGCGCGGCCGCAGGGTCGGCGTGTGTCCGAACCACTGGTAGGGGCCGGGGCCGTCGGGCCCGGCGAACTCCGTGTCGAACCGGTCGAGGTCCGCGGAGGTCACCGGGCGCAGCACGGTCGCCGGGCGCAGCACCGGTCTCATCCGAGGTGCCCGGCCTTGAGCCGTACGGCCTGTTTGAGCACCTGGGTCCCGTCCGCCGCGCCGAGGGTGCGGGTGAGCAGGGCGCGCAGCCGGGTGAGGCGTTCGGCCAGGGACAGTTCGTGGTGGTGGCGGGTGAGGGCCTCGAACTCGGGCAGGCCGAGGAGTTCGGCGAGGAAGACGTTGGCGAGGTCCTGGGGGGTGGGTTCCTCGATGGTGACGGCGATGTGGAGGGAGGTGCCGATGCGGGCGGTGGCGGAGTGCGGGGTGCCGTGCGGCATGTAGAGCACGTCGCCGGGGCGCAGGGTGACCTCCATGCGCCGGTCGTAGGGGATGACGCCGCCGGTGTAGCGGTCGGAGTCGCTGGTCGAGGTCTCGTCGAGGCGGCCCACCACCCAGTCCTTGACGCCGGCGATCTGCAGGACGAGGACGTGGGAGCCGTCCATGTGGGCGGCGATGGCGGTCTTGCCGGGCGGGCTGAGGAAGACGAACGACTCGAGTTCGGCACGGAATTCGGGCGCCAGTGCCTGTACGAGGGCGCGCAGGCGGGGGTGCCAGTGTTCGGGCTGGCTGAACTTGAAGGTGCCGCCGGCGGCGAAGTCCGCCTTGATCTGGGCGGGGTTGATGTAGCCGGGGACGTGGTGGCCGACGATGGTGCGCGAGCGTGTCATCTCGGAGACGGCGGTGCGCACGCCTTCGTCGAAGGCGGTGAAGTAGGGGCGGATCAGCAGGCCGCAGTCCACCTCCTCCCACATCTCCCGCTCGGTGATCAGGCCGGTCAGGTCGGCCGAGGCGCGGAAGACGGCGGGCTGGGTGGCCCAGTGGTCGCGGAAGAACGCGTCGGTGTCGCCGACCAGGTCCTTGAGGGTGATGTGGGTGGTGGTCATCCCGTCACCTCCCGCATGGCGGTGAGGGCGGTGTGGGCCCAGGTGTCGTCGTCGAGGTCGCGGGTGTGCGCGAGCAGGGCGGTGCGGACGTGCTCGGTGCGCTGTTCGAGGGTGGTGGTGTGGAAGCGGTGGGCGAGGCCGGGGTCCGTGTCCAGGAGGTGGCGGCCGAGCGCTTCGAGGAGGTCGTCGGGGGTGGGCTCGGTGAGGGTGAAGGTGAGGTGGAGGGAGTCGCCGTCGCGGGCGACGGCGTCGTGGGGCCAGCCGTGCGGCAGATAGAGCACGTCACCCGGTTCCAGGACGAAGGTGTGGGTGGGGTGGGCGGCGTCGACGTCGAGGCCCGCGTCGGCACGGACCTGCTGCGAACCGGCGTACAGCTGCCATTCCTTGCGGCCTTCGAGCTGGAGGGCCACGACGTGGGAGGCGTCGCGGTGCGGGAGCATGCCGCGGCTCTCGGGCGGGGTCCAGAACACGTAGGAGGCCACCGCGACCGGGGCGGCGGCCTGGAGCTGTTCGACGACGGTGCGGGTGGGGCGGTGCCAGTCGGAGAGCTGGTTGAGCTTGAGGGTGCCCCCGGCCGACATCAGCCGGCGGACGGCCGCGGCGTCGGGGAAGCCGGGGCGCTGGTGCCCGATGACGTCCCTGGAGCGGGTGTAGGTGCTTTCCGGCGGTACGGCTCCGTGGCGCAGCACCGAGAAGTAGGGCCAGCGCAGCAGGCTGGCGTCCAGCTTCTGTTCGATGAAGGCGGAGGAGAGGTGGCCGGCGGGATCGACCGCGCCGCGGAGGATCCTGAATTCCTTGTTCCATGCGTCGGCGAAGATGCCCTCGCCGCGCAGAGTGTCCACGAGCGACGTGTTCAACCCGACCCCCAGGGCTCTGGTGTCTTCGGTGTCCGGGCGCCGGCCGGAGCGCTCGGCTGAGTGCGGGCGTTCCGGCCGGGCGGAGCCGTCTGGCGTGTCAGGCGTTGGAGATCTGGTTCATGATCGTCTTCGGGGAGTCGAAGGCGTCCTCCTCCTCGGCGCTGATGTTCGTCTGCGCCAGCTCCTCCGGGTTCTCGGAGTTGTCGATCGCGTTCTTCGTGTCGCGGATACCCATGTCAGCCTCCACAGGCGGCGGGGTTCTCACCGCGGTGGTGCGGTGAGCTGCCCTGGAGCATGCCAGCGGGGCCTCGCGCGGTCCTTGACCGCGCTCGGGTGCGACGGTCGAGCCCCGCCGGGGCGGACGGGACGGAACGGGCGGGCCTGTTGGGTGACGGGGCCGGCGGGAGGGGGATCCGGGGGGTGGCGAGATGGGGCGGCGGGATTGGGGGGCGGGGAGTGCGCGGGGCCGGGGCTGCGGTTCGGGGACGCCGGCCCGGGTGGCGGCGTCACGGACCCGGGTGGCGGCATCACGGACTCCGGCCGCGGCGTCACGGACCCGGGTGGCGGCGTCATGGCCGTATGCGGGCACCGTGCCGGGGGCTGCCGCAGAATCGCACGAGAACGGCTCGAGAGGGTGCCCGGAGCGGGGGCGGTGCCGGGAAGCGCCTGTCACGACGCGGTCGGCACGGCACGGTCCGCACGGCACGCCACAGGTGTGCACAGCACAGGCGTGCCACAGGTGTGCCGGTGGGGCGGGCGGCCCCTTGGGTCAGGGCGTCCGCGTGGGTATTTCGAACCACATGGTCTTGCCGGTGGCCGTGCGGGTGCTGCCCCAGGTCTCGGTGAGCAGGTCGAGCAGTTCGGTACCGCGTCCGCCCTCCGCGTCGGCGTCGACGACGCGGCGAACGGGGCCGGTGGGGTCGGTGTCCTCCACTTCGCACCGCAGGTGGGAGCCGCGCGCGTACAGGTTGAGCCGCAGCGGGCCGCGGGTGTGGCGCAGGGCGTTGGTGACCAGTTCACTGACCAGGAGTTCGGCGGTGTCGGCCAGGTCCTCCAGGTCCCATTCGCTCAGCCGGGCGGTGGCCAGGCGACGGGCCCGGCGGACCGAGGTCAGCTCCCGTGCCAGGGGCCAGGAGGCGTCCCAGGCGGTGGCCCGCGCGCGGGGCGCGTCGAGCGGCCGCAGGGGCTCCAGGGAGCGCGCCCACAGAGCCTGGGTCCGGGTGATCCATGAGGTGGGCGCGCCCTTCGCGGACCGCTCCTCGCCCTGAGCGTGGTCCGCGGCAGCCTTCCGCCCGAGTCCCTCTGTCCGACCGCGGGAGCACCAGGCGAAGCATCCCCGTCGTGAGATCGAGGCGAGGTCGATGGCCCAGGCGGCCATGGGAATCAGTCCCTTCCGTACTGCCGGCGGCGATGACTGCCGGGAACGGCGGAGGTCCGACGTCCGGGGCGGCATGTGCCAGGTCCCACATTCATGTAGCGATTGCTACATCTATAAATATACACGTAGCGAGTGCTACGGTAAATACCTGGACAAAGATCAATGAATCGGACATGCGGGGTTTGTTCGGCCTCGCATCACTGCAGGTGGGAGCCCTTCATGTCTCGGCCGCCCGACCCGGCCAAACGACGCGATCTCCTGGAGCGGATCCGCGCATACATGATCGGCAACGGTGTGGCCGACCTGTCCCTGCGCCCGCTGGCCCGGGCCCTGGGGACCAGCGACCGCATGCTCCTGTACTACTTCGGGACCAAGGAACGCATGATCGCCGAGGCGCTCACCGTCTACGAGAGGCGGCCGCTCCTGCGCGCCCGGGGCCTGTTCGACGCCGCCGACTCCCCCCGGGACGCGGCGGGGGTGCGCCGCTTCATGGAGGAGATCTGGCAGCAGTTCAGCGACCCCGACCTGCGCGCCACACTCCCCCTCTATCTCGAGGTCATGGCCGTCGGCCTGCTCCACCCCGAGCGGTACGGGCCCGTCATGCGCGACGTGATGAGCGAGTGGACCCGCCTGCTCACCTCCGTCTTCCGCGACCTGGGCATGGCCGAGGTCCGGGCCCGGACGGAGGCATCCCTTCTGGTCGACGCCTCCTTCGGCCTGCTCCTCGCCCACCTGGCCGACGGCGACTGGGACCGGGCCGGCGCGGCCTTCCACACCCTCCTCGACCGCCTCGAACCCGGCTGGCGGGACATCTAGGGCGTGTCGCGCAAGTCCCGCCCGCCCGGCGGGCGACGGGACTTGCGCGACACGCCCTGGCGCGACGACCGGAGAGGTCCGCCGGGCACGGCGGCCCCCGCCGCCAGGCCGGTCGACCGCCCCCGCGCAAGCGCTCGTCGGCCGTCACCCGCGGCTCCAGTGGTGCTCCAGTGGTGCGAGACGGACCCTCAAGATCTTGTTGCCAACATCTTGGCAAGGTTTTGCCAAGACGGAGCCGTCCGTCCTTCCGAGCCGCTGTCGAAGGAGCGAGCCCGTATGTCACTCTCCGGCCTGATCGAGCAGCACGTCCGTACGCGGCCCGGGGCGACCGCCGTCACCTACCCCGCGGCCGACGGCCCCGGCGTCCGGCTCACCTACCGGGAGCTGAGCGTGGCCGCCAACCGTCTCGCCGCCCATCTGCGGGCGCTGGGGGTCGGTCCCGGGGACCGGGTGGTGACCGCGCTCGGGCCGGGCCCGGGTCTGGTGACCGCCTTCCTCGCGGTGGTGCGGGCCGGCGCGGCGTACGTGCCGGTGGACCCGGCCCATCCGGGCCTGCGCCGCCGGCTGATCGTGCGGGACAGCGCGGCGCGCGCCGTGCTGACCGAGGGCTCCGGCGCCGGGGAGTACGCGGGGCTGGACGCGGTGGCCGTCGACCTGGACGCGGACGCCGGCCTGATCGCGGCCCGGCCCGGGGACCTGCCGGCCGTGCGGCCGGGGCCCGGGGACGCGGCCTACGTCTGCTACACCTCCGGGACCACCGGCACCCCCAAGGGCGTCGTCGTCCCGCACCGCGCCGTCCTCGACCTGGTCACCTCCACCGACTACGTGCGCCTGACACCCGAGGACGTGGTCGCCCAGGCCGCCAACCCCGCCTTCGACGCGGTCACCTTCGAGGTCTGGTCGACCCTCGCCGCCGGTGCCCGTCTGGTCGGGCTGGCCAAGGACACCGTCGTCGATCCGGCCCGCTTCGCCGCCGCGGTCCGCGAGCACGGGGTGAGCACCGTGTTCCTGACCACCGCGCTGTTCCACCAGATCGCCCGCGAGCGGCCCGACGCCTTCGCCCCGCTGCGCACCGTCCTGTTCGGCGGCGAGGCCTGCGACCCGCGCCGGGTACGGCAGGTCCTGGCGGCCGGCGGCCCGGGGCGGCTGCTGCACGTGTACGGGCCCACCGAGACCACCACGTTCGCCACCTGGCACGAGGTGACCGGGGTCGCGAAGGACGCGCGGACCGTGCCGATCGGACGTCCGCTGGGTGCCACCGTCGCCGTCGTGGTGAGCGCGGACGGCCGGCCGGCCGCGCCGGGCGGCAGCGGTGAACTCCTGCTGGGCGGGCCGGGGCTGGCCACCGGCTACCTGGACCGGCCCGAGCTGACCGCGCAGCGGTTCGTCGAGGACCGCTTCACCCCCGGCGGCGGCCGGCTGTACCGCACGGGCGACCTGGTGCGGCTGCGCGAGGACGGGGAGATGGAGTTCACCGGCCGGGTCGACAACCAGGTCAAGCTGCGCGGCTTCCGCATCGAGCTCGGCGAGATCGAGTCGGTGCTGACCGCGCACCCCGCGGTGTCCGAGGCGGTCGTGTCGGTGCACACGACCCCCGAGAACACCGCGACCCCCGACGACACCGCGAACACCGAGAGTGCTGAGAGTGCTGAGAGCGCCGCGGGCGGGGAGCGGCGTCTGGTGGCGCACGTGGTGCCGGCCGCGCACCGGGCCGCGGCGCGGGAGAGCGAGCAGCTCACCGAGTGGAAGGAGATCTACGAGACGCTCTACGACGACGCCGCCGAGGTCGCGTACGGGGAGAACTTCGCGGGCTGGAACAGCAGTTACGACGCCCGGCCGATCCCGCTGGAGCAGATGCGGCAGTGGCGGGCGGCGACGGTGGAGCGCATCCGGGAGCTCGGCGGGCGGCGCGTCCTGGAGATCGGTGTCGGCACCGGTCTGCTGATGGCGCGGCTGGCCGGCGCGCCGGAGTGCGAGGAGTACTGGGCGACCGACTTCTCCGCCTCCGTCATCGAGGCGCTGCGCGCGCAGACCGGGGCGGACGAGCGGCTGCGCGGCAAGGTGCGGCTGAGCTGCCGTGCGGCCGACGACCTGGACGGCCTGCCTGCGGGGCACTTCGACACCGTCGTCGTCAACTCGGTCGTCCAGTACTTTCCCCATCTCGCCTATCTGCGTTCCGTCGTCGAGGGGGTGCTGCCGCTGCTCGCGCCCGGCGGTTCGGTCCTCCTGGGCGATGTCCGCAACCTCGACCTGGCGCCCTGCCTGCAGACCGGCGTCGAACTCGCGTCCCGCGCCGGGCAGCCGCGGCCTGGCGACGGCGCGGACGTGTGGCGCGCCGTCGAGCAGCGGGTGGCGCTGGAGACCGAACTCCTGCTCTCGCCGGCGCTGTTCGCCGCCTGGGCGCGTGAACTGCCCGCCGTGCGCGCGGTGGACGTGCGGGTCAAGCGCGGCGGCGCGCACAACGAACTGACCCGCTACCGCTACGAGGCGGTGCTGTCGACCGCCGCCCCCGTTCTGGACCTCTCCCCCGCGCCCCGTCTGGTGTGGGGCCGTGACGCCGCCTCCCCGGCCGGCGTGGAGGCGTACCTGCGTACGCGGCGGCCCGCCGCCGTGCGGCTGGCCGCCGTGCCCAACCGGCGGGTGCACGGCGAGTGGGCGGCGATGCGCGCCCTGCGGGACGGCGCGGCGGGCCTCGCCGGCGCCGCGGCCCATCTGGGCGAGGGCGGGAGCGCGCCCGACCCGGAGGAGCTGTGCGCGGCCGGGGAGCGCGCCGGCTACCGGGCCCTGCCGACCTGGTCGGCCGAGGAGGGCCGGCTCCTCGACATCGTCTTCGTCGACCCGGCGCAGGTGGCCGCCGGTCCCCTGACCGGTGTGTACGCGGGCCCCGAGGTGCCCGCCGGGGCCTGCGCCAACACGCCGACCGCGTTCGGGAGCACCGTCGACACCGAGGTCGTCCTGCGCGCCTATCTGCAGGAGCAGTTGCCGGACTACATGATCCCGTCGGCGCTGATGACGCTGGCGGCGCTGCCGCTGAACGCCAACGGCAAGGTGGACCGTGCCGCGCTGCCCGCGCCCGCGTTCAGCGCCGACCGGCCCGGCACGCCGCCCGGCACCCCTTTGCAGGAGATCGTCCGTGACCTGTTCGCCGAGGTGATCGGGGTGCCGCGGCGTACCGTCCACGCCGACTCCGACTTCTTCCGGATCGGCGGGCACTCGCTGGCCGCGGCCCGGCTGCTGGCCCGGGCGCGGGCGGTGCTGGGTGCCGACCCGGGCAGCCGTGCCCTGTACGAGGCGCCCACTCCCGCGTTGTTCGCCGCTCTCGTCGGTGACCGGCCGGCCGACGCCACCGGGCCCGGCCGGGCCTGCGCCGGGGAGGGCTGCGCGGTGCTGCCGCTGCGGCTGCGCGGCGCGCTGAGCGTACGGGCGCTGGAGGAGGCCCTCGGGGACCTGGGGCGCCGTCACGAGGCGCTGCGCAACAGCCGGCTGGGGTCGGCGGGCACCCGGCTGCGTACCCTGGCCGCCGACGACCACCTGCTGGAACTCACGGTGCCCGCCGGCCTGGTCGACCTGTGGTCGCACACCCCGCTGGCCGCCGAACTGGCCCTGGCCTACGGGGCGCGGGCCACCGGCGATGCCCCGCACCGGGACGGCGGCATGCCGCAGGCCGCTCCCCGGGCGGCGGCCGGTGATCTTCCGCCCACCGTGCTGCCGGGCAGCGGGCGGTCCCCGGCCGGCGGCCGGGACGGCGGCCGTCTCGACCTCGACTTGGACGCGGGCCTGCACGAGCGGCTGGTCCGGCTGGCCGCCGAGCAGGGCGCCACCCTGTTCATGGTGGTGCACGCCGCGCTCGCGGCTCTGCTCGCCCGGCTCGGCGCGGGAGACACCATCACCCTGGCCGCGCCGGTGCCGGCCCGCGACAGCGCCGCCCTGCGCCGCGCCGTGGGACCCTACGGGAGGGTGCTGGCGCTGTCCGTGGACACCTCCGGCGACCCGGCCTTCACCGAACTGCTGCGGCGGGTGCGTGCCGCCGACCTCGCCGCCTACCGCGCCGGCGGCGCGGCCCTGGCCCGGCCCGGCGGCATCGCGCTGAGTGTCCTCGCGGAGAGCTGCGGCGAGTACGAGGCGGCCGGGCTCACCGTGCAGGCGGCCCCGCCGCAACTCCCGGCGCAGGACGCCGACCTCGGCCTGACACTGACCGAACGGCACACCCCGGCCGGTGCGCCGGCCGGCATCACCGTCAGCACCGCCTTCGACCACGAGAGTGTCGGTGAGAGGGCCGCCGCGCAGCTGACCGGTCTGCTGACCGCGCTGCTCGAAACCGCTCTGGACGCGCCCGCCACCGCCCTCAGCCGGCTGCGCACCGCGCCCGGTGCCCCCGCCGACGGTGCGCGGCGGTGGGCGGGAGAGGCGCTGGAGCTGCCCGAAGCGGGCGTCGCCGCCCTGTTCGCCGCGCAGGCCGCCCGTACCCCCGGCGCACCGGCCCTGGCGGGCATGGACTACGCCGAACTGGACGCCCGTTCCGACCTGCTGGCCCACGCCCTGCTCGCCCACCGGGCCGGCCCCGGCACCGCGGTGGCGACCGCGATCGCCTCACCGACCGGCTTCGCGGTCGCCGTCCTCGCCATCGCCAAGACCGGCGCCGCCTGCCTGCCGCTCGACCCGGCCCGCGCCCTGCCCGCCGTTGCCCGGCCCGCCGTCCTGCTCCTCGACGAGGCCGCCGACCGCGTGCTGCCGGCCGTCCCCGAAGCCGCCCGCCTGGTCCGCGACCCGGCCGCCGACCTGCTGCCCGCCACCCCCGCCCGGCCCGTCCGCCCGCCGCACCCCGCGCACTCCGCGCACCCGGTGGTCCTGGCCCCCGCCACACCGGACACCACCGGTACGGCGGAGGCGGCCGCGGCGGCGGGCCCGCTGGTGGAGATCGGCCCCGAGAGCGTCGCCGCCGCCACCCTCGCCCCGGCCGCCGACGCGGCCTGGCTGAGCGCCGGTTACCCGGACGCGGACACCGCCCTCGGCCTGCTCGCCGCCCTCGTCTGCGGCGCCCGTGTCCACCTGCCCGCCGCCCCCCTGGACGGTGCCGCGCCCGACGCCGTCCTGGAGTGGCTGCGCGGCTGCGGCGCGAGCGTGCTGCTGGGCGCCGCCGGCGAGACGCTCCTGGCCCGCGCCGCCACCGGGCACCTCACCCTGAGCGTGCCCGGCGGCTGGCCGGAGGGCCGGCTGCGGGTCGAGCACACCCCCGCCGGGCCCCGGCCCGCCCCCGGCCACCGCGCCTACGTCCTGGACGCGCAGCTGCGGCCCGCCGCGGCCGGCCGCACCGGAAGCCTCTACATCGCGGGCGCCGGCGTCGCCCACGGCTACACCGGCGCACCCGCCGCCACCGGCGAACGCTTCCTGCCGGACCCGCTGGCCGGCCCCGGGCAGACCGCCCTCATGTGGCGCACCGGCCGCGCCGCCCGTATCGACGCCGAGGGCCGGCTGACCGTCCTCGGCCCGACCCCGGCCGACGACCCCTTCGCCGACGAGTACGCCACCTTCGTCGTCCTGTCCGACGCCCGCGACCGCCACGCCCTGTGGCCGGCTGCCGTACCCGCGCCCGAGGGCTGGCACGAGACCCACGCCGAGGACCTGTACGAGCTGTGCCTGGACCACCTGCAGACCACCCGCTGAACCCGGACCACCCGCTGAACCGGCCCCGCGCCCGCAAGCGCCCACCGCGCCGGCACCCGCACCCGCACCCGTAGCCGTAGCCGTAGCCGTAGCCGTAAGGGATCCCGCCATGACCGTCATCGCCCCCGCCCGCCCCGCGCGTTCCTCCCGCCCGGCCGCCGCCCCCGCCGGTCCCCCGCCCGCCCCGGAGCCGGCCGGCGACCCCCGCCACCACGTCCTCGACCTGACCGCCCGCGAGGCCCGCGCGGCGCACGCCCTGGCCGCGTCCTGCGCCGAGACGTTCAAGGCCGCCGACGACCCCCGGTTCGTCGACGAGGCCCCGGTGATCGCCCACGAACTGCCGCTCGCGGTCCGCCGCCACCTCAACTCCGCCCGCCGCGACGAGAACACCCACGCCACCCTGGTCCGCGGCCACCTCGTCGACCAGGCGGCCCTGGGACCCACCCCCGGCCACTGGAGCGCGGCCGACACCGAGGCGGGCCAGGTCCACGGCTGCCTGCTGGTGCTGTACGCGGCGCTGCTCGGCGACATCACCGGCTGGGCCACCCAGCAGGCCGGCCGGCTGGTGACCGACATCCTGCCCAGCAAGGGCTACGAGCACAGCCTCGTCTCCGCCTCCAGCGCACTGGAACTGGCCTGGCACACCGAGGACGCCTTCTCCCCCCACCGGGCGGACTGGGTCGGCCTGTTCGCCCTGCGCAACCCGGGCCGGGTGCCCACCACCGTCGCCCACGTCGACGTACGCCAGGTGCCCGGCGGACGTGCGCGCGGTGCTGGCCCAGCCCCGGTTCGCCGCCCTGCCCGACACCTCCCACGAGTTCGCCGCCGACGCTCCCGCGGCCGAGCCGGTCGCCGTCCTGTCGGGCCACCGCGACCTGCCGGTGCTCCGCGTCGACCGGGACTTCTTCACCGCGCTGCCCGGCGACCGGGCGGCCGAACGGGCCCTGGCCTGGCTGGTGGCGCACCTGGACGCCAACCTCACCGACGTGCTGGTGCCCACCGGCGCCGTCTGCTTCCTCGACAACCGCAACGTGGTGCACGGACGGCGCCCCTTCAGCGCCGGCTTCGACGGATCCGACCGCTGGCTCAAGCGCGTCAACCTCGTCCGCGACCTGCGGCGCACCCGGCCCGGCCGCCTCGACGGCGCCACCCGCGTCATCGGCTGACACCCCCGCCCGCACGGCCCCGCCCACCCCGGCCCCGCCGGCCCGCCCGACCTCTGGAGACCGCCATGCCCAGCACGCCCAGCACGCCCTCCCGCCCCGCCGTACTGCTCGTCGAAAGCCGCCGGGCCGCGTTCACCGACAGCGTCCTGGCCCGCGACGACGTGGACGTCGTCCTGCTGCGCTTCGACTGCGTGCCGCTGAGCGAGGACCACCTCCGGCGCACCGCGCACCTGCCCACGTTCACCCTGCGCACCGCCGCCCCCCTGCACGAGGAGGCCGCCCGCTACCTGCGCTGGATGAAGGGCACCCGGGGCCTGCCCCGGCCGCGGTTCTTCTGCAACCCCAACGAGGCGCTGCAGGACCGCGCCCAGCGCTTCGCCGCCCTCGTCGACCTGCCGCACCTCACCCCCCGCCAGGTCGCCTGGGTCCGCAACAAGAAGACCATGAAGGACCGTTACGCCGAACTCGGCATCCCGCACGCCGCCTACCGCGCCGTGCACAGCCTCGACGACGTCGCCGCGTTCGGCGACACCCACGGCTGGCCGGTCGTCCTCAAGCCCGTCGACTCCGACTCCTGCCTCAACACCTACCGCGTCGACTCCCCCGCCGCGCTCGCCGCGATCCCGCCGCTCGACCCCGCCCTGGACTGGATGGCCGAACAGTTCATCCGCGGCCGCGAGTTCCAGCTGTGCGCCGTCGTCGCCCGCGGCCGGGTCGTGGACGCCTACCTGTCGAAGAACCCCCGCCCGATCCTGGAGGTCCTCGACGGCGCGATCAACGCCAACATCACCTACGCGCCCGGTGAACAGCTCCCCGTCGACGCGCGGGCCCTGGCCCAGCGGCTCGCCGACGGCCTGCACCTGCCCTTCGGCTACCTGCACGGCGAGTTCTTCCTCACCGAAGACGGCTCCTTCTTCATGAGCGAGGTCGCCGCCCGCCTCAGCGGCTGCGAAGTCCCCGTCAACCACTCCCTCGCCTACGGGTTCGACTTCCTGCACGTCATCCTCGACACCTACCTCGACCGCGTCCCGCAGCCCGTCTACACCCGCGACCGGGCGGTCGGCGACCTGCTGCTGCCCACCCGGCCCGGCCGCGTGGTCCACATCAGCTCCGAGGAGGAACTGCTGCGGCTGCCCGGCGTGATCGGCGCCCACCTGGACGCCGCACCCGGCGACGTCCTCGACCCGCCCCGCGCCTCCCACGCCTCCACCGGCTACGTCCATGTCGAGGGCGCCACCGCCGACCAGGTCGAACAGCGCATGCAGGCCGTCCTCGACCACTTCGAGCTGAAGGTGGACCACCCGTGAACGCCCTGAGCACCCCCACCGCCCCGCCCCCCGTGCGGACTTCGGCCGCCGCCGGCGCCGGGCCGGGTGCCGGACGGCAGCCGCTGTTCGCCCCGTACACCTCGCTCGGCGACTACACGCGGGCCGTGGCCGGCGGCCGGGGACCCCTGCCGGTGTTCACCGGCCCCCGCACGGACCTGCTGGACGGCATCGCCCTGGCCGAAGAGGTCTACAGCGGCCTGCGCACCCCCGAACCCTGCGACACCGGCGTCGTGGCCGGCGGCCCGCTGCCCGCCGCGCTGACCGCGCTGATCCGCCCGCTGGCCCGCCACTGGGTGGACGACCCGCACGACCTGCCGGACACCGGATCCGTACTGCTGGTCGGCGCGTACGCCCACCTGCGCGCCGACGCCGTGCAGCACACCCTCGACGCCGCCCACGCCACCGGCCGCCCCCTGTCCCTGCTGACCGGCCGCGACGTGCACAGCCTCAGCTGGATGGCGGCCAAGCAGTACGCCCGCGTCAGCGCGGACGCCCCGGTCGGTGTCCTGTCCGAACTCGACGCCGCCGCCCCCGCGCCGCAGGCCGACGTCTGGCTCGGCGCCGCCGACGTCCACCGCCTCGACGTCCGGCGGATCGCCCTCGGCCAGGTGTGGCGGCGGGTGCTCTTCCACGGCAACGGCAAGGACGACCAGCTCAACCTCGGCCAGTTCACCCTGTGCGGAGCGAGCCCCGCCGCGGCCGCGCCCGGGATGCCCGGACCCCGCTGCGCCTACGGCCTGGGCTGCACCAAACCGCAGGACAAACTCATCCCCGCCCGCGGTATCCGGGCCGCCGAACTCGTACTGGCCAACTGCTTCAGCGGCGCCCTCGCCGGCCACGCGATGTACGACCCGAAGTACCTCATCCTCCTCAACGCGCTCGACGGGCCCGCGCAGACCGTCGTCGCCACGCTCACCGCCTGCGACGGGCAGCGACCGGAGAACCTGGCCTGGCTCACCGCCACCGCGGACGCCGGCAGCGCGGCCGTCGCCATGAACCGGCAACTGCGCGACATCAACCCCTACCCGGCGTTCGTCCAGGCCGGCCTGCAGTCCTCCGGCCTCGGCCCGTCCCACCCCCACTCCCCCGCCGACCCCCACACTCACACCCACACCCACACCGCCGACGCCTTCGAGTCCTCCGGTTCCCCCCGCACCCTCGACTCCCCCGGCCCGAAAGCCCCTTACGACTCTCACGGCTCCGACGGCTTCCCGGACCCGGGCGGCCCGTACCCGCCGCTGCACCGGCTCGGCGCCCGCCTGTCAGGCTTGCTCGACAGCGGGCTGCTGGGCCCCGACTACCCGCTGCGCCCCCGGCTGCGGGCGCTGGCGGACACCGTGCTGCGCGACGCGGTACGCACCGTGGCCCGCTCCGCACCGGAGGCCGGCCCGGCACTGGCCGCGATCGCCGCCGAGACCAAGTCCCTCGACCTCGCGCTGGCCCACCGCTTCGCCAAGCACCACGACGACCCCGTCCTCGCCTTCCCCACCTACTTCGGCGAACGCAGCACCGCCGCCGCGCCCGTCGCGCTCGACGCCCCGTGCGCCTGCGGCCGACCGCTGCGCTCCTACCGCCGTCACGGCCGGGTACCGGCGATCGCCGACACCGTCCAGACGGTGTGCGCGCGCTGCGGCGACGTCGCCAACGCCCACACCGGCGCCGTCGCACTGCGCGTGAAGGCACCCGCCGAGACGGCCGCGGGCAGCACCCTGCACGTGGTGGTGGAGGCGGTGGCCCCCCGCGACGGCACCCTCAACCTGGGCATCGTGCTGCCGCTCTACCTCGACGCCCGGGTGGGCCCCGTGCTGCGCCGCGTCGACGCGGTCGCCGGGCGGCGCGTCCACGCCGAGTTCACCCTCGACCTGGCACCCCGGGCCACCCCGCAGGCCTACTACTTCTGCCCCTTCGCCGTACAGGACCTGGGCGTGAGCGTCTCCCGGGTGCACTTCACCGTCCTGCCCCGTCCGTAGGGAGCCCGCCATGAGCCCCGCCACCGCCGCGCCCGCACACGCCCCGCGCCCGCGCGGCCCGCTCGGCCACCGCTCGTTCCGCCGGCTGGCCGCCGGACGGGCGCTGGTGTACTGCGCCAACGCGATGGCCCCTGTCGTGCTGGCCTTCGCCGTCCTCGACGCCTCCGGCTCGGCCACCGCCCTGGGTCTGGTCGTCGGGGCGCGCTCGGTGGCCAACGTGGCACTGCTGCCGGCCGGCGGGGTCGTCGCCGACCGGATGCGGCGCACCCTGGTCCTACGGGGTTCCGCGCTGGCCGCGTGCGGGGCGCAGACCGCGATCGCGCTGAGCGTGCTGCTGGGTCTCACCTCCCTCCCCCTGCTGACGGTGCTCAGCGTCCTCAACGGCGCGCTGGCCGCGCTGTCGCTGCCCGCCTCCGCCGCGCTGACCCCGCAGACCGTGCCGGCCGGCCTGATCCGCCCGGCCGGCGCGCTGATGCGGATGGGCACCAACCTCGGCATGATCGCCGGTGTGTCGCTGGGCGGCGCGGTCGCCGCCGGGTGCGGGGCAGGCTGGGGGCTGGCCTGCAGCGCGGCGGCGTTCGGCGCGGCGGCCTGGTGCTTCCTCGCCGTGCGCACCGGGCCGGGCGGCCCGCCCGGACCCGCGCCGGGCCGCACCCGTCCGCTGCGGGAACTGCGTTCGGGCTGGCGGGAGTTCACCGCGCGCCGCTGGGTGTGGATCGTGGTGGGGCAGTTCATGGTCGTCAACGCCGTGGTCGCGGGCGGCGTGCAGGTGCTGGGACCGGCCGTCGCCGATGCCACGTTCGGGCGCGGGGTGTGGGGCGCGGTGCTGGCCGCGCAGATGGCCGGGGCACTGCTGGGCGGTGTGTTCGCCGCCCGTTCCCGGGCCCGGCGGACCCTGCTGGTGGGAGTGGCGGCGGTGGCGGTGGAGGCGCTGCCGCTGGTGGTGCTGGCCCAGGGCGGCGGGGCGCTGCTGCTGGGCGCGGCGATGTTCGCCAACGGCATCGCGCTGGAGCAGTTCGGGGTGGCCTGGGACGTGTCGCTGCAGGAGAACATTCCCGCCGACCGGCTGGCGCGCGTGTACTCCTACGACGCGCTGGGCTCGTTCGTGGCCCTGCCGGTGGGCGAGATGGCCGCGGGTCCGGTCGCCGCGCACGCCGGGACGAGCGGCGCGCTGCTGGGCGGGGCCGCGCTGGTGGTGTGCGCGACCGCGGCGGCGCTGTGCAGCGCCCAGGTGCGCTCGCTGACCGCCGCCCCGCCCGTGACGCGCTCCGTCCGGCCGGTCCGGCCCGCCCAACCCGCCCAACCCGCCTAGCCCGCCTAGCCCGGCAGGCCCGGCAGGCCCGTCGGCCCGGCAGGCCCGTCGGCCGGTCGGCCCGTCGGCCCGCGTGGGTCGCTGCCCGGTCCGTGTCCGGCCGTCGCGGGAGTGCCGTGCGGGAAGGTGTGGTCGCCGGTGTGCTGCCGGGCCGGGTGCGGGAAACGTGTGGGCTGTGCGACGGTGCCCGCGGCCGTCCCGTGCCGGGGGCCGCTCCGGGGACACGGCCATGTGCGGGACACGGCCATGTGCGGGACGCGGCCGGACGTGCGGGGCGTGCGGGACGGCCCGTGCGGGGGCATGCACGGACGGGACGAGTGGGGCGGGGTGAGCCGTGCCGCCGCGCGCCCCGGGCGCGGGACGTGTTGTCTCCCCGGCCCGCAGGCCGGGCCCCTTTCACGCGAGGAGCGGTCGATGACACGCTGGCTGGTCACCGGGGGCGGCGGGGCGCTGGGCCGCGAGGTGCGGGCGCTGCTGGCCTGCGGACAGGTCACCGCGCCCGGCCGGGCCGGCCTCGACATCACCGACCCGCGGGCCGTCCGTGCCGCGGTCGCCGGCCACGACGTGGTGGTCAACTGCGCCGCCTGGACGGATGTCGACGGCGCCGAGAGGGCCGAGGCCGCGGCGACCGCCGTCAACGGGACGGGCGTACGTCACCTGGCCCTCGCCTGCCGCCGCACCGGCGCCCGACTGCTGCACGTCTCCAGCGACTACGTGCTGCCCGGAGACGGCACCGAGCCCTACTCCGAGTCGGCTCCGACCGGCCCGGTCAACGCCTACGGCCGCAGCAAACTGGCCGGCGAACGGGCGGTCGCCGAACTCCTGCCCGACACCGGCTACATCGTGCGCACCGCCTGGCTGTACGGCGAACACGGACGGAACTTCGTCGCCACCGTCCTCGGTCTGGCCTCCCGCGGGGACACCGTGGACGTCGTCGACGACCAGCACGGGCAGCCCACCTGGACCCACGACCTGGCCGGGCTGCTGGTCGCGCTCGGCCGCGTCGGCGACGCCCCGCCTGGCGTCTACCACGCCACCGCCGCCGGCCGCACCACCTGGTACGGCCTGGCCCGGGCCGCGTACGAACTCAGCGGGCTGGATCCCGACCGGGTGCGCCCGACCTCCTCCGCGGCCTCCGCCCGCCCGGCGCGCCGGCCCGCGTTCAGCGTCCTGGGCCACACCCGCTGGGCCGCGGCGGGCCTGCCCGCCCTCCCCGACTGGCGCGCGTCGCTCGCCGAGGCACTGCGCCGGCCCGCCTTCACCGCCCTCGCCTCCCGCGGCGTCGCCTCCTGAGCCGGGCCGGCGGTGCCCGGCCGCGCGGGCCGCTGCCGGGGTGCGGCGCAAGGCGCGGCGAACCAGGGTCCGGTGGGCGGGTGTCGTCAGTCCCGGCGGGCGGCGGTCCAGGCGGCGAGCTGTTCGGGGGTGACGTCCGGGTCGGCGACCAGGGAGGCCAGTTCGTCGTCCGCGGGGTGGCGGGTGGCCAGTGCCGGGCAGCGCCGGCAGCCGTCGACGCCGGCCTGCGCCCACCACTGGCAGCCGGCCCGCAGATGGCAGCGCGGCACCGCGCCGCCCGCCGGCGCCGGGTAGGCCGCCACCATCCGTTCCACCAGGGTGCAGTCACCGCCCCGGCGGTTGGCGCAGTCGGTGACGCAGTGCGAGGCGAACCGCAGGATCCGGCGCGGCTCGATGTCCTCGGGGATCTGGTCGAGCACCGCGGCGGCCGGGACCGCGTCGGCGAGATACGTCACCTGTCCGTCGAGGCCGGAGCGCACGCCCAGGACCAGCGACTCCGGGGCGTGCGCCGCCCCGCTGGGGCACCAGCTCGTACGGGTGTCCGTCCCGGCGGCGGCCGCGTCCGGGCGCGCGTGACCCCGCGTCAGCACGGCGGTACGGAGGAGACGTCGACGCTCATTCCCCGGGCCGCCGGGGACAACGGCGCGCCGGCGGCGGCCTGTTCCCGGGCGACGGCCGCGGCGATGCCGCGGGCCAGCTGCGCCCGTGAGGTGATGCGCTCCGGGCCGGCCGGTGTCCGCGCGGGTGCCGCGCCGGCGGCGGCCAGGACGAGTCCGGTGACCGCGACGGCGGCCGCGACGCCCGTGACGCCGCGGGGGTGCTTCATACGGCCTCCTCCGTGTCCCGGGGCGACGGCGGGGTGACGGGCCCGGGCGTGACCTGGGCGCTCGCCGCGCCCGCGGCGGCCAGGACCAGTCCGGTGACCGCGGCGACGGCCGCGACCGTACGGGAGTGCCTCATGCGGATGCCTCTCGTTGTGCGTGGACGAACCTCGACGCCCCAGCGTGGCCCGGGACTTCGCAGAGGCCCTTGAGGCCCGCTGGAGGGCCGCTCGAACGATCTCCGGAAACGCGCGAAGGGTTCAGGCCGGGGTGCTTCAATGGCCCCCGTGGGAGCCTGAATTGACCGGCAATGACCAGCAGGGAGCGAGCACGGGGATGCGGAAGTCGTATTACGCGGCACACGTCTACATGATCCTGGGAGTGATCTCCGGTCTGTATTACCGGGAGTTCACCAAAGCCAAAGACTTCGACGGTGACACCCAGCTGGCGCTCATGCACACCCACCTGCTCTCGCTGGGCATGATGGGTTTCCTCATCGTCCTCGCCCTGGACAAGCAGTTCGGGCTGTCCGGGACGAAACTGTTCACGTACTTCTTCTGGTTCTACAACGCGGGCATCGCGATCACCGTCGCCATGATGTTCGTGCACGGCACCGAGACCGTGCTCGGCGACCACGTGCCCGAGGCGGTGCCGCTCACCGCGGGCCTGGGGCACACCCTGCTCACGGTCGGGCTCATCCTGCTGTTCGTGCTGATCGGCAAGCGCCTCAACGAGCCCGCGAAAACCGGACCCTCCGAACCGGAGCAGCAGGCCGAGACGGCCGGCACCCCGGTCTGAACCACCGGCCCCCGGGACCGGCACGCCTCCGGACCACCGCGTCTTCGGACCACCGCGTCTTCGGACCACCGGGCGTCCGAGGCCGCGAGCGTGCGGGCCCGCGGTCCGGGCCGCCGGCGTGTCAGGCGGGCTGCGCCGCGGGCCCGAGCAGGACCTCGGTCAGCGCGGCCAGCCGCCGGCCGGTGAGGCCGGGGCGCAGACGGCGGCCCCCGCTGAGGGCGGCCAGGCCGTGCCAGGCGCTCCACAGGACCTCGGCCAGCAGTTCCCCGTCGCGGCCGGCCGCGACGGGCGCCACGGCGAGGCCGATCTCGGCGAGGACGTCCGCGAACGGCGCCGGCGTGTCCCCGCAAGCACCTCCCGAAGCGCCTGCGGGGGTGCCTGCGGGAGCGTCGTCGTCTCCCGGGTCGAGGGTGAGCATGGCCTGGTAGAGGACCGGCCCCCGCTCGGCGAAGTCGACATAGGCGCGGGCCACCGCGTCCAGCGCGCCGCGCGGCTCCGCCGTGCCCAGGCGGGCGGCGCGCAGAGCGGCGGCGAGTTCGGCGAAACCCTCCAGGGCGACCGCGTGGACGATGGCGTCCTTGTTCTTGAAGTGCTGGTACAGCACGGGCTGGCTGTATTCGATACGGTCCGCGAGACGCCGCGTGGTGACGTGGTCCCAGCCTTCGGCCTCGGCCATCTCGCGGGCCGTGGTGAGGATCAGGCGGTGGCGCTGGGCCTGCTCGCGCAGGCGTCGTTCTCGGAGCGTCATGGACCGACTTTAGCACTTTCAGCGATAATCGAGCTGTCAGTGATAGAGTTTCTGTCTTTGAAATTGACAGGGGGTTGCCGGCCCGCCGTACGGCGGGGCGGGCGCCGTCGTGCGGCCGCGTTCGAGCGGCCTTCGAGGCGCGGGCGCCAGCATCGGGGCACGACTGCCCACAGAGAGGGCCACCCATGCTGACGCCGACTCCCCTGGAGGAGCTGCTCGACCTGGCCGCGGACGTCATCGGCTGCGACCGGCGCGTCCTGCCGGCCGGGGCGGCGGGGTCCCCCTTCATCACGCTGGGCGGCGGCCTCGGGCAGGCCGTACGGCTGCAGGCGCGCGCCGAGCAGCAGCTGGGCCTGGCCGTGGACCTGGCCCAGTTGCTGGGCCCCGCCCCCCTCGCGGACGTACTGGCCCGGGCGCGGCCGGCGCCGGTGCGGGCACCGCTCCCCGCCGCGGACGGCGCGGAGCGGGCCGGGGCGGTACGGGCGCTGCTGCCGGGGCAGTCGGCGGCGCTCGCCGCCGAGCGGGCCGCCGGCGGCGGCGTGGTGGCCCGGATCGTCAGCGCCGAGCTGTCCGGGCCGCCGCAGACGGGTGCGCTGCGCCGCGCGCTGGCCGCCCTGAGCGCACGGCACGAGGGCCTGCGGACGGCCTTCGCCGCCACCCCGCGCGGCCCCGTACGGCGGGTGCTCGCCGTCTGCCCCCCGCCGCTGGTCACGCTGGAACCGGTGGCGGCGGCCCCGGGCGAGGACCTGGTGGCGGCGGCGCACGCACGGCTGGCCGTGCGGGCGGGGCGGCTGCTCGGCCGGCCCGGCCTGCCGCCGCTGGCCTTCGTGCTGACCCCGCTGGCGGCCGGTTCGCATCTGCTGTCGTTCGTCCACCACGACGCCGTGGCGGACAGCCGGTCGGCCGCCCTGCTGTGGCGGGAACTGCTCGCCGACTACGACCGCGCCGTGAGCCGCCGCCCGCTGGACCGCACCCCCCGCCCCGGTCCGGACAGGCCGGGCCCGGACGTGCCGGGCCCGGCGCGGGTGCTGCCGGCCGCACGCGCCGAGCGGCTGCGCTCCCTGGCCGCCGGCCTGGACCTGGCTCCCGCGGCGCGTCCGGCGGCCGCCTTCGACTTCCGCGGCGAGCGGCTGCTGTTCGGCCTCGGCGCGCGGCTGCGCGACGCGGCCGACGCGACGGCCCGGCGGGCCGGTGTGCCGCACAGCACGGTGCTGCTGGCCGCCTGGGCGCTGGCGGTGGGCCGGCACGCGGGCCGCGAACGGCTGCTGGTGGGCACCGAGATGCCGCGCCGGCCCACCGCGGAGCTGCTGCGCACGGCCGTGCCGTGCGCGGCGACGGTGCCGGTGGCCTGTGAACTGGAGGGCGGCGTCGACTACTTCCTGCGCGGTATCGCCTGCGCGTTCAGTGAGGCCCTCCAGTACGCGGACGCCGACGACGCGGATGCGGCGCGCGCCGCGGGGGCGCCCGCGGACCGCTTCCGCTTCCGCCCCGCCACGCCGCAGGTGACGTTCGCGGCCCGCGACGAGCTGCTGCCCGAGAGCCTGCGGGCGGGCGGGCTGACCGTGCGTTTCCACCACGGGCATCCGGGCGCCGTCACCGCGGACGCCGCCCTGACGGTGCTGCGCTGGCGCGAACAGCCCCTGCTGAGCCTGGAGTTCGCCTGCGCGCGCCTCACCCGCGCGCAGGCCGCGCAGCTCGCCCGCGCGCTGCGCGCCGCGCTGACGGCACTGGTGGCCTCTTCCCCGCACACGCCGGTCGAGGACCTGCTGGAGACACCGGCCGCGCGGGACGAGGCGCCCGCCGCCCGCCCTCTCCCCGTGCCCCTGCCCTGACTTGCGCCGTACGACGGGAGAGCGTCGTGTACGGCGGCACAGGCGCGCGGCAGGCACAGGCAGGCACAGGCAGGCACAGGCAGGCACAGGCAGGCACAGGCAGGCGCGTACCGGCGTCGTACGGCAGGAGGGCGAGGGCGCCGCACGGCGGCCGGGGGCATCCGGTGCGCGCGTACCGGGGGAGTGCACGCGCGCACCGGAGCCGGGGACCGGGCGGCCGGCGGATCGGCACCCGGAGGCGAACAGACCGAACGGGTCAGGCGGGTCGAGCGGGTCAGGCAGGTCAGGCAGGTCAGGCAGGTCAGGCGGTGAACTGCGGGAGGCGGGCGGCGGTTTCGGCGGGGCCGGGCATCGCGGCGATCTCGGCGGCGACCTTGCGGGCCGCGTCCCGGTAGCTCTCGTCGCCCAGGATGCGGCGGGCCTGTTCGGTGACCGCGTCGGCCGACAGGTCCCCGGCGAAGATCACTTCGCCGGCGCCCGCGTCGCGCACGGCGGTGCCGTTGGCGGGGCCGTCGGCGCCCTGCGGCAGGATCAGCTGGGGCAGGGCGGCCGCCAGCGCGGCCAGGGTGGTGCCCGCGCCGCCGTGCTGCACCACCAGCGCCGCCCGCTTCAGCGCCTCGGGCTGGGCCACCCACTCCACCGCCACCACGCGCTCGGGCAGTTCGCCCAGGTCGGCGACGGCCACCACGGGGCCGGTCGCCACCAGGACAGGCACCTCGAGCGGCAGCAGCCCGTCGATGACCGTGCGCAGCACCTCCACCGAGCCCAGGGCGGTGCCCAGGGTCAGGTAGACGAACGGACTGTCCGTGCCGCCGATGCCCGCGGGCAGTTCGCCCGGCTCGCCGTAGGCGACGGGGCGCTGCTCGATGCGCGGCAGCGGGGCGGCCAGGAAGCCGGGGTCCTGCAGGGAGGGCGGGCAGATGTCGATGTAGGTGGCGGCCAGTGCCAGCAGCCGGCCGTACGGCACGTCCACGCCGAGGTCGGCCGCGGTGGCCAGCAACTCCTCCTGGATCCGGGCCTCTTCGGGGCCCATCGCCATCACCCCGACGCCGTGCGCGACGGCGGGCACGCCCGCCAGCCGGGCGGCGAAGGCGGCGCCCGGGTTCATCGCCTCGTAGACGACGAGGTCGGGGCGCCGGCCGGCGAGGACGGGGGCGAGGTCGGCGGCCACCCAGCGGGGCAGCACCGAACCGAACACCTTCACATGCAGGTCCGCCAGCACCTCCGGCGGCACGTCCTGGGCGCCCAGGTCGGCGCCGTCGTGCTCGAGGGAGTCACTACCGCGCACTGCTTCCATGAACGCCTCGGGAACCGAGCGGCCCGCCGTCACCGGCTCCAGGCCGGCGGCCCGCAGGGCCGGGTGGAGCTGCTCGCCGGTGGCGAACACCACCTCGTGGCCCGCGGCGCGCGCGGCCTTCGCCAAGGGAAGCAGGGGATAGACGTGCCCGAAGTTGCCCGCGCTGGCAAAGAGGATTCTCATACCGCCTCAGCGTAGGGACGCCCGCCCCCTTTGTCTAGCGGTGACAATATACCTAGCATTGAAAGAAACCGGGAGGAGAAACCGGTGAGGAGGGAGCGGGCGGGGGCCGGTGGGCGGCCCGTCCCGCCCCTCCCCCGGGCCGGTGCCGGGGTGCGCCTCGAGGTGGCGTGCGGGGCGTTTCGAGGCGCCCTCCAGCAACGGCCGATCGCCCTGCCGGATCGTCGTGGGCGGCGGCCTGGCCCTGGGCGCGCGGGACACGGCGAAGGAGTCATGTTTTATGACCATCACCCAAGCGGTGCCCCCGGGTGCCCTCACCGGCCTCGGGCGGCGCTTCACGCTGTCGGCCCAGACCCTGGACAGCCCGGTGACACCCAACCCGGTCTTCCGCGAATGGTTCGCCGAGCAGCGCCGCGCCAACCGCTACGAGGTGCGCCGCATCCCCTTCCGCGAGCTGGTCGGCTGGCGCTTCCAGGGCGCCACCGGGAACCTGGTGCACGACAGCGGCCGGTTCTTCTCCGTCGAGGGCCTGCACGTGCGCACCGAGTGGAACGGGCACGCCGCGTCCTGGTCGCAGCCGATCATCAACCAGCCGGAGATCGGCATCCTGGGCATCGTCGTCAAGGAGTTCGACGGCGTCCTGCACTGCCTGATGCAGGCCAAGATGGAACCCGGCAACATCGAGACCGTCCAGCTGTCCCCCACCGTGCAGGCCACCCGCAGCAACTACACCGGGGTGCACCGGGGCGCCCCCGTGAACCACATCGAGTACTTCGCGCCGCCGCGCACCGCCTCACGGGTGCTGTTCGACTCCCTGCAGTCCGAACAGGGCTCCTGGTTCCTGCGCAAGCGCAACCGGAACATGGTGGTGGAAGCGCTCGGCGACGTCCCCGGGCACGAGGACTTCGTGTGGCTGACGCTCGGTCAGATCCACCAGCTGCTGCACGAGTCGAACGTGGTCAACATGGACGCCCGTACCGTGCTGTCGCTGATCCCGTCCTTCGCCGACGAGGGGCCCCCGCTGCACTCCATGGAGCACCTCCTCAACCGGCTCACCGAGATCAAGGCGCACCGGGAGCTGGTGCAGACGAGCATGCCGCTGTCGGCCGTGCGGCGCTGGCGGCGCACCGAGGACGGGATCTCCCACGACAGCGGCCACCACTTCACCGTCATCGCCGCGTCCGTGGCCGCCGCCAACCGCGAGGTCACCCGCTGGACCCAGCCGCTGCTCGCGCCGGCCGAACAGGGCCTGTCCGCGTTCCTGGTGCGCCGCATCGGCGGTGTGCCGCACCTGCTGGCGCACGCCCGCTCCGAGGCGGGTGTGCTGGACGTGGCGGAGCTCGGCCCCACCGTGCAGTGCCAGCCGGGCCGCGCGCTGACCCTGCCCGCACCGCGGCAGCCGCGGTTCCTGGACCTGGTCCTGCGGGCCGAGGCCGGCTCGCTGCTGTACGACACCGTGCAGTCCGAGGAGGGCGGGCGCTTCCACCACGCGGGCAACCGCTACGTCCTGATGGAGGTGGGCGGCGACTTCCCCGTCGACGTGCCCGAGGACTTCCTGTGGGTGACGGTGGACCAGATGTCCGCGCTGCTGCGGCACAGCAACTACCTGAACATCGAGGCCCGTACGCTGCTGACCGGGCTGCGCGCGGTCTGGGCGCGCGGCGGGGCGTACGCCCGGTGAGCGGGCCGGGAGGGCCGGGCGGCCCGGTGCTGCGTGTCGGCGTGCTGGGGTGCGCGGACATCGCCGGGCGGCGCATGCTGCCCTCGATGGCCCGTCAGCCGCTCGTCGAGGTGAGCGCCGTGGCCAGCCGCAGCCTCGACAGGGCGCGGTCGTTCACCGACCGGTTCGGCGGCACGCCGGTGGCCGGTTACGCGCGGCTGCTGGAGCGCGAGGACGTGGACGCGGTGTACATACCGCTGCCGCCCGAACTGCACGCGCGGTGGACACTGCGGGCGCTGGAGGCCGGCAAGCACGTGCTGTGCGAGAAGCCGTTCGCGCTGCTGCGGGCCGACGCGGACAAGGCGGTCGCTCTCGCCCGCGAGCACGGCCTGCTGCTGATGGAGAGCTTCATGTTCCTGCACCACTCCCAGCACGCACACGTCCGCCGGCTCCTGGACGACGGACTGATCGGCGAACTGCAGCTTTTCGGCTCCGAGTTCGGCATCCCGCTGCGCCCCGAGGGCGACGGCGCCCCGCGGCGCGCCAGCACCCTGCCCGAGGTCGCCGCCTACCCGCTGCGCGCCGCCCAGCTCTTCCTCGGCCCCGGCCTGCGGGTGGCCGGCGCCCACGTGCGCCCGGCCGGCCCGCACGGGCCCGCTCCCGCGGGCGGCGCGCTGCTGACGGCCCCCTCCGGGGCGGCCGCCCAGCTCGCCTACGGTGTCGAGCACGCCTATCGCAGCGGTTACGACCTGTGGGGCAGCGAGGGGCGGCTGCGGCTGGAACGCGCCTTCAGCACCCCCGACGAGCACGTCCCCGTACTGCACGTCGAACGCGGCGGCGCCGTCGAGGAGATCCGGCTCGCGCCGGACGCCCACTTCACCAACATCGCGGGTGTCTTCGCCCGCGCCGTCCTCGACGGCGAGGACTTCACCCCGCACACCGAGGCCGTCCTGGCCCACGCCCGGCTCGTGGACGAGGTGGAACAGGCCGCCGCCACCCTCCCGGCAGCCCCCTGACCGCCCCCTCCCCTCCCCCTGCCTCCCCCGGCCCCCTCCGGTCCCTTCCTCCGGCCGGCCGCCACCTGACCGGCGGCCGTCACCGCGCAGCGGGGCCGCAGCCGGAGCCGGGGGCAGGAAAGCGGCCCGGCGCGCACCGCGGGCGCGCCGGGCCGCTCCCGCCCGCCGGGGGCGCGGTTACGCGTCCTGGCCGGCGTGGATGTCGACGCCGAGCTGGCGGAAGAGGCCGGCCATGTCCAGCTGGTCCCAGTGCTCGGCCAGCAGCCCGTCCTCGACCCGCCAGAAGTCGATGGACTGGAAGCTGAGCGGACGGCCGGTGGCCTCGACGCCGAAGAAGGTGCCCTGGTGGGTGCCGGAGTACTCGAAGCGGCCGGCGATCCGGTCGCCCTCCACGACCAGGTCGTGGGTGACGACCTTGACGTCGGGGAACGCGGCGAAGATCTGCTCCCAGAACGCCGTGTTGGCCTCGATGCCGTCCTCGACGACCGGGTTGTGGTCGATGTGCCCGGGCGCGGTGTGCGCGCTCATGGTGCTCACGTCATGACTGTTGATCATGTCGACGAAGCGCTGGACGAGTTCACGGTGGTTGTCTGCCATGCCTGTGTGCCTCCCTGGGCTCGCGTCACTGGACGGCCGGGCGAAGAGGACCCCCAGGTCACCCCGTAAACCGCGCCACCGGCCGCTGCCCACCGAGGATCCCCACCGCCTCTCGAGCCGCCCTGGAGGGCGCCTGTGGGCGCGGCCCATCCCCGATCCCGGCTCAAGTGGCCGCTCCTAGCGTCGAAGCCATGAAGGCTCTCGTACTCTCCGGCGGGACCGGAACCCGCCTGCGCCCCCTCACCCACACATCCGCCAAGCAGCTGGTGCCCGTGGCCAACAAGCCGGTTCTCTTCTACGGCCTGGAAGCGATCGCGGACGCGGGCATCACCGAGGTCGGGATCATCGTCGGGGACACCGCCGACGAGATCATGCAAGCCGTCGGCGACGGCTCCAAGTTCGGGCTCGCCGTCACCTACATCCCCCAGTCCGCTCCCCTGGGACTGGCCCACGCCGTCCTCATCGCCCGCGACTTCCTCGCCGACGACGACTTCGTCATGTACCTCGGCGACAACTTCATCGTGGGCGGCATCTCGGATCTGGTCGGCGCCTTCCGCGCGCAGCGGCCCGCCGCCCAGATCCTGCTCACCCAGGTCTCCGACCCGCAGCAGTTCGGGGTCGCCGAATTCGGCCCCGACGGGCGGATCGTGGGCCTGGAGGAGAAACCGGAGCACCCCAAGAGCGATCTCGCGCTGGTCGGCGTCTACCTGTTCACCGACGCCGTGCACGAGGCCGTCCGCGCCATCAAGCCGTCCTGGCGCGGCGAACTGGAGATCACCCACGCCCTGCAGTGGCTGATCGACCAGGACCGCGACGTGCGCTCCACGACGATCTCCGGGTACTGGAAGGACACCGGCAACGTCGGCGACATGCTGGAGGTCAACCGGTCCGTCCTGGAACACGCCGAACCCCGCATCGAGGGCGACGTCGACGCCGCCAGCGAGATCATCGGCCGGGTACGGATCGACGAGGGCGCCCGCGTCACCGGCTCACGCATCGTGGGCCCGGCCGTCATCGGCTCCGGCAGTGTGATCACCGGCTCCTACGTCGGCCCGTTCACCTCCATCGCCTCCGACTGCCGCATCACCGACAGCGAGATCGAGTTCTCCATCGTCCTGGACGGCTCCTCGGTGCGCGGCGCCCGCCGCGTGGAGGCCTCCATCATCGGACGCAACGTGGAGGTGACCCCCGCCCCGCGGATCCCCGCCGCCCACCGGCTCATCCTCGGCGACCACAGCAAGGTGCAGATATCCTCATGACCACCACACGCATCCTCGTCACCGGCGGCGCGGGGTTCATCGGCTCGCACTACGTGCGCACCCTGCTCGGCGCGGGCGGCCCCGGCGACGTCCACGTCACCGTCCTCGACAAGCTCACCTACGCGGGCAACCCCGCCAACCTCGACCCGGTCCGCGGCCACCCCGGCCTCCGCTTCGTCCACGGCGACATCCGCGACACCCGCCTGGTGGCCGAACTCGTCGCCGGACACGAGCAGATCGTGCACTTCGCCGCCGAGTCCCACGTCGACCGCTCCATCCTCGGCGCCGCCGAGTTCATCACCACCAACGTGCTGGGCACCCAGACCCTGCTGGACGCGGCGCTGCGCCGGCCCGGCGGCCGGGCCCGCTTCCTGCACGTGTCCACCGACGAGGTCTACGGTTCCCTGGCCGAGGGGTCCTGGCCGGAGAGCGACCCGCTGCGGCCCAACTCGCCCTACGCCGCCTCCAAGGCATCCTCCGACCTGGTGGCCCTGTCCTACCACCGCACCCACGGCCTGGACGTACGGGTGACGCGCTGCTCCAACAACTACGGCCACCACCACTTCCCCGAGAAGGTCATCCCGCTGTTCGTCACCAACCTCCTCGACGGACACCGCGTCCCGCTGTACGGGGAGGGGCAGAACGTACGGGACTGGCTGCACATCGACGACCACGTGCAGGCCCTGGAACTGGTGCGCACCGGTGGCCGGCCGGGCGAGGTGTACAACGTCGGCGGCGGCACCGAACTGAGCAACAAGGAACTGACCACGCTGCTGCTGGACCTGGCCGGGGCGGGCTGGGACAGCGTCGAGCACGTGCCCGACCGGCTGGGCCACGACCTGCGCTACTCCGTCGACTGCGGCAAGATCTCCCGCGAGCTGGGCTACCGGCCCCGCAAGGACTTCACCCAGGGCCTGGCGGAGACCTTCGCCTGGTACCGCGACAACCGCTCCTGGTGGGAACCCCTCAAGCACAAGGCCGCCCTGTGAACGGGTGAGCCCGGCGGAACAGCAGATTCCGGAAGTCCGCGCGCAATCCCCTTGCACAATGGTCAAGACTCGTTGACCATTGCTCGCATGCCTACCGACGATCTCCCCGAGACGTTCCACGTCACCACCGACGAACAGCTGCGCGCCGTCTCCAACCTCACGCGCCACCGGATCATGGCCGTGCTCCGCTTCGAGCCCGCGACGATCACCCAGCTCGCCGAGCGGGTGGGTCTCGCGAAGGGGAGTTCCAGCTACCACGTACGGCTGCTGGAGCGGGCCGGGCTGGTGAAGGTGGTACGGACGCGGAAGGTCCGGGGGGTCACCGAGCGGTACTACGCGATGGCCGCGCGGTCGATCGCGCTGCCGGATCCCGGCGAGGGAGGGCCGGATGTGCTGATGCGGCACGCGGTGGCGGACCTGGAGGCAGCGCCGGTGGACGCCGAGCGGCATGTGCGGATGGCGCACCTGCGGCTCACCGAGGAGCAGTTCGCACAGCTGGGGGCGCGGCTGCAGGCACTGGCGGACGAGTACCGGGAGCTGTCCGATCCGTCGCTGCCGGACGCGTCACTCGTCTTCGCGCTGTTCCACCCGGCATCGGGCGAGCAGGCCGAAGGAGACGCCAAGTGACCTCAGACGCCCGGAGGTTGCCTGCCGGATTCGGACGGCTGTGGACCGCGCAGACGGTCTCCTCGCTCGGTGACGGGGTGACGCATGCCGCACTGCCGCTGCTCGCGTTGACGTTGACGCGGGATCCGATGGCGCTCGCCGTCGTCACGGCCGCCGGAACCCTGCCGTGGCTGCTCTTCGGGGTGCTCGGCGGTGCCCTGGTGGACCGCTGGGACCGCCGCCGCACGATGTGGGTCACCGACGCGGCGCGTGCGGCGCTGCTCGCGATACCCGCGGCGGCGGCCGCGCTCGACGTGCTGGGCATTCCGCTGCTCGCGGCCGTCGCCTTCCTCCTCGGCCTCGGCGGACTCTTCTTCGACACGGCCGCCACCGCCTACTTGCCGGATCTGCTGCGCCGCGACCCCGCACTCCTGGAGCGCGCCAACTCCCGCCTGCGCGGCGCCCAGACCGCCGCGTCCGGCTTCGCCGGGCCGCCCGCGGGCAGTGCCCTGCTCGCGCTCGGGCGGGCGGTCCCGCTGCTCGCCGACGCGGTGTCGTTCCTGCTCTCCGCACTGCTCGTCCGTACGCTGCCCGCCATGCCCCGCCCCGTGCCAGAGGCCCGCGAGTCGCTGCTTCGGCAGGCGCGGGCCGGGGCCTCGTACGTCTTCCGGGACCGGGTGCTGCTCGGGCTCGCGCTCCGCCCGGCGGTCGGGAACATCGCCTTCCTCGCCGTGGAGACCGTCCTCGCCCTCTTCGCGCACGACCGCCTCGGCATCGGCGCCTACGGCTTCGGCCTGCTCCTCACGGCGGAGGCCACCGGCGGCCTGCTCGGCGCGGGCATCGCCTCCTTCCTCGGCCGGCGACTCGGCACCGGTACCGCACTGACCTGCACGGCCGCCGTCGAGGGGCTTGCCGTCCTGGGCCTGGCCGCCGCCCCGGACCCGTACGCGGCCGGGTCGGCGCTCGCCGTCTGCGGGGCCGGCATGGGCGCCACGATGGTGCTCGCCCCCTCCCTCCGGCAGGCGATCGTCCCCGCCCACCTGATGGGCCGGGTCGCCTCCACCTCCCGGATGCTCGCCATGTGCGCCGCCCCCGTCGGGGCCTTCCTCGGCGGCTGGCTGGCCACCGCCTACGACATCCGCACCCCGCTCTGCGCCGCCGGCGTCCTCCTCCTCGCGATGACGGCCGTCACGGCATCCATGACCAGCAACCGCCGGGTCGAGGCGGCGCTGCGTGCCGCCGCCCGGACCGGCGGCGGTCCAAATCACCCGGCAGGCAAGGACCGCGTCCGGCAGAGTGCGCCCGGCCTGTCGTGACGCCCGCCGTCGTGACGCCCGCCGCGAAGGCGTCCCGGCAGGCCGGGTGCCAGGCCCGTACGCCGCAGCGCGATCAGGTGACGGGCCGTCATCGAGGAAGAGGGATCCGCTTCGGCCCCGGGCGCGTGAGCGGCTGGGGGAATGTCCCGCACGCCTCGCCCTGCCCGTCAGAAGTTCCACCGGACGGCCGGCGGAGGGGTTCTCGCCCGCGGTGGCTGCCTCCGGCCGCCGGGGCGTTCAGCGTGCGAGGTGCTGGGGGTGCGGGAGCTGCCAGGAGGGGCCGTAGGAGGTGAGTGCCTCTTCGTAGGTGGGCAGCAGGCCGCGTGCGACGGCCTCGGACAGGCTCGGGGCGCCGGCGTCCTTCTCGGAGCGGATCAGGCCCGTGGTGGCGGGCCAGGGGATGCCGATGGCCGGGTCGAGGGCCTGGATGTCGACCATGGTGCCGGGGACGTACTCCTCGGAGCACAGGTAGTTCATGCAGGTGTCGTCGGTCAGGGCGAGGAAGGCGTGGCCGAGGCCGTCGGCGAGGTAGACGCCGATGCCGGAGCCGGCCTCCTGCAGGGTGGTGTCGAACATGCCGAACGTCGGGGAGCCGACGCGCAGGTCGACCACCACGTCCAGGGCGGCGCCGCGGACGCAGGTCACCAGTTTCGCCTGGCCGGGCGGCAGGGTGGTGCCGTGGATGCCGCGCAGGGTGTTGCGGTGGGAGACCGAGAAGTTGACCTGGCGGACGGTGAACGGCTGGCCGCTGCTTCCGGTCAGCTCGCCCAGGCGCCAGGCCTCGAAGAACCGGCCCCGGTTGTCCGGGAGTTGCGACGGCGTGATCCGGAAGGCGTCGCGGACCTTCATCTCCTCAATGGCCATGCTTCCTCGGTTCGGGTCGTCGGGTCGTGGGGTCGTCCGGCCGCGGGGTGACGGGCCGTCAGCAGTGCGGCGGTGTGTGACGGGGGCGGGGTCCGCGGCGGCCTGCGCCGCGGACCCCGGGTGGGTGTGCGGGTCAGTGCAGCGGGGCCGGGGTGCTCTCCCCCGCCGGTGTGTGCTGCCCGGCCGGTGTGGGCTGTCCGGCCGGGGCGGCCTGCGCGAGTGGTGCGCGGGCGGGCGCGGCGGCGGGGCGGCGGGAGGGGGCGATCAGCATGGAGAAGGTCGCCAGGGCCACCGCGACGGCGCCCACCCACATGGCGGGGACGAGGCCGTCGACGAAGTCGCGCGGTGAGGCGTAGCCGCCGTTGGCGCTGAAGATGGAGGCGAGCAGGGCGACGCCGAGGGCGGCGCCGACCTCGCGGGTGGCGGCGGTGACGCCGGAGGCGATGCCCTGTTCGTGTTCGGCGACCGAGCCCATGGTGAGGTTCATCAGCGGGGCGTAGAACAGGGCCATGCCGGCACCGCAGATCATCAGGGAGGGCAGCTGGGCGGCGTAGGAGACGTCCGGTTCGAGGACGAACGCCCAATAGACCATGCCGGCGGTCATCATGGCGAGGCCGAGGGTGACCACGGGTTTGCCGCCGATGCGGTCGGAGACCATGCCGCCGATGGGGGCGACGACCATCGGCATGGCGGTCCAGGCCAGCAGGCGGACGCCGGCCTGCATGGCGGTGTAGCCCTGGATGTTCTGCAGGAACTGGGTCATCAGGAAGATCGCGCCGAACATGCCGACCGACATCAGGGCGCCGGCCAGGTTGATGGCGGTGAAGGCGCGGTTGCGGAACATGCGCATCGGCACCATCGGGTGTTCGGTGCGGTTCTCCCAGACGACGAACAGGGCCATCACGGCGGTGCCGCCGATCAGTGCGCCCAGGACCTGCGGGGACGTCCAGCCGTCGCCGTGGCCCTTGATGAGGCCCAGCACGATGCCGAACAGGCCGAGGCTGGCCAGGGCGGTGCCGACGGCGTCGAGGCGGGAGTGGGCGATGCGGCTCTCGGCGAGTTTGCGGAAGGACAGCGGGGCCAGGGCCAGGCCGATCGGCACGTTCAGCCAGAAGATCCACTGCCAGGACAGGTGCTCGACGATGGCGCCGCCCACCAGCGGGCCGGCGGCGATGGACAGTCCGTTGACGGCGCCCCAGATGCCCAGGGCGGCGCCGCGTTTCTCGGCGGGCACGGCGGCGGTCAGCAGGGTCACCGACAGCGGCATGATGATGGCCGCGCCGACGCCCTGGACGGCGCGGGCGGCGACGAGTTCGTTGATGCCGGGCGCGAGGGCGGCGGCCGCGGAGGCGGCGGTGAACAGCAGCAGGCCCAGGCTGAAGACCTTGCGGCGGCCGAAGCGGTCGCCGAGGGCGGCGCCGAACATCATCAGGACCGCGAAGGACAGGGTGTAGGCGTTGACCGTCCATTCCAGGTCGGTGAGGCTGCCGCCGAGTTTCTCCCGGATGGTGGGCAGCGCCGTGATGATGACGAGGTTGTCCAGTCCCGCCATGAACGAGGCGAGGCTGGTGGTGAGGATGGCCCAGAAGACCACCCTCCTGGTTTCACCGCCCGGGGATGGGGGGTTGACGGTGCTCATCGAGCATCCTTTCTGGAGGCTGGTCAGTGCGAGATGCTCTTCGCCGTGACCTGTCCGGCCTGCGCCGGCGCATCCGTCGCCGCCGGGCCGGTCCGGCGCCGACGACGCTACGGACGCGTACTCGACTCCTCCTCGAGCGCCGGTGGGCGCGGGCGGGCGGCGGGCACGGCGGCGCCGCGGGGCCCGGGTGCCGGTGAGGGCGGGCGGGCGCCGCGGCGTGCGGGCGGGCGGGGCGCGGTCAGGCGAGCTGGCGCTGGAAGGTGGCGATGTCGAAGTAGAGGGTCTCGTCGATGAGGACGTCGCCGTCGAAGTGGAAGAAGACGGCGACGGGGGCGTCGATGGACTTGCCCCGGTTGGGTATGCCGCGCCAGTCCGCGTGCTGCCTGCCGCGTGCCTGGGCCTCCAGGATCACCGCGGTGGGCGTGTGGTGCACGTGGTGCAGGTCGTGCTCCAGGTCGGGGAAGGCGGCCTTGAGGTCGGCGAAGTAGCCCTTCTTGATGGCTTCTTCGCCGATCAGCGGGCCCTCTTCGAAGGCCTGGATGCGGTAGACGCCGCCGCGCGGGAAGGTGGCCAGCACGCCGTCGATGTCCCAGGCGATCTCGGCGACCGTGTGCTGCAGGACGACGGCCTCGCGCTTCTTGCGCAGTTCGGCGTCGGGCTGCGGGAGATCCGCGCCGGGCAGAGTGAACTCGTGTGCTTCGGTGGCCATGACCATTCCTCCACGCATCGGCCTGTTCGGTTGCCGCCGACGCTAGGGCGGTGCGCTCGCTCGGCCCTCGTTTCCGGCTCGAACGGCCTGGTGCGGGGCGGGTGGTGGGGGTTTTCAGGCGGTGGGCTGCAGGCGGGGGGTGTCCTGGGGCGGGCGGTAGGTGGGGCGGTAGCCGCAGGCCAGGCCGAGCGGGGCGAGCAGCAGGCACAGGCCCATGTCGAGGGGGAAGGGGCGGCCGGTGACGACGCGGTACTCGTCGCGGAAGGCGAGGGCGAGCAGCGGCATCTGCAGGCGGGGGGTGCCGTCGGGGCGCAGCCGGCCTTCGTTGGTCAGTCCCCACAGGGTCTCGAAGACGGTTTCGGTCCGGTAGGCGGGGGTGGTGCGCCAGATGACGCGGGTGGTGTCGGGGCCGGGGTTCCACATGGAGTGGACGGCGCCCGGGGGGATGTGGAAGTCGGCGCCGGGCTCGTACTCGTGGAGGGTGCCGTCGAGCTGGAGGCTCAGGCGGCCGGTTTCCAGGCGCATGTGTTCGGTCTGGCGGGGGTGGTAGTGCTGGGGCGGTTTGATGACGGCGGGCGCGTATTCGACGGCGACCTCGACGTAGGCGCCGTCGGTCTCGGCGGCGGTGGTCAGGAAGGTGAGGGTGTCTTTGCCGAGGCGCAGGGTGTCTCCGGGGCGGGCCATCGGGTGCCTCTTCTCGTCCGGTGAGGGGGGTGGCGGGTGGGTCAGGCGGTGCGGGTGGCGGGGGTGGTGCGGTGGCGGGGCAGTCCGAAGCAGGCGGTGAGGAGGTTGAGGACGCCGATGCCGGCGGCGATCCAGAAGCCGAGGTGGAGGCCGTCCAGCCAGGCCAGGGCGGGCGCGGTGTGGGCGGTGAGTTCGCCGGTGGTGCGGGTCAGGGCGCTGGTGGCGACGGTGGCGACGCCGAGTGAGGCGCCGACCTGGAAGGCGGCGACCAGGACGCCGGAGGCGATGCCCTGCTGGTGGGGCGGGATGTCGGAGACGCCGTGCACGTTGACGGGGATGCCGCAGCACTGCATGGAGGCGCCCAGGATGAGCAGGGCGGGCAGCAGGTGCAGCAGGTAGTCGCCGTCGGCGGGGGCCTGGGTGAGCAGGAGCAGGCCGAGCAGGGAGCCGGCGGCGCCGGCCAGGTAGACGGGGCGGGGGCCGGCGCGGTGCATGACGCGGGTGGCGGGGGCGGTGACCAGGATGGCGACGATGCCCAGGGGCAGGAACGCGAAGCCGGACTTGAGGGTGGAGTAGCCGAGGGTGCGTTGCAGGTAGTAGCTGCACAGGAAGAGGACGGAGGCCTGGACGGCGCTGGTCAGGACGCGGCCGAGGCCGGCGGTGGCCAGGGAGCGGGTGGCGAACAGGTGCAGTGGCATCAGCGGGTCGGCGGCGCGGCGTTCGATGAGGACGAACGCGGCCAGCAGGGCGAGGGCGGCGGCGGCCGGGGCCAGGACGTAGGGCGGGGAGGCGGCGCCGTGGTCCTGGATGTTGACGATGGCGTAGACGAGGGCGGCCAGGCCCGCGGTGACGGTGGCGGCGCCGGCCAGGTCGGGGCGGGAGCCGCGGACGGCGGTGTCGGGGCGGCCGCGGGAGAGCAGCAGGACGCCGGCGACGGCGACGGCGCCGAAGGGGAGGTTGATGTAGAAGATCCAGCGCCAGCTGAGGCTGTCGGTGATCAGGCCGCCGGCGATGACGCCGAGGGTGCCGCCGAGGCCGGCGAGTGCGGCCCAGACGGCGAGGGCGGTGGTGCGTTCGCGGCCGCGCGGGAAGGTGGTGGTGACCAGGGACATCGCGGCGGGTGAGAGGAAGGCTGCGCCGCAGCCCTGCAGGGCGCGGGCGGCGATGAGCAGTCCGGCGTCGTGGGCCAGGCCGCACAGCAGGGAGGCGGCGGTGAACAGCAGGGCGCCGAGCAGGAAGGTGCGGCGCCTGCCCCAGCGGTCGGCGGTGCGGCCGCCGAGCAGCATGAGGCCGCCGAAGCACAGGATGTAGGAGGTCAGGACCCATTCGATGGCGGTGGGGCCGGCGCCGAGGTCGTTCTGGACGGCGGGCAGGGCGAGGTTCACCACGGTGGTGTCCAGCAGGACCATGAACTGGGCGAGGGCGACGAAGACGAGCAGGCGCCAGCGGCGCGGGTCGGCCGCGGCGCCGTCGGCGTCGGGTGCTCGGTCCTCGGTGGGGGCGGCGGCGGGGTGGTCGGTGGTCATGGCTCCCTCTCGAACGGGTCTGCCTCCCGCCCCTGTCCCGGCGCCGCCCGGGGGCGGGCGGCCGGGAAGGGGGCGGCCCCGGTCAGGCGGCGGGTGTCTCGATGTAGCTGAGGGCGTTGTAGATGGTGCGGTCGGGGTCGGTGATGGCGCGCCGGCCGTGCATGACGCGGGTGTTGTCGATGACGGCGGCGTCGCCGTCCTGCCAGTCGAGGTTCTCGGTGAGGCGGGCGGTGACCTCTTCGACCTCGGCGAGCAGGGGTGCGGGCAGTTCGGTGGTGTCGGCGAAGGTGATGGTGGGCTTCTCGTAGTTGAAGGAGGGGCCCAGGATGCTGTTGGCGAAGGAGGGGCGGGGGCCGAAGACGGTGGGGCCGGCGGCGGGGGTGCGGAAGGAGTAGCGCACGCCGCCGTCGTCCTGGGGGGTGATCTCGGTGCCGGGCAGTTGTCCGGCCAGGGCGAGGAGTTCGCTCACCTGGATCTGTTCGGCGGGCTTGGTGCGGCCCAGCAGGTGGTGGGCCATGGCCCGCCACTGGGGTTCGCCGACGTAGCGGCTGTAGACGATGTCCTGGGCGGCGAACGCGGTGCGGGCCTGGTCGCTGAGGGCGTCCCAGACGCGGTAGCCGTCGCAGACGGTGGTCTGGGAGCCGGTGGAGGCGGCCTTCTCGCAGAAGAACCAGGCGAGGTGGGAGCGGAAGGGGCTGTTGCCGTTCTCGGTGTGCAGGCCGACCTCGTCGAAGCCGGCGTCGACCTTCTGGGCGACCTCGGAGTAGAAGTCGCGGGCGGGGTCGAGGGTGGTGGAGGTGGAGGTGTTCTGGACCAGGGCGGTGAAGGCGTCCATGTCGGCGCCGAAGCCGCGCAGCAGCAGGAAGCCGGCCTGGGCGAGGAGGTCGCGCAGTTCCTTGGGGTCGATGCCGTCGAGGCCGCCGGGGCCCGCGGGCTGGACCAGCAGGCCGCTGCCGGTGCCGTAGGGCGTGGTCTGCACAGCCGTACTCATGCCTTCTCCTTGGTCTGCTGGGGTGCCGCGGCGGGGGTCCGGGCGAGGACGTGGTGGCGGATGACGTCGCGGCGGGGGCGGCCGGTGACGGTGAAGCAGGTGGCGTAGGCGGGGTCGTCCTCGGACATGAGGTGGACGACGGCGGCGCGTTCGATGCCGGAGAGTTTGCGCCGGCCGAATTCGGTGATGCGGCCGCGGGCGGTGTCGGGGTCGAGTGCGGCGTCGATGACGAACAGGCCGTGCACGTCGTCGAGGCCGTCGGCGATGACGGCGGCCTCGCGGACGAAGCCGAGTTCGCGGTAGCGGGCCTCGACCCATTCGGGGGCGACGTTGCGGCCGCCGGCGGTGATGACGAGGTTCTTCTTGCGTCCGGTGATGCGCAGGTAGCCGTCGTCGTCGATCTCGGCGAGGTCGCCGGTGTGCAGGCGGCCCTGGTCGTCGACGACGACGCTGGAGGGGTCCTCGCGGGTGTAGCCGGCGAACAGGGAGGTGCTGCGGATGAGGAGTTCGCCGTCGTCGGCGAGTTCGGCGTGCACGTGGTCCAGGGGGCGGCCGACGGTGCCGAAGCGGACTTCGCCGGGGAAGTTCCAGGACACCACGGAGGAGTTCTCGCTCAGTCCGTAGCCCTCGTGGACGGTCAGTCCGTGGGTGTGCAGGCGCTGGAGGATCTCGGGCGGGACGGGGGCGCCGCCGCAGGCGATGAAGACCGGGCCGTCGTGTCCGAAGATCCGCCGGTGGCGTTCGGTGACGCTCTCGGCGGGCTGCTGGTCGCACAGGGCGAGGAAGAGGCCGGCGACGGTGGGCGGGACGACCAGGGCGGTGGGGCGGGCCGCTCGCAGCAGGGTGAGCATGCGCGGTGCGGCGTCGGCGGCGGTGCCGACCAGGGCGGTGCCGGGGGGCAGGAAGGAGACCGAACCTCCGGCCAGGAAGGGCATGTAGAGGCCGGCGACCTGTTCGATGAGCAGGCTGAGGGGGACGATCGACAGGTACCGCTCGAAGATCGCCGGTCGGGTGCGGGTGCGCAGCGAGGTGAGCAGTGCGTCCAGGCCGTGCCGGCGGATCTGTACGCCTTTGGGGGCGGAGGTGGTGCCGGAGGTGTGGATGACCTTGACGACGGTGTCGTGGTCGGGGACGGGCGGGTGCGGGGCGGGGGGCCGGGCGAGGAGGGCGGGCAGGTCGAGGGCGGTGGTGGGGCAGCCGGCGGGCAGGACGGGGTCGGGGGTGGTGGCGCTCCAGCGGGTCAGGGCCGCGCTGCCCGCGGTGTCGGTCAGGCACAGGTCGGCGCTCTCCAGGAGGGAGGCGGCCTGCTGGGCGGTGAAGGCGGTGGGTACGGGGATCTCGACGGCGCCGGCGAACAGGGCGGCGAGGTCGGCGGCCACCCATTCGGGGGAGTTCTCGGCGAGCAGTCCCACCCGGGCGGGGCGGCCCAGGGTGCGGGCCAGGGCGGTGAGGTCGGCGGCCAGGGCCAGGGCGGTGCGCAGGAGGTCGCGGTAGCTGTGGGTGGCGCCCTCGCCGCCGTCGGCGGCCAGGACGCGGACCATGACGGCGTCGCTGTCGGCCCGGCTGAGCAGTCCGCGGGCCAGGGACAGGGGTGCGGTGTCAGGCGGCACGGGTCAGCACCCCCTGCTGTGCCGGGCGGTTGGTCAGCAGCCGCATGTCGACCGAGGTGAAGCAGTAGCGGCCGATGGCGGCCAGCAGCAGGGTGGACTGTTCGGCGGCCTCGGCGTAGCCGACGACGGGCCGGGTGTCGTAGTAGGTGCCCCAGGAGGCGCGTTCGTCGGCGGGCAGCCGCTCCAGGGAGGCGTCGGCGAGGGGGTGGAAGACGCAGCCGAGGCGCTGCATGAGCGCGGCGAGCCGGCCGGTCATCGTCATGACGGCGTACGGGCGGCCCAGGCAGGCCATGATCAGCGGGATCGCTTTGATGATCTCGGCGCCGGCGGCGGCCCGTACGGAGGCGATGGAGCCGATCTGCAGGACCTGGGAGCGTTTGACGGGGGCGCCGACGGCCTGGGTGATGACGTCCTCGACGGGAGCGTCGAGATAGCGTTCCAGCAGGATGGTCTCTTCCTCGGGGAAGGACAGGCCGGCGCAGGCGAGGACTTCCTCCTGGCCGTCGGCGGCGGTCTCGAAGAAGGCGAGGAAGCCGTCCGGGTCGGGGGCGATGCTGGCCCGGTACTGCTTGGCGAAGACCAGCCGGGCCAGGTCCGCGGCGGTCTGCCAGTCCGGGGTGCCGCGCTCGGACAGGGTGATTCTCATGTGCTGCGCTCCCTAACGGGGTGGGGTGGGACGCGAGGCTCACTCATCGCCCGAGCACCGCGGAGTGGTGCGCGGCCGGCCGGGCGCTGAGGGCGAGTTCCGCGGCCCGCAGCGCGCTGTTGATGGAGGTCTCGGCGAGGATGCCGGGGGCGGCGACGCTGTCGCCGGCCAGGAACACCCCGTCCCCGCGGTCGACGGCGGGCCGGTCGCGCCAGCTGAGGCCGGGCAGGTCGAGGGCGCCGGTGCGGCCCCGGGAGACGCCTTCGCGGCGCCACAGGATGCGCTGCTGCCAGCCGGGGGTGGTCAGGTCGAAGAGTTTCTCCAGGCGGGCCAGCGCGTCGGCCTTCGACTCGCCGGGCCTGATCGGCATCTGTCCCTGGAACAGGGCCTGGCCTTCGGGGGCGAGGGAGGGGTCGTGGTCGGAGTACTGGGAGGTGAAGCCGCCCTCGTCCATGTCGAAGGAGACGTTGCCGTCCTTCTTGGAGTGGGTGACGGCCATGTCGAGCAGGGCGGCGGTGCCGCTGGGCCACTCCAGGGAGCTGTCGCCGAGCAGGCTGCGGGCGGCGGCGAGGGAGGTCGCGACGATGACCGGTCCGCCGGTGGGCAGTTCGGTCAGCCGGGAGCCGGTCTCGATGACCACGCCGCGGGCGCGGGCGACGCGTTCCATGCGCTCGATCAACGCGCCCCAGCCGCCCATGAAGTAGCGGCTGGGCAGTGGGAAGCGGGGGGTGCCCACGCGCAGCAGGCGTTCCCACACGAAGGCCGCCGAGAGGCGTCCGGGGTCGCCGTCGAAGAGGATCGGGCCGAGGAAGCCGAGGGCCTCGTCGACGGTCTGCTGGGCGAAGCGTTCGCTCGCCCAGTCCTGGAAGGAGCGGTCGACGGGGACGTCGGTGCCGCGGTGCATCCAGGTCATCCGCATGTAGCCGCCGGGCAGGGTCATCCGCAGCCGGCCCTGGTGGCGGAAGCGCATCCGGGTCCACTCGTGGAAGGACAGCCGTACGTAGCGGCCGGCCAGTCCGCGCTGCAGCAGCCAGTGCCAGGCGTCGCCGTTGTCGAAGAAGGTGTGCGGCCCGTCGTTGGTGACGTAGGGGCCCGAGGCGGAGCGGGCGCGGCCGCCCGCGTGGGAGTGGGCCTCGTGGACGGTGACGCGGGCGCCCTGTTCGGCGGCGGAGATCGCCGCGGTCAGGCCGGCCAGTCCGCCGCCGATGATCGTGATGTTCGCCATGGTTGTCGCTCTCACTCGCCTTCGAAGGTCCGCGGCCGGTCTCAGCCGTCGAGCGTGGCCATGGCGCCGACGGGATAGCGGTCCCCCACCGTGGAGCCGTGGGGGGCGATCTCGTCGAGCGCCGTGAGGTCGTCCGCACTCAAGGTCACGTCGCTCGCGGCGAGGTTCTCCTGCAGGTACGGGACGCGCTTGGTGCCGGGGATGGCGACCACGTCGTCGCCCTGGGCGAGCACCCAGGCCAGGGCGAGCTGCCCGGCGGTGATGCCCTTGGACGCGGCCAGTCGCTGCAGCCGTTCGACGACGTGCAGGTTCCGGTCGAGGTTGCCCTGCTGGAAGCGGGGCGCGACGCGGCGGAAGTCGTGTTCGGCCAGGCCGTCGAGGCTGCGGATGCGGCCGGTGAGCAGGCCGCGGCCCAGCGGGCTGTAGCCGACGAAGCCGATGCCCAGTTCACGGACGGTGGCGAGGACTCCGTTGACCTCGACGTCGCGGGTGGACAGGGAGTACTCGGTCTGTACGGCGGCCAGGGGGTGTACGGCGTGGGCGCGGCGGATGGTGGCGGCGGACGCCTCGCACACGCCGAGGTGGCGTACCTTGCCGTCCTCGACCAGTTCGGCGAGGGCGCCGATGGACTCCTCGATGGGCACGGCGGGGTCGACGCGGTGCAGGTAGTACAGGTCGAGGTGGTCGGTGCCCAGCCGGCGCAGGGTGCCCTCGACGGCGGTGCGGATGTAGTCGGGGCGGTTGTTGAGGCGGCCGGTGATGGTGCCGTCCTCGGTGATCTCGTTGCCGACCTTGGAGGAGACGACGACGCCCTCGCGGCGGCCGGCGATGACGCGGGCGACGAACTCCTCGTTGCTGTGCGGGCCGTAGAAGTCGGCGGTGTCGAGGAGGGTGACGCCCAGTTCCAGTGCCCGGTGCGCGGTGCGCAGGGCCTCCTGGTCGTCGGCGGGGCCGTAGGCGAAGGTCATGCCCATGCAGCCGAGTCCCTGTTCGGAGACCGCCGGCCCCTGGCTGCCGAGTGTTCGTTGCCGCATCATCGGTTCCTTCCTGAGCCGTGCGGGCGGTTGTCATCCCCCGGGGGGCGCCGGTGCCGGCGGCACCCGGGAATTAGCAGTGACAGTATTGATGGCCTTGCTAGAGAAGTGCTGGGGCCGCGTTCCGCCGACCGGCCGGGCCCCGCTCACCGGCGCCGACCCCACTGCGCGGTGGGCCTGTTCACGGGGGGGCACTCCCCTGGGTGGGGGCCGGGTCCGCTGCGTGGGGGCCGGGTCCGGGGGGCCGGTGCGCGGGGGCAGCTCACGTGGGACAAGAACACCGTGCGTGAGAGCCACTCCCCCGGTCCGGGAGACCGCACGCGGGGCGGCTCCCCTGCGCCGGAGGCACGTTCACGGCTCCGGCTCCGGCCCCGCACGCCTCGGGCCGTTCACGGCCCCGACCCCGGTTGCGACTCCCTTGCGTCTTGGGCCCGTTCACCGGCGCCGGCCCCACGCGGGCCACGAGCCCGTACGCGCGGTCCACTCCCGTCCACGGCGTGGGCGCCTGTGAGCCGCAGGCTTGTTGACGGGGCCGGCTCCCCTGGACCGGAACCGTCGGGCAGCCCGAAGTCGGTGAGGGCGGCGCAGTGCACGATGCGGTCCGCCGCCGCGGCCGCGCGCAACTCCTCGCCGTCCAGGCCGAGTCGGGGGCGGGTGACGTCACCGGTGAGCCGGCGCGGTCCGGCCGGCGCGGCGGGCAGCGCCCTGCCGTTGTTGCGGACGATGTCACCGTTGCTGTGCATGAGGGCGACGCGCCTCGGGGCCCGGTGTCCGGCGTCTCTAAGGGCTGTCCCGTAATCCCCGGCGGGCGCACGACGACAGCTACGGCACCTCGCCGCGTTGTCGGATCGCCCGAATAAGCCCAGTATGAGGACGACCCTCCGCCTTGCGATGCACCGCATCTGACGCCGCGCGCTGATCCACCGGGGATTACGGGACAGCCCTTAGGCCCGGGGACCCGCGCGCGGGCGTCGACACCCCCGGTCCGGGCTCCCGTTCACCGCCACCGGCCCGCGGCCGGCGCGCCGCCACCCGCCCACACCCGGTCCTCGGGGACGCGGGCGCCGCCACCCGCCCACGCTCGGTCCTCGGGGACGCGGGCGGCGGCCGGTGGCCCCGGCCGCGGTGGGCGGTGGGCGGTGGGCGGTGGGCGGTGGGCGGTCCGCGCAGCGGCCGGCGGCGGCCGGTTCGCGGGTCAGTCGGCGGCGGCCAGTTCGCTGGTGACGGAGGCCCAGGTGTGGCCCGTGCCGGTGGTGCCGCTCTCGGCCAGGCGGGTCCACGGGTCGGTGCCGAGGACCTCGGTGGCCTGCTCGCGCAGCCAGTGGTCGAAGGGGTCGGCGGAGGTGAGCAGGCGGCGGGCGGCGGCCTGCGGGTCGCGGGCCTCGATCTGGTGGACCAGGACGTCCCGGCCGTCGAGGGGGCGCAGGTCGAAGGACTCCTGGAGGATCCCGGCGCGGCGCCGGGATGCCTCGTAGGCGTGCAGCCGCGGTCCGGTGAGCTCGGCCTGCAGGCGGCGCCAGCCCTCGGCCGCGCCGCCGGTCAGGGGCAGCAGGGCGCAGGCGCCGGTGACCGCCCGGCGGGCGGCGGCGCGGGCGGCGGTGCGGGCGGCGGGGGCGAGCCGGCGCATGCCGAGCACGGCCAGCATGTTGGACTCCACGCCGATGCCCCAGCGTTCGGCGATCAGGCCGTCGTCGAGCAGGCGCCACACCACGACGCCGGTGAACTCGATGACCTGTCCGGTGGGGGCGGCGCCCAGGAAGTCGCCCAGGTGGGTGCCGCGCCAGGTGTTGTGGATGACGACGTGGTCGCCGTGGGCGCTCATGTCCTCGATGGTCACGTGCAGGTCGGGGAAGCCTTCGCGCAGGCCGGCGATGGTGTAGCGGACTCCTTCGAGTCCTTCGGGGGCTCCGGGCAGCGGCTGGTGGTCGACCATGCCGGGGCTGTAGATCTCGTCCACGACCGAGAAGTCGCCCTGGTTGACGAAGGCGTCGAAGACCCGGCGGATGGTCTTCTTGTTGCGCTCCTCCACGCTCTGGCCGGTGCGCACCGTCTCTTGTATCGACACGTTCCATCCTTATGGCGTCGGCGCCCGCGAGGGGCGGGTCGGGGCGGGCGGGGGCGCGGGCGCCCGTCACCTGCCGGGGTAGGGGGCGTCCCAGGTGAGGGTGAGGCCCGCGTACACGTAGCGGCTGGCCTCGATGGCGAGGAGCAGGACGGTGTCGCCGGGGGTGATGCGGCCCTGGCTCCAGCCGGCGTCCAGGGCCAGCGGGACGGCGGCGGAGCCGGTGGCGCCGACGTCGGTGAGGTTTTCCACGATGGTCTTGCTGAGGGTGGTCCGGTCGGCGTCGGACAGTCCGGCGGTGCCGTACTCGGAGGCGAAGTACTCGGCGTTGCCCTCGGGCAGGACGCAGGCGTCGATGTCGTCGAGGGTGAGGCGGGAGCGGTGCAGCATGTCGTGGATGCCCTCGACGAAGACGCGGGGGCCGAAGCGGGCGGTGCCGGGGATGTCGAGGCGGATGTCCATGAGGCGGGGGCGGCGCTGCTGTTCGGCGAGGGGGGCGTCGGTGCCGCCGCCGATGATGTGCATGCCGGGTTTGCGGGTGCCGCCCAGGGAGCGGGTGGCGAAGACGGGGCGGGGGCGGCCGGCGGCGGAGCCCTCCTCGCCGGCGCGCAGCACCATGGCGCCCGCGCCGTCGCCGAAGGTGTAGACGGTCAGGCGGTCGCGCATCCGTACGCGTTCGGGTTCGCGGCCCAGGAAGACGGGGGCGAGGAGGGGGGAGACGGCTTCGGCGCCGATGACCAGGGCGGTGGTGTAGGTGCCGTCGGCGAGCAGGCGGCGGGCGATGTCGAGGGCCTGGACGGCGCCGACGCAGCCGGCCCGGACCTCGATGACGGCGCAGCGTTCCAGGCCGAGTTGTTCCTGGACGTAGGTGGCGGCGACGGGCAGCAGGTAGTCGGGGCTGGCGGTGGAGACGACGATGAGGTCGATCTCGTCGGCCGTGACGCCGGCCCGGTCGAGGGCCTGGCGGGCGGCGGCGGTGGCCATGGCGGAGGTGCTGGTGGTGTGGGCGCCGGTGGCGGGGTCGACCATCCAGTGCCGGCGCTCGACCTGGATGCCGTCCAGGACGTCGTCGGGCAGCGGTCCGCAGACGCGGGCGAGGGCGTCGTTGTCGAGGGCCTCGCCGGGCAGGTGGGCGCCGGTGGCCAGGACGGACACGTGGCGTTCGGCGGGTGCGGGGGGCGGGGCGGGGGTGTGGGGCATGGTCAGTTCTCCGTTGCGGGACGCAGGACGAGGCTGATGTGGGTGCCGCCGAGGGAGGAGCTGTTGATGAGGACCGGGCCGGCGGCGGTGCCTTCCTGCCAGCCGGTGACGGCGAGCAGGGCGGCGAGCTGGGCGCCGGCGCCGACGGGTTCGCCGAGGGTCTGCTTGGGGGTGTGCACGGGGCAGCCGGACGCGGCGGCGAGCCGGCCGGTGGCCCGTGCCTCGGGGGCGTCGGCGCGGGTGAGTCCTGCGGCGTTGGCCCAGATCGCGGTCACCTCGCCGGGGTGCAGTCCGGCGTGGCCGAGGGCGGCGCGCATGGCGCGTTCGACGCCTTCGCCGTCCTCGTCCCAGCGGCCGACGCCGGCCGCGTCGCCGGCGGTGCCGTGGCCGGCGAACTCGGCCAGGATGCGGGCGCCGCGGGCGCGGGCGCTGGACTCGCGTTCCAGGACCAGGGTGATGCCGGCCTCGGCGAGGGTGTAGCCGGTGTCGGTGAACAGGGGCAGGCCGCGGTAGGCGGTCAGGACGCCCGGGGAGAGGTCTTCGACGGCGGGGCACAGGACGGCGTCGGCGCGGTGCTGCAGGAGCAGGTCGTGGGCGACGGTCAGGGCGGAGGCGCCGGCCGCGTGGCCGGTGGTGACGGTGGAGGTGGGGCCCTTGGCGCCGACGTGCATGGCGACCTGGCCGGCGGCGGCGTTGAAGACGGTGTTGGGGAAGATCGCGGGGCTGCCGTGGTCGGGGCAGCCGCCCAGGACGGGCAGCAGGAAGTCCTCGATGCTGCGCATCGGGCCGAGGCCGGTGCCCAGGACGACGCCGGTGTGCTCGTCGGCGTCCAGGCCCGCGTGGGCGAGGGCGGCGCGGCAGGAGGCGACGGCGAGCTGGGAGAGGCGGTCCATGCGGCGGCGGTCGCGGGCGCTGATGTGCGCGGCGGGGTCGAAGTCGGCGCGGGCGACGTGCAGTCCGTCCTCTTCGCTGCCCAGCCGTCCGCCGTGCCGCCATGCCTTCCACAGGGCGTCCATGCCTTCGCCGGCCGCCGTGATGGCGGCGCCGCCGGTGATGACGACCTTCTCCGCGGCGGGCGGGGCCGGTACGGAGAAGCGGCGGCCCGACGGCCAGCCGAAGGCGACGCAGGCGTTGGCGCCGGCGAAGGCGAAGTTGTTGGACAGGGCGGCGTTCATGGCCAGTTCGCGGCCGGTGTCGGGGACGGCGTCGAGTCCGCATTTGGGGTCGGTGCCGGTGAAGTTGGCGGTCGGCGGGGCGGTCTGTTCGACCAGGGCCTGGACGGTGATGATGGCCTCGACCGCGCCGGCCGCGCCGAGCAGGTGGCCGATCATCGACTTGGAGCTGCTGAGCGCGGTCTTGTCGGCGGCCTCGCCGAACGCGGCGCGCACCGCGTTGGACTCGGCGGAGTCGTTCTTGGGGGTGCCGGTGCCGTGGCCGTTGATGTAGCCGACGTCCTGCGGGGTGATGCCGGCGGCCTTCAGGGCGCCGCGGATGGCGCGGGCGGCGCCCTCGCCCTCGGGGTGCGGGGCGGTGGCGTGGTAGCCGTCGGCGGACAGGCCGTAGCCGAGGACCTCGGCCAGGATGGGGGCGCCGGCGGCGCGTGCGACGGACTCCTCGGCGAGGACCAGCATGCCGGCGCCCTCGCCGAGGGAGAGTCCGTCGCGGTCCTTGGAGTAGGGGGCGGCGGGCTTGGTGGACAGCGACTGCAGGCTGGTGAAGCCGGCGAACGCGGTCTCGGTGAAGGCGTCGCTGCCGCCGGCGAGCATCGCGTCCGCGCGGCCGGCGGAGATCGCCTCGGCGGCGTGCGCGATGGCGTGGGCGCCGGAGGCGCAGGCGGTGTTGACGCTCAGCGCGGGGCCCTTGAGGCGAAAGGCGCTGCTGAGTGCCTCGGCGATGGCCTGCGGGGGGACCAGCAGGTAGTGCCGGCCGTCGTCGGGGGGCGCGGTGCCCTCGTGGCTGCGGCGGGCGAGTTTCTCGGCGGTGCGCAGGCCGCCGTTGCAGGAGCCGAAGGCGACGCCCCAGCGTTCGGCGGGCAGTGCGCCGAGGCCCGCGCCGGCCATCGCCTCCTGGGCGGCGGTCAGCGCGAAGTCCATCGCCGGCTCGCGCTCGCGGCCGCCGAAGGAGGCCAGGTAGTCGTAGGCGGGCCGGGACGGGTGGGGTACTTCGCCGCCGATGGCCGTGCCGTAGCCGTCCATCGGCAGGCCGCGGACCGGTCCGATGGCGGAATGCCCGGCCCGGATGCCCTCCCACAGCGCCGTGGCGCCCTCGCCCTGGGCGGTCACGGCGCCGACGCCGCAGACCACCACGGTCCGGGGCCGGGCCGCGGCGTCCGGCCGGGTGTCGTGGTCGTAGACGTCGGTCATGGCCGCACTCCTTTCGGGGATGCCGTGTGTTGCGGGCATTCCAGCTGTTGCGGGTGTCACAGGTGTCGCGGGTGAACCGGATGTCGCCGATGTGCCGGGTACGGCCGGCGTGTTGACGGTTCCTGGTGTGCCGGCTGTTGCCGGTGTGCTGGGGGTGGGGGGTGCGTCTGGGGTGGGGGGTATGGCGGGTGTGTGGGGTATGGCGGGTGTGTCGGGCTGCCGGGTCACGAGGGCCGTCCCAGGGCGACGGCGACGGCCTGCCCCTCCAGGCCGCGGGCCAGGGCCAGGGCGCTGTCGGGGCGGGTGTGGCGGGGGCTGAGCGGGACGTAGTCGAGGTCGCACTCGGGGGCGGGGCGGTGCAGGTTGAGGGTGGCGGGCACGGTGCCGCTGTCCAGGGCGAGTGCGGCGACGGCCGCGTTCAGTGCTCCGGCGCCGCCGACCAGGTGTCCGGTCTGTGGTTTGACGCTGCTGATCTGGGCGGACTTGGCGGCGGTGCCGAGCGCGTCGTGCAGGGCGACGGTCTCGCTGGCGTCGCCCTGCAGGGTGGCGCAGCCGTGTGCGGCGATGTAGCCGCCGTCGGGGAAGGGGTGTGCGGCGTCGCGCAGGGCGCGGGTGATCGCGCGGGCCAGGCCGCGGGCGCGGGGCTGGGGGCTGGGCGGGCGGACGCAGTCGTTGCCGGCGCCGAATCCGGTGACCTCGGCGTAGCAGTGGGCGCCGCGGGCCAGGGCGTGTGCGCGTTCCTCCAGGACGAGCAGGGCGGCGCCCTCGCCGAACACGGAGCCGGAGCGGTCGCGGTCGAAGGGGCGGAAGGCCTCCTGGCCGAGGTCGGTGCGGGTGCTCAGGACGCCGAGGCCGTCCATCTTGGACATCGCCCACCAGCCGGTGGCGTCGTCGTAGCCGCCGGCGAGGACCACGTCGGCCTCGCCGCGGCGTACGGTGCGCATGGCCCGGCCGATCGCCATCGCGCCGGAGTCGGCGGTGCCGGCGAAGTAGGCGTTGGCGCCGCGGATGCCGTACTTCTCGGAGATGTGGAAGGCGGCGGCGGGCTGCAGTCCCTCGACGAAGAAGAGGGGGGCGACGACCGAGGAGGCGGTGCGGCCGAGGCGGTGCAGGTCGGGGGTGCCGTCGTCGGCGCGGACGGCCTGGAGCTGGGCGATGAGTTCGTCCATGCGGGGCATTTCCTTGTTGCTGCCGAGGAAGAGCCCGGTGCGCTGTCCCAGGTCGCTCTCGCCGTCCAGGCCCGCGTCGCGCAGGGCGAGGGTGGCGCCGGCCAGGGCCAGCTGGTCGCCGCGGCACAGCATGCGCAGGGTGCGCCGGCTCGCCCACCGGGTGGGGTCGAAGCCGTGGATCTCGGCGCCGATGCCGGTGCGCAGCGGGGCCGGGTCGTAGGCGCGCAGCGGGCCGATGCCGCAGCGGCCCTCCAGCAGGCTGTCCCAGGTCTCGGCGGCGCTCTGGCCGATCGCGGTCATCAGGCCGATGCCGGTGACCATCACGCGGCGGCGCTGCTCGCTCATGCTGTGCCCTCCCGGGTCGTCGTGGCGCTGAGCAGGGTCAGGGCTCGGACGGTGGCGACCACCCGGCCCTCGACCCGGGCGGTGGCCCGGCATTCGGTGCGCTGCGGGCTGTGCCGGCTCACCTCGACGGTGAGGTGGACCTGGTCGCCGGGGCCGACGAAGTGCTTGAAGCGCACCCCGCGCACGCCGGCCAGGCGCCAGGCGCCGGGGCCGGCGGCGGTGCGGGCCAGGGCGGCCAGGCTCTCCAGCAGCAGGACGCCGGGCAGGACGGGGTGGCGCGGGAAGTGGGCGGTGAAGCACTCCAGGGTGGCCGGTACGTTGCGCACGGCCACGGCGCGTTCGCCTTCGGCGAGTTCCAGCAGCCGGTCGAAGGCCGGCAGCCCCTCGGCACCGGCGGCCCGCGCCCGCGCCCGGGTGAGCGCGGCGGCCCGCACGGTGGCGGTGGCGGGCTGCTCCGTGGTGGCGGTGGCGGGTTGCGGGGCGGTGGCGGGCTGCTCGGTGGTGGCGGTGGCGGCCCGCACGGTGGCGGTGGCGGTCTGCTCCGTGGTGGCGGTGGCGGGCCGCACGGTGGCGGTGGCGGTCTGCTCCGTGGTGGCGGTGGCGGGCTGCTCGGTGGTGGCGGGCTGCGGGGCGGTGGTGGTCATGTGTCCTCCCGCGGGGCGCCGATGACGAGGCTGGTGTTGCTGCCGCCGAACGCGAACGCGTTGATGAGGGCCGCGTCGACCGGCATCGGGCGGGCGGTGTGCGGCACGTAGTCGAGGTCGAGGCCGCGGTCGGGCTGGTCGAGGTTGACGGTGGGCGGGACCAGGTGGTGGCGGATCGCGCCGAGCGCGGCCAGTACGCCCAGGCCCAGGCTGGCCGAGGTGAGGTGGCCGGCCATCGACTTGGGGGCGCTGACGACCAGGCGGTGGGCGTCGTCGGCGAACACCTTCTTGATGGCGACGGTCTCGGACTGGTCGTTGCCGTGGGTGCTGGTGCCGTGTGCGACGACGTAGTCGATGCCGCCGGTGCCCACGCCCGACTCGGCCAGGGCGGCCTGCATGGCCTGGATCGCGCCGGAGCCGTCGGGCGGCGAGTCGGTGATGCGCCAGGCGTTGAGGGTCGAGCCGTAGCCGAGGACCTCGCCGAGGACGGGTGCGCCGCGTTCGCGGGCGGCGTCCAGGTCCTCCAGGACCACGGCGACGGCGCCCTCGCCGACCACGAAGCCGGAGCGGTCGGCGTCGAAGGGCCGTGAGGCGTGCTCGGGGTCGTCGTTGTGGCGGTCGGTCAGCGCGCCCAGCAGGCTGAAGCCGAGCAGGTCGAGCCAGGTGGTCAGGGAGTCGTAGCCGCCGGCGACCATCAGCTGGGCGTCGCCCTCCTGGATGGCGCGGAAGGCCTCCCCGATGGCGTGCCCGGAGCCGGAGCAGGCGGTGGAGATGCCGATCATCGGGCCGGTCGCGGACATCATCCGGGCCATGGCGCTCAAGGGCACGTTCTGGTCGTCGGTCAGGGTGACGGCCGGCGGGTGGCACAGGAAGGCGTCCGGGCGGCCGGTGGTGGCGCGCAGGTGGCCGACGTCGAGGAGGGCCTGCAGTTCGGGCCGGCCGACGCTGGCGCCCATGGCGACACCGCGCTCGTCGAAGGGGTACACGTCCTCGCCCAGGTCGTCGGCGCCCGCGCTGCGCAGTGCCTCCCAGGCGGCCGCGACGCCGAACTGGCCGACGCGGGAGAGGTGTTTGCGTCCCACCCGGGCCGGGATCGCGGCGGCCGCGTCGAAGTCCTTGACCTGGGCGGCGATGCGCACCGGGAAGCCGGAGGCGTCGAAGGTGGTGAGCTTGCCGACGCCGCTGCGTCCGGCGGCCAGGCCCTGCCAGGTGCTCTCGGCGTCGTTGCCGAGCGGGGTGACGGCCCCCACTCCGGTGATGGCTACACGGGTCATCCCACCGGCCCTCCGCCCTGCAACTGGTGTGCCATGCGCCGGGTGTCGGCCGGGTCGTCGAGGCGCTCGGCGTCGATGAGCGCGCACAGGATGCCGCTCGCGCTCAGGACGTCCTCGCCGTCCGCGGTCACGGTGCCGTCCAGGAGGGCGGCCTCCTCGGTCATCGACTCGATGGTGGCCCGCATGCGCAGTACCTCCCCGGGGCGTACGGCGCGGTGCGCGGTGGCGTCGCCGACGGCGAGGAGCGCGGCACGCAGCCGGTGGTCGGTGGAGAGCATGATCAGCCAGGTCGCCGACTGGCACAGCGCCTCCAGGGCCAGCCCGAAGGGCAGTGCCGGTCCGCTCCCGGTGTCCTGCCAGTAGGTCTCGTCGACGGAGGTGACCTTGCGCGCGGTGATGTGCTCCCGCGGCGTGAAGGTCTCGATCCGGTCGATCAGATGGAATCGCATCGTCGTCTCTTCTTCCGTTCCCTCACGGTCCGTTACGGACGGCCGATGCCCAGCTGGGCGGAGAACCCGCCGTCGACGCAGAGCAGTTCGCCGGTGGTGTAGCCGGAGTCGGGTCCGGCCAGGAACACCGCTGCCGCGGCGACCTGTTCGACGGTGGCGAAGCGGCGCATCGGTATCTGCCGCTTGATGCTGCGGCCGCCGTCGCGCTGCATCACCCCCTCCACCAGGTCGGTCGGGGTGAACCCGGCCAGGACCGCGTTGACCCGCACGCCGAAGCGGGCGAGTTCGACCGCCGCGCAGCGGGTGAAGGAGTTCAGCGCGCCCTTGGAGGCCGAGTAGTTGGCCTGGCCGATCCAGCCGCGCTCGCCCATGGCCGAGGAGATGTTGACGATCGTGGCGTCGCCGTGGGCCATGAACTGCTCCATGACGGCGTGCGTGCAGTGGTAGGCGCCGCCGAAGTTGACTTTCATGACGTTCAGCCAGGCGTCCGGCGGCGCGTCGTAGATGAGGCCGTCGTCGCTGGTGCCCGCGTTGTTGACGAGGATGTCGAGGGAGCCGAGGTGGCGGGTCGCCTCCTGCACCAGGCGGGCGGCCTGCTGCGGGTCGGCGACGTCGGCGCCGACGGCCACGGCCCGGCCGCCCGCCGTCTCGATCTCCTTGACGACCGCGGCGGCGTCCTCCTGCCGGGAGCGGTAGTTGACGGCGACGGCCGCCCCCTGCCCGGCCAGGGCCAGGGCGATGGCCCGGCCGATGCCGCGTGAGGCACCGGTGACCAGGGCGGTGCGGTCCTTCAGCTTCATCTGTCTCTTCCCGTTTCTGCTACGAGGTGGGCGGCGGCTGCCGGGGCCCGCGCGGACAGGGCCGCACCCCGGCCGGCCGGACAACCGGGGGCGGGCGGACGGCCGGGGTACGCGGGAGGGGGGCGGGCGGTGCACGGGACGCCGCCCGCCCGCACACCACCGGCCGGCAGGGGTCAGGCGGCGTTCTGCGCGGCGGCCCGCTCGGTCAGCAGGTCGGTGAGGTTCTGCACGGTGAACAGGCCCAGCACGCCCTCGGCGGTCAGCGGTTCGGCGAGCTGGCTGCGGTCGAACTGCGGCAGGACCTTCTCCAGGTGGGTGAGCCCGGTGTCGTTGACGACCTCGTTCTCGTCACCGAACTCCTCGTCGGGGATGCCGCCCTGGAGCAGGGCGGCGATGTCGGCCACGGTGATCTTCACCTTGGTGGCGCGCTCGATACGGAAGAGGATGTCGAGCAGGTCGATCGACTCGGCGCCCAGCTGGCCGAGCAGGGTCGCCTCGGCAACCGCCTCGGACTCGTCGATGCCGAGGGCGTCGGCGATGGCGGCCTGGACCGCGAAGAAGTAGTCGCTCGAGGTGGGAGTCAGGGTTTCGGACACCGTTGGCTGCCTTTCGGATGGGTCGTTCCGCGCCGCCGGCACCGAGGGCCGGCACCGGAGGGACGGGAACGGGAGAGGAAGGAGGACGGATGAGGAGGAGAGAGAAGAGACCACAGGACGGGACAGGCGCGGACGGGGAGAGCGGGTGCGGGACGCGGGGCGGAAAGCCGCCCCGCGCGGCGTGTCAGGCGGCGGCGTCAGGGGCGGACTCCTGCCTCAGCTCGCGCAGCAGCGCGGTGACGCGGCGCGCGTCGTGGGTGCTGCGCACCACGGAGTGGACGCCGGTGCGGTTGGCGAAGCCGCTCAGCACCCGGCCGGGGCCGGCCTCGAGGCAGCCGCCCGTCCCGTGCGCTCCCGCGGCGCCCAGCACGTCCACCCAGCGCACCGGCCCGGCCAGCTGACGGCGCAGCAGGTCGCGGGCGTGGGCGCCGTCGCGCACCAGGGTGCCGGTGACCGAGCTGATCACGGGCAGCCGGGGTGCGGCGAAGGTGACGCGCTCCAGTTCGGCGGCGAACTCGTCCTCGATCGCCCGCATCAGCGAGCAGTGGAAGGGCGCCGAGACCTTCAGCGCCACCACCCGTTCGGCGCCCGCCGCCAGCGCGCGGCGGGCGGCCTCCTCGACCGCCGCGCGCTGCCCGGAGACGACCGTCTGGCCCGGCTCGTTGTAGTTGGCGATCTCCACCACGCCCAGCGGGGCGCAGCCGGCGCAGATCTCCTCGATCCGGCCGGGGTCCAGGCCCAGTACGGCCGTCATCGCCCCGCCCGCCCGGCGCGAGACGCCGGCCATCAGCTCGCCGCGGCGGCGCACCAGCCGCAGCGCCTCGTCGGCGCCCAGCACCCCGGCGGCGACCAGCGCCGTGTACTCGCCCAGGCTGTGCCCGGCCACCACGGCCGGCACGAACCCGGCCTCCGCGCGCAGTACTTCGAGCACCGCGAGGCTGGTGGCGACGATGGCGGGCTGGGCGATCTCGGTCGGGGCGAGCTCCTCCTCCCCCGCCGTGCTGCACAGCGCGGTCAGCGGCAGGCCGGTGGCGTCCTGCGCGCGCGCCAGGACGCGTCCGGCGGTGCGGGGGTGCTCACGCAGCAGATGCCCGGCCATGCCCGCGCGCTGCGAGCCCTGCCCGGGAAACATCGTGAAGAAATTGTCGATCATCCCCGTTCCTGCCTCACTGAGTTGACGAAAGCGCCGGAGAAAGGTCATCGAGCCGTCGGCGAGCGGATCTCGATTCTGTGAATCTGGCACGGAGTTCTGGCGCATTCCTCGAATGCGTCTGGACCGGCGGTACCGCGCCGGATTCCCTCCGCCGCATTCGCCCCCTCCCGGCGGCGCCCTTTCCGCCCGGCCTCCGCCGGGATTCCACCCGGATTCCACCCGGACCGGGTTTTCCCCGACCCGCCCCCCTTGACCAAGTTAGTGATCAACCACTAACTTGCGGTCATGGTGAGGATGAGTGCAGACGAGCGGCGCGAGAGCGTCATCCGCGCGGCCATGAGCGAGTTCGCCCGGGGCGGGTACGACGGCACCTCCACCGAAGCCGTGGCCCGGCGCGCGGGGGTGTCGCAGCCGTACCTCTTCCGCCTCTTCGCGGGCAAGCGGGCGCTGTTCCTCGCGGCGGCGCGGCGCTGTCTGGCCGACACCGCACGGCTGTTCGCCGAGGCGACCGAGGGGCTGAGCGGCGAGGAGGCGCTGGGTGCGATGGCCAACGCGTACACCCGCGTCATCCTCAAGGAGCCGGAACGGCTGCTGATGCAGATGCAGGTGTACGTCGCGGTGGCGGCGTGCGAGGCGGAGGGGGACACCGGGTTCGGCGAGGCGGTACGGGCCGAGTGGCAGCGATTGTGGGACACCGTCCATCTGCCGCTGGGCGCGGACACCGGCCGGACCACCACGTTCATGGCGTACGGGATGCTGGTCAACGTCCTGGTCTCCCTGGGGTTCGCGCCCGACGACCCGGTCTGGGACGGGCTGTACCCGGCGGCGCGGGCCGGGGCGCGGCCGGGGGCGCTGCAGCGGACGGCTCCGCCGGGCTGACCGGGGTGCGGGGGTGCGGGGGTGCGGGGGTGCGGGGGTGCGGGGGTGCGGGGGTGCGGGGGTGCGGGGGTGCGGGGGTGCGGGGGTCGGCCGGAGTGCTTCCCGGCGCAGTGTCCATGCCTCTGCTTTCGGGCCTGTTGCGGTTCGGTGCGGGCGAACCGGCCCTGGGCGCGGGTGTTCCGGGCGGGCGCAGCGCGTGGGCGGGGCGGGTGCGGCCGGTCTTGGCGTGGACCGTGAGCCGCGCCCTGAGGAGCGTGAACGCGGGCCGCGGCAGCGGGGGGCCGAGGTTGCGGGCGGGGTGACGGAAGTGCCGTATGGGGGCAGGGCCGGGCAGCGCGGTCTGTCGGCGGCCTCGGAAACAGGCCGGGGGCGGAAGTGCCGTACCGGGGCGGGCCGGGCAGCGCGGTCTGTCGGCGGCCTCGGGAACGGGCCGGGGGCGAAAGCGCCGTACCGGGGCGGGCCGGGCAGCGCGGTCTGTCGGCGGCCTCGGGAACGGGCCGGAGGGCGTATGCGGGGCTGCCCGGCGGGCGGCCCCACTCGACGGCCACGGCAGACGGCGTCCGACCGCCGCCGCCCTCACCGGCGGGAGCACGGCCCGGGGCCGACGCCTCGGCGCGCCGAGGCGCGCGGGCGGCGGGGGTGTTGACCGCCGGCCCCAAAACGCTCGGGCGCGACTCACACCGGAGGCGGACCCCGGACCAGGGGCGTGCCCCGGACCGGAGTGCGCCCTGCACCGGAGTGCGCCCTGGACCAGGGTGCGCCCCTGGTCCGGGACGCACCCTGACCAGGCGGGGCTCCGGACCGGGCCGGGGCCCCACCGAGGCGTTGGCCCACGACGGTGCGGGCCCGCGGTCGGTGAACGGCCGTACAGGCCCGCAGCCGGTACACGACCGTGCGGGCCCAGGACCGGTGCACGACGGTGCGGGCCCAGGACCGGCACACGACCGTGCGGGCCCAGGACCGGCACACAACGGTGCGGGCCCGGGGCCGGTGCACGACGGTGCGGGCCCGGGGCCGGTGCACGACGGTGCGGGCCCGGGGCCGGTGCACGACGGTGCGGGCCCGGGGCCGGTGCACGACGGTGCGGGCCCGGGACGGGTCCGCGGTGTCGCCGAGCCCGGTGTCGGCCCGCCGGGTACGGGCCCGGGGCCGGCGCGCCGGGTACGAGCCCGGGGCCGGCGCGCCGGGTACGAGCCCGGGGCCGGCGCGCCGGGTACGAGCCCGGTGTCGGCGCGCCGGGTACGAGCCCGGGGCCGGCGCGCGGCGGGACCAGCCCGGGGGCCGGTCCCGCCGCTCCGCCCGCCCGGGTTCAGTCCACGGTGGTGCGGGGGGCGGGGACCGGGCCGGCCGGGCGGGTCCCGCGTGCCCAGCGGGTGCCGTAGGCGACCTGGCCCTTCTCCGCCGCGGCGAAGGCCTTGGTGTTCCAGTTCTTGCGCATGAACGCCTCGCGCGCCCGGATCAGCAGCGGATGCTCCACCGCGCCCATCCGCCCGATCCGCCAGGCGATCCGCTGCAGCGGCGCGGTGCGGGTGCGGCGCTCCCGCTCGTAGCGGCGCAGTGCCGCGACCGGGTCGTCGCCGGCGTGTTCCAGGTGCCCGGCGAGCACGAGGGCGTCCTCCAGCGCCTGGCAGGCGCCCTGGCCGATGTTGAAGGTGATGGGGTGCGCGGCGTCCCCGAGAAGGGTGACGCGGCCGTGGCCCCAGCGGCGTTCGGGACGGCGGCCCTCGACGTCGCCCCGGATGATCCCCTCCTCCGGTGTGGCGGCGAGGATGTCGGCGACCGGTCCGCCCCAGCCGCGGTGGCGGCGCAGCAGCATCTCGCGCACCCCGGGCTCGTCGCGTCCGCCGGCGGGCCCGTTGGCCACGCTCATCCAGTGCACCAGGCCGGGCGCGACGTCGTAGTAGGTGAACCGGACACCGCGCCCGAACATCGCGTTGAAGGTCCCCGGCGGGATGTCGGGGTGCTGGAGGGGGGAGCGGCCGCGCCAGGCGATGTAGCCGCTGTAGCGGTTGCCGGCGGGGCCGAACAGGCAGTCACGGACGGTGCCGTGGATGCCGTCGGCCCCGATGAGCAGGTCGCCCCGCTCACTGCCGCCGTCCGCGAAACGCACGGTGACCCCGTCCTCGTCCTGGTCGAAGCCGACCACGTGCGCCCCGGTGCGCACCACGGAGCCCCGCAGCGCGTCACGCAGCACACCGTGCAGGACGGAGCGCTCGACGGCGATCGTGGGCGCTCCGTAGCGCTCGACGAAGTCGCCCACCGGCCAGGCGCCCAGCACCTCGCCGCGGTCGGTGCTGAAGTGCGCGACCTGCTGCGCCGGGGCCGTCTCCAGGACCCGGTCGGCCACGCCCAGGAAGTCGAGGGCGAGCACTCCGTTGGTCCAGATGTGCAGGCCCGCGCCGCCGTCGCGCAGTTCCTCGGCCCGTTCGAGGACCACACACTCCACACCGCTGCGCTGCAGCGCGAGGGCCGCGGCCAGGCCGCCGATCCCTCCGCCGGCGATGAGTACGCGACGGGCACGTCCAATGGCCATCTGGGTGTCTCCTCGTGGCGGTGCGGGCGGATGTCCTCGCAGGGCGCGGTACGGCGGACCGCCGCGGCCGGGCCGTCCCACGTCCTCGCGAAATCCCTTGCGGACTAATGGAGTTGTCAACGCTAGCATTCGAAGCACTGAACTTGATAGTGTCGGCAATACATCTAGCATTGATAAATCCACGGGGCGGCACGGCCCTTGTGGCAACCGGCAGACGGACAAGGGTGGTTGTGATGGAAGCGCTCGTACAAACCCTGGCCGTGGTGGCCACGATGGCCAACGCGGTGGTCTACGGCACCGACGTCTTCTCCGCGATCGTCCAGCGGCCCGCCCTCGCCCACGTCGACGACGCGGTGCTGACCAGCACCATGGGGCAGATCCACCGCTTCGGGGACCGGCGGATGCCCGTCCCGGGCGTCTTCGGCCTGGTCGCCACCGTGGCCACGGCCGTCGCGGCCGGCTTCGGCGGCAGGACGGCGCCGGCCGTCGCCGCGACGGTGGCGGCACTGGCCCTGGTGGTGTGGCTGGCCGTCTACAACAAGGTCAGCGCGCCGGTGAACAAGGAGCTCACCGGCGCCGCCCTGGACTGCCGCACCGCGCCCGACGCGCGGGGCCTGCAGCGCACCTGGGACAGCGTCATCAACGCCCGGGTCGTGCTGCAGGCCGTGGCCCTGGGCGCGATGTGCGTGGCGCTCGTGACGTCCTGACGACGCGGGCGGCGGACGGGAGGGGGAGGGGATCCGCCGGGCGGGTCCCCTCCCCCACGTCCGCCCGCGTGCCGCCGCGGGACGGTGGCGTCCTACTGCAGGGCGATGCTGCCCAGGACGTCCGCCTCCGTGTCCTCGTCCAGACCGTCGGTGACCTCACTGCCGAAGGCGGGGATGAGCTCCGGCTCGGGTCCTGCGGAATTCCTCTTCTTGCTGACCACGATGGTGTCCCTTCGGGCGTGAACGGCCAATACCGTACCGAGATTCACGAACCGGCACTCCACGCGTCAAGGCATGTTCCGCCCCGTCCACCGGAATTCGAGGCGCCGTCGAGAAAAACCCGGAAAAGCGGAAACCCTCGAATCCTCCCGGGCAGCGGGAAATCCACCGCACCGGCCGCTCGCGTTTTCTCCCCGGCCCTACCCGCTGCCGGTCCGGGTGCGCGGAACGGGGTGCGCGGGGTCAGGTGTGCGGGGGTGAGGGGGGTGCGGGGGTGAGGGGGGTGCGGCGTTCAGGGGGGCGAGGGGTGAGGTGTGCGGGGTGAGGTGTGCGGGCCGGCGCGGCAGTGTCCGGGCAGCGCCGTTCGCCGTGGGCACGGCGCCCGACACCGTCCCGGCGGCGGGCACTTCACGGCCGTGGGGCGGGCACTTCACGGCCGCGGAGGCGCGGGCGGGGGCGGGCCCCGGTCACGGGACGGCTCTCAGGCCGGCGGGGCGGGGGTGAGGGCGTCCGCGAGGGTGCGCCAGATCTCCGCCGCGAGGTCGATGTTGGCGTCGGCCTGGGCCTGCTGGGCCAGGGTGCGCAGGCCCTCCACACCGGAGACGTCGCCGCCCAGGATCAGCAGCTGCTGGCGCAGGATCTCCAGCCGGACCCGGTCGCGGTAGGTCATCCTCGGCTCGTCCCCGGCCAGGCCGCCCAGCAGGGCGCGGGCATCGTCGTAGCGGCCGGTGGCGAAGGCCAGATCGGCCTTCAGCGCGGTCAGGTCCTGGCGCAGGGCGGGGGTGCCGACGAAGGCGAGGGCGGCCTCGGCCTGCTCGGCGCAGCGCTGTGCCTGTGCGGGGTCGGCGGGCAGTTTCTGCAGGTGCAGCCGGCCCGCGGCGAGCCGCAGTCTGAGCCACAGCACCAGGTCCTCCTGGCTGCTGAAGCGTTCCAGGGCCTCATCGAGGCAGTGCTGCGCGCCGGTGTGGTCGCCCTGGCGCACCCGTACGGCGGCGGCCGTCCACATCGCCTCGGCCCACAGCGCGTCGCTGCGGCCCTCGACCAGGGCGGTGAGTTCGTCGGCGTGCACCCGGGCCTCCGGCACCTGTCCGGCCTCCGCCTGGACGGACACCAGGGCCAGCAGCGCGGCGGCGCGGTCCTCGACGCCCAGGTCCTCGCCCAGGGCGAGCCGGTGGGCGGCGACGGCCGCGTCCAGGGCGGGGGTGATCTCGCCGAGTGAACGCAGGCAGCGCGCCAGCCGGGTCAGGCCGCGCACCCGCAGCTCGGCCAGGCCCACCTCGTCGCCGAGCGCCACGAGTTGGCCGAGGTGGGCGCGCTCCCCGGCGTGGTCGCCCTGCAGGCGTGCGGCCCTCGCCAGCAGCCACAGTGCCTGCCAGCGCAGCACCGCGCTCTCGTGGCCCTCGGCGGCGAGTGCCGAGCGCAGTGCCTCGATGGCGTCCGCGGAACCGGTGGAGGAGGCCAGGGTCAGGGCGTGGGCCAGCGAGCCGGTGACCGGCTCCTCGAAATCGGCGGCCTTGAGACCCAGCCTGTCGGCGAGGTAGGCCACGGCCCGGTCGGTGGGCTGGCGCGCGCCGGATTCCAGCCGGGAGAGGTAGCCGGTGGACATGCCCTCACCGGCCAGTGCCGTCTGCGACAGCCCCCGGGCCGTCCGGAGCTTCTTCAGGCGGTTTCCGAACGCGGGCTGTCGCAGCATGATTCGAATCCCCTGGGGTGAGCGGGCAAGAAAGTTTCGCCGGGAGCCGCCCCGAGCGTAGGGCGCCGGGCAACACGCGGGCAAACCTTTGCCAGGCCCGGGGCGGAAATCTCGTGCGGGCCTCACGCCCGTCTCACGTGTGTCTCATGCCGGTCTCGTGCGCTTCTCCAGCGTTCCTCCGGCACGGCCGGGCAGGCTCGGCATCATCCGGCCGGCGCACCCGGCCGGCGTGGAGTCCTTGCGCATGTCAAACGTCAGGGAGTCGACGATGAGGCCATCGGTGTGCGCGCACCGGGCGGCGCGGACGGCAGCCGCGGGACACGGCGGCCGGGCCCGGGCACCGGGCACCGGCCGGCCGGCCGGACCGGCGCCCGCCCCCTCCGACGAGGACATCGGCTGGCCCAGACGGTGCGCCCCGCCCGCCCCGTAGCACCGGCCCCCGCCACGCGCCCGCACCCCCTCCGCCCTTCTCCTCCGCCCAGGAGCGCCCGGCTCCACGGCCCGGGTCAACGGCCCGCACCGGGCCCGGAGCAGCGGCAGGCCGAAGGACGCGGACCGGACCGGGATCGGGCTCGGGATCGGGCTCAGGCTCAGGCTCAGGATCGGGCTCAGGCTCAGGATCGGGCTCAGGCTCAGGATCGGGCGCGTACAGGTCCGGGAAGATCGCAGCCATCGGTGCCGCACACGGGTCTTCGGGGGATGGACGGGACCGGGTACCGCGGCGGGACGCGTCTACGGCAGCCGGCGGGGTTCGCGTGGGTGCGGGCGCGCTGCTGCGCGTTCTCCTGCGCGCTGCTGGGCGCTCTGGCGGTCTCGGTGCTGCCGCCGCCGCTGCCGGTGGCGCGCTACGACCTGCTGCCGGCGTACGGGGTGCTGCTGAGCGGCGTGGGTCTCGCGCTGGGGTGGGAGACCTCCCGGGAGGTGGCGGCCGTCGCGGTGTGCCATGTCCGGGGACTCGCCTTCGAACTGGTGAAAGTGCGGGCCGGTTCGTGGAGTTACCCGGAACCGGCGCTGACCAAGGTCGCCGGTGTGCCGCTGTACGGGGGGGGCCATGTACACCGCGGTGGGCAGTTACGTCTGCCGGTCCTGGCGGCCGCTGGACCAGACCCCCGAACCCGGCTCCGGGGGCCGGGCTTGAGGGCGGGTCAGGCCAGGGGGCGGGCGGCCGGGGGGCGCAGGCCGCACTCGAAGGCGTAGATGGCCGCGTGGACGCGGTTGCGCAGGCGCAGCTTGTGCAGCAGGTTCTGCACGTGGGTCTTGACGGTGTGCTCGGACAGGGTCAGGGCCTGCGCTATCTCGCCGTTGGACAGGCCGCGGGCCAGCAGGTCGAGGACCTGGCACTCGCGGTCGGTCAGCCGGTCGGGACTGACCGGTGAGATCGGCGGGACGGGCGGACCGGTGGAACGGCGCCCGGCCGGGGCCGGGGCGGGGCCGTGCGCGAGGGTGTAGCCGGCCGCGGCCAGCACCACGGCGGAGGCCAGCTGGCCGGCGGTGGCGGTGGCCGGCAGATGGCCGCCCGCCGGCCGGCCGGCGCGGTCGGTGCGGGCCGGACCGCCCAGGACCAGCAGCGGCAGGTCCCCGCCGCCGAAGGCCACGGGCTCGCGCTGTCCGTCGACGAACGCGCCGTCGGCGAACGCGCCGTGGGCGACCAGGACATGCGGCGGCCGGGCGGCCAGCGCGCGCAGCAGCTCCGGCCCCGGTCCGCTCTCGCCGGTGACACGGATACCGGGGTGGCCCTCGAGCAGTGCCGTGATGCCGCGGCGGGCGAGCGGGTCCTCGCCGACCACATGCACCCGCACCGCGGCCGGCGCGCCGGGCCGGGGGGCCGGGGCAAGGCCGGCGTGTCCGTCGTGTGCGGGGGCCGGCGCGGGGAGCACCCGCAGTGCGGCGTGCCGCTCGTCCATGACGGCCTCCTCCCTGCTGTCCGGGGATGTCCCGCCGGATCCCGGGATGTCCCGCCAGGTCACCGTAGGCGGTGGGCGTCATCGTGTCCGGTGCGCTCCAGCGGACCACGACCGGTCCGCTACCACCTCTCACCCCACCGGCCCCGCACCCGTCCCGGACCCGATTCCGGGTCCGGTTTCCGGGTCCGCGTCCGGGTTCGGGTCCGGGTTCGGGTTCGGGTTCGGGTCCGGGTTCGGGTCCGGGTTCGGGTCCGGGTCCAGGTCCGGGTCCGGGTCCAGGTCCGGGTCCGGGCCTCGTCGCACGCTCCTGTTCTCAGGCCCCGTCTCAGGCCCCGGTCTCAGGCCGCTTCGGCCTGCGGCCCTGTGTCCCCGGCCTGTCGGCTTGCGGACCCCTGCCGCCGGTTCACCGACCCCCGGGTTTCCTGTCCCGGGGGCCCGGGGGCCCGGGGAACCCGGGGGCCCGGGAACCCGGGGAACCCGGGGAACCCGGGGAGCCCGGGGCTACTGCTCTCAAGTCCCCTTGTCTGCAAGTCTCCTTGTCTTCTCGTCCCTGGGCCGGCCGTCCCTGGGCCGGTCGTCCCGCGGTCCGTGTCGGGGGTGCCGGGCGGGTCAGGCGGCCGCTTCCCCGGCGGCCAGGGCGTGCAGCCGCAGGCGCAGTTCGCGGCGGGCGGGCCGGCCTCCCGGCCGGCGGGGGACGGCGTCGAGGGCTTCCAGCCGGCGGATCTGCTCGCCCGGACCGAGCCGGGCGTTGGCCTGTTCGGCGACGGAGTCGAGGACGTCGAGGAGGCCGGGAGCATCGCCGTCGGGCGTCTCGCGCAGCACCACGCCGGCCCAGACCAGGGCGCCGCGCGCCGGGTCGGGCCAGTCCGCGACGATGCAGTCGGCCACCCGCGGGTCCTGGCCGATGACCCGCTCCACCACGCTGGGCGCGACCAGCGCGTCGTCGCAGGTGAACACGGAGCGGTGCGCGTCCACGAGGTGCAGTCCGCCGTCCGCGTCGAGGTAGCCCGTGTCACCGGTGGACAGCCAGCCGTCCGCGTCCCGCGGTGCCGCTCCGCCGCCGTCCGCGGGGCCGGGGCTCAGCTGCGGTCCCCGGATCTGCACCTCGCCGGTCGACCACACCGGAACGGGCCGGGTGCCGCCGGGCAGGACGACCCGGCACTCGGTGCCCGGCAGCGGCACCCCGACCGCGCCGAGACCGGGCCGCGAGCCGGGCGGCTGGTGGTGGGAGAGAGCAAAGACCTCGGTCAGGCCGTAGCCCTGCAGAACGGACACGCGCAGCGCGTCGCGCAGCGCACGGGCCCGTTCCGGCGCCAGTACACCGCCGCTGACATGAATGGCGCTCAGGTGCTGGCCCGGCGGATACGCCCGTCCCGTGGCCGGACGGGAGTCACCCGCCGGCCGGGAGGCACCCGCCAGCCGGGGATCGCCCGCCAGCCGGTGCAGCCGGGCGGGCAGCCCGTAGTAGTGGGTGGCCTGTGCCCGCGCGGCCTCCTCCAGCGCCCCGAAGGGGTCCGGGTCCGTGCACAGCACCTGCCGGGCCCCGGCGTGCACGGCCGAGTTGAGGTGCACGGCGTGGTACTGCGGCAGATGGTTGAGGACGACGGAGGCGGCACCGAGCCGGTGGGCCAGCGCGGTCTGCGCGGCGCCCGCGACGAGATTGCGGTGCGTCAGCCGCACACCTTTCAGCCGGCCCCCGCCGTCCGGCGCGAACTGCAGGCACGCCACCGCGTCCGCACCGGGCCGCACCGTGCGTACGGACCCGGCGGCGGGCACCCCGGCCAGAGCCGCGGACAGCGCCACCACCGCACAGGCCCCCGGACCACCGGACGCCTCACGGCCCGGCACCGAACCGCCGGACGCCGAACCGCCGGACGCGGGACGGCCGAATGCGGGACGGCCGGACGCGGGACGGCCGGTGGGGTCCGTCACCACGATGGTGTGCAGCCGGGGCAGCCGGTCGGCGAGCGCGGCGAGCAGCGCGGCCAGCGGGCCGGGTACGAAGGCGATCTCGGCCCCGGCCGCCGCGCACACCTCGTGCAGCGCGGCCGGCCCCATCAGCGGATCGAGCAGGGCCAGCAGCCGGCCGCTGCGGACGGTGCCGTAGTACACGGCGGGGAAGGCGGTGTCGAGGGTGGTGGCCGCGGCGACGACGGCGTCGGCCCGGCGGACGGTGCGCCGTACGTAGTGGGCGATACGGTCCGCGTCCCGGTCCAGGGCGGCGAACGTCACCGCGTCCTCGGCCGTGACCACGGCCGGGGCGTCGCCGTCCCGGTCCGCGGCCCGCCGCAGCAGGTCGTCCAGCGGACTCTGCGGATACCTGAGGATGGGCACGGCGGCCTCCTGGCTGCAGACAGCAGGAACAGCGGATGCCTCACGGTAGGTGTCCCGGCTCAAGAGGTCTTCGAAGCCCGCTGGAGATGCCCCCGGGCCGCCGCCCCGGCCGTTACGCGGGGACCGCGGCCAGGCGGCCCCCCACCGGCCGGGGCAGCGGGAAACTGCGAAGCTCCGAGCGGCTCCAGGGGAAGCCGTAGCCGAGGTGGAGCACCGGGTCCTGGGCCGCGTCGGCGGGCACGGCGACGGCGACCAGCACGCCGGGCACCGGCTCCAGTTCGACGAAACGCCACGGGCGGGCCGTGTCGTCGGCGGGCGGCGTGAAGGCGCGTACGCCGCGTTCGTCGTCCAGCGTGAAGACGAACGCGTCGAAGGGCAGTCCGAGACCGAGCCCGCGGGCCTTGGAATAGGCCTCCTTGAGCGTCCACACCCGCAGTGCCCGCCGGTCGCGGTCCGGTCCGTGCGCCGCCCGCTCGACCCACTCCCGCTCCGGGGCGGCGAAGGTGCGCACGATGGTGGTGATGGCCCGCTCGTCGCGGTCCTCCAGCCGCTCCACGTCCACACCGATGCGGTGGCGGCGCACGATGCCCAGCAGGCTGTAGCCGCCCGCGTGGGAGAGGTTGAAGTCCAGCTGGGCCCCGCCGCGCGGCAGTTCGCCCGGAGCGGGCCGCAGGAAGGGACGGCCCCGCGCGGAACGCCAGATGACCAGCTCGGCCTCGGCCAGGCCCGCCTCCAGCGCCAGCGCGCGCCGCACCAGGGTGTGGGCGAGCAGGTACTGGCGCCGGTCGCGTTCGAACAGGAAACGGCTCGCGGTCTTCTGCTCCCGCGCGTCCAGCCAGTGCGCGGCGAGCAGACCGGCGACCGCGGGCGGCAGCCCGTCGTTGGGACACAGCCACAGCTTGACCGGCTCGTCCGTGCCCGCGTCCGCACCCCCGACGGGAACCGCGGCGGACGCCGGGACCGGGGCCAGAGCCCGGACCGGGAACGGGGACGGGGACGCGACCGCGGACAGCGACGGTGACGGGGGTGGGGGTGTCAGGGGTGCGGTCACCGCTGTGCTCCGTCCGTGCCGCCGTCGGGTGCGGGCACACCCGCGCCGGACGCCGTCCTGCCGGGACCGGACTCCGCCGGCCGTCCCCCCGGCCCGTGCGAAGACCGGAACCCCACCGGAGACGGGGAGCGGACCTGGGACCGGGTGCGGGGCTCGGACCCGGATTCGAAGTGGGGCTCCGGCTCGGACTCGGGGTCGGGATCAGGCTCCGGTTCCGGCTCGGACTCGGGGTGCGGCTCCGGCTCGGACTCGGACTCGGACTCGGGATCGGGCTCCGGTTCCGGCTCGGACTCGGGCTCGGGATCGGGCTCGGGCTCGGACTCGGACTCGGGATCGGGCTCGGGCTCGGGCTCGGACTCGGGATCGGGCTCGGGCTCGGGCTCGGGCTCGGGATCGGGCTCGGGCTCGGGCTCGGGATCGGGCTCGGGCTCGGGCTCGGGCTCGGGCTCGGGCTCGGGCTCCGGCTCGGGCTCCGGCTCCGGCTCGGGCTCGGGGTCAGGCTCCGGCTCCGGCTCCGGCTCCGGCTCCGGCTCGGGGTGGGAGTGGGGCTCGGGCTGCAGCACCGTGGGGGGCAGTTCGATGCCCGCGGGGCCGGGGTGCGCGGGCAGTACGGCGCAGACGTCGGTGCCGGCCAGCCACAGCCGCGTCAGCTGTTCGAAGCGGCCGCCCTGCCACAGGGCGGCCACGTAGGCGCGGGTCTCCGCGAGCCCGTCGAGCAGCAGCGGGTCACCGGCGTCGCGCAGGTCGGCGCTGCGTACGCCCGCCGGGTACCGGCCGGGGCCGGCGGGCTCGGCGAAGGCGGCCAGCTGTGCGGCCAGGCCGGTGACCGTGTGGGCGACCACCGCCAGGCGGCAGCGCAAAGCCGCCCGTCCCAGGCGCAGTTCGTGTGCGATCGCGGCGAGGTCCGCTCCGGCCGGCCCGCCGTGGTGGGCGGCGCCGGCCAGCCAGCGGGCGAACTGCCCTGCGGTGGCGGCCAGTTGCCGGGGCGTCGCGGCGGACAGCAGCACCAGTTCCGCGTGCGCGGGGTGGCGGGCGGGCGGTGGCGGGGCCGGCCGGGCGGGCGGACGGTGTGCGGCGGGTGCCTCCTCCAGGACCAGCACGGCGTCCGCGGCCGGCGGCCCGGACACGCCGACCAGGGCCCTGCGGGGCACCGCGGTGCCGTCGTCGCCGCGGGCCGGCTCCCAGACGGCGGGCGCCGCCCGGCCGGGTCCGGGCAGCAGCGTGGCGTGGCGCAGCTGCCCCACGGCACGGGCCAGGGCGGCCGCCCCGGCGACCACTCCCGTATCAGCCGCCGGGGCTGCCGCCGTCCGGGCGTTCTCCCGCACCGCGATGCCCAGCGCCTCCAGTCCGGCCTCCAGTCCGGCCTCCGGTACCACCGGGTCCGCACCTGGTCCGTCGGGACCGGGGGCGGCGGCCGGGGACGGCGGTGATGCGGTCCGCGGCGGGCGCGGGCCGCTGTCCGGCCCGTGCGGACCGGCGGCCGGGGCCGGCAGCCCGGCCGCGGCCAGGGCCCGGCCGACCAGCCGGGCGTGGTGCGGTACGGCTCCCAGACGGCCCGGGTGACCGGCCGCACCGGCACGGATCACCGCGTACACACGGTCCCCGGCGGCACGGGCCGCGGCCAGCGGCCTGAGCAGAACGACCACCACTCCCCCGCCGCCGTCCCCGACACCCCCACTCCCACCGGCACCGGCATCCGTGCCGGTGGGAGTGGGGGTGGGCTGGTGGGCCGGACCCGGTGGCAGTTCGACGGCGGCGGCCAGCGCCGCCTCGCACTCCCCCGCGCGCAGCGCGCCGAGCGCGAGGTGCAGCGCGGTGAGGAAGGAGGACGCGCCGGTGTCGACGCTCAGGCTGGGCCCGCGCAGGTCGAGCAGCCGCGACAGCCGCCCGGCCGGTCCCGCCCCGCCCCGCAGGCGCTCGCCCACCAGGTGCCCGCCCGGCGTGCCGCGGGGCGGGCCGGCGGCGACGTAGACACCGACGCTGCGCCCTGTGCTGTCGGGGCCGGTGAGCCGGTCGGTCCGCGCTCCGGCGTATCCGGCGCTCTCCAGGGTCTGCCACGCGCCGCGCGCCAGCAGGCGTTCGCGGGAGTCCAGGGCGGCCGCGCCCGCGGCGTCGAGGCCGAACAGGGCGCGCAGGCCGGCGTCGAACTCCCGTGCTCCGTCAGCGAAACGGTCCCCTCCCCGCAGGGGCGAGGCGGTGGGGATGTGCTGTTCCAGGGCGTGGCGCCAGAAGGCGTCCAGATCGCCGGCGTACGGGAAGCAGCCCTGCATTCCCACGACGGCGCACGGCTCGGCGCCGCCGGAACCGGGGCCGGGCGGCGGTTCACGGTCCGCCGCAGCGGGCGGCGCCGCGGGGCCGGGCGCCGGCGGTCCGGACGGCGGTGCGGGGGCGCCGCCCAGCAGGGCCACGGCGTGCTCGCGCTGCAGGGTGCCGCCTTTGAACCGCGTCAGGATCTCGCGGGTGTCCATCACCGTGTGCCCTTCGTGTCAGGCGGAACGGGCCGCCAGCAGGGCAGCCGCCTCGTCGATGCTGAGCACCTCGTCGCGCACCGCGTCCAGCAGGGCGTTCAGGTCGATCTCCACGGCCCGCGGTGGCCGGGCGGGGCGCGGCGCCGCATCACCCCGCCCGGCCGCCGCGGCCGGCACGGACCCGGCCACAGCCACCGGACCGGGTGCGGGACCGGGTGCGGGTGCGGGTGCGGGTGCGGGTGCGGGTGCGGGTGCGGGTGCGGTGTCTGTCACCTGCGCGGTGACGTGTGCGGCCATGGCCGCGAGGTCGGGGTGGTCGTAGAGCAGGTCGGTCTGCTCGCTGAGGCCGTAGGTGCGGTTGATGCCGGCCAGGAACTCCGCGGCCAGGATGGAGTCCAGTCCCAGTGCGGCGAACGGCGCGCTCACGTCGATGTCCCGCGCGGCGCAGTGCAGGATCCCGGCGAGCTGTGTGCGCAGGGTGTCGGTGACCGTGTCCGGCCCCGCGACGGGCCACGCTCCCGCACCGCGCACCGGGGCCGGGGCCGGGACCAGGGCGGGGCCGGGGTGCGGCAGGGGCCCGGGTGCGGCGAGTTCGGCCGCGACGTGCCGGGCCAGTGCCGCCGGGGTGGGGTGCTCGTACAGCGCGGTGGCCGCGACCTGGGTGCCGTAGCGGGCGTTGAGCGCCGCGACGAACTCGAGGGACAGCATCGAGTCCAGGCCCAGCAGCCGGAAGGACTCCTGTGTGTCGAGGGTCTGCGGCTCGACACGCATCATGCCCGCCAGTACCGCGGTGAGCTCGGCGAGCACGTCGGCCGCCGGCGTCGGCGAGGCCGTGTGCGGGTGAGGGGCGGGGGTCATGGTGGGCGTCTCCAAGGGTCGGATCCCGAGTGGCCGTCCTGGCATTGTGGGCGCCGCCGCCACCGCGCCACATCCCCGGCCGTGGTGATCCCCGCCGAAGGCGGCTGGCTCCCGGGAACCAGCCGGCGCCCAAACCCTCCGCCCAAAGAATGAGCCGCCCGCCCCACGGGTCCGTCCGGCGGGCGGACACGGCGTGTTCAGCCGGTTCACGCATCCGGCGGCCGGCCCGCGGCGCACCGGCCACCAGCCCGCACACCCGCCCGCCCCGACCGCACCACCCGGCCCGACCACACCCTCCGGCCCGACCGCACCCTCCGGGCCGTGGGCCCCGGCCCGAGCTCCCCTCAAGGCCGGTAGGGGTCGTACGCGGGACGGGGCACCGCCGGGTCCGGGTAGGGCCGTCCGTCCCGGGGCGACGGCGCACCCTCCGGGCCGTCGGGGCCCTGCGGACCGTCCGCACCACGCGGGCCGTCGGGGTCTCTCGGGCCGCCCGAAGCGCCGTTCGGTCAGGTGCGGTTGCTGCCGCCCGCACGGCGGCGGCGGCCCGTGCCGCCGCCGTGCGGGCGGTGCGCTTTCACCGGGCCCGTGCGGGCGCGGCAGGTCCCGCGCCGTCGAACGGTGCGGGCATCGCCGCCGTCTCCGGCGCCGCCGTCTGGATGGAGTGCTGCAGCCGCCGCAGCCGCGGCGAGGGCTCCAGGCCCAGGTCGTTGACCAGGGTGGCCCGCAGCTGGTGGTAGACGCTCAGCGACTCGCTGCGCCGGCCGGAGCGGTGCAGGGCCAGCATGAACTGCGCGTGCAGGTTCTCGTGGGTGCGGTACCGGCTGGTCAGCACGGTCAGTTCGGGCAGCAGTTCACGGTGGCGGCCCAGCCGCAGATCGGCCTCGATGCGCTGGTCCAGCGCGCACAGCCGGCTCTCCTCCAGCCGCCGGGTCTCCATCGCCAGCTGCGCCCCGGCCTGTACGTCGGCGAACGCGGCCCCCGTCCACAGCCGCAGCGCCCCGGCCAGGGTGCGGGCCGCCTCGGCGAAGGCGCCCTGGTCCATGGCCCGGTAGCCCTCCCCCGCGAGCCGCTCGAACTCGCGCACGTCACTGCTGCCGCCGCCGGAGACGAGCAGATAGCCGCCCGGCAGGGTCATCAGGACGTCCTTGGCGCCGCTGCGGCCGTGCTCGAGCGCCTGCGCGATCAGCTCGCGCAACTGCAGCACGTACGTCTGCAGGGTGGTACGGGCGCTGCGCGGCGGGGAGTTGCCCCACAGTTCCTCGATGAGGGCCGCGACGGGCACCACCTGGTCGGCACGGAGCGCGAGCAGCGCCAGGACCTGCCGCGGTTTCGGCGCCGTCGGGGTGATGGACACCCCGTTCTCCCGCACTGCCAGTGCGCCCAGTACGTCGATGTCCACGCCGTCTCCCCTGCTCGGTGTCCCGTGCCGCACCCCCGATTACAAAACAGCGCATCCGGTCTGTCAATACCCGACCGGTCGTGCTGTTTCTGTGGGGGTGAGGGGAGACCGTCCGTCCGCGGTCCGCGCACCGCCGGGGAGCGGCGACTGCCAGGCCTTTCGTGCAACTCCGTTCCTTTCCGGCCCCGTTCCGGCGCCGCTCCGGCCCCCTCCGGCCTGCTCCGGCAGGGCGGAAAGGCGGCGGGGCGGGACCGGCCGGCGTCCCGTAAAGCAGACCGCAGGGTCTGCTCCGGTGCGGGATGCCGGGCGGAAAGCGGAGCGACGGGGGGTGCAAGGGGGCCGGGAAGTGCAGGGTGCGGGTGCGCGGGTGCGGGCGGTGGGTGCGGGCGGTGGGGGTCTACTGCGGGGGGTTGCCGTGTTTGCGGGAGGGCAGGTCCGCGTGTTTGGCGTGCAGCATCGCCAGTGAACGGATGAGGACCTCGCGGGTCTCGGCGGGGTCGATGACGTCGTCGACCAGACCGCGTTCGGCCGCGTAGTAGGGGTGCATGAGTTCGGCCTTGTACTCCTTGACCATGCGGGCGCGCATGGCCTCGGGGTCGGCGGCGTCGGCGATCTGGCGGCGGAAGATGACGTTGGCGGCGCCCTCGGCGCCCATCACGGCGATCTCGTTGGTGGGCCACGCGTACGTGAGGTCGGCACCGATGGACTGGGAGTCCATCACGATGTAGGCACCGCCGTACGCCTTGCGCAGGATCAGCGAGATCCTCGGCACCGTCGCGTTGCAGTACGCGTACAGGAGCTTCGCGCCGTGCCGGATGATCCCGCCGTGTTCCTGGTCCACGCCGGGCAGGAAGCCGGGCACGTCCAGCAGGGTGAGGATGGGGATGTTGAAGGCGTCGCACATCTGCACGAACCGGGCGGCTTTTTCGGAGGCCTCGATGTCCAGGACACCGGCGAGGGTCTGCGGCTGGTTGGCGACGATGCCCACCACCTGGCCGTCCAGACGGGCCAGCGCGCAGATGATGTTGCGGGCCCAGCGCTCGTGGACCTCGAGGTGGTCGCCGTCGTCGACGAGCTCCTCGATGACCTTCGTCATGTCGTAGGGCCGGTTGCCGTCCGCCGGCACCAGGTCGAGGAGGATCTCGCCGCGCCGGCCGGCCGGGTCGTGGGCGGTGGTGTGCGGGGGGTTCTCGCGGTTGTTCTGCGGGAGCATCGACAGGAGGTAGCGGACCTCGGCGAGGCAGGTCTCCTCGTCGTCGTAGGCGAAGTGACACACGCCGCTGGTCTCGGCGTGCACGTCGGCGCCGCCGAGCCCGTTCTGGCTGATCTCCTCACCGGTGACGGCCTTGACCACGTCCGGGCCGGTGATGAACATCTGCGAGGTCTCACGGACCATGAACACGAA